>NZ_JBIRRR010000015.1:0-250396 GCF_044333795.1 Streptomyces sp. NPDC020917 | reverse complement strand
GTTACATTCCGAACCCGGAAGCTAAGCCTTTCAGCGCCGATGGTACTGCAGGGGGGACCCTGTGGGAGAGTAGGACACCGCCGAACAAATATTGAATAAGCGTCAGCCCCCGTGCCCAGCACGGGGGCTGACGCTTTTCTGCGTTCAGCCGACCTGTACCGTACATCCGTGCAGTACGACCTGGTGATCTTCGACAACGACGGCGTCCTCGTGGACAGTGAGCCGCTCTCCAACACGATCCTCGCGGGCTACCTCACCGAGCTGGGGCACCCGACGACGTACGACGACTCGTTGCGCGACTACATGGGCGCCGCCCTGCACCGGGTCCACGACGTGGTGCGCGAGCGGTCCGGGCAGGAACTGCCGGCGGAGTTCGACGTGACCTACCAGGGGCGGGTGTTCGCCGCGTTCGAGCGCGAGCTGCAGCCGGTCGAGGGCGTCGACGTCGTCCTGGAGAAGCTCGCCGCGGACGGGGTGCCGTACTGCCTCGCCTCCTCGGGGAGCCACGAGCGGATCCGGGTGGCGCTGCGGACGACCGGGCTGTACCCGCGCTTCGGCGAGCGGCGGATCTTCTCCTCGCAGGACGTGGGCCGGGGCAAGCCGGCCCCTGATCTGTTCCTGCACGCCGCGGCGACCCTGGGAGTGGCGCCGGAACGCTGCGTCGTGGTGGAGGACAGCCCGCTGGGCGTGCAGGCCGCGAGGGCGGCCGGGATGGCCGTGCTGGGGTTCACCGCGATGACACCGGCCGACCGGCTGGCGGGGGCGAGCGCGCTGTTCGGGAGCATGGCGGAGCTGCCGGATCTCCTGTTCGGCTGACCCCTACTCATCCGTAGCTTTCGCGCCTAGTCTCCTCCCTTATGGACGACGCCCTGCCGGTGAACCGGCCATCGGCTCTGCGGCACGGCCGCACCGCCCTTGCGGTCAGTTTCTTCGCGCAGGGTGCCCTGTTCGCGATGCTCGTCACGCGGATCCCGGCGATCCAGGACCGGTACGGGATCAGCGACGGCCTGCTGCCGGTGTTCCTGGCGGCGGTACCGATCCTCGCCGGCGCCGGCAGCGTGGGCACCGAGCAGCTGGTGAAGCGGGTGCGGCCGAGCGTCGTGCTGCGCTGGGTCCAGCCGGTGGTCGGCCTGGTGCTGGCCGGGCTGGGCGCCGGTGACCGGATGTGGACGGCGGCCGTGACGCTGGCCCTGTTCGGGGTCTGCGTCGGCGGGCTGGACGCGTCGATGAACATGCTCGGGGTGAGCCTGCAGCGGGAGTACGGGCAGAGCATCATGCTCGGGTTCCACGCCTCCTACAGCCTGGGCGGGATCGTCGGGGCGTCGCTGGCCTGGGCCGGGGCGCACTGGCATGTGTCGCTGCTGTCCCTGTACGGGCCCGCGGTACTGGTGCTGATACCCCTGACGCTGACGGCCAGCCGCTGGTACCGGGACGCGCAGCCGCAGGACGTCGCGCACCAGGCCGCGGCCGACGTGCGCGCGCCCGATGCGCCGGCCGCCGATGTGCCGGTGCCCGATGTGCCGGCCGCCGCCGGGGGGACGTCCGCGGGCGCGGCCGGGGCCGGGGCGTCCGGGGGGCAGCAGGTCGTGATGCGGCTGCTGATGCCGCTCTGCCTGGTGATGGCGTTCGCCTACATCGGGGACTCGACGGTCTCCAACTGGAGCGCGAAGTACCTGCAGGACACCCTGCACAGCTCCGAGCAGCTGTCGACGGTGCCGTACGCGGTGTACATGGTGACGACGCTCATCGGCCGGTCGGTCGGCGACTTCGGGGTGCGCCGGTTCGGGGCCGTGCCGGTGGTGCGGCTGGGCACGGTGGTGGCCATGGGCGGCTTCGCGGTGGTGGCAGTGGCGCCGGGGGCCTGGGTGGGGATGCTCGGCTTCACCCTGCTGGGGCTGGGCCTGTGCGTGATCGTGCCGCAGACCTTCGCGGCGGCCGGGCGGCTGTTCCCGGGGGCGTCCGACTCGGCGATCGCGCGGCTGAACATCTTCAACTACGTGGGTTTCCTCGTCGGTTCGCCGCTGGTGGGGGCGCTGGGCGACGCGTGGTCGTACCGGGGCGCGATGGTGGTGCCGATGGTCCTGGTGGGGGCCACGCTGGTCTATGCGCGGTCTTTCGCCGCGGGGCCCGCCGGGTACGGTGTCGGCCATGAGCGGCCGCGCACAGTTGATGTGGGATGAGCAGGTAACGCAGTACGACTTCGGCCCCGGGCATCCGATGGCCCCGGTGCGGCTGGGGCTCACCCGCAGCCTGGTCAGGGCGTTCGGGCTGGACGGCGCGCTGCCGGTGGTGGCGGCGCCGGCGGCCGGGGACTCCACGCTGGAGCTGGTGCACCGGGCCGAGTACGTGGCGGCGGTGCGGCGGGCGTCGGAGGATCCGCGCGGCGGTGCCGACCAGCGGTTCGGACTCGGGACCGAGGACAACCCGGCGTTCGCCGGGATGCACGACGCGTCCGCGCTGATCGCCGGGCAGTCGGTGGGGGCGGCCGAGGCGGTGTGGCACGGCGAGGTGTCGCACGCGGTGAACTTCGCCGGCGGCCTGCACCATGCGATGCCCGCGGCGGCGTCCGGGTTCTGCGTGTACAACGACGCCGCGCTGGCGGTGGCCCGGCTGCTGGAGCTGGGTGCCGAGCGGGTGGTGTACGTGGACGTGGACGTGCACCACGGGGACGGCGTGCAGGCGGCGTTCTGGGACGACCCGCGGGTGCTGACCGTCTCGCTGCACGAGCACCCGCGGACGCTGTTCCCGCAGACGGGCTGGCCGGAGGAGACCGGCGGGCCGGACGCCGAGGGCGGTGCGGTGAACGTGGCGCTGCCCGCCGGCACCGGCGACGCGGGCTGGCTGCGGGCGTTCCACGCGGTGGTGCCGGAGCTGGTGGCGGCGTTCCGCCCGCAGGTGCTGGTCTCGCAGCACGGCGCGGACACCCACTTCGAGGACCCGCTGGCGCATCTGGCGGTGTCGCTGGACGCGCAGCGGATGGT
Organism: Streptomyces sp. NPDC020917; assembly: GCF_044333795.1. Lineage (NCBI taxonomy): Bacteria > Bacillati > Actinomycetota > Actinomycetes > Kitasatosporales > Streptomycetaceae > Streptomyces > Streptomyces sp. NPDC020917. The sequence continues at coordinate 247,415 of NZ_JBIRRR010000015.1, read as the reverse complement.
GGCGGAGGCCGTTCACGGGCTGGCGCACGAGCATGCGCAGGGGCGGTGGATCGCGCTGGGCGGCGGCGGGTACGCGGTGACGGACGTGGTGCCGCGGACCTGGACGCATCTGGTGGCGATCGCGGCGGGGGTGCCGCTGGCGCCGCAGACGATGGTGCCGGAGGAGTGGCGGCAGGAGGTGTACGCGCGGACGCGGGCCACCGCGCCGCTGCGGATGACCGACGGGCGCAGCCCGCAGTGGTCGTCGTTCGAGGACGCGGGGTACGACCCGGCGGACCGTCTCGACCAGGCGGTGCTCGCCACCCGGCGGGCGGTCTTCCCGCTGCACGGGCTGCTGCCGTAGCGCCGGTGCCCGGCGGCGTACCGTACGCCCGTACGGTCCGTACGCGTGGGGGATCGTCCGGCTTCACCCGGTCGGGGTGAGTTTGCGGGGAAGAGCCCGCAGGTGGCGGGGTGGGCGGGACGATCATTGGGTGGCGGACGGTGGCGCACTGCGTGCGCATCTGGTGGCGGCGGGGCTGGCGGGTCGGGTGACGACCTCGCGGGAGAAGAGCCTGCGCAGCTACGCCCTGTTCGCGGCCCGCGATCCGCGGCAGACCCTGGGGCTGGACCCGGAGGGCGTGTGGGACGCCGGCGCGCTGCTGGCGCTGATGGCCGACCGGTGCGGGGTGTCGCCTGATCCCGGGCACACCTCGGGGCAGGACGTGATCGATCCGGACTGCACGGTGGCGGCGCTGGACGCGTTCGCCGAGCGGCTGGCGCGGGCCGCCCGGGACCGGGTGCCGGTGCTGCTGGGGACCGGCCATCCGGATCGGCTGCTGGGTTTCTACGGCGCGTTGGCGGCGGCGCTGTCGGCGGCGGGCTGCGCGGTCCTCACTCCCGGGTACGGCCGATGCGTCGACGTGCCGACACCATTCGGCGTACGCCGTCACGTGCTGCGGTACATCGCGGGCGTCGCCGTCCTACGCCATGCGGAACCCGCCGATCCGGCCGGGCAGGGGGCGCACACGCACTCTCCGCTGCCGGTCAGGGTGGCACTGGCGGCGGCCGCGGAGCGGGGCGGGGTGCTGCCGGGACTGGTGGTCGGGGACCACGGATTCCTTTGCGGCGCAGGTCAGTTGGGTTTCGAGGCGATCGGCCTGGGGGACAGTGACGATCCTGCGGTGTTCGTCGCGGAAGCGGAGGGCGCAGTGGCGGTGGCGGTACCGCTCGACGACTCGGTGCGCGCCGACGACTACCGGCCACTGTCCCGCTACGTACTCCGCAGGGCCTGGCTCGTCCAATAGTCAACCATTGGCAACTCCTCTTCCCCACTTGCATCATCCGCCCCTAATCTGTGGGGGAGCGCACATGCCTGTTGGAGTCGCCGGAGGGGAAGCCGGTGGCGTCATGTGCGGAAGGTTCAGGTGTGTCATGGCTGTAACTGAAAGCCGGCCTCTCAACGAGGTCGTGTTCCTGACCGTCGCCGAAGTCGCGGCGGTGATGCGGGTGTCCAAGATGACCGTGTACCGACTGGTGCACAGCGGTCATCTTCCGGCCATTCGCGTCGGGCGGTCGTTCCGGGTTCCGGAGCAGGCCGTCCACGACTACCTCCGCGAGTCCTACGTGGGGGTGGAATCTGCCTGAGAAGGCCCGGTAACGGGTTGGTGACCGGCTGCGTGGGCCTCGGTTACGCGTGCCCCCTTCGGGCGGGTAGGCTAGGCCGACGTAGGTCGTGTGGGCTCGGACGCCCCGCACCGAGTGAAACCGAAGCGAGGGTAGTCGTGGGCTCTGTCATCAAGAAGCGGCGCAAGCGTATGGCCAAGAAGAAGCACCGCAAGCTTCTGAAGCGGACGCGGGTTCAGCGTCGCAACAAGAAGTAGGCGAACTTCCGCCGCTTTTCCCGCCCCCTTGGTCCACCTCCGGGTGGACCAAGGGGGCGGTGGCTTTTTCCCGCGCGTGCTTTCGTGAGGCGGGGCTTCACCGCGTGGCAACGCCCGGGCGGTACGGTGGCTCCATCTCCCAGGGAAGGCGCTGATGGTGGGCAAGGTGGTCCTCGTCACCGGAGTCGCGCGGCAGCTCGCGGGCCGGTTCGTCCGGCGCGTGCAGCGGGAACCGGAGGTCGGGCGGGTGATCGCGGTCGACGCGGTGCCGCCCGAGCACGACCTGGGTGACGCCGAGTTCGTCCGCGCCGACATCCGGCAGCCGATGATCGGCAAGATCCTGGCCCAGCACTCGGTGGACACCGTGGTGCACCTGGACGTCAGCGGCACGGCGCTCGGCGCCGGCGGCCGCACCCAGGCCAAGGAGACCAACGTCATCGGCACGATGCAGCTGCTCGGCGCCTGCCAGAAGGCGCCCACCGTGCAGCGGCTGGTCGTGAAGTCCACCACCAGCGTGTACGGCTCCGCGCCGCGCGACGCCGCGGTGTTCAGCGAGACGACGCCGGTCAAGTCGCTGCCCAGCGGAGGGTTCGCGAAGGACGCGGTCGAGGTCGAGGGCTACGTGCGCGGGTTCGCGCGCCGGCGGCCGGACGTGGCCGTCGCGGTGCTGCGGTTCGCGAACATCCTCGGCCCGCGCGCCGACACCCCGCTGGCCGAGTACTTCGACCTGCCGATACTGCCGACCGTGCTGGGTTACGACCCGCGGCTGCAGTTCGTGCACGAGGACGACGTGGAGAGCGTGCTGCTGGTGGCCACGCTGGAGGCGCGGCGCGGCACGCTGAACAGCGGCACGTTCAACGTCGCGGGCGACGGGGTGCTGCTGCTGTCTCAGACCGCCCGGAGGCTGGGCAAGCCGACCGTGCCGGTGTTCCTGCCCGCGGTCACCTGGCTGGGCCAGATGCTGCGCACGGCCGGGGTGACGGACTTCTCGCGCGAGCAGATCCGGCTGCTGACGCACGGCAGGGTGGTGGACACCCGGCAGATGCGTGAGACGCTCGGTTTCGTGCCGGCCTACTCGACGGCCGAGACCTTCAGCGACTTCGCCCGCAGCCGCGGGCCCGGCCTGCTGCCGCCGGACCGGGTGGCCCGGGCCGTCGACCGGCTCGCGGCGGTACTGCCGCCGGCGGCGCGCGCCGCGGCGGACGGCGATCCGGTGGACGGCGGCGCGGCGGTGCGCTCGTGACGGGCCCTGAGCAGGTTTCGGCGGAAGGAGCGGAAGCCATGACCGACGCGAAGGTCATCCCGTTCGACGAGGACTCGAGGGCGCGCAGGGGCGGTGGCCGGTCCCGGGCGCGGAAGAAGACGGCGTCGCCGGGAGCCGGCGGCGGCGGCGCGGCCGAGCACGGCCCGCTGACGCCCGTGCCGGACGCCGACGAGGGAGCCCCCGCGGCCGGCGGTACGGGGAAGGCCCGCGGCAAGGGCGCCGCCGATGACGCCTCCGCGGCGGAACCGGAGGCGTCCGCGGGGATTCCGGCGCAGTCCGGCGGCGGCCGCGCGGGCGGCGACGCCGACGGGGACGGCGGGCAGGCCCGTACGGGGTCCTCGCAGGGCCGTGAAGGCGCGGCCAAGGGCCTGGACGGCGCGGACCCCGACGAGCCCGCGGTGCCGTCGCTGGGAGCCGTGCTGGCCGGTGCGGCCGACCGGCTGCTGGGCGGCCACTGGGAGCGGAAGGTCGCCTCGGGGCTGGCGTTCCTGCGGCGCCGGGTGACCGGCGACTACGAGGTCGACGAGTTCGGGTACGACGCCGAACTGACCGACCAGGTGCTGATGTCGCTGCTGCGGCCGCTGTTCGACACCTACTTCCGCGTCGAGGTCAGGGGCATCGAGAACATCCCCTCCGAGGGCGGGGCGCTGGTGGTCTGCAACCACTCCGGCACGCTGCCGCTGGACGGGCTGATGGCGCAGGTCGCGGTGCACGACCACCACCCGGCCGGGCGGCACCTGCGGCTGCTCGCCGCGGACCTGGTGTTCATGCTGCCGCTGGTCAACGAGCTGGCCCGCAAGGCCGGGCACACCCTGGCGTGCAGCGAGGACGCGCAGCTGCTGCTGGAGCGCGGCGAGGTCGTGGGCGTCATGCCGGAGGGCTTCAAGGGGCTGGGGAAGCCGTTCTCCGAGCGGTACAAGCTGCAGCGGTTCGGGCGGGGCGGGTTCGTGGCGACCGCGCTGAAGACCGGGGTGCCGATCGTCCCGTGCACGGTGGTGGGCGCCGAGGAGATCTACCCGATGATCGGGAGCTCGCGCACCCTGGCCCGCGTCCTGGGCGTCCCCTACTTCCCGCTGACGCCCACGTTCCCCTGGCTTGGCCCGCTCGGCCTGGTTCCCCTTCCGACCAAGTGGACGATCCAGTTCGGCACGCCCATCCCCACCGATACGTATCCGCCCGAGGCGGCCGAGGACCCGATGCTGGTCTTCAACCTGACGGACCAGGTCCGCGAGACGATCCAGCACACCCTCTACGAACTGCTGGTGCGGCGGCGGTCGGTGTTCTTCTGAGAGGTCGCTGGGTGCTGAGCCGGTTGCGGTTGCGGCTGTGCGCTCCGTGGGCCGGGGCTCGGTCGCCGGGCGGAGTCCGGCGCAGCCGGGCGAAGCCTGTGAGGCCCTCAGGGCCGAGCAGCGCGAGGGCGGCCTGAAGAGGAAACAGCCCCTCTACGAACTGCTGGTGCGGCGGCGGTCGGTGTTCTTCTGACCGTCGCCGCACCAGCAGGGGGGCTGCTCCTATTCAGAGGAGTCGGAGCCCGAGGTGAGGCCGAGCCCGGGCAGGAGGCCCGGCAGCAGCGGCGGGAGGACCACCGAGTGGTTCTGGCCGGTGGGCGTGCCGCTGGGGGTGTCCGTCGGCGAGGGCGTCGGCGGGTTCGGGTTCAGCAGGTTGGTGCCGCCGATCAGGCCGTTGCCCGAGGTGTTCGACGGCGACGGGCTGGGAGTGCCCGTACCGGTCTGCTGGTCGCCGGCCGAGGTCGACGCGGACGGACCGGTGGAGCCGCCGTCCGAGGTGCCGCTGGTGCCGCCGGCTCCCTGGTCGTCGCCCGGGGCGGACGACGGGCGGTCGCTCCTGTGCGCCTTGGGCATGAGCGGCTTCAGCGGCGCGACGTCGTGCTCTATGGCGTCGAGGGCCGAGGAGACCTGGTCGGAGACGTCGGTGAGCTGGCTGGGCAGCTTGCCGCGCAGATCGGTCCAGCCCTGCCGGTGGTTCTGCGTGAAGGTGTTCAGCAGCTCCATCGGCTGCAGCGAGCCGTCGTCCTTGTACGCCTGGGACAGCAGCCGGTGCGCCTCGGCGACCTCCTGGTGCATGCCGGACAGCGCCCTGCGGACCTCGGCCACCGAGTCGGGGTCGAGCTGCCCGCCGCGGCCGCGGTCCATCAGCCGGCGCGCCTCCTGCATGCGGGTGGACGCCATGTCCAGATAGACCTTGCCGCGCGAGGCGTCGCCGCTGGCCATGTCCAGCTTCAGGTCCTCCATGCCGCGCTTGAGCCCGTACAGGGTGTCACCGGGCAGCGCGTTGGTGCTCGCGGCGGCGACCCCGCCGAGCGCACCGGCGGCCACGCCGACCGACAGCCCGCCGACGGCCAGCCGGCGCGACAGCCGCGAGCGCGGGGTGAGCTTGCGCAGCCCGGTCGCGCGGTGGCTGCCGTGCGACTCGGAGCGCTGCTCGGGCACCCGGCCCTCGCTGAAGCTGCCGTCCGCGATGGCCTGTTCCATCGCCGCGATCAGCTGTGCACGCTGCACCGTCTTCTTCTCCGCGTCCATGACCGGACGCGGCCGGGCGCTGATCGCGCCGGCCAGTGCCACCAGCGCGGCCTGCTCGGGGTCGGCGTGCCGGGCCGCGGCGTGGGCCCCCTGGCTCCCCGGCCGACCGGTTGCCGCACCGGAGACGGGGGTGTCCTCGAGGTTCTGGTCCTCAAGGGCCTGGGCGAAGGCGTTCGCCCGCCGGTGTGCCGTTGCCTGTCCGATCACGGGCGGCACCTCCTCTCGTCATCCACACACTCGACTCCTCGTACCGCCCCGAAGGTTGTACGGCCCGTCGCTGTCCACCCGATCGAGTGAACTGCGGGACGGGGCGCGCGGCCCGGAAGTGTCTGCACGTGATGCAACGAGTGCCGGTCCAGTTGGGTTACGCAGGTCTGATCATCGTGCCGCGGCCATACGGGCGAAGCGCCTCGTGTCGCCGCGCGCTCTGGTATCGGGCGCACCGGCGGCTCACCGTGCGTCTTCGGGCAGCAGCCTGGCCAGGGTGCGCACGGCGCGGTACTGGAGGGTCTTGATGGCGCCCTCGTTCTTGCCCATCACGCGGGCGGTCTCGGCGACCGACAGGCCCTGCAGGAAGCGCAGCGTCACGCACTCCTGCTGCTGCGGGTTGAGCTTGCGCACCGCGGTCAGCAGGGCCTCGTTCGACAGCGACTCCAGCACCGAGTCCTCGGGGCTGCGCTCGACCTCGTTGGCGTCGAGCATCTCGCCGGTGGTGACCTCCAGGCGGAACCGGCTGGACTTGAAGTGGTCCGCGACCAGGTTGCGGGCGATGGTCACCAGCCACGCGCCGAAGTCGCGGCCCTGCCAGGTGAAGGTGCCGATGCGGCGCAGCGCGCGCAGGAAGGTCTCGCTGGTCAGGTCCTCGGCGGTCGCCTTCGATCCGACCCGGTAGTAGATGTACCGGTAGACGGTGTCGCTGTAGTGGTCGTAGAGCCGGCCGAAGGCCTCGGTCTCGCCGTCCTGGGCGCGCTCGACCAGGTCCATCATCCGGCCGCTGTCGGTGTCCGAGGCGGGCCTGCGGGCCGTGGCGCCGCGGTCGGCGGCGGTGCGGTCGGGGGTGGCGGTGCCGTGGCCCGCGTGGGCGGGCCCCGCGGCGTTGCCGGCGTGCCGGCCGCGTGCGGTGCCGTTGCGGGTGCGTCTGCCTGCGGCGGTGCTGGTTTCGGCCAGGGCGTAGGCCGGGCCTGGGACGGTGGGACCGGGCGTGGCGAGGGCGGGCACGGCGAGCGTGGGGACCGTGCGCACCAGGCGGTCAAGCACCAGTGCGCGCAACGCAGCCAAGCCGGAGGTGTCAACCCCGTCGTGTGGGTACACGGGACTCCCAGAGGCAGAACTTCCATCACGTGCAGTACGGGACCGTCACCCGCCGTGGCGACGAGTGGGTTCCGGAATGCGTCTGAGGAGAATAACGCTTCGTACTGACGACGCTACACCGAGTTGCTGAAATCGCCGTTTCCGCCACTTCCTGTGCGGAATCGGTTTCGCTCAATTATCGAACGCGTGGCGGGAGTTGACCACTTCCGCTCGTGAATTGCTCGCGGAGAGAGCGTGTTGTGCGCGTGTGGCGCGAGGGAGAACCGAGGCGTCACCGCGGGTGGACGCACCCGTCGGCGGCCGGTTCACGGCCCGGTCAGAGCCGGTTCGGGGCCGGTCGAGGGCCGGTTCACCGCCGAGCCGGAGCCGGTACGGGCTGGTCCGCGGCCGTTTCAGGCGCGTTTGCGGTGGATCGCCACACCGGCCAGCACGCCGCCGGCGAGCGCGCCCATCCCGGCCGCCGCGGGAATGCCGATCCGCGCCGCTTTGCGTCCGGTGCGGTAATCACGCAACCGCCAGCCCTGGTTGCGCGCGTGTTTCCGCAACCCGCTGTCGGGATTGATCGCATAAGGGTGGCCGACGAGCGACAGCATCGGGATGTCGTTGTGCGAGTCGCTGTAGGCCGCGCAGCGCGACAGGTCCAGGTCCTCGGCGGTGGCCAGCGCCCGAACCGCCTCGGCCTTGGCCGGGCCGTGCAGCGGCTCGCCGACCAGCCGGCCGGTGTAGACGCCGCCGACGGACTCCGCGACGGTGCCCAGCGCACCGGTCAGGCCCAGGCGCCGGGCGATGATGCTGGCGGTCTCCACCGGCGCGGCGGTCACCAGCCACACCCGCTGGCCCGCGTCGAGGTGCGCCTGGGCGAGTGCCCGGGTGCCCGGCCAGATCTTGCCGGCCATGTACTCGTCGTAGATCTCCTCGCCGATGGACATCAGTTCCTCGACGCGGTGGCCCTTGACGATGGACAGCGCGCTGTCGCGGGCGTCCTGCATGTGCTCGGGGTCCTCGTGGCCGGCCATCCTGAAGTACGCCTGCTGCCAGGCGAACCGGACCAGGTCGCGCTTGGCGAAGAACTTCCGCTTGTACAGGCCGCGGCCGAAGTGGAAGAGGGCCGCGCCCTGCATCACGGTGTTGTCCAGGTCGAAGAACGCGGCGGCGCGCGGGTCGCCGGCCACCGGGAACGCGGGTTCCTCGGCGGCGGGGGCCCCGGGGGCCTCGCCGGCTTCCGCCTCGGGCGTTGCCGGCGTTCCGGCCGCCTCCGGCGCCTCGGGTGCGGCGGGCGCCTCCGCCGGCTCCGGGTGGGACGCGGCAGCCATCGCGGCCTCCGCCACGGCAGCCGCGGCCTCGCCCGCCACCACGCTCCGTTCCGTGGCGGACTGCTTGCGGGGGGTGAGCCATCTCAGAGCGGCCATGTCGCGAGCATAACCACCTTGCGGGGCAACGCCGGTGCGCACGAGGAGCGGGCGTGTGAACTCCATGCGACACGTTTCCCTTACCTTGACCGTATGAGGACTGTGACGCTCATCGCCAAGCCCGGCTGCCATCTGTGCGACGACGCACGGGCGGTGATCGAGAAGGTCGCCGCCGAGACCGGTGCCGCGGTCGAGGAGCGGGACATCACCCAGGACGCCGCTTTGTACGACCGCTACTGGGAGCAGATCCCGGTCGTGCTGGTCGACGGCGAGCAGCACACGTTCTGGCGGGTCGACGAGCGGCGGCTGCGCGGGGCGCTCACCGCGGGGTGACCGTTTTACCGGAGTTACCTGCACTCGCACACATTCGATTACCATCGAGGGCGTTTTGTACGCCCGGGGGTGATGCGTGAGGAGTGTGCTGCGTGCTCTCGGGTCTCCCCGGCCGCGCCCAGGGTCCGTCCGGCTTCGCCGTGGTGGACCTGGAGGCGACCGGTTCCTCGTCGCGGCGGCATCGCGTGCTGGAGCTCGCCGTCGTCCTGCTGGACCGCGATCTCGAACCGCAGGGTGAGTTCAGCACCCTCGTCGATCCGCAGGGCCCGGTGGGCCCCACCCACATCCACGGCATCGAGCCCGGGGACCTCGGCGGAGCGCCGCGGTTCGCCGGCATCGCGGGCCGGCTGCTGACACTGCTGCGCGGCCGGGTGCTGGTCGGGCACAACGTCGGATGCGACCGGGCGTTCCTGGCCGCGGAGTACGCCCGGGTGGGGTTGCGGCTGCCGGCCGTGCCGGAGCTGTGCACGATGCGGATGGCCGCGGACCGGGCAGGCCGGGCCGTGCACGAGTCCCGGGACGCCCGCGGGTACGGGCTGAGCCTGACCGCCTGCGCGGCGGCGGCGGGCATCACGGACTGGAATCCGCACACCGCGCTCGGTGACGCCCGCACCACCGCCGAGTTGTTCACCCACTACGCGCCCGGGGCGCCGGGGGTGGCCGAGCGGCTGGCCAGTGCCGAGGCGGTGCGCTGGCCGGAGCCCTCTGGCGTTCTGGCCGCCGCCGACGCACTCTGGATGCGGCGCAGCAACGATCAGGCACGCCGATCGGTGCCGAATGTCCGGCATGGGAGCGCGTGATGCCCATCACTTCCGCCGGGCAAATCGGACACCATCTTTGTGCACGCGTTCACAAAGACATAGCCTGGCGTCCACGGGGCGTCCCCAAAGACCGTGGTCGCCCTCAGCCCAGCTCTACCCGCAGGAGCACCGTGGCAACTGGCCGATCACACCGACCGGCGACCCGTAGCCGAGGGATTCCCGAAGCCACCGTCGCCAGGCTTCCGCTGTACCTGCGGGCGCTGACAGCTCTTTCCGAGCGTTCGGTGCCCACCGTGTCCTCGGAGGAACTCGCCGCGGCAGCCGGGGTCAACTCGGCCAAGCTGCGCAAGGACTTCTCCTACCTCGGCTCCTACGGCACGCGAGGCGTCGGCTACGACGTGGAGTATCTCGTGTACCAGATCAGCCGGGAGCTGGGCCTGACCCAGGACTGGCCGGTCGTCATCGTCGGCATCGGCAACCTCGGCGCGGCGCTGGCCAACTACGGCGGCTTCGCGTCCCGCGGGTTCCGGGTGGCCGCCCTGCTCGACGCCGACACCGCCCTGGCCGGCCGGCTCGTCGCGGGCCTGCCCGTGCGGCACATCGACGAGCTGGAGTCGATCGTCGACGACAACCAGGTCTCCATCGGCGTCATCGCCACCCCGGCCGGCGCCGCCCAGGAGGTCACCGACCGCCTCGTCGCGGCCGGCGTCACCTCGATCCTCAACTTCGCCCCCACCGTGCTGTCGGTGCCCGACGGCGTGGACGTGCGCAAGGTCGACCTGTCGATCGAGCTGCAGATCCTCGCCTTCCACGAGCAGCGCAAGGCCGGTGAGGACGACCGCCCGGAGCCGGACGGGGACGTCCCCGCCGTGATGCCCGCATGAGCGAACGCAGCGAGCACGTCATCGAACGGCGCGTTCCGGGCGAAGGCCGTCCCGAGCGAAGCGAGGGTCGCGCATGAGCCTGCTCGTCGTCGGCCTCAGCCACCGCACCGCACCCGTCAGCGTCCTGGAGCGCGCCGCGCTCTCCGAGGACGCGCGGACGAAGCTGCTCCAGGACACCCTGGCGGCCGAACCCGCCGCGGAGGCGGCCGTGCTGGCCACCTGCAACCGCATCGAGCTGTACGCGGACGTGGACAAGTTCCACGCGGGCGTGGCCGAACTGTCCACGCTGCTGGCCCAGCACAGCGGTGTCGGCCTGGACGAGCTCACCCCTCACCTGTACGTGCACTACGAGGACCGGGCCGTCCACCACCTGCTGTCGGTGGCCTGCGGGCTGGACTCCATGGTCGTCGGCGAGGGCCAGATCCTCGGCCAGATCAAGGACGCGCTCGCCCTCGGCCAGGACCTGCACACCGCGGGCCGGATGCTCAACGACCTGTTCCAGCAGGCGCTTCGGGTCGGCAAGCGGGCCCACTCCGAGACCGGCATCGACCGCGCCGGGCAGTCCCTGGTCACCTTCGGCCTGGCCCAACTCGCCCCCACCACCGGCCCGCTGGCCGGCCGGCGGGCGCTGGTCGTCGGCGCCGGATCGATGTCCTCGCTCGCCGCGGCGACCCTCGCCAGGGCCGGCGTGCGCAGCCTGGTCATCGCCAACCGCACCGCCGAGCGTGCCGAGCGGCTGGCCCACCTGCTCGCCGAACAGGGCACCGAGGCACGGGCGATCGCCATGTCCGAGGTGCCGGCGGCGCTCGCCGAGGCGGACATCGTGGTGTCCTGCACCGGCGCCACCGGCCTGGTGCTGACCGCCGACGACCTGCGCCGCGCGGCCGGCGGCCGCGCGCAGGGCGCCACCCTGGCGGTGCTCGACCTGGCCATGCCGCGCGACGTCGACTCCGCCGCGCACCGCCTGGTCGACGTGCACCTGGTGGACATAGAGACCCTCGCGGCCGCCTCCGCGGACGCGCCGATGGCCGCCGACGTCGACCAGGTGCGGGCGATCGTCTCCGAGGAGGTCGAGGCGTTCGGCGCGGCCCAGCGGGCGGCCCGGATCACCCCGACCGTGGTGGCGCTGCGCGCCATGGCGGCCGACGTCGTCGCGGGTGAACTCTCGCGACTGGACGGTAGGCTCCCGGATCTGGACGACAAGCAACGCGCGGAGATCACCCAGACCGTGCGCCGCGTCGTCGACAAGCTCCTGCACGCGCCGACCGTGCGCGTCAAGCAGCTCGCAGGCGAGCCCGGCGGCGCCGGGTACGCCGACGCGCTGCGCGAACTCTTCGACCTCGACCCGCAGGCGGTCGCCGCCGTGTCCCGCGCGGAGCGGCCTGTGGTGCAGGTCTCGCACAACGGAATCGAGGAACTTCGGTGAACGCCACGGCAGGCGCCTCGCAGGGCGCCCCCGAGGGGGCCGGGCCCCTCCGTCTCGGCACCCGGCGCAGCAAGCTGGCCATGGCGCAGTCCGGGATGGTCGCCGAGCAGGTGCGCCAGGTCACCGGCCGCGAGGTCGAACTCGTCGAGATCACCACGCACGGTGACGTCTCGCGCGAGAACCTGGCGCAGATCGGCGGCACCGGCGTGTTCGTCTCCGCGCTGCGCGACGCGCTGCTCGCCGGGGAGATCGACTTCGCCGTGCACAGTCTCAAGGACCTGCCGACCGCGGACGCCGACGGCCTCGTGCTGGCCGCGACCCCGGTCCGCGAGGACCCGCGCGACGCCCTGGTGGCGCGCGACGGCCTGACCTTCGAGCAGCTCGGCCGGCTCGACCGCCCGGCCCGGGTCGGCACCGGCTCCCCGCGGCGGATGGCGCAGCTCAACGCGTGGGCGCGGAGCCACCGTCTGCAGATCGAGACGGTTCCGATCCGTGGCAACGTTGACACCCGGATCGGGTACGTTACTTCCGGCAAGCTCGACGCGGTCGTGCTGGCCGCCGCCGGGCTGAACCGTATCGGCAGGCTCGCCGAGGCGAGCGAGCTGATCGACGCCGACGCCGTACTGCCCGCCCCCGGTCAGGGAGCGCTGGCCGTCGAATGCGCCGCCTCCAACCCGGAGTTGGCCGCACAGCTCGCCGAGCTCGACGACCCGGTGACCCGGGTCGCCGTGACTGCCGAGCGAACCCTGCTCGCCGCCCTCGAGGCCGGCTGCTCCGCCCCCGTGGGCGCGCTGGCCGACCTGGTGGCCGACGGGCAGATTACCGAGCTGCGCCTGCGCGGCGTCGTCGGCACGACCGACGGCACCGAGCTGGTGCAGATGTCCATCACCGGCCCCGTACCGGCATCGGACGGCGAAGCACGGGCCCTCGGCCGCGAGCTCGCCGCCGAGATGCTCGCCAAGGGCGCGGCCGGTCTTATGGGGGAGCGCACACCTTGAACCCCGCTGCCGTCGCCACGACCACCACCGCCGGCGCCCCTGCCGGTCCCGCCGGGACCGCCGCAGGTCATGTCACCTTTCTCGGCGCAGGCCCGGGCGACCCCGGACTGCTGACCCTGCGGGCCGTCGAGGCACTCGCCCTGGCCGACGTCCTGGTCGGCGACGCGACCGTGCTCGACGTCGTCCGCACGCACGCCCGCACCGATGTGGGCACAGCCGAACCCGTCACCGGCGGCGGGGCGTTGGACTCCGGCACCGCCGATCCGGCTGCTGCCGCACAGCTTGTCATGGCGTCCGCGCGGGCCGGCAAGCGGGTGGTGCGTGCGGTCTCCGGCGACCCCGGACTCGACACCTCGGCCGCCGCCGAGATGCTCGTCTGCGCACGCGCCGGCATCCCGTTCGAGGTGGTGCCCGGCGTGGCCGCCGCGGTGGGCGTGCCCGCCTACGCGGGCGTGCCGCTCAGCGGTGACGTGCGGTTCGTCGACGCGGCGACCGCCTCCGACCGCTGCTGGAGCGAGGTCGGCGAGAGCGCGGCGACGCTGGTGGTGTCCACCACCCTGCAGACCGTGGCCGCCGCCGCGGCCGAACTCGTCGCCGGCGGCCGCAAGCCGGACACCCGGCTGACCGTCACCGTCGCCGGCACGACCACCCGGCAGCGCACCTGGACCGCGACGCTGGCCACCATCGCCGCCGAGCTGAAGGCCACCAAGGCCCTGCCGACGCCGGAGGGCCCGATCGCCGCGATAGCCGTCGTCGGCGAGGGCACCGCGCAGCGCGAGCACCTGTCGTGGTTCGAGACCAAGCCGCTGTTCGGCTGGCGGGTTCTGGTGCCCCGCACCAAGGAGCAGGCCGCATCCCTGTCGGACCAGCTGCGCTCCTACGGCGCGGTGCCGCACGAGGTGCCCACCATCGCCGTCGAACCGCCGCGCACCCCGCAGCAGATGGAGCGGGCGGTCAAGGGCCTGGTCACCGGCCGCTACGAGTGGATCGCCTTCACCTCGATGAACGCGGTCAAGGCGGTACGGGAGAAGTTCGAGGAGTACGGGCTGGACGCCCGGGCCTTCGCCGGGATCAAGGTCGCCGCGGTCGGCGAGCAGACCGCGCAGGCACTGGTGGAGTTCGGCGTGAAGCCGGACCTGGTGCCCAGCGGCGAGCAGTCGGCGGCCGGGCTGCTGGAGGACTGGCCGCCCTACGACCCGGTCTTCGACCCGATCGACCGGGTGTTCCTGCCGCGCGCCGACATCGCCACCGAGACGCTGGTCGCCGGGCTGGTCGAGCTGGGCTGGGAGGTCGACGACGTCACGGCGTACCGCACCGTGCGTGCGTCGCCGCCGCCGGCGGACACCCGCGAGGCGATCAAGGGCGGCGGGTTCGACGCGGTGCTGTTCACCTCGTCCTCGACCGTGCGGAACCTGGTCGGTATCGCGGGCAAGCCGCACAACGTGACGGTGATCGCCTGTATCGGCCCGGCCACGGCCAAGACGGCCGAGGAGCACGGGCTGCGGGTGGACGTGATGGCGCCCGAGCCGTCCGTGCACGCGCTGGCGCAGGCGCTGGCCGACTTCGGCACCGCCCGCAGGACCGCGGCCGAGGAGGCCGGCGATCCGGTGACCCGTCCCAGCGAGCGCCGTCCCGGCGCCCGCCGCCGTCGCGTCTGAGGCCGCCGAATGGGCGGCCCGGACGCCGACTTGGCGTCGGGAAGAGCACCCCGTGCGCGGGCGTACGGTGGAGGCATGGTGAGGTATGGCGAGTTCCCCGGGACGCGGCCCCGTCGGCTGCGGACGACTCCGGCGATGCGGCGGCTGGTCGCCGAGACCCAGCTGGACGCGGCGGGGCTGATCCTGCCGATGTTCGTCCGCGAGGGCATCAGCGAGCCCCAGCCGGTCTCCTCGATGCCCGGCGTGGTCCAGCACACCCGCGACAGCCTGCGCAAGGCGGCCGTGGAGGCCGCGGAGGCGGGCGTCGGCGGCCTGATGCTGTTCGGCGTGCCCGAGGTGAAGGACGCGATCGGCAGCCAGGGCACGGAGCCGGACGGCATCCTGCAGCTGGCCATCCGCGACGTGGTCTCCGAGGTCGGGGACGCCGTGGTCGTCATGTCCGACCTGTGCCTGGACGAGTACACCGACCACGGCCACTGCGGCGTGCTGGACGCCGAGGGCCGGGTCGACAACGACGCGACGCTGGAGCGCTACGCCGAGATGGCGCAGGTCCAGGCGGACGCCGGTGTCCATGTCGTGGGCCCGTCCGGGATGATGGACGGCCAGGTCGGCGTGGTCCGCGAGGCGCTGGACGAGGTCGGTCACCAGGACGTGGCGATCCTCGCCTACACCGTCAAGTACGCGTCCGCGTTCTACGGCCCCTTCCGCGAGGCGATGAACTCCTCGCTCAAGGGCGACCGCAAGACCTACCAGCAGGACCCGGCGAACCTCCGCGAGTCGATGCGCGAGCTGGCGCTCGACCTGCAGGAGGGCGCGGACATGGTGATGGTCAAGCCCGCGCTGCCCTACCTGGACGTGCTGTCCAGGATCGCCGACACGGTGGACGTGCCGGTCGCGGCCTACCAGATCTCCGGGGAGTTCGCGATGGTCGAGGCGGCCGCCGCGAACGGCTGGATCGACCGGGACCGTGCGATTCTGGAGACGCTGACCTCGATCCGGCGGGCCGGAGCGAGCATGATCCTGACGTACTGGGCGACCGAGGTCGCGCAGCAGCTGTAGGTTCCCGGGAGAGCGCGGGACAGGGGAGGAGGACGTCGTGAGCCGAGGCATACCCTCGTGGATGGCCGTGAGCGGGCTGACCGCCGGGGCGATGGTCGTGGTGTCGGTGCTCGCCTTCCAGGCCAGCGGTTCGACCTCCGCCAACCCGACCGCTGCGCCCACCCCGCACCCCACCGCCACCAAGCCGCACAGCGCCCCCACCACGCCGCCGCCGGTCCCGGTGGGCGGTGACACCGGCAAGCGCATCGTGTACTCGCTCAGCCAGAACCGTGTCTGGGTCGTCCCCAAGTCCGGCCCGGTCTCGACCTTCCTGGTCCAGCCGGGCACGGTGCCGGCGACGCCCGGTGTGTACTACGTCGGCAACCGCGTCCCGGCCTCGACCGGTACGGACGGCAAGAAGATCGAGCACGTGGTGTTCTTCGAGTACACCGCGGAGAGCTGGGTGGCCTTCTCCGCGCAGGTCGACGACAAGGTTGCCGCGCCGGACCCGAACCTGCGCACCGGCGCGATCCGCATGCACCGCGCCGATGCCCTGAAGGTCTGGAACAACACCGTCCGCGGTTCGACGGTCGTCGTCTTCAAGTAGCCCGTCCGGACGAGGGGGGCCGGTCACAGGCGGATGATCACCAGGGCCGTGTCGTCCTGGGCGCCGGCCGGCGGGAGCAGGTCGGCCAGCAGCGCGTCGGCGAAGTCCTCCGGGGGCAGCCGGCGGTGGCGGGACATGGCCCGGGCGAGCCGGGCCAGGCCGACGTCGATGTCCTCGCCGCGGCGCTCCACCAGGCCGTCGGTGTAGAGGACGAGGGCGCCGCCCGGGGCGAAGGGCACGGTGGTCTGGGGCCGGGACCCGTGTTCGGGGCGGGCGCCGAGCGGCGGGTCGGTGGCCTGGTCGAGGAAGTCGACGCGGCCGTCCGGCCGGAGCAGCGCCGCCGGCGGATGGCCGGCCGTGCTGTAGGTGACGGAGCGCGCGGTCCAGTCGAGATAGGCGGACACGGCGGTGGTGGACTCGGCGCCCTCCACGGACCTGGCGTACAGGTCCACGGTCTCCAGCGCGGCCGCCGGGCCGTCGGTGACCCGGGCGGCGGCGCTCAGGGCGCTGCGCAGCTGGCCCATCACGCCGGCCGCGGTCAGCCCGTGGCCGACGACGTCGCCGACCGCCAGCGCGATCCGGTCGCCCGGCAGGTCCACCAGGTCGTACCAGTCGCCGCACACGTGCAGCGCGCCGATCGCCGGCCGGTAGCGGACGGCGACGGAGTGCCCGTCGTGCCGGGGCGTGGGCAGCATCGCGGCCTGCAGGGTGAGCGCGACCTCGCGCTCGCGGGCGTGCGCCTGCCGCAGCCGCTCGTTGACCTCCTGCAGCTCCCGGGCCCGCATGTACAGCTCGCCCTCCAGGTCGCGGGGCGCGCGGTGGTCGTCGCTGCTGATGCCGTGGGTGCGGATGAAGGCGGTGACCTCCTCGACACGGTGCGCCACGTACCCGACGTGGCCGTCCGGTCCTGCCACCGGGAGGTTGACGATGCTCCAGTACCGCTCCTCGAAGACGCCCGGCCGGTCGATGCGCTCCGTGTCGTAGCGCTGCAGGCCCACCGTGTCCGGCTCGCCGGTGGCGAACACCCGGCAGATCGAGGCGCGGACGTTGCGGCTGCCGGTCGCCCGCGGGTCGTGCGGGTTGTCGGGGTAGAGGTCGAAGACGTTGCGGCCGATGAGGGCGCTCCTGGTCCGGCCGGCCAACCGCTCGTAGGCCGGGTTCACGTCCAGGTAGACCATGTCCGGGCCGACCAGCGCGATGCCGGCGGGCAGGGTCCGGAAGACCGCCCGGTAGTCGATCTTCTGCTGCGTCATCGGACTCGTCACTAGCGCCCCGCATAGTAGAACAAACTATGACAAGCATGCATGAAAAACGGCCCGCAGGCCCAACCATGCATCGGGCCTGCGGGCCGGGGGCCGGCAGCGGGGGGGCCGGGAGGCCCGCCGGGAACGGCCGCGGGAGGCGGCCGGCGGGCGGAGCCGGCTACAGGCGCTCGGGCGTCCGGATGCCCAGCAGGGACAGGCCCTGCCGCAGCGTGCGGGCGGTCAGCTCGCACAGGAACAGCCGGTTCTCCACCTGCGCCGGGCCGCCCTCGGCGGTCAGCACCGGGCACTGCTCGTAGAAGGTGGTGAACAGCGACGCCAACTGGAACAGGTAGGACGCCAGGCGGTGCGGCTCGTAGACCTCGGCGACCTCGGCGAGCGTCTCGGCGAACGCGTCCAGGTGCAGGCCCAGGGCCCGCTCGGCCGGGTCCAGGGCCAGCTCCGGGTGCGGCGCCGGCCGCTGCCCCTCGGCCGCCTTGCGGAAGATCGACCGGGTCCGCGCGTAGGCGTACTGGATGTAGACGCTGGTGTCGCCGTTGAGCGAGACCATCCGGTCCAGGTCGAAGACGTAGTCCTTGCCGAGCGAGGTCGACAGGTCGGCGTACTTCACCGCGCCGATGCCGACCTGCTCGCCGTTGGCGCGGATCTCGTCCTCGGTCAGGCCGATCTTCTCGCCCTTCTCCCGGACCACCGCGGTGGCCCGCTGCACGGCCTCGTCCAGCAGGTCCTCCAGCTTCACGCTCTCGCCGGCCCGGGTCTTGAACGGCTTGCCGTCCTTGCCCAGCAGGGTGCCGAACGGAAGGTGCCGCGCGGTGACGTCGCCGGTGAGCCAGCCGGCCCGCCGGGCGGTCTCGAAGACCATCCGGAAGTGCAGGGTCTGCCGCACGTCCACCACGTACAGCAGGGTGTCGGCGTGCAGCTCGCCGGTCCGGTTGCGGATCGCCGACAGGTCGGTGGCCGCGTAGCCGTAGCCGCCGTCGGTCTTGCGGACGATCAGCGGGACCGGCTCGCCGTCCTTGCCCTTGACGTCGTCGAAGAACACGCACAGGGCGCCGTTGGACCACACGGCCACGCCGGACTTCTCCAGCAGGTCGCAGGTCTCGGCGAGCATGTCGTTGTACCCGGACTCGCCGACGATGTCCTCGTCGCGGATCTCGATGTCGAGCTTGCGGTAGACCGAGTCGAAGTAGATCTTCGACTCGTCCACGAACCGCTGCCACAGCGCGAGCGTCTCCGGGTCGCCGGCCTGCAGGTCGACCACGCGCCGCCGCGCGCGCTCCTTGAACGCCTCGTCGGACTTGAACAGCGCCCCGGACGCCTTGTACAGCCGGTCCAGCCGCGACATGGACGCCTCGCCGGCGTCCTTCTCGCCCTCGGCGTGGTCCAGCTCGTGCGGGTGCTCGATCAGGTACTGGACGAGCATGCCGAACTGGGTGCCCCAGTCGCCGATGTGGTGCCGGCGGACCACCTGCTCGCCGCCGAACTCAAGCACCTTGCACAGCGCGTCGCCGATCACCGAGGACCGCAGGTGGCCGACGTGCATCTCCTTGGCCACGTTGGGCTGCGCGTAGTCGACGACGGTGGTGCCGGGCGCGTCCTTGAGGGGCACGCCGAGCCGGTCGTCGGCGGCCCGGGCGGCGAGCGTCCCGATGATCGCCGCGTCGGAGACGGTGATGTTGAGGAAGCCGGGGCCGGAGACCTCGACCTCGGCGATCAGCTCGTCGGTGGGCAGCGCGGCGAGCACGGCGCCGGCCAGCTCCCGCGGGTTGGCCTTGGCCTTCTTGGCCAGGCCCAGCACCCCGTTGGCCTGGAAGTCGGCCCGGTCGCTACGTCGCAGCAGCGGGTCGGCGTCGGTGGCCGACGGGACCGCGGCCGCGAGGGCCGCGGAGACGCGCTGCTGGAGCGAGGCGGAGAGGGAAGCGACCGAGGCCATGAAGCTGCCGTTCGACTAGGTGATGGGTCGCCCCGATTCTCCCACGCGGCGGGTGCCCGCCGCGACGCACATAAGGGGGCCGCGCGCCTGTGGACAACCGGCGAGGGAGCGGCCCGCGGTCTGGGAGAATGGGGGGACGCCAAGCACTCCATCCCAGGAAGCACAGGAAGAAGAGGACCGTGGCTCAGAGCACCGAGGCCGACTGGGTCTCCCGTTTCGCGGACGACGTCATCGCCGAGTCGGAGCGCCGCGCCCCCGGGAAACCCGTCGTCGTCGCGTCCGGGCTGAGCCCGTCAGGCCCCATCCACCTGGGCAACCTCCGCGAGGTGATGACCCCGCACCTGGTCGCCGACGAGATCCGGCGCCGCGGGTACGAGGTGCGGCACCTGATCTCGTGGGACGACTACGACCGCTACCGCAAGGTGCCCAGCGGCGTCCCCGGGATCGACGGGAGCTGGGCCGAGCACATCGGCAAGCCGCTGACCTCGGTGCCCGCCCCGGCCGGCTCCGCGCACCCGAACTGGGCCGAGCACTTCAAGGCCCAGATGACCGAGGCGCTCGCCGAACTGGGCGTGGAGTACGACGGCATCAGCCAGACCGCGCAGTACACCGCGGGCGTGTACCGGGAGCAGATCCTGCACGCGATGCGGCACCGCGCGGACATCGACGCCATCCTCGCCCAGTACCGCACCAAGAAGGCGCCCGCCAAGGCGTCCCAGAAGCCGGTGGACGCCGCCGAGTTGGAGGCCGAGGAGGGCTCCGGCGCGGCCGCGGAGGACGACGGCAGCGCGACCGGCGCCGGTGGCATCGGCTACGTGCCCTACAAGCCGTACTGCGGTGACTGCGGCAAGGACCTGACCACCGTCACCGCGTACGACGAGGACACCACCGAGCTGACGTACACCTGCGCCTGCGGGTTCGGCGAGACCGTCCGGCTGAGCGAGTTCAACCGCGGCAAGCTGGTGTGGAAGGTCGACTGGCCGATGCGCTGGGCGTACGAGGGCGTGATCTTCGAGCCGTCCGGCGTGGACCACTCCTCGCCCGGCTCGTCGTTCCAGGTGGGCGGGCAGATCGTCGGCCCGATCTTCGGTGGCAAGCAGCCGATCGGCCCGATGTACGCCTTCGTCGGCATCTCCGGCATGGCGAAGATGTCCTCCTCGCGCGGCGGGGTGCCCACCCCGGGTGACGCGCTGCGGATCATGGAGCCGCAGATCCTGCGCTGGCTGTACGCCAGGCGCCGCCCCAACCAGTCGTTCAAGATCGCGTTCGACCAGGAGATCCAGCGGCTGTACGACGAGTGGGACGCGCTCCAGCGCAAGGTCGACGACGGCTCGGTGCTGCCGGCCGACGCCGCCGCGTACGGCCGGGCGGCGGGCACCGCGGCCGGCGAGCTGCCGCGCACCGCGCGGCCGCTGCCGTACCGCACGCTCGCCTCGGTGGCCGACATCACCGCCGGCGCGGAGGACCAGACCCTGCGGATCCTGTCCGAACTCGACCCGTCGCGGCCGCTGGCCTCGCTGGACGAGGTGCGGCCGCGCCTGGACCGGGCGGAGAACTGGATCACCACCCAGGTGCCGGCCGAGCAGCGCACCGTGGTGCGGTCCGAGCCGGACACCGCGCGGCTGGCCGCGCTCGGCGAGGCCGAGCGGGGCGCGCTGAAGCTGCTGCTGGACGGGCTGGACGCGCACTGGTCGCTGGACGGGCTCACCACGCTCGTCTACGCGGTGCCGAAGGTCCAGGCGGGTCTGGAGCCGGACGCCAAGCCGACTCCCGAACTCAAGGCCGCCCAGCGGGCGTTCTTCGCGGTCCTCTACGAGCTCCTGGTCGGCAGGGACACCGGACCCCGCCTGCCCACCCTCCTGCTGGCCGTCGGCCAGCAGCGCGCCCGCACCCTGCTGGGCGGGGCCGCCTGACGCGAGGCCGCTGACGCGGGGGCCGTCGCCCCGGCCCCGAGCTGCCGAGGAGGCGGCGCATCCCGCCCGGGGTGCGCCGCCTCACGTCTGCCGGGCGTCCCACCCTGGACGGGTCATGGGCTGCGCGGGTCACGCGGACCGCCGCCGGGCGTCGGGCCCTGCAAGGGGTCAGGGGCGCGGGGTCACACGGGCCGTCAGGAGGACGCTGCGGCGCCGGGGGACAGGTGGCCGGCGATGCGGGTGGCGCAGGCGCGGGCTTCGGGGCGCAGGCCCGGGAGGTCGGTGCCGGGGGCGGCAAGCACGGTCAGGACGCAGCCGGCCCCCGCGGGGAACAGGGCGAGGCCGCCGGCGTCGCCGCGGACCAGCAGTTCGCGGAAGTCGCCCTGGCCGGCAGCGCCGGTCAGCCGCACGCCGACGGCCGCGGCCGCGGCGGTCAGCGCGGCGAAGCCGTCCGGTTCGACGTCGGGGGCGTCGGCGGCCAGTACGAGGCCGTCCGGGCTGGTCGCGAACGCTCCGGCCACACCGGGCGTGTCGGCCCGCAGGCGTTCCAGTTCGACGCGCACCTCGGCCTCGTGCATGGTCCCTCCTCTCGGCGGGCGGCCCGCGGTCGCGGCGATGACTGCCGCGCGTGCACCGCCGCCGGATCCGGTCGGCTAGGAGAACGCTATGCAGCCGGGCGGGCGGCAGGAGGACTTTGGCACTTTCCGGCGGAACATGCGTCCCGTGAGCCTAAAATGCCCCTCTGAGGCGCCGTGGTGCCCGTGGTGGCCGCCGGTCAGGGAATGCTCTCCGCGTTGGCCTCCGAGTTCCAGCGGTACCGCAGATCCCGTATGGCGTTGACGAGTTGGCGCTCCTGGGGCGGCGTGCCCTTGTACATGGTGGGCAGGAAGCGGGCCAGCTGGCGGGCCGTCGGCATGGCGCCGTGCTCCTGCACGTAGTTGCGGTAGGCCGCGAAGTAGGCGTCCTCCGCGGACACGTCCTCCGGCAGCTCCATTCCCGCCACCGGGTACGTCTCCAGTTCGAGCACCTCGGGCTCCGGCTCGGGCACGGACTCCGACGCGGGCGCGGCCTGTTCGGCCATCTGCTCGGGCTGCGGCTCGCGGCGCGGCCCCGGGAAGGGCCGTCCGTTCGCGCCGTTGGCACCGTTCCCACCCGCGTTCGCGGCGGCTCCGTTGGCGGCGGCTGGATTGACCGCCGCTCCGTTGACCGCGGCTCCGTCGGGCGAAGTGCCGTGGGGGTTGGCGCCGTTGAGGCCCCCGCCGTTCGGCGCGACGCCGTTGAACCCGTTGCCGTTCAGCGCGCCGTAGCCCAACGGCCGCTCCTGGAACGGGCCGACCGGCGCCATCACCTGCGGCTGCCCCGGCAGGGGGCCCTGCATCTGCGGGACCTCGCCCTGCTCGTACCCCTGCTGCGGGTACGGCTGCTGGTCCTGCGGCTGGTAGCCCTGCTGCGCGGCGAACCACGGACTGTCGTGCGGGGCGCCCTGGAACTGGTAGTAGCCCTGCTCGTACAACTGCTGCTCGTACGCCTGCTGCTGGGCGTACTGCTGCTGGGCGTACTGCTGCGCCGCGTACAGCTGCTCCGGCGTCAACTGCAGCTGGCCGCCGTCCATTTGCTGCCCCGGGGCCACGGCGCCGTCCATCCCGGGGGCGCCGTTCCCGGCCGCGGGAGCAGCCGCAGCCCCCGCAGCGCCCGAAGCGCCCGCAGCCGCCTGATCCGCCGCAGCCGCCGTCCCGGCCGAGGACGCCGCGCCCGCGCCCTCCCCGGCCCCGGCCGCCCCCGACTCCAACTGCCGTACGGGAGAAGCCACTTCGATGCCGGCGGCCTGAAGTCCGGCGTCCGCGGTCTCGGCCAGCGGCACCCCGTACTTCGCCAGCCGCAGCGGCATGATCGCCTCGACCGGCGCGCGGCGCCGCCATGCGATGCCGTAGCGGGCGCGCAGCCGGGCCCGGTAGACCAGCCGGTCCTGCTCGCGCCGGATGGTCTCCTCGTAGGAGCGCAGCTCCCACAGCTTCATCCGCCGCCACAGCCGGAACGTCGGGAACGGGGCCAGGATCCAGCGGGTGATGCGGACCGACTCCATGTGCTTGTCGGCGGTGATGTCCGCGATCCGCCCGATCGCGTGCCGGGCCGCCTCCACGGAGACCACGAACAGCACCGGGATGATCGCGTGCATGCCCACGCCCAGGGCGTCCGGCCAGGCCGCCGCGCCGTTGAAGGCGATGGTCGCGCCGGTCAGCAGCCACGCGGTCTGCCGCAGCAGCGGGAACGGGATCCGCATCCAGGTCAGCAGCAGGTCCAGGGCCAGCAGCACGACGATGCCGGCGTCGACACCGATCGGGAAGACGTTGGCGAACCAGCCGAAGCCCTTGTGCAGGGCCAGAGTGCGCACCGCGGCGTACGAGCCGGCGAAGCCGATGCCCGCGATGATCACCGCGCCCGCGACGACGATGCCGATGAGAATCCGGTGCGTCCGGGTCAAACGTATCGCGGCCACCCGCGACCCCTCCTGCCGCTCAGCTCCTGTCCCCGTGACTGGACGCCCCAGAGTGCCACATCAGGATGACGCCTGAGGGTGCGTCGGGGGCACTCGGGTCGGACAAACGTACGGATACGGGGGTGGAGAGGCGGCGGTTCGTTATGCGTTCGCCGCCGCGACCGCGGCCACGACGTCCTTCGCCGCGCGCTGGGCGCCGGAGGCGACGGTCGAGGCAGAGGGGTTCTTCTTGTCCTCCAGGCCGGCGCCGTTGTACTCCACGATCACCACGACGTTGCCGCTGCGCGCCACCACCGTGTCGTTCTGCGACGTGATGTGCGCCACCGTCGCCTTGCCCACGACCGACGTGGCCTGGTCGCCGACACCGGTGGACGCGGACGCGGTGAAGCCCTTGACCGCGCTCAGCGTGCCGACCTGCTCGGTGTACCGCTTCGTGGCCTGCTCCTCGCCCGAGCCCAACTGCGCGTCGGAGTCGAAGCGCTGGAGCGTCACCGACAGCCAGCGGTACTGGTAGCCGTCGGAGCCGTTGCCGGTCCACGAGCAGCCGCCGCGGGACTGCATCTCCGAGGTCGCCGCGGCGGTGCCGCGGCTGTCCTTCGCCTTCGGCACCAGCGCGGTGACGCTGGACTTCGTGACGGTCGTGCACGCGTTGGGCAGCGTCCGGTACTTCACCGGCGCGAGCGTGGGCGAGGCCGTGGTCGCCCCCGCGGTGCTCGCCGAGCCGGACGGCGACGTCCCCGCGGAGTCCTTGCCCGAGCCGGACCCGGACGAGCAGCCGGTGAGCACCAGGGCGGGCACGGTGGCGCAGGCCAGCAGGCCGGCCAGGCGCAGGGCGGTGCGTCGACGTCGTTCCATGGGGCCGGATCCTTTGCTCATGTGCTCGGGTCTCGTCTGCTCGTGACCCGCCGCCGCACACGGCGCCGCCGGGGTCGGCCCACCACACTAAGGGGTCGGCGGACCCGCCTCCGGCCTACTGCTCGACCTTGTGCTCCAGCTGACCGGCCACGTCCTGAGCGCCTTTCTGCAGGTCAGCGCTGGTGGCCGGGTTCGCGCCGCGGGGCTCCGCGGCCGTGTAGGTGACGCTCACCACGACGTTCGAGGTGCGGAAGACCACGGTCACGGTCCGCTTCGGGCCGGTCACCGGCGTCTTCAGGACGTCGTTGAGGAACGCGGCGTTCCCCAGGTCGGTGAGCCGGCGCGGCAGCAGGTCGGGGCTGCTCTGGCCGGTCGTGCTGTTGCCGCTGCCCGCGGTCTGGCCGGTCACCGGATCGGTGCCGGTGGCCGTCGGGGTGCCGTCCGGCGACGCCGGCGGCGGGATCGAGGCGTTCGCCGCGCGCTTCTCGAAGTCCGTCTCGGCCTGCGCCTCGTCGCTGATGCTCGGGTCGTAGGACACCGCGCGCTCGAAGTCCACGGCCAGCGTGCGGGTCGCGCCGTCGCTGGTGGCGTGCCAGGAGCAGCCCACCCGGCGGTCGGTGTCGTACGTCAGCGACTCGGTGCCGGAGTAGTCCTGCGCGCCCGGCACCAGCTGCTTCAGGGTGTCCTGGTCCACCGCGGCGCACGGCTGCGGCAGGTTCTTGTACTTGCCCGGGGGCAGCGGCGAGACGGTGCTGTCGCCGCCGGCCGCGACCGACTTGGGGTCGGTGGCGGTGTCGGCCGAGGAGCCGGCGCTGGTGCAGGCGCCCAGGGTCGCGAGGGCCAGCCCCGCGGTGACCGCCATCGCGGCCACGGCCGAGGGCCTGGCGCCGGCCGGCGCGGGCCGTCGTCGCGTGGTGCGCACTCCGCGGGCCCCCTTTCTCCTCGTTGCCGCTCACCTGCGAACGCTTTCGAACCGTTTCCGCCGGAAAGCGTACGGGCAGCGGTAATTCCTTGGCGTGCCCGAGCGGGCCTTGGACACAATGTCTACCGCACGCCTCACCGCTTCCGCCCCCCGGGGCGGAAGATCGGGTGACGCATGTCACGGTCGGGCGGACCGGGATGTACCGGCACAAGCCGGGTACCCGAGAGGGTGCCCGTCGAGCGCCGCGGCCCCGGCGGACCACGCCGCCGCCCGCCGTCACACTCATCGTATTTTTTACTGGGGGATGGCCATGTCGTACACCGAGGTTCCCGGGGTCCGGGTCCCGATCCGGATGTGGGCGGACCCGTCCACCGTCGAGGACGTCGCGATGCAGCAGCTGCGCAACGTCTCCTCGCTGCCCTGGATCAAGGGGCTGGCCGTCATGCCCGACGTCCACTACGGCAAGGGCGCCACGGTCGGCTCGGTCATCGCGATGCAGGGCGCGGTCTGCCCGGCCGCGGTCGGCGTCGACATCGGCTGCGGGATGAGCGCGGTCAGGACGTCGCTGCGCGCCTCGGACC
The DNA here is from genome assembly GCF_044333795.1 of Streptomyces sp. NPDC020917. Classification (NCBI taxonomy): domain Bacteria; kingdom Bacillati; phylum Actinomycetota; class Actinomycetes; order Kitasatosporales; family Streptomycetaceae; genus Streptomyces; species Streptomyces sp. NPDC020917. The sequence goes on along the minus strand of NZ_JBIRRR010000015.1, from coordinate 221,361 downwards.
TGCCGGGCGACCTGTCCCGGCTGCGCTCGCGGATCGAGCAGGCCATCCCGGTGGGCCGCGGGCTGCACAGCGACCCGGTCGACCCGGGCTCCTTCCACGGCATGCCGACGTCCGGCTGGGACGACTTCTGGTCCCGGTTCGAGGGCCTGGCCCAGGCCGTGCACTTCCGCGAGCAGCGGGCGGCGCAGCAGATGGGCACGCTCGGCTCCGGCAACCACTTCGTCGAGGTCTGCCTGGACACCGACGACGGGGTCTGGCTGATGCTGCACTCCGGGTCGCGCAACATCGGCAAGGAGCTGGCCGAGCACCACATCGGGCAGGCGCAGAGGCTGCCGCACAACCAGGGCCTGGTCGACCGCGACCTGGCGGTCTTCATCGCCGACACCCCGCAGATGGCGGCCTACCGCAACGACCTGTTCTGGGCCCAGGAGTACGCCGAGTACAACCGGGCGCTGATGATGGCGCTGCTGCAGGACGTCGTCCGCAAGGAGTTCAAGAAGGCCAAGGTCACCTTCGACCAGGTCATCTCCTGCCAGCAGGAAGATGCCGAAGGTCGGATGAGGACCGTCGAGTACCGCCCTGGTGTCATCAGTTGTCACCACAACTATGTCAGTGAGGAGCGGTACGAGGGGGCTGATCTGCTGGTTACCCGCAAGGGAGCGATCAGTGCGGGCTCGGGGGAGTGGGGGATCATCCCCGGTTCCATGGGCACGGAATCCTTCATCGTCCGCGGCCTGGGCAACGCGGCGTCCTTCAACTCCGCGTCGCACGGCGCGGGCCGGCGGATGAGCCGCGGCGCTGCGAAGCGTGCGTACTCGACCCGGGACTTGGAGGAGCAGACGCGGGGTGTGGAGTGCCGGAAGGACTCCGGAGTGGTGGATGAGATTCCGGGGGCGTACAAGCCGATCAGGAAGGTGATCGAGCAGCAGAAGGACCTGGTGCAGGTGGTGGCGAAGCTGAAGCAGGTCGTCTGCATCAAGGGCTGACCCGGAGGGTGGGGTGGTGCTGTGAGCCGGCGGCGTTATGTGGCCCGGGGTGTCCCGGGTGGCTACCGGATCTGGGACAACAAGGGGCGTCGATGGTGGGGCGATCTCTACGAGCTGTGCCCTGACGATCTCGTCGCAGAGCTGAATGGCGCCGCCGACCCGCAGAAACTCACGGCCCTGCTCAAGCGGTATCGAGCATTGAAGCGGTAGGCGGCCAGCCGCGAGATGGTTGCGCGGCTTCCGTTCTCTGAGGGGGACCTCAAATCATGCATATGGGATGATTTGAGGTGAGCCTGGAGAAGGCCCTGGCGATTGGCGCCGCGCGACCGGGAACCGGTTCGGTTGCGCACGAGGGGGCGCAGCCGGATGTGCGTGGTGTGACGGTTCGTACACTCCGTGGGGTGGGTGGACGTCGGGGCGGCCACGGCGGTTTCCGGTCCGGTGTGAGGGTGTCCGAGGAGCGGAGTGATGGATGGTGTGCGCAGTGAGCTTCCGCGGCTGCTGACCGCGACGGAGATGGCGGCGCCGGGGGAGGCCGTCGATGTGGTGGCGGAGGATCTCCTGCGCCGCTTCGGCGCCACTGAGGTGTCTTTCCTGATCATCGACCTGACGGGCAGGGCGGTGGTGCGGCTGTCGACCGCGGCCGTGGTGGAGGCTGGGCAGCGCTGGGATCGGGTGGAACTGCTCGGTAGCGTCTACGAGCAGGTGGTCCGGACCCAGCGGCCATGCCAGGAGACGACGGACCAGGGTGAGCGGGTGATCTACCCCGTCACCAATCGCGGGGATGCGATCGGCCTGCTGGAGATGCTCCTGCCCACCGGCCCCAGTGAGGGCGTCCTGGACGCGGTGGGCGGGGCCGCGCATGCCTTGGCCTACATCGTGATCGCCAACCAGCGCTTCACCGACCTGTACACCTGGGGCAAGCGCAGCAGGCCCTTCACTCTGGCCGCCGAGATCCAGCACCGGCTGCTGCCCCTGTCGCTGTCCTGCGAGGCGGCGCAGTTCGCCCTGTGCGGGGACCTGGCATCCTCCGAGGACATCAGTGGCGACACGTTCGACTACACGCTGGACCGTGACACGCTCCACCTTTCGGTGACCGACACCATGGGGCACGACCTTGATGCCGCGCTGTCGGCGACGATCCTGCTGGGCGCCTTGCGCGGTGCCCGCCGCATGGGCGCCGATCTCGTCGAACAGGCCCGGCTGGCCGATCGGGCGCTGGCTGACCACGGGCCTTCCGGCCACGCGACCGGACAGCTGATGCGTGTCAACCTCCGGACCGGAACAGCCCACCTGGTGAACGCCGGCCACCCCTGGCCGCTGCGCATCCGCGACGGCGAGGTGGAGGAGATCGCCTGCGAGGTGGATCCTCCCTTCGGACTCTCCCTTCCGGTCTCCCGCCATCCCTATCGATGCCAGGAACTCGAACTGCGTCCCGGCGACCGTCTGATCCTGCTCACCGACGGCATGTTGGAGCGCGACGCGGAGAAGGTCGACCTTCCGGTGCTACTGCAGGAGACCCGGCGCCTGCATCCGCGGGAGACCGTGCTGATGCTGACCACCGCGGTCCTCGACGCCTGTGGAGGCCTACTCCAAGACGACGCCACCGTGGTGTGCCTGGACTGGTACGGCATCCAGGACTCCAAGCGCCATGTCGGCTCCGGCGCGGACATCCGGCGCGCTTCGCCAGGCAGGACGTCACCGTAGAGCCGAACAGACCCAGCCCGTCGTGCGGGCCTCGATGGTGTTGTGTGCGCCGGGCCGCGCACGCCCTGGCGCGCCGGGCTCACGCTTGACCGAGTGAGATCCCGCGGCCGCGGCCGCAGGTGGGAGACCGTTGCCGGGCTGATGATTGTGCGCAAGGGAGCGTGAGTTGCAGTCAGCAGGAAGATGCCGAAGGTCGGATGAGGACCGTCGAGTACCGCCCTGGTGTCATCAGTTGTCACCACAACTATGTCAGTGAGGAGCGGTACGAGGGGGCTGATCTGCTGGTTACCCGCAAGGGAGCGATCAGTGCGGGCTCGGGGGAGTGGGGGATCATCCCCGGTTCCATGGGCACGGAGTCCTACATCGTTCGCGGCCTGGGCAACGTGGCGTCCTTCAACTCGGCGTCGCACGGCGCGGGTCGGCGGATGAGCCGCGGCGCTGCGAAGCGGGCGTACTCGACGCGGGACCTGGAGGAGCAGACGCGCGGTGTGGAGTGCCGAAAGGACTCCGGCGTGGTGGACGAGATCCCGGGGGCCTACAAGCCGATCAGGAAGGTGATCGAGCAGCAGAAGGACCTGGTGCAGGTGGCTGCAAAGTTGAAGCAGGTCGTCTGCGTGAAGGGCTGAACCTGACTGCTCCTTACAGAATGGACCCTCGGAACTTCCGGGGGCCTATGGCGCGGGAGGGGGCGGGTCACGCTGGACGTCTCACCGGCATGCAAAAATTCTCCTCGAAGCGGGTGACGTCGCCCGCTTTGAAGCCCGATAATGTGACATGATCAAATTCGCCGTCCCGCCGCCGGACAGCGAGCAGTTGCGCAGCTTCCGTACGCACGCCTCCTACGTTCGAGCCTTCCGCGAGCTCGCCCTTCAAGGAGGTTGGACAGATCTTGAGACTGCGTCTGTGCAGCTTCACTCCACGGCGGCCGAACGGCTCTTCAAGCCACCGCGCACACCATGGGCTGGCAATCTCGACCAAGTGAAGAGCTGCCTGCGACGTGCTTGGAACACGGCCTCGCTGCTTGAGGCCACCCACTCTCTGGCCGAGGAACCCGAGATCGTGAGGCTGGCCAACGGTTGGGGTGCCGTCCAGACCTACTACGTCCTCTACAACGTAGCCCAAGCCACGCTGGTTGCTGAGGGGCGCGAACGTCCCAAGCAGCATGAACAGACGAAGCGTCAGTTCGTGGACCTGTGGACCTATCGCGCGGCGAAGCTAGCCCCGTGGAGCCTTGCTGCCGCTCACACCAGCGCTAAGGAGTGCGATGAGGAAGGTTTCCTAGCTGGGCCAGGCCGTCCCCTGGATATGGGTCTGCACCCGTGGACTGCATGGCAGGGAGAGCAAGCATGGGATATCGGGGCAAAAGCGTTGCGAACTACACGTTCTGCCCTGATTGAAGACAGGCTGAGGAAGGCTCGGGACCAGAAACTGTCCGCTCGTCGCAAGCTCTGGTACACGGAGTGCGGTGAACGTGCCCAGCAGGGAAAGTCGGCACGGCCGGAGCCCAAGTCCGTCAAACTCACGGCTTCCGAGCGTTCGGCCACGGAGGTAGGACTTCGGCCCGTGACAATTGCCGACTACCTCTATCGCCTTCGTGTCAAGGCCAACTATGACGACATCACAGTCTTCGTAGACGGGCCTGCTTCGGACTCGGAAGCAACAGCGATGGCCTCCGACCTCGTCGACCTGGCTTCTGCGACACTGCTGGTTCACGAGGTGCGAATTGCCGCACGCATCGGTAGCAAGGAACTCGTACGTCTCATGGACGATGCGCTGCTTCGGAGTAGTGCGTACGTTGGGCACCTGAACATGCGCCGCGATCTGCACTCCCGCCTGTAGATGCGAAGGTCTGCGTACCACCCGTTTTCTGTGGAAGCAGATGGCGGGCGTGTCGGCGGAAGAGACCTGAGCGCAACCGGAGGAGATGCAAAGCGACTTGCGGTCGTTGCCCAACCGGCGGCCATGGCGGGAGTGGACTCTCTGCCGGCCGGGGGGAACAACCCTGGCACCCACTGATCAAGAGCTTGGTGATCAGTTAGCAAACCAGAGGTGCGACCGTAGGCCGCCTTCGCGACTTCACCTGCCCGGTCGAGGCCCCTACCTGGGCCAGCTGGACCTCTTCTCTCTCAAACATGTCCTGAGCAACTGGTGGAACTCAGCCGTAGATGATTTTTGGAGAATCACCCGGCGCCCAAACTGCCCGTCAGATACCCTGAGTGACCCTGTCCTTGGGGAGGACAGGAAACAAGATGGCGGGCCATGTCGAACGTTTGAACGAGACCCGGTGAGGGGCCGTGGTGGCGGGTGGCGTTACGTGCGCTGCGAAACCGAGACTGAAGGTGCCTAGCTGAGAAAGAACCTGGGGGTTGAGTTGCACATCAAGTCGTTCCGAGTGCAAAATTTTCGTCGCCTGAAGAACGTCCGGGTGGACTTGGACGAAAAGACAACTATTTTCGTCGGAGCGAATAACAGCGGCAAGACATCCGCCACCCACGTCTTCCAGCGCTTCCTGGATCCTAAGGTGCGTTTTCAGGTCTATGACTTCACTGCAGACTGTTGGGAAAAGTTCAATAGCTTTGCCTCAGGCGCTGACAGTGATGAGGAGTCGGAACTTCCAAAAATCTACTTTGACCTGTGGTTCGAGGTGGATGACGATAATCTACACCGCGTCGTAGAACTGCTCCCTGGGCTGGGTTGGGATGGGGAGCCGGTGGGACTGCGTATGGTCTACGCACCCCGCGACCCCTCCTCGCTGATGACGAACTACCAGCAGGCTCGCGAGGAAAGAAAAATGCCTCACGAGACTTCCGAAGCCGTTTACAAGCCATGGCCCGTGGACCTTACAGACTACCTGAGAAAGAGATTGACGAGCGAGTACGAGATCAAGTACTACGTCCTCGATAGGCGTCAATGCGATGATGACCTCAATCCTAACTCTGGCTATGAGCCATTTTACTTGGGATCAAGTGGGTCAGGCGCCGGTGCGGTGGTCAACTCCCTCGTTAAGGTGGATTTCCTTAACGCTCAACGGCACCTCACTGATGCGGAATCTCACGGCCGAGCCGAGGATCTTTCAAGGCGACTGAGCAGGTATTATCAGCGAAACTTGCAGAAGTATGAGACCGACCTTGAAGCACTGAGTGCGATCGCTAACTCAGAGTCTGCGCTCAATGAACATTTTGCTCAAGCATTCGGATCGATTTTTAAGAGCATTGAGCATCTAGGATACCCAGGCGCCACAAATGCTGGGCTTGTAGTGAAGGCTTCGTTCAATGTCCAGAACGTGCTGAGCACAAGCGCCCGTGTCCACTACGTGCTGGCACCCGCTAACGGTGGTCAGGCGTCGCAGTCTGCGCAGGCATTGCCAGATCAGTACAACGGTCTAGGGTTTAAGAACCTGATCTACATGGCGGTTGAGATCCTTGACTTCCATCACTCGTGGGAGGACGCGGAAGGCCAACGCCCGCCAGTACATCTCATCATGATTGAGGAGCCTGAAGCCCACCTGCATGCACAACTGCAGCAGGTCTTCATCCGTAGGGTGTTTGAATTGCTACCGGAGGCGAAGGCGGCATTCCAGACGCAAATGGTAGTCACCACTCACTCGTCGCACATATTGTACGAAAGTAGCTTCAAGCCAATCCGCTACTTTTGTCGCCTCAAGGATTCCGCCACAATTCATCGCAGTGAAGTCAAGAATCTCTCTGTCTTCTACGATGGAGAAGCAGAAGTAACACGCTCCTTTCTGCAGCAGTACTTGAAGCTCACCCACTGTGACCTCTTCTTCGCTGATGCCGCCGTCTTGGTTGAGGGTAATGTTGAGCGATTGATTTTGCCGCTCATCATTGAGCGTCAATTTCCCCAACTCAAGGCATGTCACCTAACTATCCTTGAGGTCGGAGGGGCATTCGCCCATAAGTTCCAGCAGCTAATTGACTTCCTGGAGATTACAACTCTGGCTATCACCGACCTCGACAGCGTCAGGGCGTCCGAAAATGGTGGCAAGTGTATGACCACCGAGTCCGGGGCCGTCACTTCGAATGAGAGCCTAAAACATTGGTTTCCGGAATTAGCTTCGATTGATGAATTTCTCGCCCTGCCCGACAGTGAAAAGATCATTGAGCGCGACGGCAAGGAGTGCGGGAATATTAGAGCTGCTTATCAGACGCGTCGCCCCGTCACCTGGGGAAGCGAGACTGCCGCGCTGGCCGGTCGAACGCTTGAGGAGGCCTTTGCGCTTGAGAATCTTTCCTGGACTCAAGACCGTGCGCGAAGGGCCCTAGGGCTGTGCATAGCCGACGCAAGTAAGTTGACTTTGATGGATTTACATGAAGAAATCTACAAGCGAGTTCGGAATCTCGACAAAACGAGATTTGCCCTCGGTCTGATCGCGGAGACTGACGCGACTTGGATGGCACCTCAGTACATCCTTGATGGATTGACCTGGCTTAGTGGCAGGTTGCTGCCGTTCACCGGGAAGCCCTTGCCTGAGCTTGGGGGCGAGCAGTGAGAACACGACTTTCTGCGCCCGATACGCCTGCTGACATTGAGTTGCGGCGAATCTTGGATAAACATCCGCTTACCTGCTTTGTTGCGGTTGCCGGCGCAGGCTCTGGTAAGACTACCTCGCTTGTCAAGGCGCTCGATCACGTAGTGCAGAAGCACGGCGCCCGACTTAGGGAGCGAACACAGCAGGTTGCTTGCATCACGTATACCGAGGTAGCGGCCAAAGAGATCCATTCAGATGTGGAGAATAGCCCCCTCGTCTTGGTCTCTACCATACACAGTTTTCTTTGGTCCCTAATCAACTCATTCCAGAGAGATATAGCGAAGTGGGTCCATTGCCGTTTAGAGGGCGCGATCCAAGAAATCGTGAAAAAGCAGGCTCAATACTCCTCCCGCACTCAATCTAAGACTATCTTCAAAGACGCATCCGACCTTGAAAAATTTCGCCTTCAGCTTCAGCTGATCAACAAGGTTGACCGTTACTCGTACGGTGTTGGGAGTGACTACGGAAAGGGGATTCTTGGGCACGAGGACATCGTTACCATGGTCCCCGAGTTGATCCTCGGCAGTAAGCTGCTCGGACGTATAGTCGCTACTAAGCATCCCTACATCTTTGTCGATGAGAGCCAGGACACCTTCCCTGATGTTGTCAAGGCCCTAAAGCACGTGGTAGCCCAGAGAGAAGGTGCTGTCTGTTTAGGGTTCTTCGGAGATCCTATGCAGCAGATCTACCAGCGAGGCGTGGGGTCGATTGTTCCTGAAGACGGTTGGGTGCGGATCGAAAAGCCGGAGAATTTCCGCAGTTCAAGAGCGGTGCTTCGCGTCATCAATCAAGTGCGGTCTGAAGCTGATGGGCTGATTCAAGTTCCTGGCCGAAAGGACAGCAGCCTGTCCGAAGGCGAGTGCTTCCTCTTTGTACTTCCCGCAGATGGCCAGCGAAGTCAGAGCCTGGAGCAAGTTCGGACCTGGCTCGGGCGGAATAGTAACGCAGGGAGCTGGGCCGCAGATTCGGTTGATGACGGCCAAGGTGCGAAGATTCTCATGATCGTCCACCGCATGGTAGCCAAGCGCATGGGCTTCGAGCAGCTATATTCCGCCTTCCATGAAAGTGGCTCGAAGAGCTTGAAGGAAGCCTTTGACGAGGGAAGCGCCTGGCCGCTGCGGCCGTTTGAAGAGGTTATGTTCCCTGTATGTGCAGCGGATAGCATTGATGACCCATCAGTGATTTCAGCGATCCGCAGGAAGGGGGCTGTGCTCAACCCTGACATGCCTGACTATGGCGTCAGGGCGAGCTTGGTTCTCGCGCGGGATGGCGTAATGAAGCTTCGTAGCACTATGGCGGAGGCTGGGCCGGGATCTGTTGGAACCTCGCTGAGGATTGCGGCCGATGCCGGCCTCATCGTTCCAGACCCCCGGCTCTCCGTATACCTTGACCCGAATGGCCAGCATTCGGAAATTGTGATTCCCTCCGAAGTGCGGGATACTCTGGACGCCTTCACCGCGTGTGACATAGGGGAAGTGTCGTCCTATTTTAAGTATGTCCGACGCCAATCCCCATTCTCGACCCAGCATGGCACTAAAGGGGCCGAGTTCTCTAAGGTGATAGTGGTACTGGATGATGAAGAGGGGAAATATAATCTCTATTCGTACGAGAAGTTGTTCGGAATCAAGGGGCTGTCGAGATCCGATAAGCAGAATTTGGCGGCCGGTAAGGAATCAATCCTTGAGCGAACGAGGCGCTTGCTTTATGTCTGCGTATCGCGTGCGGCTGACTCCCTTGCCGTAGTGGTGTTTGCTTCCGACGTAGCTGCAGCTACGTCGGCGATCGAAGAATCGACTGCCATGTCGTACGGGCGAGTCATGACTGCAACGGACATTCTCTAATAGGTTGGTGGGCGGTTTTTCCAGATTCGACGAGCTCTCGCTTTGTAGTACATGGCCCCCGGAGTGCCCGACCTTGCGGCGTGACCAAGAGTCAGTAAGAGGGCCGTGGTTGTCTCAACGAAGGCCAGGTAATGCAGGCCTTCTGCCTGGCAGAGAGTTTCCGAGGCCTCGTCGACCTTGAAGAGCCCGTAGGCGGCGGCGTGGTCCTGTTCGAGGCCGCGCCCGAGGTACTCAGGGGGCCCGAAGTATTCGGGCATGACGTGTGGTTGGCCGATGGAATCGGGCCTGATCGCCCGGAGGCCCGGAGGTCGGCCGTGTGACCTCGGCCCCTTGACCAGGACGGGACCGACCGCGCGGGCCTATATGCGGATGCAGAGGAAGCCGAAGTCGTCCTGGCCATCGTCGCCGCGAACGGTGTAAAAGCTTCACCGGAACGAGGTCAACAGATCGGCGAGGGTAGAAATAGCCGGAATTCGGAAGGCGCAGTCCGGCGGAGAACTCGCGAAGTTGGATGCGTGTGCTATGGGCGAAGCGCGCTCCGTACTCCGGCCCAAGAAATCGGACGACTCGTGCCTTGCTCGGGCCGTGAGGCGGGGCGGAGGTGCCGGGCAACTCCGCCGCCGTAGCCGTGGGGGTGTCCTCAGCATCTCGTTCGCGCGTTCTACTTGGTGCTTGACCGCCAGTAGGTAAGCCAGTCGTGGGCGTGGCGGGCCATGTTCTTCTTCCAGTCTTGCGCGTCTTTGCGTGCGATGTCGTCCCAGAGGGTGGCGTTGGCTGCGGAGAAAGCGGTGACGGCGACTGGCGGGGCGGCCTGCCACGAGGGGATGTGGGTGTGGGTCCAGTGGTCTGCGGTGGGTGCGGTGTGGCCTGCTTCCATCAGTCGCAGGATGAGGACTGCGGGGTCGATCCAGGCGGCTCCGCGAGTGGGCCATGCCCAGTCGATCAGGTGCGCACGGTCGCTGATGAGGACGTTGTGGGGGGCGAGGTCGGTGTGGAGAAGGGTCTGGCCGGCAAATGGTTCTGGCGTGGTGGTGTACGCGGCCCAGCGTTGGTCGGCTTGTTTGAGGCCGATGGGCGGGCATGGGGCGGACTGGAGTTCGTTCACGGCGGCGGCGATGAGTGGCAGGTCTGCCGAGTCCGGTGAGTAGTCGGCGTGGCGGCCGGTGAAGTGCTCGTAGCCGAGCAGGTCCCAGCCTGCGGTCTGGACTCGCCACAGGAGGCGTGGGCAGGAGGGAGGGAGGTGGGGGGCGATGTCGGCTTCGCGTTGCTGGGTGCGGGCCTGGGGGTGGTCGGCGGGCACGCCTTTGACGAACACGGACGTGGACAGGGTGTGCAGGGTGGTTGCGATGCCGGAGTTCGCGCCTGCCGTTGCGGTCTGGGCGTTCAGGATGGGCCCGGTGTGCTGCTCGACGGCATTCCGGGCCTGCTCGGGTAGGTCTACCCAGTGGATGCGGTCTACGGGCAAGGGGACTCCTGGCATGAGGCGTGCGGCCGCCCCCGACCCTATGACGGGCGGGGGCGGCTTGAGTGCAGCGGCTCGGCTTAGTAGGGGTTGTCGTCGCTGGAGTTGCAGTTGCAGCCGGCGGCTTCAGAGATGGTGCTGATGTCGTCGATGATGCGGAACTCGGTGTCGCTGATCGGGCGGGGAGTGATCGTTACCGGAACCGCGGCGGTGCGGGTGGCGGGGGCCTGGTCGAGGTTGGACGCGTGGAGCGCGGTGGTCATGGAGCTACCTCTTTCCGGGTTGAGTTTCCGTGTTGGCAGTACATCTGGAGTGGTGCCTTCGCCTCCTGGTAGAGCCGGGCCATGGGCCTGCACGTGGTGCAGGTGCCGTTTTGGCCGAAGGTACAGCCCGTGCATCCGCCGGTGCGAAGTTGGAGGCCGTCGGCGATAGGGCCGAGGCGTTTGAGGCCTTCGATGCCTTCGCGAAGGAGGGGGATGTGGGGTTCGCGGCCGATCTTGCAGATCGAGGCGTGGCCGAAGGGGTCGGCGTGGAAGAAAGTGTGGCCTGCGTTGCAGCCGGTGAACGGCTTGCGGGGTCGTAAGTAGGCGGCGGCCTGGGTGGGGATGGGCGCGGCGTCGCCGTCGATGGTGGGCGACATGTTGGTGAAGACGTTGAAGCTTCCGTAGCGCTCGGCGAGGTTCACCATTGCGTCGACCTCGTGCGCGTTGTCGCTGGAGACCATGATGTTGAGCTGGAGTCGTAATTTCGCCTCGCGGGCAGCGTCCAAACCGCGGGTGAAGCGGCCGAAGGCTCCGCGGCTCCGGGTGAATCCGTCGTAGGTCTCGGCGGTGGCACCGTAGATGCTGAGCGTGAGGTGGTGGGGCGGACGTTCGGCGAACGTGGCGAGGATCTTGTCTTTGGCGAGCTGGGATCCGTTGGAGGAGACCGTGAGCATCAGGCCCAGGTCGTAGGCGTAGGCGTATGCCTGGGGGAACTCGCGGTCGATGAGAGGTTCGCCGCCGGTGATCTGGAGCCAGAGGACCCCGGCATCGCGCATGATGTCCAGCAGTCGGGTCTTGTCGGGCCAGGGCATGCCCTCGAACCGTTTGGCTCCCAGGTAGCAGTGGGGGCAGTCGTAGTCGCAGCCCTTATTGATCTCCCAGGATGCGCGGGCCATCCCGTACTGCGACGGCGCGCGTACGAGGACGGTCTCTCGGAGCGGCCGGGCAGTGTCCAGTTCGAGCCGCCATGTCTGGCGGGTGGCGTCCACCAGCCATCCCGGCATCGGGCCGTCGGTGCTTGCGGCGTGGCTTGCTTGCAGGTAGCGGCTGAGCGGGATCTGCACGCCGCGGTCGTGGCCCGGGCGCAGGACGAGGTACTCGTCCAGGAAGGGACTAATGATCAGTTCATGGCTAGGGGCGGATTCGGGCGCCGATGCGTTGCTCACAGTGCCTCCGTGGGCCGGGTCTGGGCGCGGCGTTGGGGGTGTCCGCGCTGCGGTGTGAACGGTCCGGCCCGGCACTGGTCGGCGGGCCGGACCGGTTGTTCATGCGGCGGCGGGTGTCTCTGTGGGCTCGGTGGGGGCTCCTCGGTCCCTGCCCCGGACGAGGTCCCGGGGTGCCCCCGGGTGCGACAGGACCGTGATGGCGGCGAGAATGCGGCGGACCTGGTGGGCGGTGGTGTAGCGGCCGAGGTCGTACAAGTCGACCCACGTGGTGGCCAGAATTTCGGGCTTCTCGCCCGGCGCGGCGGGCTTGGGCAGGGTGAGTTTCGTTTCGGTGGGGATGATCCCGCCGTCGTAGACGAAGTTGACGCCCTCGACGGAGGTCTCGGTGGGCGGGGTGTAGTCGACGACGAGCAGGGAGCCGACGCGGAACCCGTTGGCGGCGTCGAGGCTGAGTTCTTCGGCGACCTCGCGCGCGCAGGCGTCGTGGGGTTCTTCGTTGGCCAGGGCCCCGCCTCCGGGGAGCTGCCAGTAGTCGCGGTAGCTGGTGTTTTCCAGCAGGATCCCGCCGCGGGGGTTGCGGATGATCGCCAGGCATCCCATACGGCGCGGGGGCGGGTTCTTCCAGTCGGTGTCAGCGTGCATGTAATCCCTCGTTGACGTGCGTCAGTGTGCTGGTGGCCAGTGGGCGGTGGGGCGGGGTTCTGCGTATCGGGTCCGGGTTCGGCTGAGGCTTGGGGGACTTGGGCACGCTCAGTTGCCGTTCTTCTTTTGCTCCTTGGCGGCGGCTCGCCGCTCGGCCCGGTTCCCGATGGGATTGGGCTGCACCCCTTCGGCTGGTACCCGACCGACGTAGATCGTCAGTCCGGCTGTGGAGCGGCCCTTCTTCGTTCCCATTTGCTTCCCTTATCTGTCGTGTTGTTCTGGTTGTCCCTGCGACGCGTCGCCTGCTTGCGACCCGCGGATCCGTGGCGGGTTGCAGGGCCGTTGGGTTGCAAGGCTGGTGACCACTGCGGCCACGCGGGGGTAGCGCCCACCTCCGCCGGGGGAGAGCGGAGACCTTCCCCATGGGGCTCTCGTGGCCGCAGTGGCGTTCAGGGGCGGCGGCGGTGCCGGCCGCTGGGCGGGGCGTGAGCGCTGAGGTGATGCATAGCGCCGACGGAGGCGTAGCCGGGCAGGTCGTGGCCGCCGATGTCCTTGGAGAGCTGGGCGTCAAGGATCTGGTCGTCCAGGGCCTTCACGCACTGGGCGCAGGCGAACAGGTGTCCCGTGACGCCGCTGCTACCGGTGCCGGAGCCGATCCACAGCACTCGGGCGGATTCCCGGCCGCACCACAACCAACACCGGCCGGTCACCCAGTGGTTCTGGTCGTCCGGCTCCGGCTGCGGGGGAAGACGGGAGATCCGTCGCACCGAAAGCGTGCCGCGCCAGGGGCGAACCTGGTTGCTGCTCATGCGCTCATCACCACCGCACCACGTGCATCGGTCGGTTGACCAGCGGCGTCTACGCTCTGCTGAACGTCACCGGCCACGTGCGCGGGGAGAGGCAGTCGTGCCCAGACGAGTTTGCCCGAGGTCGGGGATGGATGGGTGTAGCCCCACGCCTCGCTGAGCGCGTCCACCAGGTGCAGACCCCTGCCGCGTTCCGCTTCGATGGAGGGACTGCGAAGGACCGGCGGACGCCGGTCTGCGTCGTAGACCGAAACCGTGAGACCACGGTCGGTCAGCCACAGCCGCAGGCCGCACGCCACGGCAACCCGCTGGCCACCGACCGACTCCATCGGTTTCACGGCATGCTGCACGGCGTTGCTCAGCAGCTCGGAAACGATCAAGAGAGCGTCATGCGTGACCGACTCCTCCACGCCCCACTCGGCGAGGACTTCGCTGGCGTGCTTCCGGCCCCACCGCACGGCGGACGCCGACGATGCCAGATCGAACCGGCTGTGAAGAGGATGTCGGTCGCTGGTCATCGCTGCCCTCCATGCGCCTTCCTAGGACACAAGCGGCGCTCGCCGCTTGCCCTGACTGCTTGCACGCACTACGCAACCGTCTGCGTACGGAGCGCGGTACCGTTGAGGCGGCGTGCGAAGTGGAAAGCGTGGAAAGTACGTCCACATGCGGAGAGTGGCAGCATGGCTGAGCACGAGCCGAACCAAGGTCTTCGGGAACTTCTCCGTGAGGCGCGGTGGTCCCAGGTCGAGTTGGCCGCCGCGATCAATCGCGCCGCAATTGAGGCGAACGTTCCCGTGAGCTGCGACAAGAGCAACGTGAACAAGTGGCTCGGCGGAACGCGTCCGCAGGCCAAGTGGCATCCGCTGATCGTCGAAGCGTTCGCTCGCCGGCTGGGCCGTCCGGTGACTCACGCCGAAGCTGGCTTGCCGCCTTCGGTGGCTGAAACAGCGACCCTCGCGGCGCTGGCCTTGCCCGGGGACACTGTTGAGGGACTTGTCTCGATCGGAAGAGAAGACATGGATCCCTCTCGCCGTAAGTTCCTCACCACGACGCTCTACGCAGCCGCGTTACCGGTGCCGGCCTACATCGACCTGGCCGGACGGGCCGAAGCGCACGCGAGTGGCCGTGCAACGCGGATCGGTGCAGGCGAAGTTGCCACGGTCCGGACGATGACCGAGCGGATCGCCGACATCCTGGACGAGTTGGGCGGTGGGCATGCTCGCCCCATGGCAGCGGCCTTCCTGGTGAACACGGTTGCGCCCTACCTACGTGCCGACGCCTCCGACTCCATCAAAAAGGACATGCTCGCGGCTGCCTCGGACCTCGTGTACCTCACCGGCTGGATGGCCATGTACGAGAAGGCCCACGGCCTCGGCCAGCGGTACTACGTGCAGGCGCTCCACCTGGCTGGCGCGGCCGAGGACCACGTGACCTACTGCCGGACCCTTCGTGGGATGGCGCTCCAGGCTGCCAATCTCAAGCATGGCAAACGGGCGCTGGACCTAGCGGACTCGGCAGCCGAAGCAGCACCGAAGGCAGGCCCGCGCCTGCAAGCCTTCCTGACCGGACAACAGGCCCAAGGCGCGGCGCTCATCGGAGACAGGCGACTTGCCTACTCTCGCCTTGCCGAAACGCAGTCCGCGCTCTCAAAGGCCGACAACCGCCGCGATGCCATCGGCGGGTACGACCAGGCCGCCTACTTCTTCCACGTGTCCAGCGTTCTCTACGCCCTCGGCGACGTGGCCGGATCAATCAGCGCCATGCAGGACTCCAACCGTGTACGCCCGCCTATCGAGAAGCAGGGACGCGCGCACGCCAACGGCCTGCTGGCACAACGCCAACTCGAAGTTGGGCACTTGGAAGCGTCATGTGCCACCTGGCAGAGCTTCCTTGACGACTACGAGCATCTGTCCTCTTCCCGCGCCGACGAGCACTTCGAGACCCTCCGGCGCCGTCTCCGTTCCCACTTGAAGAACCGGCAAGCCGCTGAGGTGTACGACCGAGCCAGGGAGCTTGCCCGGCGGAAGTCCGCGTAGCCAGCCCGGACCGATCGGGTGAAGGGCCAGACCCGAGAGGTGTGCTTACGAACTGTGGGTGGTTGGCGAGTGTTGGGCCGGTGTCCTGCCTGGGCTGGGGTCGGGCATGTTCAGGGGGCCGTACGCTCGTTGGCAGCTCGGGCAGGTCTTTGGGCCTGACCGCAATGTGTCCGAGTGGCCCCCTGGGCTTGCCCGACGCGGGTCCCGGTCCGGGGAGGTGGCTCAAGACTCGCCGGCCGCCCACCCCCAGCCCTCGATGGGTTGACCTTGGCCACGGATAGCGGGATGCCAGAGGGGCGGGCGTGCCTGTTCAGCGGCGTCGGCTGCGCCTGGCCTTGTCTCGCCTGTCCGGCTTGTGCCTTGCCTGGCCCGTTGTGGTGTTGGCCTTGGGCTGGGCGGGCGTCTTTTGTGGTCTGGGGTGGGTCGCTGTTGTTGCGCGCTGAGCGGCGGGGGGCTGCCGAAGCGGGGCGGTAGACAGGAGCGACGGCGGCCACCGGTCGCCAGCGCGCGGCGGGGGGCGGGGGGGGGGCCCCCCCGCCCCCCGAAAAAAAAAAAAAAAAAAAACACACCCCCCCGGCGGGTGGAGGACACAACGAGGCCCGGGGGGGGGGGGGGGGGGTTTTGGGGGGGGGGGGGGGGGGGGGGGGTTGGGGGGGGGGGGGGTGGGGGGGGGGGGCGGGCGCCCCCGGGCCCCCCCCCCGCGGCGGCCCGCGTAGCGGGCCGCCCTTGATCCAGTAAAGAAACTTTGAACAGCACCTCGGCCGACTGGCGTTGACGGTCACAGCTGGGCACGTGGTGGTCATCGCGCGGCCTGGCATGGACGTTTGACCGTCCGGCGCTGAACTTGGCTGTCCTGCCTCTTGCTGTGGTGGTCTGTTAACCGGCGTTCTGGCGCTCGCCCAAGGAGGCCGTGGGTACGGACGTGGTGCAGGTCCAGGGGTTCCGCGGCCTGTTGCCGGCTGTCCCACTTTTCCGGCTGAGTGGCAGCTCCGGGAGTGAAGGACCTCCAGAAGAACCGCGGGGGCCGAATACATCCGCACTTCCGTATTACCCGCCACCATCCCCGCGCAGTTCCGTCGCTCCTTCGGGGGTTGGGCGTTACGGGGGATCCGGGCTGGTAGTCCTCGCCGTGGCTGCCGATCTGGAGGCTGAAATACAGGGGATTTAACTTCCGGAAGTGCGCACTTCCACCCCTTGACCTGCGCAAACTTGGCAGCTTGCTCTTAAAGTCGCATATGTACAGGTTTTTTCGAGTGTAGATCCGTTACCTCCTGATCTGGATTCTGGGAGGTGTCCGCTTACCAGCTTGATTGGGTGCTTGTCCGCGCTGAGCCTTGCTGGCTTCGCGGTGCTGCAAATTCCCCTGACCGAGCTGTCACAACCGGGCGTGTGAGGCACCTATAGGGGGGTGAAGGTCTGCTCCGCGGTTGGGGGGTTGGTGCTCTTTGCGTCGGTGTCCGGTCCTGGGTGTGTTGCGCGGGCATGGCTCCTGCCGGTTGTTGCCGGAGCTCGAAATTTTTTTCGCGGCTGTCACAACTGGCGTTCTCGGGGTGCTTGAAGCAGATGACAGGGCGAGGCCTGGCTTCGGGAGGTTCAGGTGGGTTCGGAAGAGATCGGCTGGTTTGGGGCTCGGGTGGGCGGAGTTTGTCCACAGGCTGTGGGGCTGAGGATGCGCTGGCCGCTGGATGGGACGGGCCGGTGGCGCCGGCTGAGTTCCTTGTGGCGGACCGGTGGGGCGAGGAGTTGTGGCGTCCTGCGGGACATGGAGGGTGCTGTCGACTCGCCCGGTGTCTGGTGGGGTGAGGGTGGCGGTGTGCCAGTGGGAGGCGAAGTGACCATGAGGGGAGTGAGCGTGATCTGCATCGGGTGTGAAGTGCGTCACAACACGTGGGGAGTTGAGGTGTCTCAGTTTCGCTCAAAGGGATTCAGTAGCAACCACCTTGTCTCGCTGAGGAGTTGGCGGCCGTGGCTGTTGAATCCGGGACGTTTGGCCCATCCGGATTTCGGGTCTACAGTCCGGAAACCCGGCGGCTGGAACGGGGGTGTCGGGGTCCGTGCACGGGCTGCGCCACGGTCTATAACACGGGAAATACCGTCAGGGAAAACGCGTTTCCTGCGGATGCTTGTAGTTATCCGCCGCGCAATGCGACACGGCGAACAGCACGACGAGGGAGGGGAGGTCGCGTTGGTGACACGCAGCGGCGCAGGGGCTTCTACCACGAGATCGCGAGTGGGCTCATCCGGCGTTCGCCTGAATCGTGGGACGCGCCATCAGGGCCTCCGGTTGGCGGAGACGAACGACAGGGAGCGGTGCGGCCATGCGTGAGACGGACGGAACTTCGGTCGACACGGGCGCTCCCAGCCACCACAACCACGGGGAGGATTCGGTGGAGGTTCACGCGCTACTGCGGGAGATCGCGGATATGGCGACGCGAATAACAGCGGAGGTCGAGGACCTCGAACGGCGAATCATGGCCCTTGAGACCGTCCCGGCTACTGCGGCGGCTGGGAGCCGGCCTTCGTCTCCAGCGCCTCAACCCGCTGCGTGAGGTCGGAGACTACAGCCGACAGCTCCCGCAACTGGTCCCGCACTTCCCGCAGGAGGGTACCGACCCCGGTCGATTCGACATCGCCGGTGCCGGCTCCCTCCTGCGGGACCGGACTGGAGTTGGCGGTGGCGGCATCGGCGACATAGGTGCCGCGTCCCTGGACGGAGTAGATCAGCCCTTCTTCCCGCAGCACCCGAAGCGCGGAGTGCACCGTGGCGTTCGCGATCCCCATCGTGTCCCGCAGCTCACGCGATGACGGCAGCCGGTCACCTGGCTTGAGGCGACCGGAACGGATCTGTTCGCGGAGCTCGTCGGCGGCCATCAGGTAGGGCGCCCGAGGGCCGTAGGCAGGCAGGGTCATCCGCCCAGGATAGTCCGCTCTAGACCAGTTCCGACAGGCAGCAACCTCTCCATGTGCTCTAGGTCACATGGTTCGAGGTGGATATCTAGAGCGCTCTAGGGTATCCATGTGAGTACTCCCGGATCGACTGGCGGTCCGGGCGAGAGAGAAGAGGACAACGTGGCTAACGCCATGGCACGCGTGCACGTCGACGGCTCCCTGTACCTGGTGGCTGTCTCCAAGGCACCGAAGATGCGGCAGGACGAGAAGGGCAATGCGGAGCAGGTGTTCAACTCCGCGACGGGTGAGGCGATGTCGGTGATCTCGCTGACCGAGGTGTTCGAGGGCAGGGCCCAGGTCATCAAGATCAGCGTTCCGGAGTCCCAGGTCCCTGAGACTGCGGTGCCGGGAACGGTGGTCCGCCCGGTGGGCCTGGTCTGCTCCCCGTGGGGCATGGCGGGCATGGGCAACCAGATCAACACCGGCCTGTCCTACCGCGCCGAGCGCATCGACCTGGCCGCCGCTTCCGTCCCGGCCCCCGCTCCGGTTACGGCTGGCGAGACCCGTTCCAAGGAGGCCCAGAAGTGAGTGTGGCCGAGGGACTGTTCGGCCCTCCCAGGGCCTACCCGCTCACCTTCACCAGCGGCGATGAGCGGTTCTCTGAGCAGCTCGTGAAGAACCTCGCGGCGCTGCTGGTCGCGCACGGCTACCCGCCGGTCGTGAACGCCTTCGACTGGTCCGACTTCGAGACCGCCCTGGCCGGATTCCTGTACCGCCACAACACGGAGCAGGGGGAAGCGTGAATCCCGAAGCCGTTCAACGCGGTTGCTTGCTGCTGGCGGTGATCTGCGCGGTTGGCGTGGTGGCCTGGTGGGGCTTCGCCCTCGTGCGGTTCTGCCGTGCGGACCGGCTGACCCGGGCCAGTATGCGGCAGGCGCTGCGGATGCGGCGGGGCTGGAAGCGGCTCGCGCCGATGGTGGGGCTATCGGTCACCGACCGCACCCCGACCTTCCTCGCCTCCTTGCAGACCAAGGACGGGCAGATGCCGAAACCGCGGGTGCTCACCCCGAGGTTGCGCACGGCCGCTGACCAGTTCGGGGTGATCGTCCACGCCACATGCCTGCCCAAAGTGGGCCTGGCGGAGTACACGAAAGCCGCTCCGTATCTGGCCGATGCATGGGGAGCTGTGCGGGTGTCGGTGCTGCCGGACGGGCCCGGCAAGGTCCGCATGCGCGCGGTGCGCACCGACCCCCTGACGTTCCCGACTTCGTTCCGTTCGTCTGGTCGGGAACCGGAGGACCTGACGGTGTGGGATCTGGGGGTGGACGAGTACGCCGAACTGGTCGCGTTGCAGATGGCGAACGTGCCCGGCATGACGGTTGCCGGCCTGCCCGGCTACGGCAAGTCGTCGTTGATCGCCCGGTTGTTCGTCATGCTCGCCCCTTCGGGCGCGGTGCAGTTCGCCGTTGCGGACGGCAAGGTGTCTGCGGCCGATGAAGGCGACTATGCCGACATCGTTGACCGGTGCTTCGCGTTCGTCGGTGACGACTTGGCCGACGCCAACGCGTTGTTCAAGCGGCTGGTGGAGTTGCGGCGGCGCCGCTCGTCCAGCATCAAAAGCCTGCTGGGCCGGGCGAACATGTGGCACGGCGGCCCCACCCGGACTTGGCCGCTGGTCGTGCTCATTATCGACGAGGCCCACACCTACTTCCGCGACTACAAGGGCAGCGACCCGCAGACCAAGAAGCTCGCTGCTCTGGCGGCCGAGAACGCCCGGCTGGTGGAAGACCTGGTCAAGAAGGGCCGATCGGTCGGCATGATCACCATCCTCGCCACGCAGAAGGCCACTGGGGATGCCATCCCCACCTTCATCCGCGACGTGTGCCCGGTCGGCATGTCCTTCGCCCAGAAGACCGCCGATGCCGCCGTCGCCGCATTGGGTGAGGACATCCGCAACTGGCCCGACGCCGACCCCGTCAACCTCCAAGACCCGGCCTACGTCGGCGTGGCCTCGATGTCCATAGCCGGACGGCCCGGCTTCACCCGGGTCCGCACCCCCCTGGTCGACCCCGACCACGTCGCCCAGATCGCCCACGCAACCGCTGACCTGACCACCGACCCCGCCCAACTCCTCGCCGACTACAGGGCACCCACGCTCAACCTGGCCAAGCCCCTGCCCGGCGCCGAGACGCCCCCATACGGCCTTGCCGAGTGACACCACACCCATCGACGTAGAAAGGAGGACCGACGCGATGACTGCCCGCTCAGACGCTCTGACTCAGCGCACTGTCACGGTTGTGATGGCGGTCATCGCAGCCCTCGCCTTTACCTTCTCCTTCGGCAACGTCTGGGCCCTGGCGCTGCGCCTGGGAGTGGCCCGGCCGATCGCGCCCCTGATCGCGCCCATGGTCGACCTGTCCGTGGTTGGTCTCCTCGTCGCCCTGCGGCACCTCGCCCTCAAGGGCGTACCCGCAGACCGACTGCGCCCGGCAACTCGGCTGATGCACGTGTGCGGGCTGCTCACCCTCGCCCTCAACATCGCCGAACCCCTCACCATCCGGCATTACGGACGAGCGGCCCTCGACACCGTCGCCCCCTTGCTCTTGCTCGGCTGGGGCAAAGTCGGTCCCCTCCTACTCCGCCACTTCCGCAACCCCAACCCCGCCCCAGCACCGGCAACCGACACGGCGACACCCATTCTCGAACCCGCAAGAATCTCCGCCGCGTCCCCGCCGGCCACCGTGCCTCTCACGTCCTCGGGCCCGCGTCAGCTTCCTGCCCCACTCGTGGCAGCCGGCCGCCGCATCGCTGACCAGCACCACAAGGCGCACGGCCGGACCATCACCGCCCTGGAGCTGGCCGCCCGTCTGAGCATCACAGCCCCGCTCGCCACCGCGCTGGCCGCCCAGCTCGACGGCTGACCCGCACCACCACACCCGCTCCTGTTCAGGTCCCGGCCGGGACACCCCTGCCTCCATGTCCCCGGCCGGGTCTTGGACCCCGCACACCCTCAACACCCCTGGAAGGACCCGCAGACATGACCTCGCACGCCCTGACCCCGGGCCTTCGTGAACTCCTCGCCCTGGCCGCCGACCCCGACTTCCCCCAGGTACAGCAGCAGATCGAACGCCTGGGTGGCTGCACCGCCCCGGTCCAGCTCACCGGCTACTGCGCCACCCTCAACGCCGACACCGGAGAAGCCCTCCACGTCTTCACCACCCACGACCACCCCACCAGCCGCCTCCTGGTGCCCTGCGGCAACCGCCGCGCCTCCCGCTGCCCCGCCTGCTCACGGGTGTATGCGGCCGACACCTACCACCTGATCAAAGCCGGCCTGTCGGGCGGCAAAGGCACCCCCGACACCGTCGAAACCCACCCCCGCGTCTTCGTCACCCTCACCGCCCCCTCCTACGGGGCCGTCCACAACCACGACAAGAACAGCCGCGGAACCCGCCTCACCTGCAAGTGCGGCAGCCGGCACACGCCCGATGACCCCCGACTGGGCACCCCCGTCAACCCGCGCACCTACGACTACGCCGGCGCCGTGCTGTGGAACGCCCACGCCTCCGCCCTGTGGGCCCGCTTCACCACCTACCTACGCCGCAACGTCGCCTGCGAACTCGACCTGACCAGCGTTGCCGCCCTCAACCGGGTACTGCGGATCTCCTTCGCCAAGGTCGCCGAATACCAAAAACGGGGCCTCATCCACTACCACGCCATCATCCGGTTCGACGGCCCCGAAGGCGGTGCTGAACTCCCCCCGGCGGACGCCACCACCGAAGTCCTCACCAAAGCCATCCAAGCTGCGGCCAAAGCCGTCACCGTCACCCTCGATGACGACGCGACCGTGGGCCGACAGGTCTTCCGCTTCGGCAAGCGCACCGACGTCCGCCCCCTCAGCGCCTCGCCCGGCCAGCTCACCGGCCGCAAAGTCGCAGGCTACGTCGCCAAGTACGTCACCAAGGGCGCAGAGGACACCGGCACCATCGACCGCGCGGTGACCTGCCCCCACTGCAAAGGCCGCGGCTTCCACACCACCCCCACCGGCCGCGCCGACTGCCACCAGTGCGAGGGGACCGGCGAAGGCGTCCCCGTCCGGCACCTCGCCGTCCAACGGCACGTACGGCAGATGATCCGCACCGCATGGGACCTCGGCGGCTCACCCAGCCTGGCCCACCTCAACCTCCGCAAGTGGGCCCACATGCTCGGCTTCCGCGGCCACTTCTCCACCAAATCCCGCCGCTACTCCACCACCCTCGGCGCACTCCGCAACACCCGCCGCACATGGCGCACCAACGCCGCCCACGCCCGCATCCTCGCCCAACTCCCACCCACCGAACGCGAACACACCACCACCCTCATCACCGAGTCCTCCTGGCAATACCTCGGCCTCGGCTACACCCCCGGCGAACACCTCCTCGCCGAACACGTACGCCACTACAAGGCCCACACCTTGCACCTTGCCACCGAAGGGCAGGGCTAGAGATGACCACTGCTCTCGAACGCCCTCGGACCGGGCGACATGAAACGTCCAGCGGTGCTGGGAGCTTCAAGGGCGCCATAGTGAAAGCAGGTCCCTCGGAGTCCAACGCCGAGGGACCTGCTGACGAACTATCCGCTGAGGAGCGCGAGTGGGTAGCCAAGTGGCTGGCTCGTTCCCCGGAGTGGAGCGCTGAGAAGTGGAACAGGGTCGGCCACGTCCTCGGGGTTCAGTTCAACTGAGCTTCTCTTCCTTCCAGACAGGGATGATCGTCTCCGGATCGAACTTGTGTGACCCCTTCACCCCGGGAAGGACGATCACCGCTTCGAGCGCATCGAAAATCACCGTGCGCTTCTGCTGGAGATCCATGCCCGTCCACTGCGCTCGCACGTCGGTCACCTGGTTCTTGATGACCTCCTGCCTTGCCGCCCATGCCCGGCGCTCGTTCGAGAGCCGCTTGATCTCGGCCTCCTCTGTCTTGAGCAGAGAGAAGAACGTCGAGTCACTGACCTCGCCGGCCTGCCAACGCGCCTCAAGCGCAGTCTTCCGCCGGCTAGCAGCGGCAAGTCTTTCTTCGTCGGCCCACGCCTCCTCGACCGTGACGCGCTGTGCGTTTCGCTCTTCGATCTTCCGGAGCACAAGGTGGGTGATCAGCTTGTCGATCGCAGGTCCCTGACGGCTCAGCTTGTCGCAACCCCCGTCGAGTACAGAGCGGCACCGGTAGCTGTGAGTCTTACGAGCGGGCGCACCGTGCATCTTGCTGTTGCACATATGTCCGCTCTCGTCCTTCCTGCCGCAGCGTAGAAGTCCCGTGAGGAGATACTTGCGGGCGGAGTGGGCCCCGTCGCCTTCGCCCGCCCATCCGCCCGAACTCCGCTTGCTCTCCAGGAGTGTGGTGACGGCGTACCACTCTTTCGGCGTGACGATCGCATCCCATTTGCCGATGACGGGATTGCCCTCGGAGTCAGTGACCAACTCGCCGTTGAGCTTTCGGTATCCGCAGATGCGCGGATTGCGGAGGATCTGCTTGACCGTCTGCAACTGCCAACTGTTGCCCATGGTGGACGTGTAGCCCGAGGCGACGAAGTTCCTCGCCACGGTGGTGATGCTCTTGCCCGCAAGTAGGTCCAGAACGCCCTGTCGGACCACCGCCGACTCCCCGGGGTCCAAGGTCAGCTTGTCATCCTTCCAACCGAAGGGACGGCGGCCGGCTACAGGCTCGCCCCGTTCAGCGCGTGCCAGGTGATTCAGGCGTGCGCGACGTTTCTTCTTCTTGGTCTCGGAACGCGCCGACGCGACCCCGAGGAGCCCGCGGTACTCGGCACCGTCCCCGTAAAGGTCGTGGCGGCCCGTGTCATCGGCGTAGACCCGGTCAGGGTGGGCGGTGAACGAGTCCACGAAGCGCTCGTAGGCGTGCGCGCCGCGGTACAGGCGGTCATCCGCCACGCACACGACGCCATCGACCGGGTAACCCTGGTCAGTCTTCCCGCGCTCCAGGGCGTCGATCATGCTGTCGAAGTCGTCGCGCACGACGTTCGCCTTGGAAGCGGACTTGTCGTTGTCGATGAAGCGGTGGACGATCACCATCCGCCCCATGGCAGCGATGCGCGCACAGTGCCGGGTCTGGTCCTCGACTCCGTGGCCATCTCGCTTGTGTGCGTCGTCGGAGATGCGGCAGTAGGCCACGACAAGGAACCAGCCGGCCTCCCGCATGGCCAACGCCTCTTGAAGGCTAGGGGCGTCTGCCGGTACCCCTCTCAGCCGGTTGACCAGTAGCTCCACCTCAGCTGCGGTCAGCTTCTTCCTGGGCTGTTCCTCTGCCACCATCAGTGGTTACCCCTCCCGTTCACGAGCATCATCATATGAGCCTCATGTGAGATTGGATGTAGTCCTGACACCACAACTACGTGGCGGAGGAGCGGTACGAGGGCATGGACCTGCTGGTGACCCGCAAGGGCGCGATCCGCGCGGGCGGCGGTGACTACGGGATCATCCCGGGCTCGATGGGCACGGGCTCGTACATCGTCCGCGGCCTCGGCAACACAGCGGCCTTCAACTCCGCGTCCCACGGCGCGGGCCGCCGGATGAGCCGCAACGCGGCGAAGAAGCGGTTCACCACGCGGGACCTGGAGGACCAGACCCGCGGTGTGGAGTGCCGCAAGGACTCCGGTGTCGTCGACGAGATCCCCGGCGCCTACAAGCCGATCGAGAAGGTCATCGATCAGCAGAAGGACCTGGTGCAGGTGGTGGCGAAGTTGAAGCAGGTCGTCTGCGTGAAGGGCTGACTCGGAGGGTGGGGCGGTGCTGTGAGCCGGCGGCGTTATGTGGCCCGGGGTGTCCCGGGTGGCTACCGGATCTGGGACAACAAGGGGCGTCGGTGGTGGGGGGATCTCTACGAGCTGTGTCCCGATGATCTCGTCGCAGAGTTGAAGTAGCGACCATCTCGCGGTCAGCCGCGAGATGGTCGCGCGGTCTTCGCCCTCTGCTCAGGACGGTCAAATCATGCATATGGGATGATTTGGGGTGAGGCTGGAGGAGGTCTCGTCGGCCGGCCCGGCGCAACTGGGAACCGGTTCGGTGGCGTGCGAGCGCTCGCAGCCGGCATTGGCGCAGTGTGACGGTTTCGTACGCTCAGTGATGAGGTGGGTGGAGGTTGGCGCTGGTGATGGCGGTTTCCGGCCCGGTGTGAGGGTGTACCGAGGAGCGGAGTGATGGATGGTGTGCACAGGGAACTTCCGCGGCTGCTGACCGCAACAGAGATGGCGGCGCCGGGGGAGGCCGTCGACGTGGTGGCGGAGGATCTCCTGCGCCGCTTCGGCGCCACTGAGGTGTCCTTCCTGATCATCGACCTGACGGGCAGGGCGGTGGTGCGGCTGTCGACCGCCGCCGCGGTGGAGGCCGGGCAGCGCTGGGATCGGGTCGAACTGCTCGGTAGCGTCTACGAGCAGGTGGTCCGGACCCAGCAGCCGTACCAGGTGGCGACAGACGAGGGCGAGCGGGTGATCTTCCCCGTCACCAATCGCGGTGATGCGATCGGCCTGCTGGAGTTGCTCCTGCCCACCGGCCCCAGTGAGGACGTCCTGGACGCGGTGGGCGGGGCCGCGCATGCCTTGGCCTACATCGTGATCGCCAACCAGCGCTTCACCGACCTCTACACCTGGGGCAAGCGCAGCAGGCCCTTCACCCTGGCCGCCGAGATCCAGCACCGGCTGCTGCCCCTGTCGCTGTCCTGCGAGGCGGCGCAGTTCGCCCTGTGCGGGGACCTGGCATCCTCCGAGGACATCAACGGCGACACGTTCGACTACACCCTGGACCGTGACACGCTCCACCTTTCGGTGACCGACACCATGGGGCACGACCTCGATGCCGCGCTGTCGGCGACGATCCTGCTGGGCGCGCTGCGCGGTGCCCGCCGCATGGGCGCCGACCTCGTCGAACAGGCCCGGCTGGCCGATCGGGCGCTGGCTGACCACGGGCCTTCCGGCCACGCGACCGGACAGCTGATGCGTGTCAACCTCCGGACCGGAACAGCCCACCTGGTGAACGCCGGCCACCCCTGGCCGCTGCGCATTCGCGACGGCGAGGTGGAGGAGATCGCCTGCGAGGTGGATCTCCCCTTCGGACTGTCCTTCCCGGTCTCCCGTCAGCCCTATCGATCCCAGGCCCTCGACCTGCGCCCCGACGACCGCCTGATCCTGCTCACCGACGGCATGCTGGAGCGCGCCGCCGAGAAGGTCGACCTTCCCGCCCTGCTGCGGGAGACCCGGCACCTCCACCCCCGGGAGACCGTGCTGATGCTGACGACCGCGGTCCTCGACGCCTGCGGCGGCCGACTCGAAGACGACGCCACTGTGGTGTGCCTGGACTGGTACGGCACCAGGGAATCCAAGCGCGATGTCGGCTCCGGTGCGGACCTCCGGCGCGCTTCGCCAGGTAAGACGGCACGGTAGAGCCGAACAGGCCAAGCGCGTCGTGCGGGCCTCGATGGTGTTGAGCGGGGCGCGGCTGAACCTGTCCGCCGCCGGCGGGTCCCCGGATTCTCCGGGGGCCCGCCGGTGCGTGCGCGCACCCGCCCGAACAGCCCTGTGACGGGCGGAGGTTGGTGGCGGGGCCCGCGACGGTGCATGATCCTTGCTCGGCAGTGCAGCAGGCAGTGCAGCAGGCAGCGTTCCCAAAGGCCCGGGGGGGTATCGACATGGGACGTCGATGGGTGAAGGTCCTGGCGATCGTGGTGGTGGTGCTTGCCGTGCTGTTCACGGCCGCCGACCGGATAGCCGTGCACGTCGCGGACGATGAGGCCACGAAGTTCGCGAAGGAGAAGTACGGCTACGCGAACACCACCGACGGCCACATGAACGTGTCGATCAAGGGCTTCCCGTTCCTGACCCAGGCGATCGGCGGGGACTTCGGTCACGTCACGCTGACCGCGGAGAAGTTCTTCATCGACACCACGGGCAACACACAGGGCGGCTATCTGAACGTCGCCCGCCTCCATCTCGACCTGCACGGCGTGAACGTCACCTCGCTGGCGGCGCGCAGCGCCGAGGCCAACCGGGTCACCGGCACGCTGACCCTGTCGTACGCGGACCTGTCCAGCGCGGTGACACGGCTGGCGGGCGGCGGCGGCCCGGTGCAGGTCTCCCAGGCCCCGGGATCGGACGGTCAGGCGGCACGCGTCAAAGTCTCGGGGACGGTGCGGGGGACGGCGCTGGACGCCACGGGAACGCTCCTGGCGCAGGGCACGGAACTCTCCTTCACCCTCCCCGGCGCCGAACAGGCCGCCACCGTCTGGCAGGTCAGCCTCCCTGAGGGCGTCGGCTTCACCGAGGCCCGCGCCACCGAGGACGGCGTCGAGATCAGCCTGGTCGGCCACCAGGTGACCCTGGGGTCGACCCGCTTCGGGCGGTGAGGCGCCCATCGTGCCTGCCGCCTGCGGCGATGCGTTGCCGGGGCCGGCTGCGGCCAGCTATGTTGCCCTCCGCATCGGGCGCATCGTGAAGGACAGCCATGGACGTGGGGCCGAGAGCCACCTGGGGAGAGCAGCCGCAGCCGTCCGAGGGGGAGGAGCCGTCCGAGGGGGAGACGCGGCTCCGCTACCGTGCGAGCCGGCTCCAGCGGCTGGTGGGGGCCGCCCCGCCGCTCTGCGTCCTGACGGCCATGTCAGCGAACCTGATCCAGTGGCACGGCTCGCCGGGAGCCGCCGGCCCGCCGCTCTGGGTGTGGGTGCAGTTCATCGCGTTGCTCGTGCTGTTCGTGCTCGTCTCCTGGGCGCAGGGCTGGTGGTTCGGCATCACGCTCACCCCGCGCGACGCCGTGGTGCACGGGCTGCGGCGACGCACCATCCCGTGGACGCGGGTGGCCGACGTGCGGGCGGAGCCCTTCGCCGGCGGCCGCCGGGTCGTCCTGTACGAGACGGACGGGCGCCGGACGCCGCTGCGGATGCCCAGCACCGCGATGCTGTCCTGGGACCGGGCGTTCGAGGCGAAGGCCGCGACGATCCGCGCGTGGTGGCTGCGCCACGGCCCGGCCGGGGACGGGACGGCCGCTTCCGGGACGGCGGCGGCGCCGGAACTGCTGACGGACCGCTTGCCGGACCGGCTGCGCCTGCGCCCGACCGCGGTCCAGGTGGTGCCGCCGGTGATGGTCATCACCCTCCTCGCCATCGAGTCCACGCTCGCCGGGTTCCTCGACGGGCCGGGCATGGACCACGCGACGGCGACCAGCCGCGTGCTGGGGGCGTGCGCGGTGGTCCTGCTGCTCGCGGCCGGCCTGCTCTGCCTGCGCCGCGGCATCACCCTCACCCCCGGGCATCTGAGCGTCGACGGGCTGCCGCGCCGCCGGCGGATCGCATGGTCGCAGGTGCGGGCGATCACGGTCGAACCCCGCCGCGGCGGGCGTCGCTTGGTGGTGACCGAACGGTCCGGACGGCGTACGCCGCTGCCCGCGCCCCGCGTCGGGTCCCTGCTGTGGGACCACGCCTTCGAGGTCAGAGCGGGGATCGTGCACCGCTTCTGGCGTGCTGGTCGCGGTGCGGACGGGGCCGCCGCCACGATTGCGGACGAGGGCGCGGAGGTGACGCCGGACCGCACCGCGGAGGTGGCCCCCGGGCCGGCGTCGCGGCTCGCCCCCTACAGCGGACCGCGCTTCTGGCAGCGCGCGGTGGTCGGTGTGGTGTGCGTCGGCGCCGGCTGGATGCTCTTCCTGTCGGTCCTGGTCGGGGCCCTGCTGCTCGCGTCCGGCTGAGCGCGCGTCCGGCGCCCGCGCAGGCGCGACGACGGGAGTCCCTGGCCACCGCCCGGCGCGGCAGGGCCGCGGTGCTCTCAGGGGGCCGGCGGGCGCTGCCAACGGTCTTGGTGGGTGGGGCGGTTGTGTGGGAAAGGGCTGGCCGGGGCCTGCCGTGGGCGGGGAGGATGGGGGGATGGTTGCTGCTGCTCCTCAAGGGCCGGTCGGTGTTCCGCGGGTGGTCGGGGAGGTGGCGGCGGGGGAGCCGGTGAAGGCCGTCTGGGAGAACGAGGCCGGGGGGCTGACGTTCCAGGTGGGGCGCGGGGCCGGGCGGCGGTTCGTGAAGTGGGCGCCGGCCGGGAGCGGGGCGGACCTGCCGGCCGAGGTGGTGCGGCTGCGCTGGGCGGCGAGGTTCAGTGCGGTGCCGCGGGTGCTCGGCGAGGGCGCGGACGGCGCCGGGTCGTGGATCGTCACCGCGGGACTGCCGGGGCGCTCGGCCGTGGACGACCGGTGGAAGCGCGACCCGGGCACCGCCGTGCGCGCCATCGGAGCGGGGCTGCGCGCCCTGCACGACACGCTGCCCGTCGCGGACTGCCCGTTCGACTGGTCGGCCGAACGCCGCCTGGAGAAGGCGCGGGCGCGCGCGGCGGCGGGCCGGACCGACCCGGCGGACTGGCACCCGGACGTCCGGCACGTCGGCACCGCCGAGCAGGCACTCGCCGTCCTCGCCGACGTCCCGCCGGTCGACGCGCCCGTCGTCTGCCACGGTGACGCCTGCGCCCCCAACACCCTGGTCGGCGACGACGGAACGTGCACCGGGCACGTCGACCTCGGCGCGCTCGGAGTCGGCGACCGCTGGGCGGACCTCGCCATCGCCACCTGGAGCACGCAGTGGAACTACGGCCCCGGCTGGGAGGAGCCGCTGCTCGACGCCTACGGGATCGCGCCCGACCCGGAGCGGATCGCGTACTACCGGCTGATGTGGGAACTGTCGGACTGAGCCGGGCCGATCGGGCGGACACGCGGCGCGGGCTACGATCACGGGTGTGACGGCGACCGAACGGACCGAGCGGACGATCCTGGCGACCTCGGGCGGGCACCGCGCCGCGGCCCGCACCCGGGTGGAGTTCGACGCGCTGGTGCACCACGCGGTGGAGCTGTCGGGCGTCCACGGGCGGCGCCCGCGCGTGATGTACGTCGGTACGGCCATCGGAGACGCCGAGCACTTCACGTCGCGGATGGCGGAGGCCGCCCGCGTGGCCGGGTTCGACCTGACGCCGCTGCACCTGTTCCCGATGCCCAACCTCGAGGACGTGGAGGGCGCCGTCCTCGACCAGGACGTCGTCTGGGTGATGGGCGGCTCCGCGGCGAACCTGCTGGCGGTGTGGCGGGTGCACGGCCTGGACCGCGTGATGCGCCGGGCCTGGGAGGCCGGCGTCGTGCTCAGCGGGGTCAGCGCGGGGTCGCTGTGCTGGTTCGAGGGCGGCGCCACCGACTCGTTCGGCCCCGAACTGCGGCCTCTGACCGGCGCGTTGGGCTTCCTGCCGTACGGCAACGGCGTGCACTACGACGCCGAACCGCGCCGCCGCCCGCTGACCCACCGCCTGGTCGCGGACGGCACGCTGCCCACCGCCCACTGCACCGACGACGGTGTCGGCCTGGTCTATCGCGGCACGGAACTCGTCGAGGCGGTGACCGAGATCGCGGGCAAGGGCGCCTACGTCGTCACGCGCGACGGCGACCGCGCGGTCGAGGAGCGCATCGAACCCCGCCGGCTGCCTGGCGCGCGCTGAACCCGTCCCCCGGCCCGGGTCCGGCCCCGGCCCCGCCGGTGGTCACGCGGTCACGCGGTCACGTGGTGCGCGAGCGCCGCGTGCGGATCGGCACCCTCGGCGGTGTGGTCCGTGTGCACGGTGGCGCCGGTCAGCCCGGGCACGGCGTGGATGAGGGCGTGTTCGGCCGCGACGGCCAGCGCGTGCGCCTGGACGACCGTCAGCCGCGGGTCGACCACGATGTCCGCCTCCGCGCGCAGGGTGTGCCCGATCCAGCGCATCCGGACCAGCCCGGCGCCGCGCACGCCGTCGACGCCCAGCAGCGCCGCCTCCGCGGCGTCGACCAGCGCCGGGTCGACCGCGTCCATCAGCCGCCGGTACACCTCGCGGGCGGCGTCCTTGAGGACCAGCAGGATCGCGGCCGTGATGAACAGGCCGACGACCGGGTCGGCCCAGGGCCACCCGACCGCCACCCCGGCGGCGCCGAGCAGGACGGCGAGCGAGGTGTACCCGTCGGTGCGGGCGTGCAGGCCGTCCGCGACCAGCGCCGCGGAGCCGATCCTGCGGCCCGTGGTGATGCGGTAGTGGGCCACCCACTCGTTGCCGACGAAGCCGACGAGCGCGGCGAGCGCGACGGCGCCGACGTGGTCGATGTCCTGCGGGTGCAGCAGCCGGCCGACCGCCTCGTAGGCGGCCAGCGCGGACGAGGCGGCGATGGCCAGCACGACGACGATGCCGGCGAGGTCCTCGGCGCGGCCGAACCCGTAGGTGTAGGTGCGGGTGGCGGCCCGCCGCCCCAGCACGAACGCGATGCCCAGCGGCACGGCGGTCAGGGCGTCGGCACCGTTGTGCACCGTGTCGCCGAGCAGCGCGACCGAGCCCGACGCAGCGACGACCACCGCCTGCACGGCCGCGGTGCAGGCGAGGATCGCCAGCGACAGCCACAGCGTGCGCATGCCCTCGCGGGACGCCTTCATCGCCGCGTCGGTCCTGTCCCGCGACGAGTGGCCGTGCGGATGGAGGGCGTGCGCGACACCGTGCCCCCCGCGCGCCGGCTTCCGCGTCCGCGCCGGCTTCCGCGTCCGCGCCGGCGCCTGCGCGCCCGCCCGGCGCCCGCCGTCCGGCGCGAACGCGGGCCCCTGCACGGGCCCGTGCCCTTGCGCCGGCCCGTGCTCGTGTTCGTACCCGTGACCGTGCTCATGACCGTGTTCCCGGTCCGGTGCCGACCCGTGTCCCTGGCCCGGCGCCGCCTCGTGCTCGCGCCCGTGCGTGTCCTCGCTGCCGTCCATGACACCACCATGCCGCGCGAATCCCGTTGCGGCGACCACCGTCCTACGCGCCCTGACCAGGTGCGATCCCCTTGCAGTAACGCGCGGCTCGCAACGGGCCGCCGGACGCCACCTGCCGCGGCGGCCGCGCCGTCCCTATCGTCGGGAGGGTGACGGTCAACGGGTACGACGCGTGTGCGGAGGAGTACGCCGCGGCGGTGGCGCGGCGGGAGCAGGCGGACGGCGTGGAGCGGGGCGACCCGTTCGGTCTACTGCCCCATGTGCTGCGGGAGTTGGGGGAGATCCGCAGGCGGCGGGTGCTCGACGCCGGCTGCGGTGAGGGGTACCTGTCCAGGGTGCTGGCGGGCGAGGGCGCCACGGTGACGGGAGTGGACGTCGCGCCGCGGCTCGTGGAGCTGGCCCGCAGCCGGGACCCGGGCGGGGAGATCGCCTACGAGGTCGCGGACCTGTGCCGCCCGCAGCCGGGGCTGGCCGGCCGGTTCGACGCGGTGGCGAGCTACCTGGTGCTCAACGACGTGCCGGACCACGAGGGGTTCGCCGCCACGCTGGCCGGCGCGGTGAGGTCCGGCGGCCGGGTCGTGCTGGCGCTCAACAACCCGTACGGCGCCGTCGTCCACGGGCATGTCGACGACTACTTCGCCTCGGGCACGGTCAGCCCGTACCGCGGGCTGTGGGCGGAGGGCGTCAGGGCCCACCACCATCACCGCACACTTCAGGAGTACCTGGAGGCGTTCCTCGGCGCCGGGCTGCGGCTGGACGGGCTGCGGGACGTGCCGGCGATGGCGGACGTGCCGGGGCCCGGCACCACGCTGCCGGCCGGCACGCGCTTCCCGCGGTTCATGGTGCTGGCGTTCAGCAGGGCATAGGTGCCGCGACCGGCTGCCGCACCATGAACACGTCGACCGGGTCCTGGCTCTCCACGGTGAACCCGTGCCGCTCGTAGAGCCGCCGGGCCGCGCTGCCCTGCAGCACGTTGAGCCGCACCGGCTCGCCGTCGGCGTCGGCCTGCCGCAGCAGTGAGCCGAGGACCGCGGAGCCCAGGCCGCGGCCCTGGAGGCGCGGGGCGAGGTAGAAGTGCTCCAGCCAGCGGCCGTCATCGGCCGGGCGGAGGGTGACGCAGCCGGCGAAGGCGCCGCCGGCCTCGATGACCGAGGTGTGCCGCGCGGAGAAGGAGTCCCGCAGCCGCTGCCGCACCCGGTTCTCGTCGTAGCGGCCCAGCCGCTCCAGGTCAGGGCGCATCACGGCGGCCCGCAGGTCGGCGATCGTCTCGACATCCGCCGGCCCGGCGGAACGCAGCACCCACTCCATGCCCGGAGTATCGCCCACCACCCGCGAGCGACCGCGGGCGCCCCCGGAGGGTTTCTCCTGGGCGCCGGCGCCACGGCCGGCAGGCGGACGAACGGCTGCTCAAGGACGTGGGGTTGCCGGGCCGCCCCGACCTGGTCGCCGAACCCCTCGGTGCGCGCGGGGGGCGGCGCGGCCCCGCGGCGACACCGGATCAGGTGACCACCTGGTCCGGCGGTCCAGCGGGATCGGGGCCGGGGCCGGACATGTGCCCTGGCCCGGCCCCGCCTGATGCCGGGACCGCCCGCCGGGAGCGGACGATCCCAGCGGGTCAGTCCGCCCGGCGCGTCGCCGCCAGCAGCTTCTCCACCTGCCCGAACTCCTCCGCGCCGAGCGGCCCGTGGGCCAGCGCCCCGGCGTTCTCCTCGACCTGGGCGACGCTGCGGAAGCCCGGGATCGGCACGGTCGCCCCGCTGCGTGCCCACAGCCAGGCCAGCGCGCCCTGGGCGAGGGTGCGGCCGCCGCTGGTGAGGACGTCGCGGATGCCGTCGATCGCCGCGAGCCACTCCGGGCTGCCGGCGCCGTCGCGGAAGTACGTCATCCACGCGTAGTCCATGCGGCGCACGTCGTCCGCGGCCACCTGCCGCCGGTCGTGGTACTTGCCGCTGAGCAGGCCCATCGCCAGCGGCCCGCGGTTGATCGAGGCCTGGCCGGCCGCCTCGCACACCGCGATCATCGCGGGGTTGTCGCGGAGCACGGACATGTCGTGCTGGATCGCGGTGCTGTGCGGGGCCTGCGCCGCGAACGCCTCGGCCCTGGCCGGGTCGTCGGTGCTCCAGCCGTACGCCCGCAGGCTGCCCGCCTCGACCAGCTCCTCCAGGGTGCCGACGAGGTCGAGGGCCTGGTCGAGCGGCAGGTCGCCGATGTGCAGCTGGTACAGGTCGACGTAGTCGGTGCCCAGCCGGCGCAGCGAACCCTCCAGGCAGCTGCGCAGGTAGCCGGCGCTGCCGTCGGCCCCCTCGGAGGCCCGGGTCTCCTCGTCGAAGGTGAAGCCCCACTTGCTGGCGATCACGATCCGGTCCCGCCGGTCCCGGAAGGCCGCGCCGAGCACCTTCTCGCTGTGGCCCGCGCCGTAGCTGCTGGCCGTGTCGTAGAACGTCACGCCGAGGTCGAAGGCGCGGTGCAGCGCCCGGGTGGACTCGGCGTCGTCCACCTCGCCCCAGCCGAACTGCTCGGTGCTGCTGTTGCCGTACGGTCCGCCGATCGCCCAGCAGCCCATCCCGAGGCCGCTCACCTCGATGCCGCTGCGTCCCAGAAGTCGTCTCATGGCGGCAACTCTGGTATCTGGAGCGCGCTCCAGGTCAAGGTTTCGGTTCCGGACCGTCGCGGACCGTGCCACGCTGGGCGGGTGACGACGACCTACACCCCGGCTGCCGCGTCCGCCCGCAGCGGGTTCAGCCTGGACACGCTGCGGTACTACGAGCGGATCGGGCTGCTCTTCGACATCCGGCGCACCACGGGCGGGCAGCGCGTCTTCACCGAGGACGACCTCGACTGGCTCGGCGTGCTGCGCTGCCTGCGCGACACCGGCATGCCCATCGCGGACATGCGCCGCTACGCCGAACTGGCCCGGGACGGCGAGGCCACCTACGCCGAGCGGCTGCGCGTGCTGCGCGAGCACGCGACGCAGCTCGGCGCGCACATCGCGGCGCTGCTCGACCAGCAGCAGCACCTGCACGACAAGATCCGCTGGTACGAGGCCCAGGAGAACTCCCTGCCGGACCCGCACGCGGTCGCCGCGGCCCGGCCCGCCGCCGCGTCCGGCACCTCGCAGGACGGCCGCTGAGCCCGGGGCGCCCGCTCCCCGCGCGGAGGTGAGCCGTGGCGCCCCGGGGAAATCCGCGTGCCCGCGGGCGGCCCCGCGGTTAGCGTGGCCCCCCATGACCGACGCCGCTGACGCCACCGCCGCCACCACCCTCGACGCCGGGCGTCCCCCGCGCCTGACCCGGCTGACCTTCCACGGCCCGCTCTCCGAGGCCCGCGCCGCACGCCTCGTCGAGCGCCTGGCCCGCACCACGCCCGCGACGGTCCTCGATGTCGGCTGCGGCTGGGGCGAGTTGATGCTGCGGGTTCTGGAAGCGGTGCCGTCCGCCACCGGCGTCGGGATCGACCTGAACGGCGAGGACCTGGCCCGCGGACGGGCCAACGCCGGGGCCCGCGGGCTGGCCGGCCGCGTGGAGTTCGCCGAGGAGTCCGGCACCGGCACCGCGCGCGGTCCCGCCGACCTCGTGATGTGCCTGGGCGCCGGCCACGCCCTGAGCGACGAGGAGCCGCCCGGCCACCTCCCCGCGGCGCTCGCCGAGCTGCGCCGGCTGGTCGCCCCCGGCGGGCGGGTGCTGTTCAGCGAGGGCTACTGGCAGCGCACCCCCACCACCGCGGAACTGGCCGCCATGTGGCCCGGCGCGCACGCCGGCGAGCTGACCGACCTGGCCGGGCTCGTCGACCTCGCGGTGGCCGCCGGCTTCCGCCCCGCCTGGACCGAGACCGCGAGCACCGCCGAGTGGGACGACTTCGAGTCCGGCTACCAGTCCGACGTCGAGGAGTGGCTCGCCGCCCACCCCGGGCACCCCCTGGCGGACGAGACCCGCGAGCGCGTCGACGGCCACCGCGCCTCCTGGCTGCGCGGCTACCGCGGCGTCCTCGGCATCGCCTACCTCACCCTGATCCCGGTCGCGTGAACTGCCGCCTGCGGCAGCTCACTTGGACAGGGCGGCCATGACCCGGACGACCGACTGCCTCATGGCCGGCACGAAACGGTCCAGGCTGGGGAGCCTCGCCGGGTAGCCGTCGGCGCCCGTCGGAGGGTCCTCCACGTTCACGGGCTGCTGCAGGGCGGACAGGTCCACGGTGAACACCGCCCCGCCGTGCCGGACCAGCAGCGTGAGGCGGTCGTCCTGGCGCGTCAGCAGGAACGCCTCGTCACCGAGGCCGGGTACCGCCGTGGAGCGGCCGGTGTCCGCGCTCCCGGCCATGGAGTACGGGTCGACCTGGGTGTGCGCCCGTACGCGGTCCTCGAACTCGGCGGTGGGGTCCGTCTTCTTGTGCAGTTCCGCGGTCACGGTGACGGCGTACTGGCCCTTGAACTCGGTCGAGATCGGGCCGCTGGCGGTGAGCGTGCACTGTGCGGCGTCCAGCGCCGAGCCCGACTGCAGCTGGGCCGGTGTCGCCCCGGCGTCATCGGAGCGGAACGCGTCCGTCAGCGGCTTGAGGTTGTCGCCGTAGCAGGGCGACTCGGCGTGGTAGCCGTGCAGGTCCGGCGCCTTGGTGTGCCCGTAGCCGACCGCCTGGAGCACCAGGGCGGCCACCGCGCAGGTGACCGCGGCCGTGCCCACCACCCAGGGCCAGGGGCGCCGGCGGCCGCGCCCGTCCTGCGCGCTCACCACCTCGGCCGGAGCCTCGGCTCCCTCCTGCGCGTCCGGCTCCTCCGCCATCTCCGGATCCGTGATCACCAGGTCCCCCCCAGCTCGTCGTCTGCGCACTGTAGAGCGCGTGCCGGGGCGGGGCGGGCGGAACGGCGGGGAATTGAGCAGGGTCTGAGGTGGCCCGCACCACCCGTCCCGCGGAGCGGATCCGCGCGCGGTCAGTCCTTCAGGTCCACCAGGACGGCCGCGTGGTCGGAGGGCCACACGCCGTCGACGGGGGCGTCGCCGGCGCGCCGGACGGAGCGGACGGAGCCGAGGCCGGCGGGGCCGGGCGGGCCGACGTGGATGTAGTCGATGCGGACGCTCGGCGGGTCGAAGGACTCGGCGACGTACGGGTTGGCCGCGTCCCAGGTCGCCGACGGCTGCGCCGGGTCCGCGTACTCCCAGGCGTCGACGAAGACCTGGCCGGGCGCGGCCGGCGCGGTCTTGTAGCCGCCGAAGCGGCGCACCTCGTCGGAGTCCGGCCAGGCGTTGAAGTCGCCGGTGACGACCGGCGGGAAGTCCGTGCCGCCGCGGTGCTCCGCGACGAACGCGGACAGCGCCGCCACCTGCTCGCAGCGCACCGCGGACGCGTCGGACGCCGAGGTGAGGTGGGTGGTGAAGAACGGCACCTGGTGCCCAGGGGCGTCGATACGCGCGTGCAGGGCCAGCTTGCCGTCCTCGTCGCCCGGGCGGGCCGGCAGCTCCGCGACCTGGCGGTCCGCGATCGGCCAGCGGCTCAGCACGGCGTTGCCCAACGCGACCGACGGGTCGCCGAGCCGCCGCTGCCAGCGCTCCGGGGCGCGCGAGGGCGCCCACGTCCACTGCATGCCGAGCTGGGACGCGAACCACTCCGCCTGGTTGTCCCCGCCGCAGGCCCACACCTCCTGCAGGCCCACGACGTCCGGCCGCAGCTCGGCCAGCACGGCGAGGATCGCCTTCTGCCGTTCCTGCCACGGGCCGAACCGCCACCACACGTTCCACGTCAGCACGCGCACCAGTGCCCCCTCACGCCTCTGCGCCCCTCGACGCCCCGTCCTGCCGGGCCATCCTCACCCGTTGGCGTCGAGGAAGGCCAGGGCGCGGGAGGTGAGAAGGGCGGTGGCGGGCGCGTCGTAGTCCGGGAGGCCCGGATCGGCGAACAGATGGCCGGAGCCGGGGTAGAGGAACAACTCGGCGACGTCCGGGGCACTCTCCACCAGGGCGCGCGCGGCGTCGATGTCGCCCTCGTCGACGAACGACGGGTCGCGGTCCATGGAGTGGATCTGCACCGGCACCGCCGCGGGCCAGGCGCCGCCGAACTCCGAGGTGGGCACGCAGGAGTGGAAGAACAGCGCGCCCCTGGCTCCCGGCCGGGTCTGCGCCAGCATCTGCGCCGGCAGCACGCCCAGCGAGAACCCGGCGAGGACGATGCCGGCGGGCAGGCCCTCGGCCGCCGCCCGGCCGCGCTCGATGACCGTCCCGAAGCCGGTCTTCCGGGCGAACCCGACGCCGTCGTCCAGGTTCTCGAAGACGTGTCCCTCGTACAGGTCGGGGACGTGGACGGTGTGGCCGGCCCCCCGCAGCCCCTCGGCGAACTCCTCGACGCCCGGGGTCAGTCCGTGCGCGTGGTGGAACAGCAGTACCTCGGCCATGGCTTCCTCTCGCAGTCCCGTGCGGGGCCCGCGGCCCCCGTGCCGACGAGTATGGCCCCGGCCTCCGACAACGCCGGCCTCCGACAACGCCGGCCGCCGCGCGCGCCCGCTCCGCTCCTGCCGACGCCCCCGGCTCAGTCCCCGTGCCAGGAGTGCCACAGCGCCGCGTACGTCCCGCCGGCGGCCACCAGCTCGTCGTGGGTGCCGAGTTCGGTGACCGTGCCGCCGGCCATCACCGCGATGCGGTCGGCGTCGTGGGCGGTCTGCAGGCGGTGGGCGACCGCGATGACGGTACGGCCGTGCAGCGCCGCGGCCAGCGCCCGCTCCGTGCTGCGGGCGGTCGCCGGGTCGAGCAGCGCGGTGGCCTCGTCGAGGATCAGGGTGTGCGGGTCGGCGAGCAGGACGCGGGCCAGGGAGAGCTGCTGGGCCTGCGGGCCGTCGAGGTCGGGGACCGCCTCCAGGTCCGCGGCCCACTCCCCGGCGCCCACCGCGGCGAGCGCGTCCCGCAGTTCCGCGTCGCCGGCCGTCGGCCGGGCCAGCAGCAGGTTGGCGCGCAGGGTGTCGCGGAAGACGTGGTGGTCCTGGGTGACGAGCGCGATCTGCCGGCGCAGGCGTTCCGGCGGCAGGTCGGCGACCGGCACGCCGCCGACGGTGACCGTGCCGGTGCGCGGCCGGTCGATGCCCGCGATCAGCCGGCCCAGCGTGGACTTGCCCGCCCCCGACGTGCCGACGACCGCGAGCCGCTCACCGGGCCGCACGTCCAGGTCGACGCCGTGCAGCACGTCCGCGCCGCCCTGGTAGGCGTACCGCACGCCACTGACCACGATCCGGTCGTCCGCCGGCCGGGGCACCGGGCCCGCGGGGGCGGGGCCGCCGGGGACCGCGGCCAAGCCCTCGATCCGCGCGAACCGGGCGGTGCTGCTCTGCACCTGCTCCACCCACAGCAGGACGGCGTTCAGCGGCTCGACCAGCTGCCGGAAGTAGACGGCCGCGGCCACCACCGCGCCGAGCCCCACGGCCCCGCGGTCGTAGAGCGCGGCGCCGGCCGCCAGCACGCCCACGACGGGCAGCGTGGTGGCCAGGTCCACGCTCGGGAAGAGCACCGAGCGCAGCCACAGGGTGTGCAGCCGGGCGCGGCGGGCCTCGCCGATCGCCGCCTCGGTGGCGTCGATCCGCTGCCGCTGGAGCCGCAGTGCCTCCACGGTGCGCGCGCCCACCGTGGTGGTGGCCACGGTGTCGGCCACCGCCGCGGTCGCCGCGCCCTCGGCGAGGTAGCCCTCGCGGGCCCGGCGCAGGTACCAGCGCAGGGCGACGGTGACCACGGCCAGGCACGCGAGACCGCACGCCCCGAGTAGCGGGTCGAGCAGCAGCACCGCGACGACGATGAACAGGCACTGCAGGCCCGCGACGAACATCTGTGGCGCGGCCAGGCGCAGGGTCGCGGCGACCGAGTCGACGTCCGCGGTGCCGCGGGTGGCGAGGTCGCCGGCCGGGGCGTGCTCGACCGCGACCGCGGGCAGCGCGAGGACGCGGTCGGTGAACCGCTCTCTGACCCGCGCGGCCGCGCGCTCGCCGAACCGCGCCCCGGCGTACAGCGCGTACCGGGACAGCACGGTCTGGGCGAGGGTGGCGACGACGATGAGCAGCGCGAGCCGGTCGACGGTGTGCACCGCGGCGTGCCCGGTGGACCGCTTGACGGTGTCGACGATGGAGCCGAGCAGCCACGGGCCGACCAGGCCCGCCGCCGCGGCCAGCGCGTTGAGGGTCAGCACCGTGGCGAACGCGCCCTTGTCCGCGGCGATCTCGCCGAGCGCCGCGCGGCGCACCTGGGTCCGTCCGGCGACCGGCAGCGGGGTGGTCACGGCGCCGCCGTCTCGGTGGCGCCGGTGTCGCGTGCGACCAGGGCCCGGTAGGCGGGGGCGGCGTGCAGCAGGTCGTGGTGCGGTCCCGCCGCCGCGACCTGGCCGTCGACGAGGTGGAGCACGGTGTCGGCCTGCTCCAGGACCAGCGGCGAGGTGGTGGCGACCACCGTGGTCAGCCCGGCACGGGCCGCGCGCAGCCGGCCGGCCATCGCGGCCTCGGTCAGCGCGTCCACGGCCGACGTCGGCTCGACCGCGAGCAGCACCTCGGGCGCGGCGTACACCGCCCGCGCCATCCGCAGCCGTTGCCGCTGGCCGCCGGAGAGGTTCCCGGCCTGCGCGGTCAGCGGCGCGTCCAGCCCGCCGGGCAGCGCCTCGACGACGTCCTCCGCGACGGCGGTGCGGATCGCCGCGAGCAGGTCGGCGTCCCCTTCCCCGCTGTCCGCCACGGCCTTGCCGCCGCCGGCGAGCGCGTCCGTGTCGATGTCCGTGTCAGCGTCAGCGTCAGGCCGTCCCCCTGTCCCGCGGCCGGCCACCGCCTCGCGGAGGGTCGTGCCGAAGAGCACGGCATCGTTGTCGGCGAGGAGGATGCGGGCCCGGACGCGGGACAGGGGGACGGCCTGCAGGGGGGTGCCGCCCCAGGTGGCGCCGGACGGGGCGAACCGGGCGAGGCGGTCGAGGACGGCGGCGGAGTCGCCGGGGCGGGCGGCGGCCAGCGCGGTCAGCGTGCCCGGGGCCACGGCCACACCCGATGCGGGGTCGTGCAGCACCGCCGGTTCGCCGGGGGCCGGCTCCGGGTGGGCGCCGTCCTGGTGGCGGGGCTCCAGGGACAGGAAGGAGGTGACGCGGCGGGCGGCCACCAGGCCGCGGGCGATGTCGTTGCCCGCCTCGATGAAGAAGGTCACCGGCACCACGAGCATCGCCGTGTAGCCGTAAACCGCGACGAGGTCGCCGATGGCGAGCGTGCCCTCGGCGGCCATGCGGGCGCCGAGCCAGGTGACCAGGGCCAGGAAGAGCGCGGGCAGGCCGGTGGCGAGCGCCCCCACCCAGCTGGTGACGGCCCCGACGCGGTAGCCCTGGTCGCGCAGTTCGCCCGACCGCCGCCGGTACCGCGCGGCGTACACGTCCTTGCCGCCGAGCCCGCCCAGCACCCGCAGGCCGCTCACCACGTCCACCAGCAGGCCCGTCAACTCGCCCTGCTGCTGCCGGTATCCGGTGCCGACGTGCTGCAGCCGGCGCTGCAGCGGCCCGACCGTGGCCGCCACCAGCGGGACGCCCGCCAGCACCACGGCGGCCAGCAGCGGGGACAGGGACAGCAGCAGCACGGCGACCACCACGTAGCCGACGACCGAGCCGACGCCGGGACCGGTGACGGTCAGGGTGTCGGCGACGACATGGACGTCGTTCATGGCGATGGTGGCGACCTCGCCCGCGTCGGTGTGGCGGCGCAGCGCGTCGCCGAGGCCCGCGGCCTGCCGCACGGTGGCCCGCACGGTGCGGAACACGGCGTCCATCCGGACGCGGGTCATGGTGCGGTGCCGGGCGATGGCCGCCGCCGCGTTGACCGCGCCGACCGCGAGCAGCGCGCCCGTCCAGCCGAGCAGCGCGCCCGTGTCGTGCGCCCGCAGGCCGTCGTCGACGGCCCGGGACAGCAGGTACGGCGGGACGGTGAGCCCGGCCATCCACACGACGCTGATCGCCGCACCGGCCGCCACCCGCCCCCGCTGGCGCTTCACCAGCCACCACAGATAGCGGGCGGGGGACCGCAGGTCCTTGGCGTCGGGCGGGGTGAAGGCCATGGCCCCACCCTACGGAGGCGGCTCGGAGCCCCGGTCAGAGCTCCCGGTGGACCTTGGAATTGGAGGCCTGGGCGCGCGGGCGCAGGACCAGCAGGTCCACGTTGACGTGCGCGGGGCGGGTGACGGCCCAGGCGACGGTGTCGGCCACGTCGTCGGCGGTGAGCGGCTCCGCGACGCCGGCGTAGACGTTGGCGGCGCGCTCGGCGTCACCGCGGAAGCGGGTGAGCGCGAACTCCTCGGTCCTGACCATGCCCGGCGCGATCTCTATGATCCGGACCGGCAGGCCGTTCAGCTCCAGCCGCAGCGTCTCGGCGATGACGTGGGCGCCGTGCTTGGCGGCCACGTAGCCACCGCCGCCCTCGTAGGTGGCCAGGCCCGCGGTCGAGGAGAGCACCACGACGGTGCCGTCGCCGGAGGCGGTCAGCGCGGGCAGCAGGGCCTGGGTGACATTGAGCACACCCAGGACGTTGACCTCGAACATCGTGCGCCAGTCGGCGGGGTCGGCGGTGGCGACCGGCTCGGTGCCGATGGCGCCGCCCGCGTTGTTGACCAGCACGTGGCACGCGCCGAGGCCGGCGGCGAAGTCGTCCACCGCGGCCCGGTCGGTGACGTCCAGGGCGTGGACGGCCACGCTGCGGCCGGCCGCGGAGAGCTCCTCGGCGAGCGCCTTCAGGCGCTCGGTGCGGCGGGCGGTCAGCACGACGTGGAACCCGGCCTCGGCGAGCCTGCGGGCGGTGGCGGCACCGATGCCGCTGCTGGCACCGGTGACCACGGCGGTGCGGGGGCTGGGGCTGCTCATGGCGTGCTGCCTTTCGCGACGGGCGACGGGATCTGCTCCGCAGCATATGCGGCGGCTTTCAGGCGGTGGCCTCGGCGGGTGCGAGCGGGGCGGGCTCGGCGGCCGGTACGACGTCGGCCGCGGCGGCGGCGTCGGCCGCCTGAGCGGCCTGGGCGGCCTGGGCGTCGAGTGCGCGCAGCATCACCTTCTGGTCGAAGGCCAGCAGTCCGACGGTGGCGGCGCACATCAGCACCGCGAGGCAGGCGTGGGCGAGGGGCGAGGTGGCCTGCATGCCGATCACGCCGAGCACGGCGTGCAGGCCGACGCGCAGCGCGATCAGGCCGAGGGCCAGTATCCGGGTGCGCTTGCCCTTGAGGATCGCCTTGGCCATCTTCAGCCGGCCGCGGAGCACGGTGCGGGCCAGCACGATGTTCACGGCGAGCCCGGCGGTCAGCACGATCCAGCCGTAGTGGCTGGACTTGACCACGTCGTAGGAGGCGCCCATCAGCCCCTCGAAGGCGAAGAACCAGACGGGGACGGCTTTGAACGCGGGGGCGGCTTTGAACGCGGGGGCGGCTTTGGACG
Source organism: Streptomyces sp. NPDC020917 (assembly GCF_044333795.1). Taxonomy (NCBI): domain Bacteria; kingdom Bacillati; phylum Actinomycetota; class Actinomycetes; order Kitasatosporales; family Streptomycetaceae; genus Streptomyces; species Streptomyces sp. NPDC020917. The sequence continues at coordinate 177,851 of NZ_JBIRRR010000015.1, read as the reverse complement.
CGGGGGCGGCCGGGGGGGCCTCGGTACGTGCGACGGTGTGAGCCATGCGATGAGTTTTGCTGTCGCCCCTCGTCCGCCGGCAGAGCGGGAAATCCCCACCTCCACATGACAGATGTCACGCCTCCCCCTGAGCTAGCCCGGCTACGGCTCCCGGGGTGCCTCGCGCTGCGCGTGGCCGTCTGCTGGTCTCGTCGTGGCTGGTCGCGCAGTTCCCCGCGCCCCTGGCGGTGCACCTTCGGTGGGTGGGGTCGGGGCCGCCACGGGAGTGTCTCCTCGGAACTGTGCGCGCGGCTTTGCCCATTGGCTCACCCGGGAGGATGCACAGTTCCTGCGGGGACACTCCCGCACCGTCCCCTCCCAGCCCGTCCCCCGTCTGCGGGAGGAATGGGGACGCGGGTCACCCATGGGGGCGCGGGGTCCCCCAGCGCTTCGCCTGGGAGGTGCCCCCAGCGCGACCAGCCACGACGCACGGCGCAGCCGGCAGCGAACCTCCGGGGGCAGCCCAGATCCCGTAGGGGCGCGGGGAACTGCGCGACCAGCCACAGCCGGTCCGCACCCGGCAACGCACCTCCGGGGGCACCCCGGATTCCCGCCCCGGAGGGGCGATGCTCCAGGAGCGCGGGGAACTCCGCGCCCAGCCACACACGCACGTCGCAGACGGCAATTCACCCGGCAGGGCAGCCCAGTTGCCGCAGGGGCGCGGGGAACTGCGCGCCCAGCCACCCACGCACCGCGCAGCCGGCAACGCACGCCCGGGGGCAGCCCGGATTCCCGCCCCGGAGGGGCGATGCTCCGGGAGCGCGGGGAACTCCGCGCCCAGCCCAAACGGGCCGTTCGACGGCAATGACGCCCAAGGGGCAGCCCAGATCCCGCAGGGGCGCGGGGAACTGCGCGACGAGCCACGGCGGACCGTTGGACGGGGACGTAACCCCCGGGGGCTGCCCGGTTGCCGAGGGAGCGCGAGGGGCGGGTCAGATGGAGGAGGCGGCCTGGACGGTGTGGTGGAGGAGGAGAGCCGTGGTGAGAGGGCCCACACCCCCGGGCACGGGGGACACCGCGGCCTTGCGGCCGACCTCCTCGGCGGCCACATCCCCCACCAGCCCCCCGTCCTCCGTGGCGTTCGTGCCGACGTCCACCACCACCGCCCCGTCCCGCACATGCGCCGCAGTGATCAGGCCGGGCCGGCCCACGGCCGCGACCACGACGTCCGCCCGCCGCGTCACCGCGGCCAGATCGGGGGTGCGCGAGTGGCACACGGTGACCGTCGCGTCCCGGTCGAGCAGCAGGTGGGCGAGCGGCTTGCCGACCACCGTGGAGCGGCCCACGACGGCCGCCGACCTGCCGCGCAGCGGCACCTCGTGGGCGTCGAGCAGCTGCACGACGGCCTCCGCGGTGGCCGGGGCGAACGCGGGCAGCCCGGCGGCCAGCCGGCCCAGGCTCGACGGGTTGGCGCCGTCCACGTCCTTGGCCGGGGTGATGGCCCCGGCGAGATCCGCGGCGACCGCCCCGGGCGGCAGCGGCGTCTGCAGGATGATCCCGTGCACCTGCGGGTCGTCGCTCAGCCGGGCGAGGGTGTCCCGCAGCATTCCGGGGGCCGCGTCGGCGGGCAGCGCGACGACATCGCAGGCCACCCCGGTCTTCCCGGCCGCCCGGGCCAGGGACCTGACGTACCAGGCCGTCGACTCGTCCTCGGTGGCCACCACCACCGCCAGCCGCACCGCGACCCCGCCAGCGGCCAACTCGGCGGTGCGCGCCGTCACTTCGGCCCGGATCTCAGCCGCGCGCGCGGATCCGGTCAGGCTCGGTCCCAGGGCGGGGGCGGTCATGGGGCGGTCTCCTCGTGCTCCGGGCGTGCGGTGGTGAGCGGGCGCGCCGGGGCGGACCGGCGCGCGGTCATCGGGTGATCCGGTGGCGGACGCCCGCCGTGACGGACTCCGCGCGGGAGGCGAGGGCGTCGACGTCCGCGACGGTCGCGGCGAGGTCGGCGCGGGCGGCCTCGTCCTTGATGCCGCCGAGGTTGATCTCGACGTTCACCCGGGCGGTGGCGGCCGCCGCACGGGCCGCCTCCGCGGCGGCGGCGACGTCGGTGACGACGTTGGGGTTGCCGATCGGCAGCAGTTCCTCGGCCAGGGCGACGATCGCGGCGGCCACGGCGACGACCTCGGCCGGCGGCCGCGCGGCACCCTGCAGCGCCGCGGCGATCGCCCGCGAACGGACCGCCTTCTGCGTGTCGTCGGCCCGCGGCAGCGCGTACGCGTCGGTGACCGCGGTGAAGGCCCGCGCGTCGTCATCCGCCAACTGCAGGGCGCGGGCGCGCAGTTCGTCGCTGTCCGCGGTGATCCTGGCGATCGCGCCGGCGTGTGCCGCGTACTTCTCGCCGGTGGTGTAGCGGGCCACCATGCCGAGCAGGGCCGCGCCCTGGGCGGCGTGCAGCGCGGCGGCCGCGCCGCCGCCGGGGGCGGGCTCGCGGGCGGCGAGCCGGTCCAGATAGCCGCCGATGGTCTGGTCGTGCACCTGATGCCGCCCTTCGCGCGCTGGCCGTGTCCGGCGCCATGCTCCCATGGCCGGGCCCGCGCCGGCGGCACGGGTCAGCCGGTCAGCCGCCGCAACAGGGCCAGCAGGGTGGCGCGTTCGTCCTGGTCGAGGGGGGCGAAGGCGTCGGCGAGTACCTCGTCGGCGATGCGGTGGCCGGCCGCGAGCAACTGCTCGCCGGCCGGGGTGAGGTGGTGCTCGATGCGGCGGCCGCGGCCCGGGCGGCGCTCGATCAGGCCCTGCACGGCGAGCCGGCCGGCGAGCGTGCCGAAGGACTGCTCGGTCTGGAACGTCTCGCCGGCCAGCGCCCGGGCGGTCGCGCCGGGGGAGCGGCTGATCGCGCGCAGCGCGTCCCACTGGGCGAGCGTGGTGCCGGCCGCGGCGAGCCGGGTGTCGAGGGTGCGGTGCTGGCGGTACTGGACCTCCTTGACGGTCCGTCCCAGGAGCTGCAGTTCGGCGGGCGTGTGCGCGGGCATGGGTCGAGCCTAGCACTGATTAAGCTTGCTTATATAAACATCCTTAGTTACGGTGGACGGCATGACGCAGACGACACAGCTCGCGGTGGACGAAGCGGGCGCCGGCCGCCCCGTCCTGATCCTGCACGGCGGGGGAGGCCCGGCCACCGTCGCCGGTATCGCCGCCCACCTGTCCGGCGGCGCGGCGCCCTCGGCCCGCACCCTGACTTCCACCCATCCCGGCTGGGACGGCACGCCGCGGCCCCCGTGGTGCACCGGCATCGGCGCGCTGGCGTCCGGATACCTGGAGATGCTGGCCGAGCGCGGGCTGCGCGACGTGGTGGTCGTCGGCTCCTCGCTCGGCGGCTGGACCGCCGCGGAGATGGCCGCCCGCGACACTGCCGGCCTGGTCGGCGGCCTGGTGCTGATCGACGCCGTCGGCATCCACGTCGAGGGCGAGCCCGTCGCCGACTTCTTCGGCATGGATCCGCGCACCGCTGCCGCGCACTCCTGGCACGACCCCGACCGCTACTTCGTCGACCCGGCCGCCCTGCCCCCCGCGCAGCAGGCGGTCCGCGCGGGCAACCAGGCCGCCACCCGGGCGCTCACCGGGGGCCCGGCGATGGCCGACCCCGGGCTGCGCGACCGGCTCGCGGCCGTCGACGTGCCCGTCCTGGTGCTGTGGGGCGCCTCCGACCGCATCGTCACCCCGGTCTACGGAGCCGCCTACGCGCGGGCGTTCCCCCGGGCCCGCTTCCAACTCGTCGCGGACGCCGGCCATCTGCCGCACATCGAGCAGCCGGCCGTGACCTTCGGGCTTCTCGACGCCTATCTCGCCGGGCCCGGCAAAGAGAACCGGAAATGAAGCGGGAGTGAAATCCCCTGCCGCGGGGGAAAGTAGGAGCCGGGCGCCCGGACAGCGCTTTCTGCTCATCGCGCCGGGGTCATTTCCCGGCCCCGGTCAACTCTGGCGCGTGTGCGTGCCGTTGCGGTGATCCGCCACACGGAAAACCGGAGGATCCGGACCTGTCGGACGCGGCGGTGCGGGTCGGCTGAGCGCGGGGGCTACGGCCAGACCAGGCAGTAGAGCTGGTGGCCGGACTCCTCGCAGCGGCGGGCGAAATCCTGCCATTCGTGGAGCATCTGGTAGATGACGAACGCGTCGCGCGGTCCGCGCCGGTCGGGCACCGTCGACCAGATGAACGCGGCCGCGCCGAGCGACTCCTCGTCGGCCTTGCGCAGCGGCTCCACCACGGAGGCGGGCAGCCGGACCACGGCGTAGTCGGGGTGGAGCACCACGAGTTCGAGCGGGGGCACCTTGGACGGTGCTATGCCCTCGATGCCGGTGAGCACCATCGCCGCCATGGTCTCCGGCTTGACCTTGGTGTACATGCCCTGACCGAGTTCGTCGCCACCGAGTTCCTCGGGACGCATGGAGATCGGGACGCGTGCCGCAGTGGCACCGTCGGGCGCGCCGAAGTACTTGTAGGTCACCCCCACTCGGCCACCCCTGCTCCTGCCTTCTGCGGTCGGTCCTGCGGTCGATCGGCCTGTCTGCGAGCGCGGTTCGCGCTGCGTGTGCTGGTGCTCGTGGTGCTCGTGGTCGCGGTCCTCGGTGCTGCGGTCCTCCGGTGCGGGCCGGTCCTGCGGGGCGCGGCGCCTGCCCGTGGGTAGCGGATGCTCGGGGTCGCGGTCGCCCGGCCCCTCGCCCCGTCCGCAACCGCGGTGTTGCATTCCACTACCCGACCATCTGCTGACCCAACCATGCAACCCGATCATCGTCTCAGATGCACGGTTGAGACGTTACGGCGCAACGCCAGGCATTTGAGAGCATGTCCGCGTGAGCAATCCCCTGAGCTATCCGTACGAAGCACCAGTGTCCCAGGAACTCTTCGACCGCGCGGCGGCCGTGACGCCAGGAGGCGTGAACTCTCCGGTGCGGGCGTTCCGTGCCGTGGGCGGTACGCCCCGTTTCATGGTGTCCGGTGCCGGTGCGTACCTCACCGACGCCGACGGCCGGGAGTACGTCGACCTCGTCTGCTCGTGGGGCCCGATGATCCTCGGCCACGCCCATCCCGAGGTGATCGCCGCCGTGCAGGCGGCGGTGGCCCGCGGCACCTCCTTCGGCACGCCCGGTGAGGGCGAGGTGGCGCTGGCCGAGGCGATGGTGGCCCGCGTCGCACCGCTCGACCAGGTGCGGCTGGTGTCCTCGGGCACCGAGGCGACGATGTCCGCGATCCGGCTCGCGCGCGGCTTCACCGGCCGGACGAAGGTGGTGAAGTTCGCCGGCTGCTACCACGGCCACGTGGACGCCCTCCTGGTCGCCGCCGGATCCGGTGTCGCCACGTTCGGGTTGCCGGACACCCCCGGGGTGACGGGCGCCCAGGCCGGCGACACGATCGTGCTGCCCTACAACGACGTCGAGGCGGTCCGCCAGGCGTTCGCGGCGCACCCCGGGGAGATCGCCTGCGTGATCACCGAGGCGTCGCCGGGCAACATGGGCGTGGTCCCGCCGCGTGACGGCTTCAACGCCGCGCTGAAGCAGCTGTGCGCCGACGACGGGGCGCTGTACGTCTCCGACGAGGTGATGACCGGCTTCCGGGTCAGCCCGGCCGGCTGGTACGGCCTGGACGGCGTCCGGCCCGACCTGATGACCTTCGGCAAGGTCATGGGCGGCGGCTTCCCGGCCGCGGCCTTCGGCGGCCGCGCCGACGTGATGGCGCAGCTCGCCCCGGTCGGCCCGGTCTACCAGGCCGGCACCCTGTCGGGGAACCCGGTCGCGACCGCCGCGGGCCTGGCCCAGCTGCGGCTGCTGGACGACGCCGCGTACGCCACGGTGGACGCGGTGTCGCGGGAGATCCAGGGACTGGTGACGCAGGCGCTGGCCAAGGAGGGCGTCGCCCACCGGCTCCAGACCGCGGGCAGCATGTTCTCCGTCTTCTTCACGGACCAGGAGGTCCGCGACTTCGAGGACGCCAAGCAGCAGGAGGCGTTCCGCTTCACCGCCTTCTTCCACTCGATGCTGGCGCAGGGCGTGTACCTGCCCCCGTCGGCGTTCGAGTCCTGGTTCGTGTCGACCGCACACGACGAGCGGGCCGTGGAGCGGATCGCCGCTGCGCTGCCCGCCGCCGCACGTGCCGCAGCGGAGGCCCACGCATGAGCAGCACCACCGAGCCCACCGGCGCCGCGGGCGACGGCGCCCGCCCCGACGGCGAGCTGACCGTCGTCCACCTCATGCGGCACGGCGAGGTGCACAACCCCGGCGGCGTGCTCTACGGCCGCGCGCCCGGCTACCACCTGTCCGAGCTGGGCCGGAAGATGGCCGACCGGGTCGCCGAGCACCTGGCCGACCGCGACATCCGGTACGTCGTCGCGTCGCCGCTGGAGCGCGCCCAGGAGACCGCGTCGCCGATCGCGACCGCGCACGGGCTGCCGATCGCCACCGACGAGCGGCTGATCGAGGCGGAGAACAAGTTCGCGGGCAAGACCTTCGGTGTCGGCGACGGCGCGCTGCGCAAGCCGGCCAACTGGAAGTACCTGACCAACCCGTTCCGGCCCAGCTGGGGCGAGCCGTACGTCGAGCAGGTCGTGCGGATGACGGCGGCGCTCCACGCGGCCCGTGACGCGGCCCGCGGGCACGAGGCGGTGTGCGTCAGCCACCAGCTGCCGATCTGGATCGTGCGGTCCTTCGCCGAGCACCGCCGGCTGTGGCACGACCCGCGCAAGCGGCAGTGCACCCTGGCCAGCCTGACCACGTTCACCTTCCGGGGCGACGAGATCGTGTCGGTCGGCTACAGCGAGCCGGCGATCGACCTGGTGCCGGCGCATCTGCGCGCGGGCGCCAAGCCGGTGAAGGGCGCGGGCAAGGCGTACGGCGCCTAGCGGCGGGCGCCGCGTCCGGCCCGGCGGCACCGCGGCCGCGCCGGGGTCCCGCGGGATTTCGAAGGGGGCGTCCCCCGGGACGCCCCCTTCGGCTTGCCTGCGCGCGGGGAAGTGCCCAGGCTGGTGTGGGGACGGGGAGCGGCGGTCGCCGCTCGGTGCGGCCGCGCCGTCATGTGCTGGCGCCGCCGGTGCCGTCCCGTACCGGTGCAGAGCCTCTCGGCGCCTGTGCCGGAGCTGTGCGGGCCCGCGTCGCCGGGTCCCTGCGGGCCGCTTCCATGCGCCCCTTTTTCCGCTGCCGCGGGCGGTCATGCCGTGGCCCGCGGTTTCGCCCGGGTGGCGGAACGCGGACGGCGAACCGGTGATACGGATGGTCCGTCCAGGGGAGGCAGTCCTTCGGATTGTCATATTGGACGTCACCATGAGGAACCTGTGAACGTCATGGTGGGTGACCACTCTTCAGTCGTCTCCGAAGACGGCCCACCTTGACCACGTAGGGCCGGGACGCCGAGAACGGGGAACCGCACATGAGCCTCATGAGCCGAAGGGCACTGCTGACCACGACCGCCGGAGCCGCCGCGGGGCTCGCCGTGGCGGGGTGCGGCGACCAGAAGCCGGGCAAGGCGGCCGCCCCGCCACCCGCCCGGAAGACCGGCGAGGGGTCCGGTGCGAGCGGCGCGCACCTTCCGGACCAGGCCGTGACCCTGATCGGGGACGGCTCCACCGCACACACCGGGCCGCAGCCCAACCAGCCCACCGTCGACCGGCTGCAGCCCGGGCAGACGCCCCCGCAGTTCGTGATCTTCTCCTGGGACGGCGCCGGCGAGGTCGGCAACGGCCTCTTCCCGCGCTTCCGCAAGCTCGCCGCCGACTACGGCGCCTCGATGACCTTCAACCTCTCCGGGCTGTACCTGCTGCCCGAGGACAAGAAGATGATGTACGACCCGCCGAACAGCCCGCTCGGCGCCTCGGACATCGGCTACCTCGCGGACGACCACATCAAGATGACCCTCGACAACCTGCGCAACGCGTGGCGCGAGGGCCACGAGATGGCCACCCACTTCAACGGCCACTTCTGCTCCGGCCGCGCCAGCGTCGGCCGCTGGACCCCGGCCGACTGGCAGAGCGAGATCGACCAGGCCGTGTCCTTCGTCACGCAGTGGAAGACCAACACCGGCTGGCACGACGACGAGCCGCTGCCCTTCGACTACGCGAGCGAGCTGACCGGCAGCCGCACGCCCTGCCTGCTCGGCCAGGGCAACCTGATCCCCACCGCCGCGGCGCTCGGCTGGCGCTACGACACCAGCAACCCCGGCGGCATCCAGGTCTGGCCGGACAAGATGCAGGGCGTCTGGAACTTCCCCCTGCAGGCCATCCCCTTCCCCGGGCACAAGTTCGAAGTGCTGTCGATGGACTACAACATGCTGGCCAACCAGTCCCACGCGGCCACCAAGTCCGACCCGCGCAACTACCCCGGCTGGCGCTCGCAGGCCACCGCCTCCTACGTCGCCGGTTTCCAGCGCGCCTACGAGACCAACCGGGCGCCCATGTACATCGGCAACCACTTCGAGCAGTGGAACGGCGGCATCTACATGGACGCCGTCGAGGAGGCCTTCAAGCACATCGCGTCGGTCGCCGAGACCAGCAAGGACGTGCGGCTGGTGTCCTTCCGGCAGTTCGTGGACTGGCTCGACGCCCAGGACCCGCAGGTGCTGGCGCGGCTGCGTACGCTGGGCGTCGGCGAGAAGCCGGCCGGCGGCTGGGGCGAGTTCCTGTCCGCCTCGGCGACCGCTCCCCAGGGCGCCGCCAAGGACAGCGTGACGTCCGCCACCTGACCGCACCTGATCCTTACTTGGGGCAATTGCCGCTTTTGGTGTCGGCGTCGGGGGTGCGACAGATCGCCACAAGGGCCATGCGAAACTTTTCACATGAGTCCTACGCGCGCCCCCCGGCGCCGCGCCGCCCGCGGTGCCGCGGCCCTGGCCGCCACCGCCGCACTTGTGCTGTCCGCTGCCGCCTGCTCGTCCAGTTCGTCCTCGACGTCCAAGGACGGCGCCAACTTCGTCGGCGGCAACGGCGAGATCATCACCGTCAAGCCCGCCGACCGCAAGGACGCGCCCGCGCTCAGCGGCAAGACCGTCGACGGCGGCACCGCGAGCCTGGCCGCCTACAAGGGCAAGGTCGTGGTGATCAACGTGTGGGGCTCGTGGTGCGCCCCCTGCCGGGCCGAGGCCCCCAACCTGGCCGAGGTCGCCAAGACCGACGCGGCCAAGGGTGTGCAGTTCCTCGGCATCAACACCCGCGACACCGACGTGGCCAACGCGGTCAGCTTCGACAAGCGGTTCGGCATCACGTACCCGAGCTTCTACGACCCGTACGGGAAGCTGATCCTGCAGTTCCCCAAGGGCACCCTCAACCCGCAGGCCATCCCCTCCACGCTGGTCGTCGACCGGCAGGGGAGGGTGGCCGCGCGCGTGCTCAAGGCGCTGAGCACCGCGGAGCTGCACCAGCTGATCGACCCGATCGTCGCGGAGAAGTGACGTGGCCGGCAGCACGCTGACCGTCCTTGCGGCCGACCCCAGCCAGACGGTGCTCACCGGAGCGCTGCTGGCCGCGATACCGGTCGCGATGTTCGCCGGGCTCGTCTCCTTCTTCTCACCGTGCGTGCTGCCCCTGGTGCCCGGCTACCTGTCCTATGTGACCGGGGTCACCGGCACGGACCTCGGCGAGGCCCGGCGGGGCAGGATGGTCGCCGGCGCCTCGCTGTTCGTCCTCGGCTTCAGCGCCGTGTTCGTCTCCGGCGGCGCGCTGTTCGGCAACTTCGGCGTGACCCTGCAGGCCCACCGGGAGGTCCTCACCAAGGTCTTCGGCGCGCTCACCATCGTGCTCGGTCTGGCCTTCATGGGGTTCGTCGGCGGCATCACCCAGCGGGAGTTCCGCTTCCACACCCGGCCGGCCGTCGGCCTGGCCGGCGCGCCGGTACTCGGCGTGCTCTTCGGCCTGGGCTGGACGCCGTGCATCGGCCCCACCCTCGGCGCCGTCAACACCCTCGCCTTCCAGGACGCCAGCGCGGGCCGCGGCGCCCTGCTGATGGTGTTCTACTGTCTTGGTCTGGGCGTGCCGTTCATCGTCGCGGCGGTCGCCTTCCGCCGTACGCTCGGCGCGTTCGCGTGGGTCAAACGCCACTACAAGTGGGTCATGCGGCTCGGCGGCGGGATGCTCGTCGCCGTCGGCGTCCTGCTGGTGACCGGCGTGTGGGACCACATCACCTACCAGATGCAGATCTGGTCGAGCAGCTTCACCCCAGGGGTCTGAACCCATGAGCATCACGCAGAAGAACGGCGGCGACGCTGCGGAGACCCCCGCGGCGTCGAGCTCCCCGCAGGACCCCGAGGACCCCGGGACCGCCGGGAAGTCCGAGAGCGAGGAACTCGGCGCGGCCGGCGCCCAGCTCAGCACCCAGCCCGTCGACACCCTGGCGCAGGCGCCGGGCCTCGGCCTGATCGGCTGGGCGCGCTGGATGTGGCGGCAGCTCACCTCGATGCGGATCGCGCTGATCCTGCTCTTCCTGCTCTCGCTGGCCGCGATCCCCGGCTCGCTCATCCCCCAGCACTCCGACCAGCTGAAGGTCGACGCGTTCAAGAAGGCGCACCCCACCATCAGCCCGCTCTACGAGCGGCTGGGGATGTTCCACGTGTACAGCTCGCCGTGGTTCTCGGCGATCTACATCCTGCTGTTCGTCTCGCTGGCCGGCTGCATCGTCCCGCGCACCTGGCAGTTCGTCGGGCAGCTGCGGTCCAAGCCGCCGGCCGCGCCCCGCAACCTGACCCGGCTGCCCGCCTACAGCACCTGGCGCACCGACGCCACGCCCGAGCAGGTCAGCGCCGCCGCCGAACGCGCGCTGCGCGGGCGCCGGTTCCGCACCAGCGTCACCGGCAGCTCGGTGGCCGCGGAGAAGGGCTACCTGCGCGAGGCCGGCAACCTGCTGTTCCACGTGGCGCTGTTCGGGCTGCTGATCGGCTTCGCGGCCACCTCGCTGGAGGCGGCCCAGGGCGGCAAGCTGATCGTCGAGGGCGACGGCTTCACCAACAACCCGACGCAGTACGACGACTTCAGCGGCGGCACGCTGTACGGCAAGAGCGACCTCAAGCCGTTCGGCTTCTCCCTCGACAGCTTCGACGCCAGCTACGCCAGGACCGGGCCCGAGCGCGGCTCGGGCCGGAAGTTCCAGGCCAACATCCACTACTGGAACGGCGCGGACGGCAAGCCGGTCAAGGGCTCGATCTCGGTCAACCACCCGCTGAGCATCGGCGGCGAGCAGGTCTACCTGATCTCGCACGGCTACGCGCCGGTGGTCACCGTCAAGGACGCCCAGGGCAACATCGCCTACCAGGGCGCGGTGCCGTTCCTGCCGCAGGACAACCTCGGCACCGCGATCGGTGTGGTCAAGGTCCCGGACGCGCTCGGCAAGGACGGCAAGCCGGACGAGCTGGCGTTCCGCGGGATCTTCACCCCGACCTTCGCGCTCGACAAGGTGCAGGGCCCGCACTCGTCCTTCCCGGCCCTGGACTACCCCGCGCTGATCCTCAACGCCTACCACGGCGACCTGGGGCTGGACGCCGGGCTGCCGCAGAACGTGTACCAGCTCGACACCACCCACATGACGCAGCTCAAGGACGACAACGGCGAGCTGGTGAGCAAGGCCCTCAAGCCCGGCGACACCCTGACGCTGCCCGACGGCCGCGGCTCGCTGCGGTTCGACGGGGTCAAGACCTGGGCCAGCTTCACCATCTCCCACCAGGCGGGCAACGAGGCCGCCCTGGTGAGCGGCGCCGCCGCGATCCTCGGCCTGATGGGCTCGCTGTTCATCCAGCGCCGGCGGATCTGGGTGCGCGCACTGCCGCAGCAGGACGGCACCACGCTGGTGGAGATGGGCGGCCTCGGCCGCAGCGAGTCCGCCAGGATCGCCGACGAGATCGGTGACGTCGCCCTGCAGCTCCAGCCGGACGCACCCGCCAGACCGGACCCTGACGAGGCCCCGGACGACGACGACGGCCCGGACCCCGCCAGGACCCCTGGCAATTCAGCCCCTCAGACCGCAGACGAAGGAGCCCGCGCGTGAACATCGCTGCCGCGGTCAACGAGAACTTCGCCAACTACAGCAACTACCTCATCCGCTCGGCGATGTTCGTCTACGCGCTCGCCTTCCTCGCGCACCTGGCCGAGTGGGTGTTCGGCGCCCGCAGCCGGGTCGCGGTGCAGTCCGCCGCGCTGACCGGCGAGGCCGAGCAGAAGAGCGCCGCTCCCGGGGTGACCGTCAAGGTCACCGCGCGCGGCGGCACCACCACCCTGGAGCGGCCCAAGGTCATCACCCGCGCCTCGGCCAGCGACCGCGGCATCGCGGACGGCCCCGGCGCCGCGGGCGGCTCGGAGAAGGGCGACCTGTACGGCAGGATCGCGGTCTCCTTCACGGTGCTGGCCTGGCTGCTGCACTTCGGCGGCGTGGCGTTCCGCGCCGCGTCCGTGCAGCGCGCGCCGTGGGGCAACATGTACGAGTTCTCCACCACGTTCGGCATGGTCGCGGTCGGCGCGTACCTGGTGCTGCTCGCGCTGAAGAAGGACGTCCGCTGGATCGGCCTGTTCCTCACCACCACGGTGCTGCTCGACCTGGGCCTGGCCCTGTCGGTGCTCTACACCTCCAGCGACCAGCTGGTGCCGGCGCTGCACTCGTACTGGCTGTGGATCCACGTGTCCTGCGCGATCATCTCCGGCGCGGTGTTCTACCTGGCGGCCGTCGGCAGCCTGCTCTACCTGTTCCGGGACCACTTCGAGGTGGCGCTGACCGCCGGGCGCGCCCAGGAAGGGCGTTGGGGCGACATCATGCGGCGGCTGCCGTCCGCGGCCACCCTGGACAAGTTCGCGTACCGGATGAACGCGCTGGTCTTCCCGCTCTGGACGTTCACCATCATCGCCGGCGCGATCTGGGCGCAGGCGGCGTGGGGCCACTACTGGGAGTGGGACCCCAAGGAGACCTGGTCGTTCATCACCTGGGTCGCGTACGCCGGTTACCTGCACGCCCGCGCGACCGCCGGCTGGAAGGGCCGCAAGGCCGCCTACCTGGCGCTGGCCGCCTTCGCGTGCTTCCTGTTCAACTACTACGGCGTGAACATCTTCGTCACAGGAAAGCACTCCTACGCCGGCGTCTGAGCCGTGCGGCGGCCGCTGCGGCCGGGGGTCACTCGCCCTCGGCCGGCGGCCGGGTGTCGCCGTCCGGGCCGTTCCGCCGGTTCTGCCGGTTGAGTTCGCTCAGCGACCGGAGGAACTCCGGGTTGTCGTCCGGGGGTATCCAGTCCGCGGCCGGCGGCTCCGGCAGCTGCTGCCCCTCGGGGGAGTACCGCACGGCACCGGCGTCGGGCCGGTACCCGCGGTGCCACTCGGCGGGCGTGGCGCCGCCGGCGGCGGCCCGGCGGCCGCGGCGGCGGCCGATCAGCAGCCAGGCCAGCGGGCCGATCAGCACGGTGCCGAAGAACAGGATGATGAGCACCCAGACCACCTTGGGCATCCCGCGCACGTCCCGCTCGGGCGTGCCCAGGCAGTCCACGAAGGCATAGATCCACAGCGCGAACAGCACGAGATACGGCAGGTAGCGCAACACGGCTCGGCATCCCCCCAGGAACGGCCACGGGGGTTTTGGCCACCCCGCGATGACCCCCAAGCGTACGTTGTGCACGGAATGGAAGACTGAGCCCCATGGCTTACGACGATCTCCGCTCGTTCCTCCGGGCCCTGGAGAAGGACGGCGACCTGCGCCGGATCACCGCCGAGGTGGATCCGTACCTGGAGGTCGGCGAGATCACCGACCGGGTGAACAAGGCCGGCGGTCCCGCGCTGCTCTTCGAGAACGTCCGGGGCTCGGTGGCACCGCTGGCGATGAACGTCTACGGCACCGACCGACGGCTGCTCAAGGCGCTGGGCCTGAACGCCTACACCGACATCGGCGACAAGATCGCCGGGCTGCTCAAGCCGGAGCTGCCGCACGGCTTCGTCGGGGTGCGCGAGGCGTTCGGCAAGCTGGCCGGGATGGTGCACGTCCCGCCGAAGAAGGTGAAGTCCGGGGACGCGCCGGTGCAGGAGGTCGTGTTCACAGGCGACGACGTGGACCTGGACCGGCTGCCCGCGCTGTTCACCTGGCCGCAGGACGGCGGCTCGTTCTTCAACCTGGGCCTGACCCACACCAAGGACCCCGAGTCCGGCGTCCGCAACCTGGGCCTGTACCGGCTGCAGCGGCACGACCGCCGCACCATCGGCATGCACTGGCAGATCCACAAGGACAGCCGCAACCACTACCAGGTCGCCCAGCGGCGCGGCGAGCGGCTGCCGGTCGCGATCGCCTTCGGTTGCCCGCCGGCGGTCACCTACGCCTCGACCGCGCCGCTGCCCGGTGACATCGACGAGTACCTGTTCGCCGGCTTCGTGCAGGGCAAGCGGGTGGAACTGGTCGACTGCAAGACGGTGCCGCTGCAGGTGCCCGCGCAGGCCGAGGTGGTGCTGGAGGGCTGGCTGGAACCGGGGACGATGCTGCCGGAGGGGCCGTTCGGCGACCACACCGGCTTCTACACCCCGCAGGAGCCGTTCCCGGCGCTGACCGTGGACTGCGTGACGATGCGCAAGCGGCCGCTGTTCCAGTCGATCGTCGTCGGCCGGCCGCCCACCGAGGACGGGCCGCTGGGCCGCGCCACCGAGCGCTTCTTCCTGCCGCTGCTGAAGATCATCGTGCCCGACATCGTGGACTACCACCTGCCGGAGGCCGGCGGCTTCCACAACTGTGCGATCGTCTCGATCGACAAGAAGTACCCCAAGCACGCGCAGAAGACGATGCACGCGATCTGGGGGGCGCACATGATGTCGCTCACCAAGCTGATCGTGGTGGTGGACTCCGACTGCGACGTGCACGACCTGCACGAGGTGGCCTGGCGGGCGCTGGGCAACACCGACTACGCCCGCGACCTGACCGTCGTGGAAGGGCCGGTGGACCATCTCGACCACGCCTCGTACCAGCAGTTCTGGGGCGGCAAGGCGGGCATCGACGCCACGCGCAAGCTCCCCGAGGAGGGCTACACGCGCGACGGCGGCTGGCCGGAGATGGTCCTGTCGGACCCGGAGACGGCTGAACGGGTTACCAAGCGCTGGAAGGAGTACGGCCTGTGAGCGACGCACGCGAGGCAGCCGGCGCGCAGGTCGGCGTGAGGGCCGTGGAGTCGGGCCGAGCGGGCGGAGAAGCGAACGGAGAGACGCTGTGAGCGACGCACGCGAGGCAGCCGGCGCGCAGGTCGGCGTGAGGGCCGCGGAGTCGGGCCGAGCGGGCGGAGAAGCGAACGGAGAGACGCTGTGAGCGACGCACGCGAGGCAGCCGGCGCGCAGGTCGGCGCGAGGGCCGCGGAGTCGGGCCGAGCGGGCGGAGAAGCGAACGGAGAGACGCTGTGAGCGACGCACGCGAGGCAGCCGGCGCGCAGGTCGGCGCGAGGGCCGCGGAATCGGGCCGAGCGGGCGGAGAAGCGAACGGAGAGACGCTGTGAGTGCTGAGTCGGCCACCCCGGAACTGTTCCGCCCGGAGCCGCGGCCGGAGGGCAAGGTCCGCGCCTTCCTGCGGCTGGTGATGATCGAGCACTCGGTGTTCGCGCTGCCGTTCGCGTACATCGCCGCGCTGACCGCGATGTTCCGCAAGGACGCGAGCGTGCACTGGGGCGAACTGCTGCTGGTCACCTGCGCGATGGTGGGCCTGCGGACGTTCGCCATGGCGGCGAACCGGATCATCGACCGCGAGATCGACGCCCGCAACCCGCGCACCGCGAGCCGCGAACTGGTCACCGGCGCCCTGTCGGTGCGCACCGCGTGGACCGGCGCGCTGATCGCGGTGGTGGTCTTCCTCGGCGCGGCCGCGCTGCTCAACCCGCTGTGCCTGGCGCTGGCGCCGATCGCCGTGGTGCCGATGGTCGTGTACCCCTACGGCAAGCGGTTCACCAACTTCCCGCACGCGATCCTGGGTCTGGCGCAGGCCATGGGTCCGATCGGCGCGTGGCTGGCGGTCACCGGCAGCTGGTCGTGGGACGCGGTGATCCTGGGACTGGCGGTCGGCGTGTGGATCGGCGGGTTCGACCTCATCTTCGGCTGCCAGGACGTGGCCGCCGACCGGGCGCACGGCGTGATGTCGGTGCCGGCCAGGTTCGGCATCCCGGCCGCCCTGCACGGCGCCCGCGCCTGCCACGCCGTCACCTCCGGCCTGCTGATCTGGTACGGCGCGGCCACCGGCGCCGGCGCGTGGTGGTGGGTGGGCCTGGCGATCGTGATCGGCGCCTTCCTCTACGAGCACTCGATCGTCACCCCGCACGACCTGTCCCGGCTCAACCGGGCGTTCTTCACGGTGAACGGCGTGATCGGCATCACGCTGTTCGTGTTCGCGCTCTTCGACCTGATCAGCCGCGGGCTCGTCGGCTAGCGCGCGACCGTCGCACGACAAGGGCGCGGCCCCGGACCGAACCGGTCCGGGGCCGCGCCCTTGTCGTGACTGCGGCGTCAGAAGTCGCTGCTGTCGTCCTCGGAGACGGGCATGCCGGACATGAACAGGGCCACCAGGTCCTGCGGGTTGAGGACCTGGGCGTCCTTGGGGGCGCTGATGGAGTCGGCGCTGCCGTCCAGGGTCAGGGTCAGCGGGAGCTTGCCCTGGGCCTTGGTGTCGAGCTGCGCGACGTCGAAGGTGATCGCGGACAGCGAGCCGCCCTTGATGGCCACGTCCACCGACAGCTTCTTGTCGGGCACCTTGGCCGGGTCCAGGGACTTGGCGTCGTAGCCCGGGAGGTCCTTCAGCGCCGGCGTCAGGCTGTCCGAGAGGGCACTGGCCAGCTGCCGCGCGGGCGCGGTGACCTCGACGTGGTCGGCGCCGTCACGGCTGCCGAGGTCCTTGTACGTGACGTTGGTGGCCAGCGCCTTCTTCAGGGCGGCCGCGATCTGCTTCTGGGTGGCGGCGTCCAGCTTCGGGCCGCCGGGCAGGCCGGACAGCGGCGAGGCGGCCGAGTCCGAGGAGCCGGAGGCGCCGCCCAGGCTCTTGGCGAACTCCTGGAAGGCATTGGGGTCGAGGCTCACCCACTGGCCGTTCAGCGCGGCCTTGACCGAGGCCAGCGAGGACGGCAACTGGTCGCTCTGCGCCAGGAACTGGTCCAGCGGCGAGCTCTTGCCGCTCGGGCTCAGCTTCTCCAGGCCCTTGAGGTCGACCCGCAGGTAGGCCTTCTGGCCGACGTAGCGGATCTCGGCGAGGCCGTCCTTGGAGTCGTCGCTGGACAGGGAGAACGCGACGGCGCTGTCCTTGCCGCTCTTGCCGTCGGCCTTGCCGAGGAGGCCGACGGACTTCTGGGAGCTGACCGACAGGGACAGGTGCAGCGAGGACAGCAGCTTGGCGTTGTCCCGCGTGAAGTCGTCCTCGCCCTTGAGGGCGTTGTAGATGTCGTCGGCCGAGCCGTCGAAGCCGAGGCTCAACGTCAGGGTGTTCTGATTGCCCAGCTTCTCGAAGGCGTTCTTGACCTTGCCCTGCGGGGTCGTCGTGTCCGATCCGCAGGCGCTGGCACCCACGGATATCAGGGCCACCACTCCGGCGGCGGCCAGGCCCTTGCGCATGGTGATGATGGCGAACTCCTCGGAAGCTTTGAGAAATCTTTACGGAACTGCGTTGAGCTAAGAGTACTTGTGTCCGAGCTGTGCTCTCACGGGGGTTTCCTGTCACCTTCGCGGAGCCCTTGCTGCCGGGTTCCGGAAACGAGCCGCCGGGCGAACCCGGGGACGGGGCCAGGGACTTCGGCGAGGGGCGCGGAAGGGGCCGGGCGACGGGCTGCGCGGCGGGCGCCGCACGCCCGCCCAACAGGCGTTTCAGCGGGCGGAGCTGATGGCGTCGCGTTCGCGGAACAGGAAGGCCGCGGCCACGCCGCCCACCAGCCCGAACAGGTGGCCCTGCCACGACACCCCGGTGGCGCTGGGCAGGACCCCCCACAGGATGGAGCCGTAGAGCACGCCGACGATCAGGCCGACCACCACGTCCAGCGCCCGGTGGTCGACGAACCCGCGGATCAGCAGGTAGCCGAAGAGGCCGAAGATCAGGCCCGAGGCGCCGGCGGTGTTGGTGTGAGCGGGGGCGACCAGCCACACGCCGAGCCCGCTGATCACGATGATGGTGAACGCCACGGCCAGGTAGCGGCCGATGCCGCGCAGCGCGGCGATGAAGCCGAGCACCAGCAACGGCAGGCTGTTGGAGGCCACATGACCGAAGCCGAAGTGGGTGAACGCGGCCGGCACGATGTCCAGCAGCTCGCCGGTCTTGCGCGGGGTGATGCCGAAGGTGTCCAGCCGGTGGCCGGAGATGACGTCGACGGCCTCCAGCACCCACAGCAGCCCGACCCAGCCGGCCATCAGCGCGGCGGCGGCGGTGACCCTGGTGCCGGCGCGCAGCGGCGCGAGCACGACGTCCGTCAGTCCCGTCCGTGGTCGCGCGGGTCGTCCCGCTGCCTGTCCGTACGTCACCGCATCCCCCCTCCGGCCCAGCGGCACGGTTCCCTCCACCCGTCAGTAACGCCAGGGCGCCCGCCGCGGTTCCCGCGGCGGGGCCTCGATCGGGTGACCCGGGGGCGCACGCTCTAAGCTCGACGGCGTGAGACGAGGAAGCCACGGCCGGCAGGGCGAGCGCAGGCCCTGGGTGGTGGGGGTGTCCGGCGCGTCCGGCACGCCGTACGCGGCGTCCGTGCTGCGCGGGCTGCTGCACGCCGGCGAGGACGTCGACCTGGTGGTCAGCCGGGCCGCCCGGCTGACCCTGCTCGACGAGACCGGCAGCGCCTTCCGGGACGCCCACTGGCAGCAGGATCTGGCCGCGTGGCTGGCCCGCGGCGCCGACGGCAGCCCGGACTTCTTCCCCGCGGGCCAGGACCTGTCCGCGGTCCGCCACTGGCCGGCCGGCGACCTGGCGGCCGGGCCGTCGTCCGGGTCGTACCCGGCCAAGGGCATGCTGATCGTCCCGGCGACCACCGCGTGCGTGGCCGGGGTGGCGCTGGGGCTGTCCAAGGACCTGCTGCAGCGCGCCGCGAGCGTCACCCTCAAGGAGCGCCGGCCGCTGGTGGTGGCGGTCCGCGAGACGCCGCTGAGCGGGCAGACGCTGCGCCACCTCACCGCCCTGGACGACGCCGGGGCCGTGGTGCTGCCGGCCTCCCCGGCCTTCTACTCCGGCCCCGCGCACATCCAGGACCTGGTGGACTTCGTCGCCGGTCGGGTGCTGGACGCGGCAGGCGTCCCGCACAAGCTGTACCGCCGCTGGGAGGGATCGCTGGGTGGGGGGCGGGAGCGGGCCGGCGGTGGGCGGGAGCAGGCCGACGGCGGCCGGGCGGTGGGCGGTCCGCGGGCCGGACGAGCACCGGCGGAGTAGATGCGCAGGGCACGGACCCGGTTATGCCTTAGATTCTTGTCTCGACAGCGCAGTCACGGGACGAACGGGAGGGTCCATACCGATGGACGCGGTGGACAGACAGCTCATCCAGGCGTTGCGTGAGAACGGCCGCGCGTCCTATGCGGAGCTGGGCCGGCTGGTCGGGCTGTCGGGCCCCAGCGTCACCGACCGCATCAACCGCCTCGAACAGGCCGGCGTCATCACCGGCTACCGGGCCACCGTGGCTCCCGCCGCCCTCGGCCTCGGGGTGACCGCGCTCGTCGGGCTGCAGTTGTCGGACGCCGCCGACCACGAGGACGTGGCCCGCAGGCTGCGGGACGTCGGCGAGATCGAGGACTGCTGGTTCATCGCCGGCGACGACTCGTACATGCTCAAGGTCAGGGTCGGCGACGTCGACGGCCTGGAGCACACCATCCGCCGGCTGTCCGGCACCCAGGGTGTGGCCAGGACCCGGACGACCATCGTGCTGTCGACCAAGTGGGAGAACCGGGTCGGCGAACTGCCCGACGAGGTGTAGGGCGCGCCCGGCCGCGACGGGCGGCAGGCGTATGGTCGGTCGGGCCGACCGAACGCGGCGGAGGAGGAGACACATGGACGCCGGGCTGAAGCGTGAGCTCGAGGAGAAGGTCTACGCAGGGGAGCGGCTGACCCGCGAGGACGGCATCGCCCTCTACGAGTCGGACGACCTCGCCTGGCTGGGCGGGCTCGCCCACCACGTGCGTACGCAGAAGAACGGCGACGTCGTCCACTTCAACGTCAACCGCCACCTGAACATGACGAACGTGTGCACCGCGTCGTGCGCCTACTGCTCGTTCCAGCGCAAGCCGGGCGAGAAGGACGCGTACACGATGCGGATCGAGGAGGCCGTCCGGCTGGCCAAGGCCATGGAGGGCGACAACCTCACCGAGCTGCACATCGTCAACGGCCTGCACCCGACGTTGCCGTGGCGGTACTACCCGCGGTCGCTCAAGGCGCTCAAGGAAGCGCTGCCGCAGGTGTCGCTGAAGGCGTTCACGGCCACCGAGATCCACCACTTCGAGACGATCTCCGGCCTGTCCGCCTCGGACATCCTCGACGAACTCATCGACGCCGGGCTGGAGTCGCTGACCGGCGGCGGCGCGGAGATCTTCGACTGGGAGGTCCGGCAGCACATCGTCGACCACCGCACCCACTGGGAGGACTGGTCGCGGATCCACCGGCTGGCGCACTCCAAGGGCCTGAAGACCCCGGCGACCATGCTCTACGGCCACATCGAGGAGCCGCGGCACCGGGTGGACCACGTGATGCGGCTGCGCGAACTGCAGGACGAGACCGGCGGGTTCCAGGTCTTCATCCCGCTGCGGTACCAGCACGACTTCGTGGACATGAAGGACGGCAAGGTCCGCAACACCCTGCAGGCGCGCACCACCATGGCCAGCGGCGCGGAGGCGCTGAAGACCTTCGCGGTGTCCCGGCTGATGTTCGACAACGTGCCGCACGTGAAGGTGTTCTGGGTCATGCACGGCCTGTCCACCGCGCAACTGGCCCTGAACCACGGCGCGGACGACATGGACGGCTCGGTCGTGGAGTACAAGATCACCCATGACGCGGACCAGTTCGGCACCCCGAACAAGCTGACCCGCGACGACATCCTGGACCTGATCCGCGACGCCGGCTTCCGGCCGGTGGAGCGCAACACCCGCTACGAGATCATCCGCGAGTACCCGGGCCCGGACGCCGCGCGGCGCGAGACCCCGCAGCCGATGCGGGCGTAGCTTCCCGGCGTTCTCCGGTGCGGGGCCGGGGGCCGGGGAGGGTCGGGTAATAAGTACTATTGCCCTATGACCCTTACGTGCCAGCTGGACCCCGAGATCGACGACGAGGTCAGGGACGGCATCAGCGCGCTGTGGACCGACGTGTCCAACGCGGGCGGTGCCGTCGGCTTCGTGCCGCCCGTGACCGCGGACGACATCCGTCCCGACCTCGACCGCTCGCTGGCCGAGGTCGCGTCGGGCCGCCGCCGGCTGGTCCTCGGCCGCGACGAGGACGGCCGGATCGCGGCGACCGCGTTCCTGACGTACAACGACCACCGCCTGATGCGGCACTGGATGTGGCTGTACACGGTGATGGTCCACCCCCGCCACCAGGGCAGGGGCTACGGGCGCACCCTGATGGACACCGTGGAGCGGGCCGCGCGGACCTTCCCCGGCATCGAGGCGATCCGCCTCACCTGCCGCGGCGGCACCGGCGTCGACGGGTTCTACGGCGGCTGCGGCTACAAGGAGGTCGGCCGGGTGCCGGGCGCCATCCGGGTCGCCCCGGGTGACGACCGCGACGACATCTCGATGATGCTCACCCTCTGAGCTCCGGCCCCGGTGCCGGCCGTACCGCGGTCCGCACTCCGGCCCAGGTGCGGGACCGTGTCCCGCTGCCGCCCGGACCCTGCGGGCAGAGCCGCGGCCGGGCCGTGCTTCACTGGATCCATGCTCCGTTACACCGCACTGCGCTTCGGCCTCATCGTCGCCAGCTTCGGGGTCATCTGGGGCCTGGTCCGGCTGCGCCTCCTGCCGGCCGGGCTCGGTGACTCGAACTACCTGTGGGTGGGCCTGCTGGCCCTCGTCGTCTCGGCCCCGCTGAGCTGGGTGCTGCTGCGCGGCGTCCGCGAGAAGGCGGCCCTGCAGGTCGCCCAGCGCGTCGAGCGGACCCGGGCGAACCTCGTCGCCGCCGCCGGCGAGGAGGACGAGGCCGACGAGGCCGCCCGCACCGCCGGCGAGCCCCACACCGCCTGAGCCGCACCCGCCCGACCCGCTTCCGGCGGCTCCGCGCCCGCGTCGGCCCCGCGCGGCCTGACCCCCGCCCCCTTCTCCGCCTAGGCTGGCCCCCGGGGGACGCGAGGGGAGAGGTGGGCTGGTGGGGACACAGGGCAAGCAGCGGGTGCCGCGCGCCATACGCGAGCAGCAGATGCTCGACGCGGCGGTCGCGACGTTCGCCAAGCGCGGGTACCGGGCGGCCTCCATGGACGAGATCGCGGTCGCCGCGGGCGTCAGCAAGCCCCTGGTGTACCTCTACCTGAACTCCAAGGACGAGCTGTTCAGCGCCTGCATCCGGCGTGAGGCCGACGCCCTGAAGGCGGCCATCAGGAGCGCGGTCGAGCCCGGCGCGGCGGCCGACCGCCAGCTGTGGAGCGGGCTGCTCGCCTTCTTCGAGCACACCGCCGCGCACCCCGACGGCTGGGCGATCCTCTACAGCCAGGCGCGCACCGTCGGCGAGCCGTTCGCCGAGGAGGTCGCGGCGATGCGGGCGGAGATCGCGGAGTTCGTCCGCGTCCTGATCGCCGCCGCGTCGGTCGACGCGGGCTGCGACCCCGCTCTCGCCGACCGCGAGGTGGCCGCGCTGGCCCACGCCCTCGTCGGGGCGGCCGAGTCGCTGGCCGGCTGGGGTGCGGCGAACCCCGCCCGGGACGCGGCGAACTCCGGCCGGGAGAACGCCGCGACCCTGATGAACTTCGCCTGGTCGGGCCTGGCCAACCTGATGCACGGCCGGCGCTGGGAGCCCTCCCCGCGCTGACCGCACGCAGGGGCGGTCCGACGGGGTGCGCCCAGTCCCTGATGCGGGTGCGGGGTGTGCGCCCGCGGGCCCGGGTCTCAGCTCGCGGTGAGCCCGGTGACGTGCAGGCCGGCCCGCGAGCGTACCTCGAACCGCGGCCCTTCCGCGCAGTACGCCACCGTCGACGGCAGCAGTACCGGCCGGCGGAAGTCCGCGGTGATCCGCGTCGCGCCAGGGGCCGCCGCCACGCAGCGGGCGACCGTCCACATGCCGTGCACGATGGCCCGCGGGAAGCCGAGCGGCCGGGCGGTCACCGGGTGCAGATGGATCGGGTTGTAGTCGCCGGACACCCGCGCGTGCCGCCGCCCCAGGTCCGCGGGCAGCCGCCAGGTCTCCACCTCCGGCAGGGGAACCGGGGGTGCGGCGGGCTCGGCGGCGGGCGCCGTCTCCTCGTCGACCCGGTGCCGGGCCAGGTACGCGCTGCGGTCGGTCCACACCGCCTCCCCGCCGAGCCGCGCCTCGGTCACCATCACCACCTCGGTGCCGCGCCTATGGGCGCGCAACTCCTCGGCGTGAACGACGAGTTCGGGCCGGTTCGCGAGGGTCAGCGGGGCGTGCGCGACGATGTCGACGGAGGTGTGCACCAGGCCCATCAGCGGCAGCGGGAAGCCGCGCGCGGCCATGATCCGCGCGGCCAGCGGGAAGCCGAGGATGTGCGGGTAGGTCAGCGGCAGCAGGTCCGCGCCGCCCCCGGGCGCGGGGAATCCGCAGACCCGCGCGTAGGCCGCGATCCGCGCCGGGTCGATCCGCACCTCGCTCTCGGAGAGCCGGACGTCGGGCAGGCCGGCGCGGGGCGACGGCCGCTTGCCGACACCGGTGACCGCGCCGCGCGCGAGGGTGAGCAGCAGTGCCATGGCGGTCACGCCCCCAGCAGCGACTGGCCGCACACCCGGACCACCTGGCCGGTGACCCCGCCGGAGCCGGGCTCGGCGAACCAGGCGACCGTCTCGGCCACGTCCACCGGAAGGCCGCCCTGGCCGAGGGAGTTCATCCGGCGCCCGGCCTCGCGGATGAACAGCGGCACGGCCGCGGTCATCTTCGTCTCGATGAACCCGGGTGCCACCGCGTTGACGGTGATGCCCCGCCCGCGCACCTCGTCCGCGCCGGAGAGCGCCCGGACGAAGCCGATGATCCCCGCCTTGGACGCGGCGTAGTTGGTCTGCCCGGCGTTGCCGGCGATGCCGCTGATCGACGCGGTGGCGACGATCCGACCGCCGGGGTTGACGGTGCCCTCCTTCAGCAGGTGCGCGGTGGTGCGCAGCACGCTGCCGAGGTTGACGTCGAGCACCGCGTCCCAGCGGTCGCCGTCCATGTTGGCCAGCTTGCGGTCCCGGGTGATGCCGGCGTTGTGGACCAGCACGTCCAGGCCGTCGGGGAGGGCCGCCGCGATCCGCTCGCCGGCGTCGGGCGCGGTGATGTCCACGGTCAGGGCGGTGCCGCCGAGCCGGCCGGCGACCTCGGCCAGCGGCGCGGCGGCCTGCGGCACGTCCAGGCAGACCACGTGCAGCCCGTCGCGCGCGAGCGTCCCGGCGATGGCCTCGCCGATGCCGCGGGCGGCGCCGGTGACCAGCGCGGTACGCGGCCGGGCCGGGTCTGCCGGAGCCCCCTCGGCCGTCGCGGGCGGGCCGGGCGCCGGGCCGATCGCGATGACCTGGCCGCTGACGTACGCGGACTTGGGGGAGAGCAGGAAGTCCAGGGTGGAGCCGGCCGCCGCCCCGGGCGCCAGCCGCAGCAGCTGCACGGTCCTGCCCCGGCCGATCTCCTTGCCGAGCGAGCGGACGATGCCTTCGAGGGCCTGCTGGGCGGCGGCCTGTCCGAGGTCGGACGGGTCCGGCGGCGCGCCGAGCACCACCACCCGGCCGCAGGCGGCGAGGCCGCGCACCAGGGGGTGCAGCGTGGTGTGCACCGCGCGCAGCCCGGCCGGATCGGCGATCTCGGTGGCGTCCAGGACGATCCCGGCGTACGAGCCCGGTTCGCGGGCAGGAGAGACCTCACCGGCGGTCAGTCGCAGGACCGGCCCGTCGAGGTCGGGGCGCGCGGCGGACCAGCGGCGCAGCGGGGTGGGCTGGGGCAGGCCGAGGCTCCGGGTCAGGAAGCGGCCGGGGGCCGTACCGGTGAAGCGAAGGTAGCGATCGGCCATTGGCCTTCTCCTTACTCTGGAGTAAGTTTACCGGCGGTAAGGCTACTGGTGAGTCACCGCTCAGGCCAAGAGCGGCCAGCGCAGTCCCGGGAGACCGCATGCAGACCGTCCGCCGTGTCGCCGTCGTCGCCGGCAACCGCATCCCCTTCGCCCGCTCCGACGGCCCGTACGCCACCGCGTCCAACCAGGACATGCTCACCGCGGCCCTGAACGGCCTGGCCGAGCGCACCGGCCTCCAAGGGCAGCGGGTCGGGGAGTTCGCGGCCGGCGCGGTGCTCAAGCACAGCCGCGACTTCAACCTCGCGCGCGAGACCGTGCTCGGCTCGGTGCTCGCCCCCGACACCCCCGCCTACGACGTCCAGCAGGCGTGCGGCACCGGGCTGCAGGCGGTGTTCGCGGTCGCGAGCAAGATCGCGCTCGGCGTCGTCGACAGCGGCATCGCCGGCGGCGCGGACACCACCAGCGACGCCCCGCTCGGCGTCAACGACGAGCTGCGGCGCACCCTGCTCGCCGCCCGCCGGGCCCGCTCGCTCGGCGGCCGGGCCCGCGCGCTCGCCGGCCTGCGCCCGCGCCACCTCGTGCCCGACATCCCCCGCAACGCCGAGCCGCGCACCGGCCTGTCCATGGGCGAGCACGCGGCGGTCACCGCGAAGGAGTGGGGCATCGCCCGGCAGGCGCAGGACGAGCTGGCCGCCGCCAGTCACCAGCGGCTCGCCGCCGCCTACGACCGCGGCCTGTTCGACACCCTCGTCACGCCCTACCGCGGCCTGGAGCGCGACCAGAACCTGCGGCCGGACTCCACCGTCGAGAAGCTGGCGCGGCTGCGGCCGGTCTACGGCGGCCCCGAGGGCACCATGACCGCGGGCAACTCCACGCCGCTCACCGACGGGGCCGCGGTCGTGCTGCTGGCCAGTGACGAGTGGGCGGCCGAGCACGGCCTGACCCCGCTGGCCTACCTCACCGCCTACGAGACCGCGGCCGTCGACTTCGTGTCCGGCCGCGAGGGCCTGCTGATGGCTCCGGCCTACGCCGTCCCGCGGATGCTGGCACGGGCCGGGCTCGGACTGGCGGACTTCGACCTCTACGAGATCCACGAGGCGTTCGCCTCCCAGGTGCTCGCCACGCTCGCCGCGTGGGAAGACAAGGAGTACTGCGTCCGGCGGCTCGGCCTGGAGGGGCCGCTGGGCACGATCGACCGCGATCGGCTGAACACGGCCGGCTCCTCGCTGGCCACCGGGCACCCGTTCGCCGCGACCGGGGCGAGGATCGTCGGCACCCTGGCCCGCCTGCTCGCCGAGCGGGACGGACCGGGGCGCGGCCTGATCTCCGTCTGCGCCGCCGGCGGCCAGGGCGTGACCGCCGTCCTCACCCGCCCCTGACCTCGTCCCGTACGGCAGGAAAACCCTCAGGAGCCGCAGCAATGACGACACGTCAGACCCCCACCGTTCCCGGGCAGGCCGCCGCCGCGGGCGATCCGCAGACCGTGCGGGAGGACGGCCGCGTCGTCCAGGCGGCCGTACCGCCGCTCGTGCCCGCGCCGCGGCAGGGCAGCCTCGCCGACATCCCGTACGCCAACGCGGCCGAGGCGGCGGCCGAAGTGCTGCTGTCCCGCAAGGACGGGACCGGCGCCTGGCGGGACGTGACGGCCGACGCCTTCTGCCGGGAGGTCACCGCGGTCGCCAAGGGCCTGATCGCCTCCGGCCTCAAACCGGGCGACCGGCTCGCCATCATGGCCAGGACCAGCTACGCCTGGACGCTGCTGGACTTCGCCGGCTGGGCCGCCGGCCTGATCACCGTGCCGATCTACCCGACCTCCTCCGCCTCCCAGACCGCCTGGATCCTCGCCGACTCCGGCGCCGCGGCCTGCGCGGTGGAGAACGTCGAGCAGAGCCGGCTGATCAGCGGGCGCCGCGGCGAGCTGCCCGGGCTGCGGCACCTGTGGCAGATCGACGCCGGCGCGATCGGCCAGCTGACCGCCGAGGGCCGCGAGCTGCCCGACGCCCTGGTCACCGCGCGCCGCCAGGCGTTGAGCCCGGACTCCGTCGCCACGCTGATCTACACCTCGGGTACCACCGGCCGCCCCAAGGGCTGCGTCCTGACGCACGGCAACTTCTTCGCCGAGGTCGACAACGCCATCGAACTGCTCCACCCGGTGTTCAAGTCGGTGAGCACCGAGCCGGCGTCCACCCTGCTGTTCCTGCCGCTGTCCCACGTCTTCGGCCGGATGGTCGCGGTGGGCTGCCTGCGCGCCCGGGTCCGGCTCGGCCACGCGCCGAGCATCGCCACCGAGGACCTGCTGGCCGACCTCGCCGGGTTCAGGCCGACGTTCCTGCTGGCCATCCCGTACGTGCTGGAGAAGGTCTACAACACCGGCCGGGCCACCGCCGAGAAGATGGGCCGGGCCTCGTCGTTCGACCGGGCGGCCAGGATCGCCCAGGCGTACGGCGAGGCGCTGGTCGCCCGGCAGGTCGGCACCGGGCCCGGCCCGTCGCTGGGGCTGCGGCTGGCGCACGCGCTGTACGACCCGCTGGTCTACCGGCGCATCCGGGCCGCGCTGGGCGGCAAGGTCCGCTACGCGATCTGCGGCGGCTCACCGCTGGGCAAGCGGCTGGCCGCCTTCTACGCCGGCGCCGGCGTGATGGTCTTCGAGGGCTACGGCCTGACCGAGACCACTGCGGCGGCCACCGTCACGCCGCCGCTGCGGCCCCGGCTCGGCACGGTCGGCTGGCCGCTGCCCGGCACCGCCGTGCGGATCGCCGAGGACGGCGAGGTGCTGCTGCGCGGCGGCCAGGTCTTCGCCGGCTACTGGAACGACGGGAACGGCGGAGTGCCGCAGGTCGGCGGCTGGTTCCCCACCGGGGACATCGGGCAGCTGGACGAGGACGGCTATCTGACCATCACCGGCCGCAAGAAGGAGATCCTGATCACCGCGGGCGGCAAGAACGTCGCGCCCGCACCGCTGGAGGACCGGCTGCGGGCCCACCCGCTGGTCGCCCAGTGCATGGTGGTCGGCGACAACCGGCCGTTCGTGGCCGCGCTCGTCACGCTGGAGCCGGACGGGCTGGCGCACTGGCAGCGGATGCACCGCAAGGAGGGGCTCCGGCCGGTCGTGCTGGCCGCCGACCCGGAACTGCTGGCCGACGTGCAGAAGGCGGTGGACGAGGCCAACTCGACCGTCTCGCAGGCCGAGTCGATCCGGCAGTTCGCGGTGCTGCCGGTGGACTTCACGGAGGAGGCCGGCCATCTGACGCCGTCACTGAAACTCAAGCGGGCCGCCATCGCACGGGACTTCGCCGAGGAGATCGAGGAGCTGTACCGGCGCCGGCGCTGAACGGCCGGCCGGCGGCCGCGCAAAGGCAGGGGCCCCGCACAGGTGCGGGGCCCCTTGGTACTGCAGGTTCTGGGCGCGATCCGCGCCGAGTCCCGGACTAGCGGTGACTAGTTCGGGGTGACGTTCTCCGCCTGCGGACCCTTCGGGCCCTGCGTGACGTCGAACGAGACCGCCTGGTTCTCCTCGAGGGAGCGGAAGCCGGTCGCGTTGATCGCGGAGTAATGAACGAAGACATCCGGGCCGCCGCCGTCCTGGGCGATGAAGCCGAAGCCCTTTTCAGCGTTGAACCACTTCACGGTTCCGGTAGCCATAAAGCCCTCCTTGGGCCCAAAGGGTTGCCCTGCTCCAGAACCTGCACCAAGCGAGTCTGAAAATTACAAAAGCCTGCGGGTCACATGCTCCGCAGGCTTTGTACTGCAAGGAAACCAAACTGCAACTTGCGTCGAGCCTAGCATGAGGGGTCTTGGCGCGGGAAGAGCAACAAGATCCCTCTTCGCGGGTCGTGCGACGCGCCCGGGCCCCCCGCCGAGGAGGCCGCAGGAACCAGGAGTAGCGTCCGCGATATGGACACATCGGTGCATGACGAACGCGGCGGTCGGGTCCGGCCCAGGGTCGGCCACATCCAGTTCCTGAACTGCGTCCCCCTGTACTGGGGGCTGGCCAGAACCGGTGCACTGCTCGACCTGGAGATGACGAAGGACACCCCGGAGGTCCTCAGCAACCGGCTGGTCGAGGGCGACCTGGACATCGGTCCGGTCACCCTCATGGAGTATCTGAAGCACGCCGACGAGCTGGTCGCCCTGCCCGACATCGCGGTCGGCTGCGACGGTCCGGTGATGTCCTGCGTGATCGTCTCCCAGCTCCCGCTGGACCGGCTGGACGGGGAGCGGGTCGCCCTCGGCTCCACCAGCCGCACCTCCGTGCGGCTGGCCGAACTGCTGCTCACCGAGCAGTACGGGGTGGCGCCGGACTACTACCGGTGCCCGCCGGACCTCTCGCTGATGATGCAGGAGGCGCGGGCCGCCGTCCTCATCGGCGACGCGGCGCTGCGGGCCTCGCTGCACGACGCGCCCCGGCTCGGCCTGGAGGTCCACGACCTCGGCCAGATGTGGAAGGACTGGACCGGGCTGCCGTTCGTCTTCGCCGTCTGGGCCGCCCGGCGCGACTACCTCGCCGCGCACCCGGAGGCCGTCCGCGAGGTGCACCGCGCGTTCCTCGCCTCCCGCGACCTGTCGCTGGAGGAGGTCACCAAGGTCGCGGAACAGGCCGCCCGCTGGGAGGCGTTCGACGAGAAGCTGCTGGAGCGCTACTTCACCACGCTCGACTTCTCCCTGGGCGCGGACCAGTTGAACGGCATCGCCGAGTTCGCCCGCCGCGTCGGCTTCCCCCCGGCCGCCCGCGTGGACCTCCTCCCGCCCCTCTGACGGTCCTCTCGCCCTGTGACCTCCACGGTCACCCCCGGCCCCTCCTCCCGGCCGCCCCGGCCCGCCCTCCGGCGGGAACCCGGTGGGCGGCCGGTCGCGTCCTGGGTACTACAGAACCCAAGGATGAGGCGACCGACCGAATGCGGTGACCGACCGCACTGGGGTGGTGGGGGATGGGCAGGCCGACGGATTGGCATGTGCTGGATCTGGATCGGGATCCGGTGCCGGGGGAGCCGTACGAGGTCAGGGAACTCGCGCGGAAGTTGGGGGCGTTCGCCGATGACGTGGCCGGTGCGCTGCGGTCGGTGCGGGGTCTGAACGGTGACACCGTCATCCAGGAATGGGCCGGCCTGTCGGGGGATGAGTACCGCACGCAGTTCGGTGACCTGCCGGGCGAGTTGGACAAGCTGGAACGCTCGTACCGCCTGGCGTCGGGTGCCTTGGACGACTACTGGCCGCAGTTGGAGACGGCGCAGGCCGATGCCGATCGTGCTCTGTCTCAAGGGCGGCAGGCGCGGGCGGACTTGGATACCGCGAAGGGTCAACTGACCAACGCCGACGCCTGGGTGAAACGCGCCCAGGACAAGTCCAAGGAGTACCAGCAGGATCCGAAGCCGGGAGTGCCGCCGCCGTCGGAGCAGGACGTCCGCGACGCCGCCCGCAACGCCACCGACGCCGGCAGCGCCCACAGCACCGCCTCCGCCGCCGTCCACGACGCGCAGTCCCGTCTCGACGCGGCCAAGGAACTGGCGGCTCAGGCCGCCGGTGTCCGTGACACCGCCGCGTCCAAGGCCGAACACGCCCTGCACGAGGCGTCGGACGCCGGTATCCACAACAAGCACTGGTGGGAGAAGGCGGTCGACTGGGTCGCCGACCACTGGGACGACATCGTCGCCGCCTGCAAGATCATCGTCGCGGTCCTCGGCATCGTCGTGATGATCATCGGCGGGCCACTCGCCTGGCTGGTGCTGGCCGCAGCCGTGATCGTGCTCGCGGACACCGTCATGAAGTACCTGCAAGGCAAAGCGTCGTTGTGGGATGTGCTGTTCGCCGCGCTGGACTGCATACCGATGTTCAAGGGCCTGACCACGGCGGGCGGGCTGCTGAAGATGGCCCGTGAACTGCCGACCCTGAT
Organism: Streptomyces sp. NPDC020917; assembly: GCF_044333795.1. NCBI lineage: Bacteria > Bacillati > Actinomycetota > Actinomycetes > Kitasatosporales > Streptomycetaceae > Streptomyces > Streptomyces sp. NPDC020917. Next base: position 146,892 of record NZ_JBIRRR010000015.1, on the reverse strand, counting down.
CAAGTCCGGTGAGGCGCTGGAGCGCATCGCGAACGCGGTGCGCAAGGGCGGCGGGTTCATCCGGTCGATGAGCCGGGACATCAAGACGCTGTTCACCTGCGGCGACCCCATCGACATGGCCACCGGTGAGATGGTCATGTCCGCCACCGACACCGAACTGCCCGGGGTGCTGCCGCTCGTTCTGGAACGCCACCACCGTTCCGGTTTCCGGGGCGGTCGATGGTTCGGCCGCTCGTGGGCCTCCACGCTGGATCAACGGCTGCTGCTGGACGACCAGGGCGTGCGGTTCACCACCGCCGACGGCATGACCCTGTACTACCCGATACCCGAGCCGGACATCGCGGTGATGCCGGTGGAGGGCCCGCGCTGGCCGCTGGTCTGGAACGGCCGGGCCGGCGCCACCATGACCGTCACCCGGCCAGAGACCGGCCACACGCTGCACTTCCGCCCGCAACCGGACGGCACACTGGCGCTGGCGGCGATCACCGACCGCAACACCAACCGGATCACGATCACCTACGACGAGCACGGCGTCCCCACCGAGGTCGCCCACAGCGGCGGTTACCGGATCGCCGTCACCACCGACGACGGCCGGATCACCGCCCTGCACCTGGCCTCCGCCGACGACCGCCCCCGCATCCTCGGCTACGGATACACCGACGGTGACCTGACGACCGTCACCAACTCCTCCGGCCTCCCCCTGCGGTTCGCCTACGACGACGCCGGACGTATCACCCGCTGGCAGGACCGCAACGACCACTGGTACGCCTACGACTACGACGACGCGGGACGCTGCGTCCGCACCGACGGCACCGACGGCATCCTCGCCTACACCTACACCTACCGCGACAGCCCGCGCGTCACCGAAGCCGTCAACTCCCTCGGCCACACCACCACGTTCGCCTACAACGACCACTACCAACTCGTCGCCGAGACCGACCCACTCGGTCACACCACCCACCGCACCTGGGACCGCTACGACCACCTCCTCTCCCTCACCGACCCCCTCGGCCGCACCACCACCTACGCCTACGACCCCGACGGCAACCCGACCACCATCACCCACCCCGACGGCAGCAGCGCCACGGTCGAGTACGGCGGCGTCCGGCTGCCCGTCGCCGTCACACAGCCGGACGGCGGACGCTGGCAGTACACCTACGACGAGCAGGGAAACCAGCGGAGCGTCACCGATCCGACGGGTGCGACGACGGTGTTCGAGCGGGACGGCCGGGGCTCGCTGGTCTCGGTCTCCGACGCGCTGGGCACCGTGCAGCAGCGCATCGAGAACGACGCCGCGGGCATCCCCCTGGTCCTGACCGACGCGGTGGGAGCCGTGGTGCGGCTCGACCGGGACCCCTTCGGGCGGATCCAGGCCGTGACCTCCCCGGCAGGGGAGACGACCGCCATGGTCTGGACGGTCGAGGGGCTGCTCGAGGAACGGGTGCTGCCCGGTGGCGCCACCGACCGGTGGACGTACGACGGCGAGGGGAACACCGTCGAGCACCGCGGCCCCGACGGGTGGGTCACGCGGTTCGGGGTCTCCGGCATGGACGCCACCACCGGGCGGACCGGTGCGGACGGAAGCGGGTACGCGTACACGTACGACACCGAACGGCGGCTTCTCTCGGTCACCAACCCGCTCGGACTCACCTGGACGTACGAGCGGGACGCGACGGGTCGGGTGGTCCGGGAGACGGACTTCGACGGGCGGTCCGTCCGCTACGTCCACGATGCCGCGGGGCAGCTGACCGAGCGGGTCAACGGCGCGGGGGAGAGCACCTGTTACACGCGTGACGCGATGGGCCGGGCGGTCGAGGTGCGGGCGGGCACGTCGCTGACCACCTACAGGTTCGACGCCGCGGGCCGCATGGTGCAGGCCGTCAACGAGGACTGCGAACTGGCCCTGACGCGTGACGCTGCCGGACGGGTGGTGGCCGAGACCGGAAACGGGCGCACGGTCACCGTCGAGTACGACGCGCTCGGGCGCCGGGTGGGCCGCGTCACGCCGTCGGGAGCGCGGTCCCGGTGGGAGTACGACCCGGCGAACAGCCCCGTGGCGCTGCACGGCGCGGGCGGGACCGTCTCGTTCGGCTACGACCGGGCCGGCCGGGAGGTCGAACGCCGCAGCGGGGACCGCCCGTTCCTCTCCCAGGAGTGGGACGGCACGGGACGCCTGGCCGCGCAGACGGTCCTCGACGCTCCCGGTGCCCCGGCACGGCGCACGGACTACCGGTTCGGCGCCGACGGCTACCTGGCGGGAATCGGCGAGGCGTCGGCGGACCGCCGGCTGACCACCGACGCGGCAGGACGCATCACCGCGGTGGACGGCGCCGGCTGGTCCCAGCGCTACACGTACGACGCCGCGGGCAACCTCACCTCGGGCGGCCCGGCGGAACCCGGAGCGGAACGGCCCGAACCCGGCGGCGAGTACACCGGTATGCGGCCGCAGCGCCTCGGCCGCACCCGGTACGCCTACGACGCCCAGGGCCGGCTGGTCCGCCGCACCCGCTCGCTGCTCTCGGGCGGCAGCAAGGAGTGGACGTACACCTGGGACGCCGAGGACCGCCTCGTCGGGGTCACCACTCCGGACGGCGCGATCTGGCGCTACCGGTACGACGCGCTCGGCCGCCGGACAGCCAAGGAACGGCTCGGCGCGGACGGCCGGGCGCTCGAACGCACCGACTTCGTCTGGTGCGAGACGCAACTCGTCGAACAGAGCGAGACCGCGGGCGACACGGTCACCACCACGACGTGGGACTGGACGCCCGACGGCGATGCCCCGGTGGCGCAGACCGAGCGCACCGCCCTGCGCGGCGCCGCCGACGAGGAGATCGACCGGCGCTTCTACGCGATCGTCACCGACCTGATCGGCACCCCCACCGATCTGATCGGCGAGGACGGGCGGGTGCACCGGCAGGGCCGCGCGACCGTCTGGGGAGCACCGCTCACCCCGCCGGACGGCGGAGCGCACTGCCCGTTACGGTTCCCCGGCCAGTACGCCGACCCGGAGACCGGACTCCACTACAACCACTACCGGTACTACGACCCCGAGTCCGCGCGGTACCTCAGCCCGGACCCGCTGGGTCTGGCCCCCGCGCCCAACAACTACGCCTACGTCCACAACCCGACGCTGTGGTCGGACCCGCTGGGCCTCGGCCCGTGCATCTCGGAGATCGCCTACGCGTCCACCGACCTGGCGAAGGCGGCTTTCGAGGCGCGCTTCAAGGACGGCATGCAGTTCTTCCCCGGCGTGCGCAACGTCGCCGCGGCCCGCGTGGAGGGGCTGGACGACATCGTCATCGGGTTCAGCAAGGGCAACAAGCTGCACGCGGAGATCGACATCATCAACCAGCTGAAGGCCAAGGGCATCAGCATGGACAAGATCACGGAGCTGTACACCGAGCGGTACCCGTGCTCCAAGATCTGCCTGCCCGCGCTGAAGGGCGGCCTCAAAGGCATCGCGAAGATCACGTACACCGTTCCCTATGCTGAGGACCACGAATTCGCCGGAGCTGCCCACGACATGCTGGTCGGTCTGATCGGTGGCGCCGCCCGTGCGCGCGGATGGAACCCGCTGAGCTGGTGACGAGGAGAGCGAGGACGTGTCGATGAACGGTCCCAGTGACCAGACGCTGGCGGCGATGCGGCGGCTCGCGGGGCAGGTGCAGGACGAGCTGGCCCTGGCCGGTCTGCCGGTCGCCGCCGGGCTGCACCGGCTGGTGAGCCAGGGCGTGCGGGTGGAGCTCGACGCGCTGGACGACGACGACCCCGGCGTCGTCGTGACCTGGCGCCCGCACCCGAGCCTCGCCAACGCCGCGGACCGCGCGGTGGCCGCGCGCGACGTCGACGCCGGCACGATGCAGCGCTTCGGCGAGATCCAGCGGGCGGTGGTCCCGGCGATCGCGGCCGTGCTCACCGCGGCGGGCTTCGTCGTCGACACCGAAGCCGGCCTGCCGCCCCACGTCGTCCGCATCACCGCGGCTCCCCCCGACGGCGGCACGGTCGGCCTGCTGGAGCCCTGAGCCCGAAAGGACCTGCCGCAGCAGGGAGTCGGGCCGCCCGCGAAGCCGGACGGGAACCATGGGGACGGGCCCGGCCGTCGTATCCCGTACAGGTCCGGTGGAGCGGCGAGGGGTGTTGGGTACGGTCGGGGGGAAGGTCGGGGGAAGGCCCAGGGGAGGCAGACGTGGGTGGGAAGGCCGATCGGCTTGCGGTCGATCTGACGGGACTCGAGGACTTCGCGCACAACCTGGACACCGTGCGGACGACCATGAACGGGACCAGGAAGCTGTTCGACTCCTACGAGGCCAAGCTGGGTTCGGACAAGGTCTCCGGTGCGCTCGACCACTTCGAGCACGGCTGGAAGGACGGCCGCAAGGAGATCGACGGGCAGTTGGAGGGGCTGTCGAAGATGGCCAACACGGCCGTCGACCAGATCCGCAAGGCAGACAAGGACCTCGCCGACCAACTGGAGAAGGCGGGCAAGGACGACGGTAAGGGCAACGCCAAGTGACCACTCCTGCAGAGCCGTTCGTGCGGGTCATGCCCGTCGAGCGGGAGGGCTTCAGCCTCACCGTGCCGATGAACTGGTGGGAGTTCGACCTGCACCCCGCCACCCGTGACGACTCGGTGCGCCGGCTGATCGCCCAACGGGTCAAGGAGAACCCGGCGTTGGCCGACCATCGGGACGTGCTCACCCGGTTCCTGAAGAAGGCCGCCCGCGACGCCTACGAGAGCGGCGCGGTCTACATCGGCTGCATGGCGCAGAACTTCGACCGGCTGCCGCTCACCGCGTCGGTGACCGTCTCGCTGGTCGGCGCCCGCCGGCCCGACGGGCAGCTGCTGCCCGCCGACCCCGCCTCGATCGCGGCGAGCCTGCGCCCCAAGGAGGCGGCCCGCGAGGGCGACACCTGGCGCAAGGTCACCACCGTCGAGATTCCCGAAACCGGCCTGGCGGCAAGGACGTTCGGCATCGAGGACGTCGCGGTGCCGGGTGACTCGCGCACCGTGCGGGCTGCGCTGATGCAGACGTTCATCCCGCTCCCGGGCCGTGCCGACCACGTCGCGCTGGTGGCGGGCAGCAGTTCCGTCGTCGACCTCGCGGAGTCCTTCTTCGACGTCTTCGACGCCGTCACCGCGTCCTTCCGATACCGGGAACCGGGGGCTGCACCCGTCACGTCCTCCCCTGTAAGTTGATGCACATCTCAGGCGCCACGGGGGTCGGCCCTGCGGCACGCGTTCGATGAGGAGTCAAGCCGCTATGGCTAATGTGAACGTAACGTACCAGGACATGCGGGACGCAGCGGGCAAGCTGCGTACCGGCCAGCACGAGATCACCGAGAAGCTGCACGCACTGCAGAAGTTCGTGCAGGACCTGGTGAACGGCGGCTACGTGACGGATCGCTCCTCGAAGCAGTTCGAGACGTCCTACAACGAGTTCAACACCGGTGCCACCAAGACCATCGAGGGTCTCGACGGCATGGCCAAGTTCCTGGAGTCGGCGGCCGACGCCTTCCAGCAGGCGGACGAGCAGCTCGCCAAGGGCCTCGGCGGCCACTGATCCCGGCCGCCCCGTACGCCCTGGTACGGAACGTGTGCGCCGCAGCGGAGTGCTACCCGCTGCGGCGCAGGCGTGTCTGCGGCGGGGCGCCCCGGACGGATCACCCGGGCGGATGCCCCGGGCTGATCCCCGGGCTGAGCCGGCCGGCCGGGGTCGGCCCTTCACCGGCCGCGCGGACCCCTGGCGTACGCTGGCGTGGTCCGATCCACCCCTGAGAAGGGACCGCCCCGGTGACTCCTCCGAACTCCCCGGCCGCCCCGGCGAGCGACATCGCAGCCGTCCTCGACCGCGCCGCCGCCGGCGGCAGGATCACCCCTCAGGAGGCGCTCGACCTGTACCGCAGCGCCCCGCTGCACGCGCTGGGCGCCGCCGCCGACGCGGTGCGCCGCCGCCGGTACGCGGGGATCGACCACATCGCGACGTACATCATCGAGCGGAACATCAACTACACGAACGTCTGCGTGACGGCGTGCAAGTTCTGCGCGTTCTACGCGGCGCCCAAGGACACCGACAAGGGCTGGACCCGCGGGCTCGACGACATCCTGCGGCGGTGCGCCGAGACCGTCGAACTCGGCGGCACCCAGATCATGTTCCAGGGCGGCCACCACCCCGACTACGGCGTGGAGTACTACGAGGAGCACTTCTCGGCGATCAAGCGGGAGTTCCCCCAGCTGGTGATCCACTCGCTCGGCGCGTCCGAGGTGGAGCACATGGCGCGGATCTCCGGGGTCAGCGCGGAGGAGGCGATCCGCCGGATCCACGCGGCCGGCCTGGACTCCTTCGCCGGCGCCGGCGCGGAACTGCTGCCCGAGCGGCCCCGCAAGGCCATCGCGCCGCTCAAGGAGTCCGGCGAGCGGTGGCTGGAGATCATGGAGACCGCGCACGGGCTCGGCGTCGAGTCCACCTCCACCATGCTGATGGGCACCGGTGAGACGAACGCCGAGCGGATCGAGCACCTGCGGATGATCCGCGACGTGCAGGACCGCACGGGCGGCTTCCGGGCCTTCATCCCGTACACCTACCAGCCGGAGAACAACCACCTGAAGGGGCAGACGCAGGCGACGCTCTTCGAGTACCTGCGGATGATCGCGATCGCCCGGCTGTTCCTCGACAACGTCGCCCACATCCAGGGCTCCTGGCTGACCACCGGCAAGGAGGTCGGGCAGCTGTCGCTGCACTACGGCGCGGACGACCTCGGCTCGGTGATGCTGGAGGAGAACGTGGTCTCCTCGGCCGGCGCCAAGCACCGCTCCAACCGGATGGAGCTGATCCACCTGATCCGCTCGGCCGGCCGCGTGCCCGCGCAGCGCGCCACCACCTACGAGCACCTGGTGGTCCACGACGACCCGGCGAACGACCCGGTCGACGACCACGTGGTGTCCCACCTGTCCTCGACCGCGATCGACGGCGGCACGGCGCATCCCGAGCTGAAGCTGCTCGTCGGCGAGCGCTGAGGCGCCGCGCGGTGCTGAGCCTGCACGCGGCGGACGCGGTGGAGCCCGGCGGCGGGCGGCCGGCGGTGCCCGGCGGAGCGGTGCTCGTGGACGGCGACCGGATCGCCGCGGTCGGCCCGCTGGACGAGCTGGCCGCGGCGCATCCCGCCGCGCGGGTCCGGCGCTGGGCCGGCACGGTGCGGCCCGGGCGGACCGAGGTGCTGGTGCTGCCGGACAGCGCGGATCCGCGCGAGTGCGGGGAGGACGTGCGGCGGCAGCTGCACGGGATGCTGCGGCGCGGGGTGACCGCGGTGGACGACGGCGCGGCCGACGGGGCCGCGCGTTCCGCGCTGGACCGCAGCGGGTTGCTCCGCGGGTCGGCGCCCGCCCTCACCGCCGGCGCCCGCGCCGACTTCGCCGCCTTCGCTCCCGACGGCACCTGCCTGGCCACCGTCCTCGCAGGCCGCCTCGTCCACCGCCTCGCCTGACTGACGTCAGGGTCAGTCCGCCCCCTCCCGCAGGGGCGCTTTGGTCCGCCCCGGCCCACCGGCCGGTGGGTGGCCGGCCGCGCTGGGGCACCTCCCAGGCGAAGCCCTGGGGGACCCCGCGCCCCTGAGGTGGCGGACGCCGTCGCCTCCGTGCCGGGGTGTGCCTCCGGGGTGGCTGGGGCAGTCGGCGGGGGCGGCCCCGGGAGGGGGGAGTTCGGGGGGCTGCGGGGCGGAATAGGGTGGGGGGGTGACGCGAGCCTCTTTGGAGAAGCAGCCGCAGGACGTCGCCGCGATGTTCGACGACGTCGCGGCGAAGTACGACCTGACGAACGACGTGCTGTCGCTCGGCCAGACCCGCTTGTGGCGGCGAGCCGTCGGGCAGGCGTTGGACGTGCGGCCGGGGGAGCGGGTGCTCGACCTCGGGGCTGGCACCGCCACCTCCTCGCTGCCGCTCGCCGCGGCCGGCGCCGCCGTCGTCCCCTGCGACTTCTCCCTGGGCATGCTCCGCGAGGGCAAGAAGCGCCACCCGGAGCTGCCGCTCACCGCCGGCGACGCCACCCGGCTCCCGTTCGCCGACGGCGCGTTCGACGCCGTCACCATCTCCTTCGCGCTGCGCAACGTGCACGACACCGACGCGGCGCTGCGCGAGATGCTGCGCGTGGTCAGGCCCGGCGGCCGCCTCGTGATCTGCGAGTTCAGCCAGCCGACGTACGGCCCGCTGCGCACCGTCTACTCCGAGTACCTGATGCGCGCGCTGCCGCCGGTCGCCAAGTCGGTGAGCAGCAACCCCGACGCGTACGTGTACCTCGCCGAGTCGATCCGGGCCTGGCCCGACCAGCGCGCGCTGGCCGGCCGGCTTCAGGGCGCCGGCTGGGGGCGCGTCGCGTGGCGGAACCTGACCGGCGGGATCGTGGCCCTGCACCGCGGGACGAAGCCGGCGGCGTAGCGCGCCGCGCGGGACGGCGATCGGCCGCGTGACGGACCGTTCGCGTGGGGCGGATGCGCCGCACGGGGACCAGGAGACACCGCGGCGTGCGGATCCGCGAACGAGTGGATCACGGGCCGCCAGGAAGCAGTCATTCCGGGAGCGGATCGGGGAACTGCCCCTCTACTCTGCGGTGTCTGAGGGGAGGACGGATCCCCGATCATCCCCGGAGTGGCCCATGTCGAACTGCCCTGCGTGCGGTAACCCCGCCTCCCCCGACGCGGACGCCCGCTTCTGTGCGCGCTGCGGCAGGGAGTTGCCGGGTGCGCCCGCAGGGCAGACCCCCGTACCGCCGCCCCCGCCCACCGCGCCGCCCGCCGCGCCCCCCACGGCTCCGCCGGCCGGCTTCCCGCCGCCCGGCCAGGCGCCCGCCGGCTACTCGCCGACCGCGTTCGTGCCCGCCGCCCCGGCCGGCTACCCGCCGGCCCCGTCCGGGCCTTCGCCCGCCGGGCAGTTCCTGCGCCGGACGTTCACCGGCCGCTGGGACGTGCCCGCGGCCGCCGCCGTGGTGCCCGCGCTCTGCTTCGCCGCCCTGGCCGTGGTGATCGGGGTGTGGACAGGCGCGTCGGTGCACGACCCGGGGGTGGGGTTCGCCACCAGGACGCGGCTGGCGCTCGCGGTGCTGCTCACCGGCGTCGGCGCGGTCCTGCACTTCAGCACGCGGGTCCCGGACTACTCCGACACAGGCTCGGCGTTCGGGGACTCCAGCGGGGCCTTCGGCGACTCCGGGGACTCCGGCTACTCCGACACCTATGTGACCTCCCACTCCACGGTCTCGCTGATCGCGCTGGCGATGACCCTGCTGTGGGTGGGCGCGCTGGTCGTCTCGCTCCGCAGGTCGCGGGCCCGGCTGGCCCCCACCGGGGGGTCGGGCGGCGCGGAGGCCGCAGTCCGCGTGGCCCTGGTGGCCGCCGCGGCCGCCCTGGTGCTCGGGCTGGTCGCCCAGCCCTCCGCCGACGACGTGCACGTGGGCACCGGTCCCGTGCTGCTGACGCTCTGGGCGTTCCTGATCAGCCTGGTCACCGCGCTGCTCACGCTCTGCTCCGCGGACGTCCGCCGCTGGCTGGCCGAACGCCCCGGACCGGCGACCGTGGTCCGCGCCCTGCGCACCGCGCTGATCGCGCTGCTGATCACCGTGGCCCTGGGCGGCCTCGTGGTGTTCGTCGTGGTGGCGGCGCACGCCCACGAGACCAGCGGCTGGGGCGTCGCGGTCGCCGCGCTGCTGCTGCCCAACCTCGGTGTCTCCGGCCTCGGTCTGGGCTGGGGCGCGCCGTTCCACCTGAGCGAGACCGGCCGTTCGTCGGAGGGCGCCCACTACTCGTTCGGACTGGGCGAGTTGGGCCATGTCTGGGACGGCTGGGCCTCCGTCGGCGCGGTCGCGGGCGGTGTCGTGTGCGCGCTGGTGATCGGGGTGCTGGCGGTGCGGCGGTCCGCCGACCGGGTCGAGCAGTTCCTCGTCGCGGGCCTGTTCACCGGCCTGTTCGTGCTCCTGGTGGCGTTCGGCGGGGTGTCGGAGGACGGCGGCTCCGCCGGCCTGACCGGGCTCGGCTCGGGCAGCGGCCACACCGCGGCCGCCACGAGCGTGCCGGAGGCGCTGATGTTCGCGCTGCTGTGGACCTGCGGCGGCGTCCTCGTCGGGCCCTACGCGTGGCGGGCGCTCGGCGGGACCGTGCCGGAGCCGAAGGCCCGCGCGTACGCGGCGGCCGGAGGCGCGACCTTCGGCCCGCAGCAGGGGCAGCCGCTGCCGTACGGGCAGCCGACGCCGTACCCGCAGCCGCCGACCCCGCCGCAGCCGCAGGCGCCTGTGCAGCCTTCGGTGCCGCAGCAGCCGACCGCGCCTGGGCAGCCCGCCGCACCCGGGCAACCGGCCGGCGCGCCGGGCCGCGGGCCGGACCAGCCGACGGTGCACGACCAGCCGACCGTCCACGACCTCGGCATGGTCCAGCCGCCCCGGCTCAACAGGCCGCCGGACCACCGCTGACCGCTGCCGGACCGCCGCTGACGGCGGAGGGGGCGTGCGGAACGGCGCTGCGCAGGAGAGCCGCCGACGCGCGGCGGGCGGTCGCCTCATACACTCGACCGCATCGTGCAGCAGCAACGCCCCCTCGCCGAAACGGGAGAGCCCACCGTGACCGACACCGCCGCCCTGTCCGAGCGCAGCGCCGATGTGATCGTCGTGGGCGCAGGGCCCGCCGGATCGACCACCGCGTACTACCTGGCGAAGTCGGGACTCGACGTCCTGCTGCTGGAGAAGACCGCGTTCCCGCGCGAGAAGGTGTGCGGCGACGGTCTGACCCCGCGGGCCACCAAGCAGCTGGTGTCGATGGGTGTCGACATCTCCGAGGAGGCCGGCTGGCTGCGCAACAAGGGCCTGCGGATCATCAGCGGCGGCATGCGGCTGGAGATGGACTGGCCGGACCTGGCCGCGTACCCGGACTACGGGCTGGTCCGCAAGCGCGAGGACTTCGACGAACTCCTCGCCCAGCAGGCGGTGAAGTCCGGCGCCCGGCTGTACGAGCGGTGCAACGTCGGCGCCCCGATCCTCGACGAGCGCACCGGCCGCATCACCGGCGTGCAGGCCAAGCTCGGTGAGGAGAAGACCCCGGCGGCCTTCTACGCGCCGCTGGTGGTGGCCGCCGACGGCAACTCCACCCGGCTGTCGCTGGCGATGGGCCTGCACCGCCGCGAGGACCGCCCGATGGGCGTGGCCGTCCGCACCTACTTCACCTCGCCGCGGCACGACGACGACTACCTGGAGTCGTGGCTGGAGCTGTGGGACCGGCGCGGCGCCCAGCCCCGCCAACTGCCGGGCTACGGCTGGATCTTCGGCATGGGCGACGGCACCTCCAACGTGGGCCTGGGGATCCTCAACTCCTCCTCGGCGTTCCGCGAGCTGGACTGGCGCGACGTGCTCAAGGCGTGGGTCGCCTCGATGCCCGAGGACTGGGGCTACACCCCGGAGAACATGACCCACCCGATCCGGGGCGCCGCGCTGCCGATGGCCTTCAACCGCCAGCCGCACTACACCCGCGGCCTGCTGCTCGTCGGCGACGCCGGCGGCATGGTCAACCCGTTCAACGGCGAGGGCATCGCCTATGCGATGGAATCCGGCCAGCTCGCCGCCGACGTCATCTCCCAGGCGCACGCCCGGGCCGGCGCGACCCAGCGGGAGCTGGCGCTGCAACGCTACCCGCGCATCCTCAAGGACACCTACGGCGGCTACTACACGCTGGGCCGCGCCTTCGTGAAGCTCATCGGCAACCCGAAGGTGCTGCAGATGTGCAGCCAGCGGGGCCTGACCCACCCGGTGCTGATGAAGTTCGCGCTCAAGCTGCTCGCCAACCTCACCGACCCGACGGGCGGCGACGCGATGGACCGCGTCATCAACGGCCTGACGAAGATCACCCCCCGCGCCTGACCCTCCCGCACTGTCCCGACCCTCACCCCCGGCCGGCCCTCGGGCCCGCCGGGGGTGTGTTTCTGGCGGGGGGTCAGTTGCTCGTCGGGGGGATGGCGTTGCGCCAGACGGTGACGTCGGCGACGACGTAGGTGCTGGCCTCGCTGCTCTTCGACGAGCGCTTGTACGTGATCAGCGCGACCGCGCTGTCGGTGCTGGCGCAGATCTGGGAACCGGGCGACAGACGGGCGGTGTCCACCTGCGTCGTGTAGCGGGTGTCCTTGAGGCAGGTGTCGAGGGAGCCGGTCTCGTCGCTGTCGAGGAGGACGAGCCGCTGCGAGTTCGTGCCGAAGTGACAGCCGGGATCGATCATGTCGGTGCAGAAGTAGTAGAGGTCGTCGTCGAGGCCCTTGGCCGGCTTGAAGTCGGCGTCGGCGAGGACCAGGTGGTACTCGTTGGCCAGCTGGACCCCGGGGTGCTGCTCGGGCTTGGGCGCCGGCGGGGTGTGGGTCCGGGTCTCCGAACCGCTGCCGGTGGAGTGCTGCGACGGTGCCGAGCTGCTGCCGCCGCTCTTCCCGGCGTTGTCGTCCTTGCCGCCGCCGCCCGCCTTGACCACCAGCGGCACCACGACGGCCAGCACGAACACCGCGATGACGGCGGGCACGATGTACACCGCCTTGCTCTTCTTCGGCGGGAGCGGCAGCGGCCGGGGCACCCCGCCGTGCGGGCCGGGAGCGCCGTGCATCGCCATCGGGTGCTGCTGCTGCGGGTAGCCGTAGCCCGCCGGGCCGCCGTGCTGCGGATAGGACGGCTGCTGCACCGGCGGGTACGCGCCGGTGCCGGGCCCGTACCCGGCGCCCGGCGGCGGGGTGGGCGGCGGCACGGGTCCGCCGGGCGGCGGCGTGCCCGCCGCCTGGGTCGCCTGGTAGGCCGTCGACGACCCGGCGGCCTGCGTGGGCTGGTGGGGGCCGGTGGACGGCGGCGCGGTGGGCGGCGGCGTGGGCGCGGTCTGCGTCGGCTGGTAGGGCCCGGGCGCCTCGCCGTCGGGGCGGGTGACGCCGGGCGGCGGAGTGCCCGCCGACTGCGTCGGGGTGTAGCCGGGCAGCGCGTGCCGCGGGATCTCGGCGGCGAGCGCGCCGGGCAGCCACTGGTCGGGGCGGCGCAGCTGGGTCCCCTCCGACGCGGCCTGGCAGAGGGTGACGACCTCCGCGGTCGAGGGGCGACGGGCCGGGTCCTTCTCCAGGCAGCGTGCCACCAGCGCCCTCAACTGCTCGGGCAGCGCGGACAGTTCGGGTTCCTCGTGCACGATCCGGTACAGCACGGCGTGCGACGGGCCCTCGCCGTACGCGGGGGCGCCCAGGGCGGCGTACGCGGCGACCTGGCCGAGCGCGAAGACGTCGGTGGCCGGGGTGATCTCGCGCATGGCGGCCTGCTCGGGCGCCATGAAGGCGGGGGTGCCGACGGTGACGCCGCTGTCGGTGAGCGCGGTGGCGTCCGCGGCGCGGGCGATGCCGAAGTCGATGACGCGCGGGCCGTCGGCGGCCAGCAGCACGTTGGACGGCTTGAGGTCGCGGTGCACCAGGCCCGCGGCGTGCACCGCCTGCAGGGCCTCGGCGATGCCGGCGACGAGCAGCAGCACCGTCTCCACCGGCAGCGCGCCGTGCTGGACGACGGCCGAGGACAGTGTCGGCCCCTGCACGTACGCGGTGGCGAGCCAGGGGGGCGAGCCGTTCGCGTCGCTGTCGATGACCGGCGCGGTGTACAGGCCCTGCACCCGCTGCGCGGACTGCACCTCCTGCGCGAACCGCCGCCGGAAGTCCGGGTCTTCGGCCAGCTCCGGCCGGATCACCTTGACCGCCACCGGCCGCCCGGCCGGGGTGTACGACAGGTACACCTTGCCCATGCCGCCGGCGCCGAGCCGGGCCGCGAGGCGGTAACTCCCCACGGCCTCCGGGTCGTCCGCCGCCAGCGGCTGGAAAACCGTGCTGTCCCCCGAGCTCATGTCGAACCGTCCTCGTCCCCGTGAAATGCCGCTTCTTTACGTCCTCTTGGCGGCATGGAGACTACCGGCACCACCGGCCCCGGGTACGCCCCCCGATCCCCCGGTTTCGTCATCCGCACAGGATCGTGACCCGCCAGTGCCCGACGGCTTCCCGCCAGGCTCGGGCGACGCCGTACGCTTCAGCCGCTCGCCGTGGAGCTGCACCACCTGACCACCCGGCTGGCGGGAGCAGCAGCCCGGTCATAGTCGCCGTGGACGTTCCGTGGCCGTTGCCGGAGCGGTGGTGGGACGCCAGGGGTTGGTGAGCTCGTAGCAGTGGCCGCCTGGGTGGCCGGCGTACTGGCTGCACGTCTCGTCCAGTGGCTCGGGGGCGCGGACGCGGCAGTCCGGCAAGACGGTCAGCGTGATCGGGGCGTCATCACTGTTCCCGCCGGAGCTGTGGTCCCAGCGGGCCCAGACCGCGCCGGAGTCGTGGCCGTCGAGGTGCAGGACGTGGGCGTGATGGTCACCGGCGGTGTGCGCCTGCAGGACACACCTCAAGTCGTGTTCGACGTCCTCGGGCTCGGTGGTGTCGGTCGGGTCGAATGCGCCGGCCACGGCCATGAGGTGATCGGGCAGCGTGCGGCCCGCGTCGCACACGGGTAACAGGGCGGGGACGAACTCGGTCGTGCGGAAGCCTTCCGCGAGGGGCGGCGGTGCGCTCGGCGACAGCATGGGGGCAGCCTGATCCAGCTCGTCGGGCGTGACCAGCGCCCATACGGCCTTGCCGTTGCTCTTGCCGTCCAGGACGCCCCACCGCCCACCGGTCAGCGCGTCCACCAGGGCCAGGCCCCTGCCGCTCTCGTCGTCCCCACCGGCTCGCTTCAGCGCGGGCTGCGCCTGTCCGGCGTCGTACACCTCGATCCGCATTCCGCCGTCCATCGGCACGAAACGCGTCGCAATCCCGTCCTCCTTGGTTGTGCGCCCATGCCGCAGCGCGTTCGTCATCAGCTCCGACAGCACCAGAGTCGCCACGTCCGAAAGGGCGGCGAGCCCCACCTCACCCATGAACGATGCCAGTTGCCGACGTGCCTGGCCGACGGCTCGCGGGGAGGACGGCCACTGCCGGGCCACGTCGCTCATGCGCACGGTCGGTGTTGCGTTCATCGATCGCGTCCTTAACTCGTCGCCGTCGATCAGACCCGGCGGTTGCCTTGCTCTCGATCAGTGAAGCGGCGGTCACGCATAGTGGGTAGCGTGGTGAGCGGACGGACCGGTATACGCGGTTTAACCCTGCACGGAGGTGTCGTGGCGACCCCGAGGAAGCCGAACACGCAGCTTCGCGAGGCCATTGCCGCGGTTGGGTGCACGTACGACGCGCTGGCGAAGGACGTCCGGCGCATCGCGGCCGAGAACGGCGAGATGCTCCAGACCAACAAGTCCGCAGTCGCGCACTGGGTCAACGGCGCAAAGCCGACCGGGCAAGCGGGTCAATATCTGGCTGAGGCGCTCTCCCGCCGGGCGGCCCGGCCGGTCACGCTGACGGAAATCGGGCTGAGGGCACTCTCCGAGCTGCTGCCTTCTGACATCGACCCGGTCATCACGGCAACGGACTTGGGCCGGGCGGAGGCGGAACGCCGTCGCTTCCTTGCGGTGGCGGCCTTCACAAGCGCCGGTGTGGCCATGCCCCTTGAGTACGACCATGAGGCCACCGCCCGTACGCTCCGGGCCCGTTGCGGGCACACGCGAGTGGGCGAGGCGGACATCGAGGTCGTCCGCCACATCACCGCCGCGTTCAGCGCGGCGGACGAACGCCTCGGCGGTGGTCATGGGCTGACCACCGTCAGCGCCTATCTCGCCGACACGGCTGCCCCGATGCTGCGGGCGCGATTCCCCAACGACCGTTGTCGCGCGGCTGCTTTCGGAGCCGTCGCCGAACTGGCGTACCTCGCGGGCTGGAAACACCACGACCTCGGCCATGAGGGCGCTGCCCAGCGCTACTACCACGTCGGTCACCAACTGGCTTGCGAGGCTGACCCGCACGGGCACGCGGCCTGGATGATGCGCGCCCTCGCCCATCAGGCACTCAGCCTCAAACAACCACGCCACTGCGTCGCACTGATCGAAGGCGCTCTGGTGCGTGGACTCGGTCACGTCGACGGCCGGACGGAAGCTCTGCTCCACATCACCCATGCTCGCGCCTACGCTGCCGCAGGCGAGAACGCACGGGCGGCTCGCGCGCTGCTCGCCTCGGAGGACGCCCTCGGTCGCGACAGCCGCCCTCAGGCCACGTTTTCCCTCGTCAGCGGTCCCGCTGAGGGTACGGTTGCCAGCCACACCGCGCGTACGCTGACCGACCTCGCCGACCACGTCGGAACTGAGCGGCAGCACCGCGCGGCCCTCAACCGGTGGGACGCGGTCACCTACAAGCGCGTCCACGCGCTCACGTACGCCGACCTCGGCGACAGCCTCGCCGCTCAGGCGCGGGCCGACGAGGCTGTGACAGCCTGGGCTCAGGCGCTCGACTTGATGGACGGCATGACGTCGGACCGCGCCCGCAAGGCGATCGCGTCGCTGCGCTCGACCCTCGCGGTCTACCAGCGGCGCAAAGTCCCAGGAGCCGCAGAGCTTGCCCGGCGGGCACGCGCAGCAGTTGCCTAGGTCCCTACCGATGGCCGACGAAGGGAATCCCGTGGTTCAGCCGAACACCCACGACCGCTCCCGAGCTCTCCCGCCCGCAGCGGAGTCCATGACGCTGCTGGTCGCCGCCGTCATCGTCCACGACACGGTCCGCGACCGTGTCGTCCTGCTCCAGCGCGGCGAACAGGCCAAGTTCGCCCAGGGCATGTGGGACCTGCCGGTCGGCAAGAGCGAACCGGGGGAGCCGATCACGGAGACGGCGGTGCGGGAACTCCGCGAGGAGACCGGCCTGATCGTCCCGCCCGAGGCCCTGCGGATCGCGCACATCATCCACGGCGCTTGGGGCGTCGAATCCCCCAACGGCTTCCTCACTGTCGTCTTCGCCACCCGCGCTTGGTCCGGCGAGCCCGAGAACCGCGAGCCCCGCAAACACGCCCAGGTCCGCTGGATTCCCACCGACGCCCTTCCCGGCTCCTTCGTTCCCAGCACCGCGGAAGCCCTCCGCTCCTACCTCTCCGGAGGCCAGGCGGTCTCCCTCCACGGCTGGGACTGACCCCGCCCGTTGCGGCCACCGCCCCCGCCGCCGGCGCCCGCGGGCGCGGGGGGCGCTGGTCCTACGCCCTGGGACCGAGGCGGGGGAGCGGGGGGCGTGGATAGCGTGGCGGCATGACGCAGAACGCCGTGCAGGACACGGAGGAGAAGAGTACGGAGGGGCCGCGGACGCGGGAGCAGCGCAAGGACGACGCGCTGCGGCGGCTGGCCGGGGACCTCGACGTGTGGGTGGCGACGGCCTCCGCGGAGGGCGTGCCCACGCTGGTGCCGCTGACGTTCTGGTGGGACGGCGAGGCGGTGTGGCTGTCCACCCGGCCCGACAACCCGACCGGCGCGAACCTCCAGGAGTCCGGCACGGTCCGGCTGTGCTTCGGGACCACGCGGGACGTCGTGCAGGTCGAGGGGTCCGTACGGACGTACACCGCACAGGAGTTGCCGCCCGGCGTGGGCGACGGCTTCGCCGCCAAGGACGGCTGGGACCCGCGCCTGGACCCGGAGCGCTACGACTTCTACCAGGTGACCCCGCAGGTGCTGCGGGCCTGGGGGACCGTCGCCGAGCTCAAGAGCCGGCTGCTGATGAGGGACGGCGCCTGGCTGGTGTGAGCCGCGCCCCCCACGCAGCGGAGGCCGCACGCAGTGGCACCCGCACGCAGCGGAGGCCGCCGCACGCTTCCCTGCCAGGGGCGTGCGGCGGCCTCCGCCGTCGTGTGCGCGGCTGTTCCGGTCGGGCCGGGCCCGCGTCAAGCCGGGCCGCGTCCGTCGGGCCGCGTCAGGTCAGGCCGTGTCCGGTCCGGTCAGAGGACCCGGACCGCCCAGTCGGGCATGTAGTCGGCCATCTGGTGAATGCCCACCGGCGTCGAGGAGTTGGCCGCGTCCAGGTACTGGCCGTTCCCGATGAAGACGCCCACGTGGTACGCGCTGCCCTGGCCGCCCCAGAAGATGAGGTCGCCGGGCTGCAGCGCGGAGATCGACACCGGGGTGCCGACCGTGGACTGGTCCTGCGAGGTGCGCGGCAGGTTCACGCCGACGGTGCCGAAGGCGACCTGGGTGAGCCCGGAGCAGTCGTAGGAGCCCGGTCCTGTGGCGCCGTACACGTACGGCTTGCCTATCTGGGACTTGAGGAAGACGATCAGCTGGTCGACCTTGCTCGACGACGCGGGCGCGGGGCTCGCGGACGAACTGGTGGCCGCGGTGGTCTTCGCGGTCACGCTGAGCGGCGTGCGCTGCGCGGAGCGCGACGCGGCGGCCTGGGCTGCGGCCCGCTCCTTGGCGGCCTGCGCGGCGGCCTCGGCCTTCGCGGCGGCGGCGTCGGCCGCCTTCTTCTTCGCCGCGGCGGCCTTCTTCGCGTCGGTCGCGGCCCGCTCCTTGGCGGCGGCGAGCGAGACGTCGATGGCGTCCTGCTCCAGCGCGGCCGCGGCCTGGCGGGTGGTGACGACGGTGGACAGCGTTGTCAGCGTCGCGGCGGCGTCGGCGGCCTGCGGTGCGTGAGCGCCCGTGGGCGCGGAGTGGTGCGTGTTGTCGGCCATGGCCGGAGCGGCCGCGCCGCTGAGAGCGAGCGCGCTGACGACACCGCCGACGAGTCCGGCCCTGCGCGCCCACTTGGCGTCGCGGGGCGCCGCGTGCCGTCGGCGGCCTGTATGGGTATGCGAATCGGACATCGGCGTCCTGGGTGAGTTCGGGGACATGCGTCACTGGCTATCAGGAACGAATGGTTCCGTTCAACAAAGGTGGGATGCACCACAGTTGACGTGCTCACGGCTCAAATGCCCTTTTCGTGATCTTGCCGCTCAGGCGCTTTGGTCCGTTTTCTGGCGTCCGGTTACGTATGCGTTCGTGCACGCGTTCACGCGCGCGATCCCTGCGGGTTTCCCGGGATCCGCCCTCCCGACCCCCGGGGGCGGCGGCGCTATCACGGGGTCCGGTCCAGGGCGAATTTGCCTCGATCGATGATCACTTGATAATGCGCGCAGTATGCTGACCAGCAGGAACGCCGTTGAATATGACGCGAAGTGATCGTTTGGCCCGCATGCGCCACATGATCACCGCTCATCCGACTTCATGATCGTTCGCCAGGTGGTGGAGATCACAAAGCTGGTCCCCACCCCCGTGTCGCAGATCACAGACCGGGAGGCATAGGATGCAGGCGACTTGGGCTTGTGAACTGCCTCACATAGACGCGATCTTCGTGTTTTCGTGACGCAGCGCAGACCGGAAGTCACGGTCCGTGCATATCAGTCACTGTCGACTGGAAGGAGCGGGGGACGGTGAACGCCTACGCGCCCATCCTCGTGTTGGGAGGCCTCGCGGCCGGCTTCGCGATCTTCTCCGTGGTGATGGCCTCGATTATCGGCCCGAAGCGCTACAACCGGGCCAAGTTGGAAGCGTACGAGTGCGGCATCGAGCCCACTCCCACGCCGGCCGGCGGTGGCCGCTTCCCGATCAAGTACTACCTGACGGCGATGCTCTTCATCGTCTTCGACATCGAGATCGTCTTCCTCTACCCCTGGGCCGTCACCTTCGACCGGCTGGGGATGTTCGGGCTCGTCGAGATGCTCCTCTTCGTCCTCACCGTCTTCGTCGCCTACGCGTACGTGTGGCGGCGCGGCGGCCTGGAGTGGGACTAGCGGACGAGCGAGCGGGCTGACGAGGGGACCAGGGGACCGAGGAGACCAGGAGCCAACCCATGGGTATCGAAGAGAAGCTGCCGAGCGGATTCCTGCTCACGACGGTGGAGACCGCGGCAGGGTGGGTGCGAAAGGCGTCGGTCTTCCCCGCGACCTTCGGCCTGGCCTGCTGCGCCATCGAGATGATGACCACCGGTGCCGGGCGGTACGACATGGCCCGGTTCGGCATGGAGGTCTTCCGCGGCTCGCCGCGGCAGGCCGACCTGATGATCGTCGCCGGCCGGGTGAGCCAGAAGATGGCGCCCGTGCTGCGGCAGGTCTACGACCAGATGCCGAATCCCAAGTGGGTCATCTCGATGGGCGTCTGCGCCTCCAGCGGCGGGATGTTCAACAACTACGCGATCGTGCAGGGCGTCGACCACATCGTGCCGGTCGACATCTACCTGCCCGGCTGCCCGCCGCGGCCCGAGATGCTGCTGGACGCGATCCTCAAGCTCCACGAGAAGATCCAGCACTCCAAGCTCGGCGTGAACCGCGAGGCGGCCGCCCGCGAGGCGGAGGAGGCGGCCCGCAAGGCGCTCCCGACGATCGAGATGAAGGGGCTCCTGCGATGAGCGACGCACCCGCGACGCCCAACGGCGGCAACGGCAACGGCGGCAACGGCGAGAACCTGCCCACGCAGCGCGACGACACCGGCGAGGTGATCGGCGTCCGCCGCGGCATGTTCGGCGCGAACAACGGCGGCGACACCTCCGGATACGGCGGCCTGGTCCGCACCGTGCGGCTGCCCGGCGCGACCGCCCGGCCGTACGGCGGGGTCTTCGACGAGATCGCCGACGAACTCGAGGGCGCGCTGGAGGAGCAGGGCCTGGTCCCCGGCGACGCGATCGAGAAGGTGGTCGTCGACCGCGGCGAGGTCACCTTCCACATCGCCCGCGAGCACCTGCTGCAGGTCGCCAGGACGCTGCGCGACGACCCCGCGCTGCGCTTCGAGCTGTGCACCGGCGTCAGCGGCGTGCACTACCCGGGCGAGCAGGGACGCGAGTTGCACGCCGTCTACCACCTGCGGTCGATCACCCACGGACGGCTGATCCGGGTCGAGACGAGCGCGCCGGACGCCGACCCGCACGTGCCCTCGCTGGTCCCGGTGTACCCGACGAACGACTGGCACGAGCGCGAGACGTACGACTTCTTCGGGATCGTCTTCGACGGCCACCCGGCGCTGACCAGGATCATGATGCCGGACGACTGGCCCGGCCATCCGCAGCGCAAGGACTACCCGCTCGGCGGCATCCCCGTCGAGTACAAGGGCGCCCAGATTCCGGCTCCCGACCAGCGGAGGTCGTACAGCTGATGTCCACCCACAGCACACCCGGCACCCCCCACGCGCCGACCCAGGCGGAGGAGCGGGAGACCACCGAAGGCCGGGTCTTCACCGTCACCGGTGGCGACTGGGACGAGCTCGCCGAGTCCGTCGCCAAGGCGGACGACGAGCGGATCATCGTCAACATGGGTCCGCAGCACCCCTCCACCCACGGGGTGCTCCGGCTGATCCTGGAGATCGACGGCGAGACGGTCACCGAGGCCCGCTCCGGCATCGGCTACCTGCACACCGGCATCGAGAAGAACATGGAGTTCCGGACGTGGACCCAGGGGTCCACGTTCGTGACGCGCATGGACTACCTCACGCCGCTGTTCAACGAGACGGCGTACTGCCTGGCCGTGGAGAAGCTGCTCGGCATCACCGACCAGGTCCCGGACCGGGCGAGCGTCATCCGCGTGCTGCTGATGGAGCTCAACCGGATCGCCTCGCACCTGGTCTGCATCGCCACCGGCGGCATGGAGCTGGGCGCCACCACGATCATGATCTACGGCTTCCGCGACCGCGAGATGATCCTCGACATCTTCGAGCTGGTCACCGGCCTGCGGATGAACCACGCGTACGTCCGCCCCGGCGGCCTCGCCCAGGACCTGCCGCCCGGCGCGGTCGACCAGGTCAGGGAGTTCGTCAAGAAGTTCCGCAAGAACCTGCCGGAGTACGACAAGCTCGCCACCGGCAACCCCATCTTCAAGGGCCGCATGCAGGACGTCGGCTACCTGGACCTGGCCGGCTGCATGTCGCTCGGCGCCACCGGCCCGATCCTGCGCGCCGCCGGCCTGCCGCACGACCTGCGCAAGTCCGACCCGTACTGCGGTTACGAGAACTACGAGTTCGAGGTGCCGACCACCGACACCTGCGACTCCTACGGCCGCTTCCTGGTCCGGCTGCACGAGATGGCGCAGAGCCTGCGGATCGTCGAGCAGTGCCTGGACCGGCTGGAGCCCGGCCCGGTGATGGTCGAGGACAAGAAGATCGCCTGGCCCGCGCAGCTCGCGCTCGGTCCGGACGGCATGGGCAACTCCCTCGACCACATCAAGAAGATCATGGGCACCTCGATGGAGGCCCTGATCCACCACTTCAAGCTCGTCACCGAAGGCTTCCGGGTCCCGCCCGGCCAGGCGTACGCCGCGGTGGAGTCCGCGAAGGGCGAGCTGGGCGTGCACGTGGTCAGCGACGGCGGCACCCGCCCCTACCGGGTCCACTTCCGCGACCCCTCCTTCAGCAACCTGCAGTCCATGGCCGCGATGTGCGAGGGCGGCCAGGTGGCCGACGTCATCGTCGCGGTGGCGTCCATCGACCCCGTGATGGGAGGTGTCGACCGATGAGCGGCGAAGTGTCCCTGGGAATCCCCGAGATGCCCGCGCCGGACTACCCGGCCGACGTCCGGGCCCGGTTGGAGAACGACGCCCGCGAGGTGATCGCCCGCTACCCCGGTTCGCGCAGCGCCCTGCTGCCGCTGCTGCACCTGGTGCAGTCCGAGGAGGGGTACGTCACCCGCACCGGCATCCGCTTCTGCGCCGAGGTCCTGGACCTCACCACCGCCGAGGTCACCGCGGTCGCCACCTTCTACACCATGTACCGCCGCAAGCCGAGCGGCGAGTACCAGGTGGGCGTGTGCACCAACACGCTGTGCGCGGTGATGGGCGGCGACGCCATCTTCGAGGAGCTGCAGCAGCACCTGGGGATCGGCAACGACGAGACCACCGCCGACGGCAAGGTCACGCTGGAGCACATCGAGTGCAACGCGGCCTGCGACTTCGCGCCCGTGGTGATGGTCAACTGGGAGTTCTTCGACAACCAGACCCCGGAGTCCGCGAAGGCGATGGTCGACGACCTGATCGCCGGCCGCGAGGTGCGCCCCACGCGCGGCGCCCCGCTCTGCGGCTACCGGCAGACCGCCCGCATCCTGGCCGGCTTCCCCGACGAGCGCGAGGGCGCGGTCGAGGCGGGCGGCGGTGCGGGTCCGGCGTCGCTGGCCGGTCTGAAGCTGCACCGCGGCGAGGTCGCCGCGGCCCGGGTCGTGCCGCCGCGCGCGGAGCCGGCGGGCACCGACGTGACCGAGGAGGACGGCGAGTGATGACCGTGGAACCGGCCGAGAAGCTGCTCGCGCCCGTCCTGTCGGCGTTCTGGGACGACCCGCGTTCATGGACGCTGGACACCTACCGCAGGCATGAGGGCTACCAGGCGCTCACCAAGGCGCTGGCCATGGCGCCGGACGACGTGATCGCCTACGTCAAGGACTCGGGGCTGCGCGGCCGCGGCGGCGCCGGCTTCCCGACCGGCATGAAGTGGCAGTTCATCCCGCAGGGCGACGGCAAGCCGCACTACCTGGTGGTCAACGCCGACGAGTCCGAGCCGGGGACCTGCAAGGACATCCCGCTGCTCTTCGCCAACCCGCACTCGCTGATCGAGGGCATCGTCATCGCGTGCTGGGCGATCCGCTCCCACCATGCCTTCATCTACCTCCGCGGTGAGACGGTCCCGGTGCTGCGCCGGCTGCACGAGGCGGTCCGCGAGGCGTACGCCGCCGGCTACCTCGGCAAGAACATCAAGGGCAGCGGCTTCGACCTGGAGCTGACCGTGCACGCCGGTGCCGGCGCGTACATCTGCGGTGAGGAGACCGCGCTGCTGGACTCGCTGGAGGGCCGGCGCGGCCAGCCGAGGCTCCGGCCGCCCTTCCCCGCCGTCGAGGGGCTCTACGCCTGCCCCACCGTGGTGAACAACGTCGAGTCCATCGCGTCGGTTCCCGCGATCATCCAGCGCGGCAAGGAGTGGTTCCGGTCGATGGGCAGCGAGAAGTCCCCGGGCTTCACGCTGTACTCGCTGTCCGGGCACGTGGCCCGGCCCGGCCAGTACGAGGGCCCGCTCGGCATCACCCTGCGCCAGCTGCTGGAGATGGGCGGCGGCATGCGGCCCGGCCACCGGCTGAAGTTCTGGACGCCGGGCGGCTCCTCCACCCCGATGTTCACCGACGAGCACCTCGACGTCCCGCTGGACTACGAGGGCGTGGGCGCCGCCGGATCCATGCTCGGCACCAAGGCCCTGCAGTGCTTCGACGAGACGACCTGCGTGGTGCGGGCGGTCACCCGGTGGACCGAGTTCTACGCCCACGAGTCGTGCGGCAAGTGCACCCCCTGCCGCGAGGGCACCTACTGGCTGGTCCAGCTGCTGCGCGACATCGAGGCGGGCAAGGGCCACCACGAGGACCTCGACAAGCTCTACGACATCGCCGACAACGTCAACGGCAAGTCCTTCTGCGCGCTGGGCGACGGCGCCGCCGCCCCGATCTTCTCCTCTCTGAAGTACTTCCGCGCGGAGTACGAGGAGCACATCGACGGCAGGGGCTGCCCGTTCGACCCGGCCCGCTCCACCGCCTGGGCCGACAAGTCCCGTACGGAGGTCAACGCGTGACCGTCACTACCAACGCACCCGCCGGGGGCGGGCAGGCGGTGCCGCCGGAGGACCTGATCTCCGTCACCATCGACGGCATCGCGGTCTCCGTCCCCAAGGGCACCCTGGTCATCAGGGCCGCGGAGCTGCTCGGGATCGAGATCCCGCGGTTCTGCGACCACCCCCTGCTCGACCCGGCCGGTGCCTGCCGCCAGTGCATCGTGGAGATCGAGGGGCAGCGCAAGCCCGTCGCCTCCTGCACCATCACCTGCACCGACGGGATGGTGATCAGCACCCAGCTCACCTCGCCGGTGGCCGAGAAGGCGCAGCGCGGCGTGATGGAGCTGCTGCTGATCAACCACCCGCTGGACTGCCCGGTCTGCGACAAGGGCGGCGAGTGCCCGCTGCAGAACCAGGCCATGCAGGTCGGCGACCCGGACACCCGGTTCGAGGGCCGCAAGCGGACCTACGAGAAGCCGGTGCCGATCTCGGCGCAGGTGCTGCTGGACCGCGAGCGCTGCGTGCTGTGCGCGCGCTGCACCCGGTTCAGCAACCAGATCGCCGGCGACCCGATGATCGAGCTGCTGGAGCGCGGCGCCCTGCAGCAGGTCGGCATCGGCGAGGGCGACCCGTTCGAGTCGTACTTCTCCGGCAACACCATCCAGATCTGCCCGGTCGGCGCGCTCACCTCGGCCGCGTACCGCTTCCGGTCCCGCCCGTTCGACCTGGTGTCGTCGCCGTCGGTGTGCGAGCACTGCTCGGCCGGCTGCGCGACCCGCACCGACCACCGGCGCGGCAAGGTCATGCGGCGGATGGCCGCCGACGACCCCGAGGTCAACGAGGAGTGGCTGTGCGACAAGGGCCGGTTCGGCTTCCGCTACGCGCAGCGGCCTGACCGGATCGCCCAGCCGCTGGTGCGCAACGCCGACGGCGAGCTGGTCCCGGCCAGCTGGCCCGAGGCGCTCGCCGCGGCCGCGGCCGGCCTGACCGCGGCGCACGGCCGGGCGGCCGTGCTCGCCGGCGGCCGGGTCACCGTCGAGGACGCCTACGCCTACGCCAAGTTCGCCCGGGTGGTGCTCGGCACCAACGACGTGGACTTCCGGGCCCGCGCGCACTCCGCGGAGGAGGCCGACTTCCTGGCCGCCGCGGTCGCCGGGCGCGGCGTCGACCTGCCGGCCGGCGGCGGGCTCACCCACCGGGCGCTGGAGGAGGCCCCGGCCGTGCTGCTGGCCGGGCTGGAGTCCGAGGAGGAGGCGCCCAACGTCTTCCTGCGGCTGCGCAAGGCGCACCGCACCCGCAAGCAGCAGACCTACGCGCTGGCCACCCACGCCACCCGCGGCCTGGACAAGGCCGGCGGCATCCTGCTGCCGGCCGCGCCCGGCACCGAGCCGGAGTGGCTGGACGCGCTGGCCGGCGGTGTCGGCCTGGACGAGACGGGCCGGCAGGCCGCCGAGGCGCTGCGCGCGCAGGGCGCGGTCATCCTCGTCGGGGAGCGGCTCGCCGCCGTGCCCGGCGCGCTGACCGCGGCGCTGCGGCTGGCCACCGCCACCGGCGCCGCCCTGGCGTGGATCCCGCGCCGGGCCGGCGAGCGGGGCGCGGTCGAGGCGGGTGCGCTGCCCGGGTTGCTGCCCGGCGGCCGCCCGGTCACCGACCCGCGGGCCCGCGAGGAGGTCGCCCGGATCTGGGGCCTGCCCGCACTGCCCACCCGTACCGGCCGGGACACCGGCGAGATCGTCGAGGCCGCCGCGTCCGGCGAGCTGAAGGCGCTGCTCGTCGGCGGCGTCGAGGTCGCGGACCTGCCCGACCCGGCCCGCGCCAGGGCCGCGCTGGACGCCGTCGACTTCCTGGTCAGCCTGGAGCTGCGGCCCAGCGAGGTCACCGAGCGGGCCGACGTGGTGCTGCCGGTCGCGGCGGTCGCCGAGAAGGCCGGCACCTTCCTCAACTGGGAGGGCCGGGTGCGGATGTTCGAGGCCGCGATCAAGCCCGACCAGGCCACCACCCGGCACCAGCTGCCCGACGCCCGCGTGCTGACGATGCTCGCCGACGCGCTCGACGTGGCGCTCGGCCTGTCCGGCCCGGCGCAGGCCCGCGCCGAACTCGACCGGATCGGCGCCTGGTCGGGCGCCCGCGGCGCCGCCCCGCTGGCCGGCTCGGTGCCGCTGCCGCGGCCCGACCAGGGCCAGGCGGTGCTCGCCGGCCACCGGATGCTGCTCGACCAGGGCCGGCTGCAGGACGGCGACGACGCGCTGGCCGCCACCCGGCACGCGGCCGTCGCCCGGCTGTCGGCCACCACGGCCGCCGAGGCCGGGGTCGAGGACGGCGGGCTGCTCACCGTCACCGGACCGGCCGGCACCACGACACTGCCGCTGCAGGTCACGCCGATGCCCGACCGCGTGGTCTGGCTGCCGCTGAACTCCACCGGCGGCGGGGTCGCGTCGGACACCGGGGCCCGCCCCGGGCAGGTCGTCGGCATCGGCGCGGCTGCCGCCGCCCACGAAGGCGAAAGCGTGGAGGGAACGCGATGACCGCCCTGTTCACCGGCGGCAGCCAACTCGCCGCCACCACCGAGGACCTGTCGTTCTTCGGCCACGACGTGTGGTGGCTGATCGTCATCAAGGCGGTCTTCTGCTTCGCGTTCGCGATGCTGACGGTGCTGATCTCCATCGTCTGGGAGCGCAAGGTCGTCGCCTGGATGCAGCTGCGCATCGGCCCGAACCGGCACGGCCCCTGGGGCATGCTGCAGTCGCTGGCCGACGGCGTGAAGCTGATGCTCAAGGAAGACGTCGTCGTCAAGCGCGCGGACAAGGTGGTCTTCATCCTCGCGCCGGTCGTCGCCGCCATCCCGGCGTTCATGGCCTTCGCGGTGGTCCCGTTCGGGCCCGCCGACAACGAGGTGTCGATCTTCGGGCAGCGCACCGCGCTGCAGCTGACCGACCTGCCGATCGGCATGCTCTACATCCTGGCCACCGCGTCCGTCGGCATCTACGGCATCGTGCTGGCCGGCTGGTCGTCCGGTTCGACGTACCCGCTGCTCGGCGGCCTGCGCGCCTCGGCGCAGATGATCTCCTACGAGATCGCGATGGGCCTGGCCTTCGCCGCGGTGTTCCTCTACTCCGGTTCGATGTCGACCTCCACGATCGTCGCCTCGCAGCACGACCGCTGGTACGTGATCCTGCTGCCGGTGTCGTTCCTGGTGTACATCGCGACGATGGTCGGCGAGACCAACCGCGCGCCGTTCGACATGCCCGAGTCCGAGGGCGACCTGGTCGGCGGCTTCAACACCGAGTACAGCTCGATCAAGTTCGCGCTGTTCATGCTCGCCGAGTACGTGAACATGGTGACGGTCTCCGCGGTCGCCACCACCCTGTTCCTCGGCGGCTGGCGCGCCCCGTGGCCGGTGTCCACCTTCTGGGAGGGTGCGAACCACGGCTGGTGGCCGATGCTCTGGTTCATCGTCAAGGTCCAGCTGCTGCTGTTCTTCTTCATCTGGCTGCGCGGCACCCTGCCCCGGGTCCGCTACGACCAGCTGATGAAGCTCGGCTGGAAGGTGCTCATCCCGGTCTCGATGGTCTGGCTGATGCTGGTCGCCGCGGTCCGCGCGATGCGCAACGAGAACTACGACTTCACCAAGATCGTGCTCTATATCGGCGGCGGGGTGCTGGCCCTGCTGCTGCTCTCGCTGATCGTGGACCTGTTCCGGGACCGCGAGGAGAAGCGCGCGGCCGGCGAGGGCGGCGCGCTCGCGCCCCCCGAGCGGTTCGACCCGATGGCCGGCGGCTACCCGGTACCGCCGCTGCCCGGCCAGCAGGCCGAGCGGGTGCCGCGGCGCCCCAGCCGCACGCAGCCCCAACTGGTGGGCGCGAACGGATCATCCGAAGCGGACGCTGCGGAGACGGAGAAGAAGGAGGACGGCGATGCCTGAGTTCCTCGGCCCGGTCGCAGGCTTCGGCGTGACCTTCAAGGCCATGTTCAAGAAGCGCCTGACCGAGCAGTACCCGGAGTACAAGAAGCCCACCGCACCGCGGTTCCACGGCCGCCACCAGCTCAACCGGCACCCGGACGGCCTGGAGAAGTGCATCGGCTGCGAGCTGTGCGCCTGGGCCTGCCCGGCCGACGCGATCTACGTGGAGGGCGCGGACAACACCGAGGAGGAGCGCTACTCCCCGGGCGAGCGGTACGGCCGCGTCTACCAGATCAACTACGCCCGCTGCATCCTGTGCGGCCTGTGCATCGAGGCGTGCCCCACGCGGGCGCTCACGATGACCAACGAGTACGAACTCGCCGACCGCACCCGCGAGTCGCTGATCTTCACCAAGGAGCAGCTGCTGGCCGGCCTGCAGGAGGGCATGGTCGACAGCCCGCACGCGATCTTCCCCGGCATGGACGAGGGCGACTACTACCGCGGCGAGGTCACCGAGGCCGCGCCGGGCACAGTCCGCCAGGTCGCGGTCTCCAAGGGCGAGAAGCCTGACGAGACGGTCGACGGCCAGGGCGCCGAGGGCGGGAACGAGAGCGCCGGCGGGAACGGCAAGCCGGCGGGAACGGGGGCCGAGGGATGATGACCGCCCTGTCCGCGCTGGCGCCGGCGTCGCCGACGATGTCGCTGGCCGCGGAGATGACCCGGACCTCCAGCGGTGAGGCCGTCCAGTTCTGGGTGCTCGGCACCGTCGCCGTCCTCGGCGCGCTCGGCACCGTCCTGATGAAGAAGTCGGTGCACAGTGCGCTGTGCCTGGCCGGCACCATGATCGTGCTCGCGGTCTTCTACCTGGCCCAGGGCGCGTACTTCCTGGGCGTGGTGCAGATCGTCGTCTACACCGGCGCGATCATGATGCTCTTCCTGTTCGTCGTGATGCTGGTGGGCATCACCGCGGCGGACTCGCTGAAGGAGACGCTCAAGGGCCAGCGGTGGATGGCCGCGGTGTGCGGCCTCGGCTTCGGCATCCTGCTGATCGCCGGCATCTCCAACGCCTCGCTGCACACCTTCGCCGGCTCCGGCCAGGCCAACTCGGGCGGCAACGTCCAGGGCCTGGCCCGGCTGGTGTTCACCAAATACGTGTGGGCCTTCGAGATCACCGGCGCGCTGCTGATCACCGCGGCCGTCGGCGCGATGGTGCTCACCCACCGCGAGCGCACCGAGGAGCGCCGCACCCAGCGCGAGCTGTCGCAGGCCCGCGTCAGGGAGGGCCTGCAGGTCACCCCGCTGCCGGCGCCCGGCACCTACGCCCGGCACAACGCGGTGGACATCCCGGCGCTGCTGCCCGACGGTTCGACGTCCGATCTGTCGGTCAGCTCCACGCTGCGCAGCCGCGGCCAGATCCGGGACGTGTCCGGTGACGCGATGCGCCGGCTGGCCGCACTGGACCAGAGCGCGGGCGAGTGGCTCGGGCGCAAGGGCCTGGAGGCCAAGGGCCCGGAGGAGTCGTCGGAACCGTCGGATGCTTCGGCGGGGGCTGACCGGACCGAGGAGGGTGCCAAGTGAGCCCGGCCAACTACCTGTATCTCGCGGCGCTGTTGTTCACCATCGGCGCCGCAGGCGTCCTGATCCGCCGCAACGCGATCGTGGTCTTCATGTGCGTGGAGCTGATGCTGAACGCCTGCAACCTGGCGTTCGTCACCTTCTCCCGGATGCACGGCAACCTCGACGGGCAGGTGATCGCCTTCTTCACGATGGTCGTCGCCGCCGCCGAGGTGGTGGTCGGGCTCGCGATCATCGTGTCGATCTTCCGTTCACGCCATTCGGCCTCGGTCGACGACGCGAACCTCATGAAGCTGTAAGGGGCTGCGACAGTGGAAACCCTGATCGGACTGCTCGTCGCTGCGCCGCTGCTGGGCGCGGGCGTGCTGCTGACCGGAGGCCGGCGGCTCGACCGCACCGGCCACCTGATCGGCACCGTGCTCGCGCTGGTGTCGTTCGCCTTCGCCGTCGTGCTGTTCGCCGACATGCTGGGCAAGAGCGCGGACCACCGCACCCTCACGTCGCACCTGTACACCTGGGTGCCCGTCGAGAGCTTCCAGGCCCAGGTCGGCTTCCAACTCGACCAGCTGTCCATGACGTTCGTGCTGCTGATCACCGGTGTGGGCTCGCTGATCCACATCTACTCGATCGGCTACATGAAGCACGACGAGAACCGGCGGAAGTTCTTCGGCTTCCTCAACCTGTTCCTGGCGGCGATGCTGCTGCTGGTGCTGGCCGACAACTACTTCCTGCTGTACGCCGGTTGGGAGGGCGTGGGCCTCGCCTCGTACCTGCTGATCGGCTTCTGGCAGCACAAGCCCAGCGCGGCCACCGCCGCCAAGAAGGCGTTCCTGGTCAACCGGGTCGGCGACATCGGCCTGTCGGTGGCGATCATGCTGATGTTCACCACCTTCGGCTCGTTCGCCTTCGCCGACGTCTTCCCGAAGGTCGGCCAGGCGTCCACCACGCAGCACGCCACGCTCACCGGCATCGGCTTCATGCTGCTGCTCGCCGCGTGCGGCAAGTCGGCCCAGGTGCCGCTGCAGTCCTGGCTCGGCGACGCGATGGAGGGCCCCACCCCGGTGTCGGCCCTCATCCACGCCGCCACCATGGTGACCGCCGGCGTGTACCTCATCACCCGGTCCGGCGCGCTCTTCAACGCCGCGCCCGACGCGCAGACCGCGGTGGTCGTCGTCGGCGCGGTCACGCTGCTGTTCGGTGCCATCGTCGGTTGCGCCAAGGACGACATCAAGAAGGCGCTGGCCGGCTCCACGATGTCGCAGATCGGCTACATGATCATGGCCGCCGGGCTCGGCCCGATCGGCTACGTCTTCGCGATCATGCACCTGGTCACCCACGGCTTCTTCAAGGCGGGGCTGTTCCTGGGCGCCGGTTCGGTCATGCACGGCATGAACGACGAGGTGGACATGCGCCGTTACGGCGGCCTGCGCAAGTACATGCCGATCACCTTCGTCACCTTCGGCCTCGGCTACCTGGCGATCATCGGCTTCCCCGGCCTGTCCGGCTTCTTCTCCAAGGACAAGATCATCGAGGCGGCCTTCGCGAAGGGCGGCACCGAGGGCTGGATCCTCGGCGGCTGCGCGATGCTGGGCGCCGCCATCACCGCGTTCTACATGACGCGCGTGATGCTGATGACTTTCTTCGGCGAGAAGCGCTGGGTGCCGGACGCCGAGGGCCACCAGCCGCACCCGCACGAGTCGCCGGCCTCCATGACGATCCCGATGGTCGTGCTGGCCTTCGGCTCGGTCTTCGCCGGTGCGCTGTTCTCGATCAACTCCCGCTTCGTGCACTGGCTGGAGCCGGTCACCGGGTTCGCCGAGGGCGACTCGCCGGTGAGCGCCGGCACCGTCACCGCGGGCACGATGGTGGTGCTGGTGCTCGGGGTGGGCCTGGCCTGGCTGATGTACGGGCGCCGGCCGGTGCCCGCGGTCGCGCCCCGCGGCAGCCTGCTGACCCGGGCCGCCCGCCGCGACCTGCTGCAGGACGACTTCAACCACGTCGTCCTCGTCCGCGGCGGCGAGCACCTCACCCGGTCGCTGGTCTACCTCGACCACTCCCTGGTGGACGGCGTCGTCAACGGCACCGCGGCCTCGGTCGGCGGCCTGTCCGGCCGGCTGCGGAAGCTGCAGAACGGCTACGTCAGGTCGTACGCCGTGTCGATGCTCGGCGGTACCGCGGTGGTCGTCGCCGCGACCCTTCTGATGAGGGCGGTCTGAAACAGCCATGGCAGACTCTTCTTTCCCCATCCTGACGGTCACCGCCGCGCTGCCCGCGGTCGGAGCGGTCGTCACGGCGGCCGTGCCCGCGGCCCGGAAGGCGGCCGCCAAGTACACGGCGCTGCTGTTCTCGCTCGGCACCCTGGTGCTGTCGCTCGTCACGCTGTTCCGGTTCGAACCGGGCGGCGCCCGCTACCAGTTCACCGAGACGCACACCTGGGTGAAGAGCTTCGGCCTCCACTACGACCTGGGGGTCGACGGCATCGGCGCCGTCATGGTGGCGCTGACCGCGCTGCTCATCCCGTTCGTGATGCTGGCCGGCTGGCACGACGCCGAGCCGCTGGAGGACACCGCGGGGCCCAACCGGCGCTGGCGGCCCACCCAGGGCTTCTTCGCGCTGATCCTGATGGTCGAGGCGATGGTGGTGCTCTCCTTCGAGGCCACCGACGTCTTCCTCTTCTACATCTTCTTCGAAGCCATGCTCATCCCGATGTACTTCCTCATCGGCGGCTTCGGGGACCGCGCCCACGCGGGCGGTGAGGACGAGGCGGCCCGCCAGCGCTCCTACGCCGCGGTCAAGTTCCTGCTGTACAACCTGGCGGGCGGCCTGATCATGCTGGCCGCGGTGATCGGCCTGTACGCGGCCACCGCCAAGCAGCTGGGCACCGGCACCTTCGCGCTGCAGGACATCCTCAACGCGCGCTCGGCCGGCAAGTTCCAGCTGGCCACCTCCACCGAGCGGTGGCTGTTCCTCGGCTTCTTCTTCGCCTTCGCGGTGAAGGCCCCGCTGTGGCCGCTGCACACCTGGCTGCCCAACGCGATGGGCGAGTCGACCGCCCCGGTGGCCGTGCTGATCACCGCGGTCGTCGACAAGGTCGGCACGTTCGCGATGCTGCGGTTCTGCCTCCAGCTGTTCCCGGACGCGTCCAAGTGGGCCACGCCGGTGATCATGGTGCTCGCGGTGATCAGCATCATCTACGGCGCCCTGCTGGCGGTCGGCCAGCGCGACATCAAGCGGCTGATCGCCTATGCCTCGGTGTCGCACTTCGGCTTCATCATCCTGGGCATCTTCGCGATGACCAGCCAGGGCCAGTCCGGCGCGACGCTGTACATGGTCAACCACGGCATCTCCACGGCCGCGTTGATGCTGGTCGCCGGGTTCCTGATCTCCCGCCGCGGCTCGCGGCTCATCGCCGACTTCGGCGGGGTGCAGAAGGTCGCGCCCCTGCTGGCCGGCACCTTCCTGGTCGGCGGCCTGGCGACCCTGTCACTGCCAGGACTCGCGCCGTTCGTCAGCGAGTTCCTGGTCCTGGTCGGCACCTTCAGCCGGTACCCGGTGCTCGGCATCGTCGCCACGCTGGGCATCGTGCTGGCCGCCCTGTACGTGCTGGTGCTCTACCAGCGCACGATGACCGGCCCGGTCAAGGCCGGCGTCGAGCGCATGTCCGACCTCAAGGCACGTGAACTCGTGGTCGTCGCACCGCTGATCGCGCTGCTGCTCTTCCTCGGCGTCTATCCCAAGCCGGTGACGGACATCGTCAACCCGTCGGTCCAGCACACGCTCTCCGACGTGCACAAGACCGACCCCAAGCCCGCGCTGGAGGCGAAGAAGTGAGCGCATCCGCTGTCGCGCCGTCCGTCCACAGCCTGTGGACGGCCGCAGCGCCCGCCACGGAGAAATTCCCGTCCCCGCACATCGAGTACGCGCAGCTGTCGCCGACGCTGATCGTCTTCGGTGTGGCCGCGCTGGGCGTGCTGGTGGAGGCGTTCCTGCCCCGCAAGTCGCGCTACACCGCCCAGGTCGGCCTGGCGGTGGTCGGCCTGGCCGCCGCGTTCGCCGCGGTCGTCGCGCTGGCGGAGAAGGGCTACGGCACCACCAAGGCGCACATCGCCGCGATGGGCGCGGTGGCCGTCGACGGCCCCGCACTGTTCCTGCAGGGCACCATCCTGCTGGTCGCGCTGGTGGCGGTGTTCACCTTCGCCGAGCGGCGGCTCGACCCCAAGGCCCACGGCCGGCACGTCGACTCGTTCGCCGCGCAGGGCTCCGCGGTGCCCGGCGGTGACCAGGAGCGGTCCGCCGTGCGGGCCGGCTTCACCACCACCGAGGTCTTCCCGCTGCTGATGTTCGCGGTCGGCGGCATGCTGATCTTCCCGGCGGCCAACGACCTGCTGACACTGTTCGTCGCCCTCGAGGTCTTCTCGCTGCCGCTGTACATCCTGTGCGCGCTGGCCCGGCGCAACCGCCTGATGTCCCAGGAGGCGGCGGTCAAGTACTTCCTGCTGGGCGCCTTCTCCTCGGCCTTCCTGCTCTTCGGCATCGCGCTGCTCTACGGCTACGCGGGCACCGTCTCCTACTCCGGCATCGCGTCGGTGATCGACGGCACCGCGAAGACCACGCCCGTGCTGGCGTCCTCGACGCAGAACGACGCGCTGCTGCTGATCGGCCTGGCGATGGTGGCGGTCGGCCTGCTCTTCAAGGTCGGCGCGGTGCCGTTCCACATGTGGACGCCCGACGTCTACCAGGGCGCGCCGACCCCGGTCACCGGCTTCATGGCCGCGGCCACCAAGGTCGCCGCGTTCGGCGCGCTGCTGCGGCTGCTGTACGTGGTGCTGCCGGGCCTGCGCTGGGACTGGCGTCCGGTGATGTGGGGCGTGGCCATCGTGACGATGGTCATCGGTGCGGTGATCGCGGTCACCCAGACCGACGTCAAGCGGCTGCTGGCGTACTCCTCGGTCGCCCACGCGGGCTTCATCCTCGCGGGCGTGATCGCCATCGACAAGAGCGGCGTCTCCTCGGTGCTGTTCTATCTGGCGGCGTACTCGTTCGTGACGCTGGGCGCGTTCGCGGTGGTCACGCTGGTGCGGGACGCCGGCGGCGAGGCCACCCACCTGTCGCGGTGGGCCGGTCTGGGCCGGCGCTCCCCGCTGGTGGCCGCGGTGTTCGCGGTGTTCCTGCTGGCCTTCGCGGGCATCCCGCTGACCTCCGGCTTCGCCGGGAAGTTCGCGGTGTTCAAGGCGGCGGCGCAGGGCGGGGCGATGCCGCTGGTCATCGTCGGTGTGATCTCGTCGGCGATCGCGGCGTTCTTCTACATCCGGGTGATCGTCCTGATGTTCTTCAGCGAGCCCAAGGCGGACGGCCCCTCCGTGGCCGTGCCCAGCCCGCTGACGTCCACGGCCATCGCCGTCGGTGTCGCCGTCACCCTGGTCCTGGGGCTCGCCCCCCAGTACTTCCTGGACCTGGCCGACAAGGCCGGCGTCTTCGTCCGCTGAGCCGCTTTTATCGCCGCGCCTCTTATTGCCGCGCCCTCGCCTCCGGGCCCTTTTGGGCCCGGTGCCTGCCGGTCGATCGTGCTCGGCCCCTCGTTCCTCGGGGCCTGCGCGCGTTCTCCCTCCAGGCACCGGCGGGCCCTTCGGCTCGGGCGCTACAGAAACGGGTGAGCCAGCACGCGCAGTGAACCCCCCGGGGGCGCCCACCAGGGCGCCCCCGGACTGCTTCCTGGACGATCCCTCTTCAGCTGGTGGCGGGGGCGTCGAGGGTGAAGGGGGGCATGCTGGTGGGCATGTCCATCGAGATCTCCGCTTGCACGTAATCCCTGCCCGCGCGGACGAGGGTCGGGGTGGGGCCGGGGTGGTGGGGGCCGGCGGCGGCGCGGAGCAGTTCGCCGTCGCCGGCGGTGTCGGAGAGGTGGAACACGAAGTCCGTGTGCTCCACCGCGCCCTTCGGAAGCAGCGTCAGGATCGCGGGCTTGCCGATGTCCACGACATCGTGCGCGCGGATCGACCGGATCGCGGACGCGGCGTCCCCGGAGTGCCGCAGCCACACGTCGTAGGTGCCGCCGTCGCCGGGCGTGACCCGGCCCGTCCAGCCCTCCGGCAGCCGCCGTGCCATGTTCCGCTCCATGGCCATGGGGTTCACCGCGGACCCGTGCCGGCCGTCGTCGTCGCCGGCCCCCTCGACGACGAGGATCCCGGCTATCGTGGCCGCCCCCACCATGACGATCCCGCCGCCCAGGGCGACGAACCTTCTTCTCCCCATGTCCCGGAGGGTACGCGGCATCGCCGGTCGCCCGTCGCGCGGATCAGGCGGTGGCGTGGACGAGCAGCGCCGTGTGGGGGAGGGCGAGCAGGCCGTCGGGGCGGCGGAACCCGCCGGCGAGGTCGTCGTAGGCGCCCCTGATCCGGGCGACGACGGCCGGCGGCTGGCGGGTCACGACCTGCCCGATGAAGGCGATGCCGGCCGCCGCGCCCGCCCACCAGTCGTCCGGGTCGACCACGTGGTCCCAGTGCTGGGGCGCGCACGCGGCGTCCGCCAGGCCGGCCTCACGCAGCAGCGCGGCCAGACCGTCCGCGGTGCGGGGGAAGTCCTCCTCGGCGGCGAGGCCGCCGGGCATGCCCGCAGGACGGGACGCGCCCGCCGCCTCCACGGCCCGCCCCAGCAGGGCCTGGCCCGGCGCGCCGGGCGACGCCCAGATGGTGAGCGCGATCCGGCCGCCGGGCGCGGTGACCCGGGCCAGCTCGGCGAGGGCGGTCCGCGGCCGTGCCACGTGGTTGAGCACGAAGTTGCCCACCACCGCGTCGAACGCGCCGTCGGCGAAGGGCAGCCGGGGGAGCGTGGCCTGCTGGACGTCGGCCCGCGGCACGTTGCGCGCGGCGAGCGCGACCATCGACGGCTCCGCGTCGACGGCCGTGACCCGGGCGCCGCGTGCGCAGGCCGCCGCGGCGACCGTCCCCGGGCCGGTCCCGACGTCCAGCAGCCGCAGCCCGGGCGCGGTGCCGTCCGGCAGCCCTGCCGCGTCCAGCAGCGCCGGCGCCGTGCGGGCGCACAGCCGCCCGAAGGTGCGCGCGTAGGGCTCGGCCCGGCTGTCCCACGTCACGCGCTCGAAGGCGTCGAAGGCATCCATGACCGGCCAACTCCGCGCCCGGCCCGGGGGTTCCCGGCCCACCGGGTACGCTGCGCCGATGAGCACCGACAACCGGGTGGGCCCCCCGAACTTCGGCACCGAGCGCGAGATGCTGCGGGCCTTCCTCGACTACCACCGGGCCACGCTCGCCATGAAGTGCGAGGGGCTGACCGACGAGCAGCTCAAGGAGCGCTCCTCGCCGCCGTCCACGCTGACGCTGCTCGGTCTGGTCCGGCACATGGCCGAGGTCGAACGCACCTGGTTCCGGCGGGTGTTCGAGGACCACGACGCGCCGATGGTGTGGTCGGAGACGCCCAACGACTTCCAGGCCGCGTACGACGGGAGCGCCTCCAGCCGGGCCGAGGCGTTCGCCGTGTGGGAGGCGGAGGTCGCGCAGGCGCGGCGCATCGAGCACGCCGCCGAGTCGCTGGACGCGGTGGGCTACCAGCCGCGCTGGGAGGAGGAGGTCTCGCTGCGCATGGTGATGTTCCACATGCTCCAGGAGTACGCCCGCCACAACGGCCACGCCGACTTCCTGCGCGAGGGCGTCGACGGCGTGGTGGGCGCCTGAACCACGCCTGACGGCCCGCGCCTGACGGCCGGCGCCCGGCCGCCGCCCAGGAGCGGCGGCCGGGCGAACCGACCCTGCGACGTGGCCTAGTTGGGCACCGCGAGCAGCAGCGCGAAGCGCTCGGCGTCGTCCGTCCACCACTGGCGGACGGTGAAGCCGCCCTCGTGCAGCTCCTCGGTGAGGGTCTCGCGGCGGAACTTGCAGGACAGCTCGGTCCGCAGATCCTCGGCCTGGGCGAAGTCCAGGGAAAGGTCGAGGTCGGGGATCTTCACGGTCTGGGCGATCCGCGACCGCAGCCGCATCTCGATCCGCTCCTCGCCGGCGTCCCACAGGGCGACGTGGTCGAACGCGTCCGGGTCGAAGTCGGCGCTCAGCTCGCGGTTGAGCACGTGCAGCACGTTCTTGTTGAACTCCGCGGTGACTCCGGCCGAGTCGTCGTAGGCGCGCACCAGCACCTCCGGGTCCTTGACCAGGTCGGCGCCGAGCAGCAGCACGTCGTCGCCGCTGAGCGCCAGCGACAGGGTGCGGTAGAAGGCGAGCCGCTGCGCGGGGTCGAGGTTGCCGATGGTGCTGCCGAGGAACGCCACCAGCCGCGGGCCCGGCTCGTCGGACAGCGCCAGGTCCGACTCGAAGTCGGCGACCGTCGCGGACACCCGCAGCCGCGGGTAGTCCCGGCAGACCGCCTCGCCGGCCTCGGCGAGCGCCGCCGCGCTCACGTCGAGCGGCGCGTACTGCTGCAGGGTGCCGCGCGCGGTCAGCGCGTCCAGCAGCAGGCGGGTCTTGCGGGACGAGCCGGAGCCCAGCTCGACCAGGGTGGCGGCCCGGGTCGTCTCGGCGATCTCCGGCGCCCGCCGCTCCAGGATCTCCTGCTCCGCGCGCGTCGGGTAGTACTCCGGGAGCCGGGTGATCTGCTCGAACAGGTCACTGCCGCGCTTGTCGTAGAACCACTTGGGCGGGAGCGTGCGCGGCGAGCTGCCGAGACCGGCGAGCACGTCGGCGTGGAGGGTGTCGGTGAAGTAGCCGGCGGGCAGCCGGTCGTCGAGGGTGAAGCGGCTCTCGCTCATGTGCGTGTCCTTGCTGTCGGTGCGCACGGGGCGCAGCGCGCTGACCCGGACGCCGGCCGGGGTGGCCAGCAGCAGCGAGCGGTCGGGGACTTCCGTCCACTGCCCGGGCGCGTCGTCGGGCTCGGAGGCGACCAGTACGTGATCGGGGCCGGTGCGGTACCACAGCGTGTCGCCCCACGCGGTGGCCGCCAGCGTCCGGCCGTCGGTGAGCAGCAGGTTGAGCCGGGCGGTGGGCCGCGCGGCGGCCACCTCCCGCACCACGGCGGACAGCGCGCCCCCCGGCGGCTGCCCCTGCCGCAGCAGGTGCAGGGCCATCGCCCACAGCAGCGCGGAGTCCGACCGGGCCTCCATGGACAGGAGTTCGGCCGCCGGCAGCGACGTGGGCAGCCGCGTCCAGTCCGGGACCGCGCCGTTGTGGCTGAACAGCCAGCGGCCGGCGCGGAACGGCGCGGCCGCCGACTCGTCCTGGGTGGTGCCCGCGGTCGCCGAGCGGACCGCGGCGAGCACCGCGCCGCTGCGCACCGTCCGCAGCAGGTCGGCGAGGTTCTCGTCGGCCCACATCGGGACGGCCCTGCGGTAGCGGGCGGGCCGCGCGGCGTCGTCGGGCCGCGGCGCCGCGCCGTCCGGCCCGACGGCGGCCGGACCGTCGTGGC
The DNA here is from genome assembly GCF_044333795.1 of Streptomyces sp. NPDC020917. Classification (NCBI taxonomy): domain Bacteria; kingdom Bacillati; phylum Actinomycetota; class Actinomycetes; order Kitasatosporales; family Streptomycetaceae; genus Streptomyces; species Streptomyces sp. NPDC020917. The sequence continues at coordinate 107,580 of NZ_JBIRRR010000015.1, read as the reverse complement.
CCGAGCGGGCCGGGCCCGAACTCCCGGGCTCCGCACCGCCGTCGGCGGCCGGCGGGTACCACCCCACGCCGAACCCGTCGGCGTTGACCGTGCCGTGCCGCTGCCTGCGCGGCCGCCACGCCTGCTCGTACAGGCCGCGCGGCGGCTCGGTCAGCAGCCGCGCGAGCGCCACGGGCGGGCCCAGGTAGGCCAGGTGACGGCACATCAGGCGGCCTCCCCGGGGGCCGCGTCCCGCGCGGTGCGGAACCCCGCGAAGATCTGCCGGCGGATCGGGTAGTCCCAGTTGCGGAACGTGCCCCGGCACACCACCGGCGACACCCCGAACGCACCGCCGCGCAGCACCTTGTACTCCGGGCCGAAGAACACCTCCGAGTACTCCTTGTACGGGAACGCGGCGAACCCCGGGTAGGGCGCGAAGTCCGAGGACGTCCACTCCCACACGTCGCCGATCAGCTGCCGCGCCCCGCTGGGGGCCGCGCCGGCCGGATGGCTGCCGGCCGGCGACGGCTGGAGGTGGCGCTGAGCGAGGTTGGCGTGCTCCGGCCGCGGGTCCTGGTCGCCCCACGGGTAGCGGCGGGACCGGCCGGACGCCGGGTCGTGCCGCGCCGCCTTCTCCCACTCAGCCTCGGTGGGCAGCCGCCGCCCGGCCCAGCGGGCGTAGGCGTCGGCCTCGTACCAGCACACGTGCAGCACCGGCTCGTCGTCCGGCACCGGTTCGACGTGCCCGAAGCGGCGGCGCGTCCAGCCGTCGCCGTCCCGCGACCAGAACAGCGGCGCCCGGAGCCCGGCGTCCTGCACGTGGCGCCAGCCCTCGGGCGACCACCACTGCGGGTCGCGGTAGCCGCCGGCGGCGATGAACTCCTGGTAGGCGCCGTTGGTGACCGGCACCGTGTCCAGCCAGAACGCCGGGACCTCGACGGTGTGCGCGGGCTGCTCGTTGTCCAGCGCCCACGGCTCGGTGGAGGTGCCCATGGTGAACGGCCCGGCGGGGACCAGCACCTCGCGCGGCAGCGCGGCGGCGTCCGCGGGCGCGGGCGGCGGCGTGGGCGCGTCCAGCACGGCCGGGCCCTTCCGCAGCTGGTGCGTGGCGAGCATCGTCTCGTCGTGCTGCTGCTCGTGCTGGGCGAGCATGCCGAAGACGAAGGCGCCGGCCAGCAGCGGCTCGGGGTTGCCGGGCGAGACGTCGGCCTCCGCCAGCACCTCCGCGGTCTCGGCCCGGACCGCGGCCACGTAGGCGCGGGCCTCCGCCGGGCCGAGCATCGGCAGCGCGGGCCGGTCCGCACGCGGCGTCTGGAACGCGTCGTACACGTGGTCCAGGTCCGGCCGCAGCCCCGGGCGGCGGCCGGCCTCGCGGACCAGCCACAGCTCCTCCTGGTTGGCGATGTGGGCGAGGTCCCACACCAGGGGCGACATCAGCCGCGAGTGCTGGGCGACCAGGTCCTCCTCGGACACCGGGTCGGTCAGGGCCATGGTGCGCCGCCTGGCGGCCTCCAGCGCGGCCCGGGCGCGGGCGGCCGGGTCGGCGGGTTCCGCGGCCCCGGCGGCGGCGTCAGCGGCCGCCTCGGCGTCCGGCACCGCAGGGCCGTTCTGCGGTACGGACGGGCCGAAAGCGTCAGATGAGGCTGAAGGTGCAGGTGAGACGGGATTTCGGGCAATGCCGGTGCTCGTGGTGCGAGGGTTTGTCACGAGAAGCCTTCCAGTGGGTCAGGCGCGGCTCAGCGCGTCCAACTGGTCGTCTGCGGGACATCGGCCGCGTTCCGGATAGCGCTCGGCGAAGCAGGCCAGGGCCTGGCGCAGCGCGGCGGGGGCCCCGGAGCGCGCGAGGGCGCTCTCGGCCGCGGCGAAACAGGTGCGGGCCGCCTTGGCGAGATCGGGGTCGGCCGGCCCGATCCTGGCGGCGCGCCGCCATACCTCGTCGTGGGGGAGGGGGTCCAGGGGGTCGCCCAGGTCGGCGCAGAGCGGCTCGGTGGCCGCCCAGGCCGTGGCGGCGGCCACCGGATCGTCCATCAGGGTCGCGGCCAGGACGGTGGGCACGATCCAGTCGTCGCCGTCCTGCGCGTCGATCATCCGCAGCTCCAGCCAGCCGCGCGGCCGGACCGGCGGGAACAGCGTGCTCAGGTGGTAGTCCAGGTCGGCCCGGGTGGGCCGGCGCAGGTCCGGGGCCGCGCCGCGCAGCCAGTCCCGGAAGGTCAGCCCCGGCGGTGCCGACCAGTCCCCGGCCGCGTCCGGGCGCCGGACGCACAGCAGCCGGGCGTCGAGCGCGTACCCGGCCCAGGCGGTGCCGGGGTCGGGGTGGTGGCGGGGGTGGCGGGTGCGGCCCGGGTCCATCCGGGCCCAGGTGGCCTGCCGGGTGGACAGCCATCCGGTGGGGCCGCCGGTGCCGAGCGGGGAGTTCGCGAAGGCGGCGACGAGGACCGGGCCGAGCCGGTGGGCCAGCGCCCAGCGGTAGCGGTGGCCGGTGACGCCGGGCGAGTCGTCGCCGCAGTCGAGGTTGACCTGGAGGGAGGCGGTGCGCCGCATCATGGCGCGGCCCCAGGGGCCCTCGCGGTCGAAGTAGCCCTCCATCGCCCGGTAACGCGGGTGGTCGAGCACCCGGGGCGGTTTTCTGAAGGGGTCGAGGCCCTTGCCGACGAGGACCAGTCCGGCCCGGTCGGCGGCCTCACGGAGTACGGCGAGGTCCGTGGCCATCGCCTCGACGCACGCGCCGAGCGCGGGTGCGGGCGGGGAGCTGAGCTCCACCTGGCCACCCGGCTCGCGGGTGATCCTGCTGCCCCGGGGAAGCGCCCCTGGGGCCTCGACCGGCGCGAGGGCCGCGTCAAGCCGGTCGGCGGATATCAGTGCACGGGGGTCGGAGCGGTCCTGGACCAGCCACTCCAGTTCCACGCCCGTTTGCTCGGGCGGACCGGTCTTGAAGCAGACGCCGCGCACGTGCGCTTCGGCCTCGTTCTCGTCGAGATCTCCGAGATCCTCGAGGCCGTCGGAGCCGGCTGCCATCGATCCACCTCCTCTCTGCCGGGTCGGGCGCGGGGTCACCGCGTCCGAAGCGAGGACATGTCACAAGGTGCTCTGGCGAGTGTAGTTGCCCCGGTGGCGGGACGGTCCGATCACCCGGGGGCGGGTCATTACGGAACGAGGACGCCCGCATCGGTGCCAAGGCGGCCAGGAGCGCGCAATCCGCCCTTCACCCTCCTGCTGTCTCCAGGGCCCCTCCCGTCATCCTTCCGAGGGGAGCAAATGTGTGCAATTCCGGTAATCAGGATTATACGTGCAGTGACCGGGTGCGGCCTGGTCGCAGTGCCAGGCGACGACGGTGATCCACATGCGACCGGCTACCCTGCCGTTATGAGCAGCACCAGGCTGCGCCGGAAGCTCAGAGCCGCCAGAGCCAGGGAGACTCCGGGCCGCACCTGCGGCCGGGAGTCAGATCAGCGACAGGAGTACCCCTCGTGACCGTCGTCGAGCCTTTCGGGCTGAGCGTGTGGGACGAGGCCCTCGAGGCCGACATCCGATCCGGTCTCGCGGCCGTGGAGGAGGGTCTGCTGGAGGCCACCAAGAGTGACGTGCCGTTCATCACCGACGCGGCCCGGCACCTGGTGAAGGCGGGCGGCAAGCGGTTCCGGCCGCTGCTGGTGATGCTCTCCGCGCAGTTCGGCGATCCGCACGCCCCCGGCGTGGTCCCGGCCGCCGTCGTGGTCGAGCTCACGCACCTGGCGACGCTGTACCACGACGACGTGATGGACGAGGCCGCGGTCCGCCGCGGGGTGCCCAGCACCAACGCCCGCTGGGGCAACTCGGTGGCCGTGCTGACCGGCGACTTCCTGTTCTCCCGCGCCTCCCACCTGCTCGCCGACCTCGGGCCCGAGGCGGTCCGGGTCCAGGCCGAGTCCTTCGAGCGGCTGGTGACCGGCCAGATCATGGAGACGGTCGGCCCGCGGCCCGGCCACGACCCGCTCGACCACTACATGGAGGTCATCGCCGGCAAGTCCAGCTCCCTGGTCTCGGTCTCCGGCCGGTTCGGCGGCATGATGTCCGGCGCCGACGAGTCGGTGGTGCGCATCCTCACCACGTACGGGGAGCGGATCGGCGCCGCCTTCCAGCTCGCCGACGACATCCTGGACATCACCAGCGACAGCCACGAGTCCGGCAAGACGCCCGGCACCGACCTGCGCGAGGGCATCTTCACGCTGCCGGTGCTGCACGCCCGCCGCTGGTACGCGCAGTCCGGCGGCAACGCCACCGCCGAGGAGCGGCGGCTCGACCAGCTGCTCGACGCCGACCTGACCGACGACGCCCTGCACGCCGAGGCGCTGGAACTGCTGCGCCGCCACCCGGCGCTGGAGCTGGCCCGCCGCGACACCCTGGAACTCGCGCACCAGGCCCGGACGCTGCTGGACCCGCTGCCGGACAACCCCGCCAAGTACGCGCTGGCCGCGCTGTGCGACGCGGTGGTGCACCGCACCGGCTGACCTGCCGCCCCGCACCTGCTGACGGTCCCTCGAACGCCGCGGGTGGCACGCGAGTTCCGCACTCCGACCCCGAGACGACCCGGAGAAAACCCGGTACCCGGCGGGGTACGTCCGGCCGTTGCGTCATCCCCGGGGCGTACGGTGGGTTGCTTCCGGCGGCTGATGTGCCGCCTTGGCCGATTTGGTGGGATGGAGACACCACTTCACGGCGGACCGGGTGACAATGGGGCCCGGGGAGTGGACGAGTGCAAGGCAGCTGACCGCCGCTGACGACGGAGGTAGGAACCCAATGGCACCGATCCAACCGGCACGCTACGACGACGAGGACGCGCCGGGCGGCGGAGGACGCGCACGCAGGGCGGCACGCTACGCCGTGCCCGTGGCCGTCGCGGGAGTGGCGGCCGCGACCATCAGCCTGGTCCCGGCGCTCGCGGACAGCGGCAACCCGTCGCTGCCCTCGATCACCGCGGAGCAGCTCCTGACGAAGATCGCGGCATCCGACACGCAGACCGTCGACGGCACGGTGAAGGTCACCACCGACCTGGGCCTGCCGTCGCAACTGACCGGCAGCGCCGGCGGCGCGATGTTCGGCGGCGAGGCGAGCAAGGTCCAGGGCCGCGGCGGCCAGTCGCCCGCGGCGCCGCAGTCGCAGCTCGTGCAGCTGCTGGCCGGCACCCACACCCTGCACGTCGCGGCCGACGGCCAGGACAAGCAGAAGATCTCGATCATCGAGTCCGCCGCCGAGTACAGCATCATCCACAACGGCACCCAGCTGTGGGCGTACGACAGCGCCTCGAACCAGGCGTACCACCAGACCCTGCAGCAGCACTCCGGCCAGGGCCACGAGGCCACGACGCCGCAGGACATCCCGGCCACCCCGCAGGACGCCGCCCGGCAGATCCTCAAGGCCGCCGACGGCACCGCGTCGATCACGGTGGACGGCACCGCCCGCGTCGCCGGGCACAGCGCGTACCAGCTGCTGGTCACCCCGCAGCACGCCGACACCACCACGGTCGGAGCGATCCGCATCGCGGTGGACGCCAAGACCGGCGTGCCGCTGAAGGTCACGCTGACGCCCAAGGGCGGCGGCAAGGCGGTGTTCGACGTCGGCTACACCCGGGTCAGCTTCTCGGCGCCGTCCGCGAGCACCTTCACCTTCACCGCGCCCAAGGGCGTGAAGGTCACCGAGGGCAGTGCGCAGCAAAAGGCCAAGCCCGAGAACCGCGACCGCTCCGGCACGAAGGGCGCCGAGCCCACCGTGCTGGGCCAGGGCTGGGACTCCATCGCGGTGGTGAAGTCCCAGGGCGGCCCGCTCGCCGGCGGACCCGCCGAGAAGGGCTTCAAGGGCCGGCACGGCGACGGCGGCGCCGGGTCGCTGATGAACAGCTTCGGCACGCACGTCAACGGCGCCTTCGGCTCCGGCACCGTCTTCCACACCCGCCTGGTCAACGCCCTGCTGACCGACGACGGCACCCTGTACGTCGGTGCGGTCACCCAGTCCGCGCTGACCGACGCGGCGAACGCCGCCGCCAAGTAGCACGCCCGCAAGGGGTGCCGCCCCGCCCCGGACGGCGGGGCGGCACCCGTTCCGGGCCCGTGGGGCCCGGGAGCCAGGCCCGAGAAGGAGTCGCATGGCACAGCCGTTCGTCCCGCCGCCGCAGGCCGCCCCGGTGGCCGAGGCCGGGACCGACGTGGTGATCGAGACCCGCGGTCTGGCCAAGCAGTACCGCGGCACCCTCGCCGTGGACGGGATCGACCTGCGGGTGCCGCGCGGCAGCGTCTTCGGCTTCCTGGGGCCCAACGGCTCCGGCAAGACCACCACCATCCGCATGCTCATGGGCCTGATCGCGCCGACCGCGGGCACCGCCCGGGTCCTCGGCCGGCCCATGCCGCAGTCCACCAGGAGCGTGCTGCCCAAGGTCGGCGCCCTGATCGAGGGCCCGGCCCTCTACGGCTTCCTGTCCGGCCGGGACAACCTGCTGCGCTACGACTCCGTCGACCCGACCGCCGACCCCCGCACGCGGCGGGTCCGGGTGGCCGCCGCCCTGGACCGGGTGGGCCTGTCCGCGGCGGCCGGCAAGAGGGCCAAGGCGTACTCGCTGGGCATGAAGCAGCGGCTGGGGCTGGCCGCCGCCCTGCTGCAGCCCCGCGAACTGCTGGTGCTGGACGAGCCGACCAACGGCCTGGACCCGCAGGGCATGCGGGAGATCCGCACCCTGGTCAGGGAGCTGGCCGCGGACGGCACCACCGTCTTCCTGTCCTCGCACCTGCTCGACGAGATCGAGCAGGTGTGCACGCACGCCGCCGTGATGGCACGCGGCCGGCTGATCACCCAGGGGCCGGTCGCCGAGCTGGCCAAGGACACCCGCGGGCACCTGGCGGTCACCGGCCCCGACCCGGCCGAAGCGGCACGGGTACTGGCCGGGCTCGGGGTGACCGGGCTGGTCACCGACGGCGAGCGGGTCACCGGCGACCTGCCCGCCGACCCGCCTGATCTGGCCGAGATCAATGCCGCGCTCGTCGCCGCCGGGGTGCGGGTGCGCGGCTTCGGCCTCGAACGCGCCTCGCTGGAGGACGCGTTCGTGGCCCTGACCGGGGAGGGCTTCGATGTCGCGGGCTGAGGCGAAGGCGGGCGGACCGGCGGTGGGCGAGCCGGAGCCGGCCGCCGTACGGGCGGACGGGTCGTCCGGCACGGCGGACGCGGGCGGACCCGCGGGGGCGGTCGCCGTCCGGGCGCCGAGCCCGCTCTGGACGCTGGGGCTGTTCCGCTCCGAGCTGGTCACCGTCTTCCGCCGCCGCCGGACCATGGCGCTGTGCGCGGTGCTGGCGGGCGTGCCGCTGCTGGTCGGCATCGCGGTGCGCATCGAGACCCGCGACGGCGGCTCGGTGGGCGGCGGCCGCGGCAACGGGCCGGCGTTCATCGAACAGGTCAGCAACAACGGCCTGTTCCTCACCTTCGCGGGCCTGGCCGCCACCCTGCCGTTCTTCCTGCCGATGGCGGTCGGCGTGGTCGCCGGCGACGCCATCGCCGGCGAGGCGAGCGGCGGCACCCTGCGCTATCTGCTGGTCGCCCCGGCCGGCCGAACACGGCTGCTGATCGCCAAGTACGTCTCGGTGCTGGTGTTCTGCCTGGCCGCGACGCTGGTGGCCGCGGTGTCCGCGCTGGTGGTCGGCTTCGCGCTGTTCCCGGTGGGGGACGTCACCACGCTCTCCGGCACCACCCTCTCGCTGCCCGAGGGCATGCTCAGGGCGCTGCTGATCGCGCTGCTCGTCGCGGCGTCGCTGGTCGGCATCGCGGCGCTCGGGCTGTTCGTCTCCACGCTCACCGACAGCGGCATCGGGGCCATGGCGACCACGGTCGGCCTGCTCATCACCGTGCAGATCGTCGACAGCTTCCCGCAGCTGCACGCCTTCCAGCCGTACCTGTTCACGCACTACTGGCTGAGCTTCGCCGACCTCCTGCGCGACCCGGTCACGTGGACCGGCATCGGCAAGAACCTCGGCCTGCAGGCGCTGTACGCCGCGGTGTTCGGCTCCGCGGCCTGGGCCCGCTTCACCAGCCGCGACATCACCGCATGAGGCCCGTCACGGCATGAGCCGCGTCACCGCATGAGCCGCGTCAGGGCCGTGCGGCGCCTCAGGGCGTGAAGAACGTCTTGGCGCGGCGCAGGGCCGCGTGGTCGGCGAGGACGTCGCCGGGCCGCGTGCCGTTGCCGAGGAGGACGCCGCCGAACCGCATCCGCATGTAGCGGGCGGTCAGCTCCAGGGTGCCGGCGAGCGGGTCGGCGTCGGAGGGGTCCTCGCCGGCCAGCGCGGTCACGCCCCACAGGGTGCGGCCGGCCATCCGCGCCCGGAAGCCGACGCCCGGCACCCGTAGCCAGCCCGACCAGTGGTCCAGGTAGAGCTTGGTGGAGCTGCTCACCGAGTACCAGTACAGCGGCGAGGCGATCACCAGGTCGGTCGCGCTGAGGGTGGCCGCCAGCAGCTCCCCGGCGTGCCCGCCGGGCTGCGGGTAGCGGGCGCCTTCGGCGTGCCGGACGTCCCTGAACACCGGCTGCGTCAGGTCGGCCAGCCGCAGCCAGCGCTGCGTGACGTGTTGCGGGAGCTGCTCCGCGGCCCGGCGGGCCAGCAGCTCGGTGTTGCCGCCGGCGCGCGAGCTGCCGAGCAGGAACAGGAAGCTTCGGTCGCCGAAGGCGGTGGAGGAGCCCGGGGCGGGGTCGGCGGTGGGGCCGATGCCGGGGTCGGCGGCGGGGGCGGCGGTCGGTTCGGGCGCGGGGTCACCAGAGGCGGCCGGCTCGGCAATCTCATGCATGTGCATATATTGCGCGGGCCGGGTTTCCCGGGTCAAGCCCGGTACGGGCGACGCACGTCACGTCGGGCGCCGGGGGCGTGCGGGCCTGCGGGCTCGGCGGGCGGCCGGGGCGTCCGGTGCTGCGGGCGTGCGGGCCTCAGGTCCCGGCCGCCGCCTCGGGGCGCTCGGGCGCGGGCCGGGCGGCCGTGGTCTCCGCCGCGTCCCGCAGTGCGGCCGCCTGCCGCCGGCCCCTGCGGGCGGTCCGCAGCGCGTCCCAGCTCAGCAGCACCAGCGCCACCCACACCAGCAGGAACCCGGCCCAGCGCTCGGCCGGCATCTTCTCGTGGAAGTGCACCAGCCCGATCACGAACTGGAAGACCGGCGCGAGGTACTGCATCAGCCCGATCGTGGACAGCGGCAGCCGGGTCGCCGACATGCCGAAGAAGACCAGCGGCACCGCGGTCACGAGCCCGCACGCGGCCAGCAGCGAGGCGTGCCCCGCGCCGTGGTGGGTGAACGTGGAGTCGCCGCGGGCGCCCAGCACCATCAGGAAGCAGAACGCGGGCAGGAACTGCACGGAGGTCTCGGCGGCCAGCGACTCCAGACCGCCCATCGCGATCTTCTTCTTCGCCAGCCCGTACACCCCGAAGGACAGCGCGAGCGACAGGGCGATCCACGGCAGCCGCCCGTAGCCGATGGTCAGCACCACGACCGCCGCGACGCCGATGCCGACCGCCGCCCACTGCGCGGGCCGCAGCCGCTCGTGCAGCACCAGCACGCCCAGGGCGATGGTGACCAGCGGGTTGATGAAGTAGCCGAGCGCGGTCTCCACGACGTGGCCGGAGTTGACGCCCCAGATGTACATGCCCCAGTTGACCGACACCACGGCCGCGGCGAGCGCCACCAGGGCCAGCCGCCGCGGCTGCCGCAGCAGCTCCCCGATCCACGTCCAGCGCCGCAGTGCCAGCAGCATCACCGCCACGACCGCCAGTGACCACACCATCCGGTGGGCCAGGATCTCCAGCGCCCCGGACGGCTCCAGCAGCGGCCAGTAGAGCGGGAACAGGCCCCACATGCCGTACGCCACGAAGCCGTAGACCAGTCCCGCGCGCTGCTCGCCCATCGGATCGTCCTCCCCTGCGCCGTGCGATCGGCGCGCGGCCCTCCGACGGTAGCGGCCGCGGCGCCGGGCTGCCAGGCCCGTTCCACAGAACGGTCATGACACCCCGGGCCGGGTTCCGTCCGCCGGATTCCGTCCGCCGCCGTCGCGGGCCGCAGAAATCCCGGCCCGCCGTGCAACCCGGCGGCGCCGCACGGGAGTACCTACGGTCGGACCGCCGACGGCAGTCGGCGGAACGCCGCACCGCGCAACCCGAGCACCGCACCGCCCACCCGATCCCCGCAGCAGGAAGAACGGTCCTTCGTGCAGTCGACCCACGCGCATACCCAGGAGCGCCACCCGGACGAGGAGTTCACCCGGTTCGTGGCGTCCCGCTGGCGTGCCCTGGCGCACACCGCCTACCTGCTCACCGGCGACTTCCAGGAAGCGGAGGACCTGGTGCAGACGACGCTGGCCCGGGTCTACCCGCGCTGGCGCCGGATCCGCCGCGACACCGCCGAGAGCTACGTCCGCCGCTCCCTGGTGAACGCCCACCGCAGCCGGTACCGCCGCCGCCGGGTCGTCCAGTTACTGCTGCCGCACCTCCCCGAGTCCTCGCTGGTGGAGGAGGGCCGCGACCGGCCGGGCGACGAGCGGGACGTGCTGCTGCGCGCCCTCGCCGACCTGCCGCAGCGCCAGCGGGCGGTGGTGGTCCTGCGCTACTGGGACGACCTGCCGGCGGAGGAGGTGGCGGCCACGCTCGGCTGCTCGGTCGGCACCGTCAAGAGCCAGGCGTCCCGCGCGCTGGCCAAGCTGCGCCACCACCCCGCGCTCAGCCACCACCCCGCAGCCGGCCGCATCCCGCTGCCCGACCTTCCCGGAGACCCGCGATGACCCCTGAACCCGGCCCCGACGAGCCGCTGCGGGCAGCGCTCGCCCGCTCGGCCGCCACGTACCTGCCCCCGCCCGCGCCCGTCGACCGGATCCTCGAACAGGGCCGGGCCCGCCGCGCCCGGCGCCGCGCCGGATACACGGCGGTCACCGCCGCCGTGCTCGTCGTCGGGGCGGCCGTGCCGATGGCGCTGCACCAGGGCCCGGCGGGACGGGCCGCCTCCGGCCCGGCGGCAACGGGCACCGTGCACGGGACCGGCGCGCCCACGACGCCGGCCGGCCGCACGAAGTCCGCCGCGCCGGCGGACGCGACGCCCGTCACCACGGAGGTGAGGAGCGGGCGGACGGACGGCACGGACTGGTCGGTGACCCTGGTCTTCTACCCGCGGAAGCCCGCGGGCTTCCCGACCGCCCGGCCCATGCGGGGCTTCACCCCGCCGCCCAAGTCGTCGGCGATCTGCGCGCACGTCGTCATCGGCGGGGTGCGGGTCGACCACCAGGGCGGCCGCTGGTCGGACTGCGACGAGGTGAACGGCGCCGCCGATCCCGAGGAGGGCGACTTCTTCGAGGGCCCGTGGGGGCTGCACGGCAAGGGGCTGTCCGGGACCCGGGTCTTCGTCAGCTCCCTGCGGGCCGCCGCGTCCGGTACCGTCACCCTCACCGACGGGACCGAGGTCACCGGCCCGTCGGTGACCGTCCCCGGGACCGCCTACCGCGCCTGGGCCGCCCCGATCCCCCGCGGCGCGACCATCGCGAGCGTCGACTCCTTCGACGCCCGCGGCCGCCGGATCGCCCACCAGACGAACTGGCACTGACCCGGCCTGCCCTCGTGCAGCATGCGCAGAGCCCGGCCCCGGTGGTACCGGAGCCGGGCTCTGCGCTTGCCCTGCCTTGCTCTGTGCCTGGGCCGGCGCCCTATCCGGCGACGGTCCAGGTGTCGTTGCCGGCGAGCAGCTTGGCCAGGTCGCCCTTGCCCTGCTGGACCACGGCCTGGTCCAGCTGCTCGGCCATGTCCGTGTCGTAGACCGGGCGGTCCACGTCCCGCAGCACGCCGATCGGCGTGTGGTGCAGGGTGTCCGCGTCGGCGAGGCGGGACAGCGCGAAGGCCGTGGTCGGGGAGGCGGCGTGCGCGTCGTGGACCAGTACCCGGCCCGTGTCGGCTCCGTCGGCCGTCAGGTCGATCACCTGAAGGTCGCCGGTGGCCGGGTCGCGGACCACGCCCCGGGACCCCAGGCCGTCGGCGGCGGGCGCGCCGAACCGGATGGGCTGCCCGTGCTCCAGGCGGATCAGCGCCTCCTGCGCGCTGTCCTTGTCCTTGAGGCTGTCGAACGCGCCGTCGTTGAAGATGTTGCAGTTCTGGTAGATCTCCACCAGGGCGGTGCCCGGGTGGTCGGCGGCGGCGCGCAGCACGCTCTGCAGGTGCTTGCGGTCGGAGTCGATGGTGCGGGCGACGAACGACGCCTCGGCGCCCAGGGCCAGCGAGACCGGGTTGAACGGCGCGTCCAGCGAGCCCATCGGCGTCGACTTGGTGATCTTGCCGATCTCCGAGGTCGGGCTGTACTGGCCCTTGGTCAGGCCGTAGATCCGGTTGTTGAACAGCAGGATCTTCAGGTTGACGTTGCGGCGCAGTGCGTGGATGAGGTGGTTGCCGCCGATGGACAGCGCGTCGCCGTCCCCGGTGACCACCCACACGCTCAGGTCCCGCCGGGAGGCGGCGAGCCCGGTCGCGATGGCCGGGGCACGGCCGTGGATGGAGTGCATCCCGTAGGTGTTCATGTAGTACGGGAAGCGGGAGGAGCAGCCGATCCCGGAGACGAACACCACGTTCTCGCGGGCCAGTCCGAGCTCGGGCATGAAGGACTGGACGGCGGCCAGGACCGCGTAGTCCCCGCATCCGGGGCACCAGCGCACTTCCTGGTCGGACTTGAAGTCCTTCATGCTCTGCTTGGCTTCGGCCTTGGGCACCAGCGCCAGCGCCTCAGACATCCACGCTCTCCTTCACGATGGCCTGCGCCAACTGCTCGGCCTTGAACGGCAGTCCGGTGACTTGCGTGTACGAACGCGCATCGACCAGGTACTTCGCCCGCAGCAGGTGGGCGAGTTGGCCGAGGTTCATCTCGGGGACGATCACCCGCCGGTAGCCGCGCAGGACGTCGCCCAGGTTCTTCGGGAACGGGTTGAGGTGGCGCAGGTGCGCCTGCGCGACCTGGCCGCCCTCGCGCCGGATCCGGCGGACGGCCGCGGTGATCGGCCCGTACGTCGAACCCCAGCCGAGCACCAGCGTCGCGGCGTCGCCGTCCGGGTCGTCGACCACGACGTCGGGCACCTCGATGCCGTCGATCTTGGCCTGCCGGGTGCGGACCATGAAGTCGTGGTTCGCCGGGTCGTAGCTGATGTTGCCGGTGCCGTCCTGCTTCTCGATCCCGCCGATGCGGTGCTCCAGACCCGGGGTGCCCGGTACCGCCCACGGGCGGGCGAGCGTCTGCGGATCGCGCAGGTAGGGCAGGAACGCCTCGGTGCCGTCGGCCGCGGTGTGGTTCGGCCCGGTGGCGAACTGCACCCGCAGGTCCGGCAGTTCGTCCAGCTCCGGGATCCGCCACGGCTCCGAGCCGTTGGCCAGGTAGCCGTCGGAGAGCAGGAACACCGGGGTGCGGTAGACCGTGGCGATCCGGGCCGCCTCCAGCGCCGCGGTGAAGCACTCCGCGGGGGTGGCCGGCGCCACGATCGGCACCGGTGCCTCGCCGTTGCGGCCGTACATCGCCTGCAGCAGGTCGGCCTGCTCGGTCTTGGTCGGCAGGCCGGTCGACGGCCCGCCGCGCTGGATGTCCACCACCAGCAGCGGCAGCTCGAGGCTGACCGCGAGGCCGATGGTCTCCGACTTCAGCGCCACGCCGGGCCCCGAGGTCGTGGTGACCGCCAGCGAGCCGCCGAACGCCGCGCCCAGCGCGGCGCCGATCGCGGCGATCTCGTCCTCGGCCTGGAAGGTGCGCACGCCGAAGTTCTTGTGCCGGGACAGCTCGTGCAGGATGTCCGAGGCCGGGGTGATCGGGTACGAGCCCAGGAACAGCGGCAGCTCGCTCTGCTGCGAGGCGCTGATCAGGCCGTAGGCCAGCGCCAGGTTCCCGGAGATGTTCCGGTAGGTGCCGGACGGGAACGCGCTGGCGGCCGGCGGCACCTCGTAGGAGACCGCGAAGTCCTCGGTGGTCTCGCCGAAGTTCCAGCCCGCGCGGTAGGCGGTGATGTTGGCCTCGGCGATGTCCGGCTTCTTCGCGAACTTCTTGCGCAGGAACGCCTCGGTGCCCTCGGTGGGGCGGTGGTACATCCACGACAGCAGGCCGAGCGCGAACATGTTCTTCGCCCGCTCGGCGTCCTTGCGGGCCAGCCCGCTGTCCTTGAGCGCCTCCAGCGTCAGCGTGGTCAGCGGGACCGGGTGGACCGCGTAGCCGTCCAGCGAGCCGTCCTCCAGCGGGCTGGCGGCGTAGCCGACCTTCAGCATCGCCCGCTTGGTGAACTCGTCCGTGTTGACGATGATCTCCGCGCCGCGCGGCAGGTCGCCGATGTTCGCCTTCAGTGCCGCCGGGTTCATCGCCACCAGCACGTTCGGGGCGTCGCCCGGCGTGAGGATGTCGTGGTCGGCGAAGTGCAGCTGGAAGGAGGAGACGCCCGGCAGGGTGCCTGCGGGGGCCCGGATCTCGGCCGGGAAGTTCGGCAGGGTCGACAGGTCGTTGCCGAACGACGCGGTCTCCGACGTGAAGCGGTCCCCGGTGAGCTGCATGCCGTCTCCGGAGTCACCGGCGAACCGGATGATCACCCGGTCGAGCCGCTTGGTCTCCTTCGCCGGTTTGCGCTGTTCTCCCAGGACGCCGACGGCAGGCGTGTCTCCCGGGGTCATGGGGCTGCTGACCTGGTTGGTCACTGAAACGGACCTCCTTCGAGGCGGCGGCTCACCGGTCATCGTACGTCGGTAAGGGTCGCCTTCCCCGTAGCGTCCCGGAATGTGGAGGGACGCGCGGGCAGGGGGCGGCCGCTTCCGGGGCCGGGCGGCCCGGTGTTGTTAGACAGACTGTCAGCAGTTCAGGAGTTCAGATAGGTCAGGACCGCCAGCACCCGGCGGTGATCCCCGTCACTCGGCGCCAGCCCCAGCTTCAGGAAGATGTTGCTGACGTGCTTCTCCACCGCGCCGTCGCTCACCACGAGCTGCTTGGCCACGGCCGAGTTCGTCCGGCCCTCGGCCATCAGGCCCAGCACCTCCCGCTCCCGCGGGGTCAGCCCGGCCAGCACGTCCTGCTTGCGGCTGCGGCCCAGCAGCTGCGCGACGACCTCCGGGTCCAGCGCCGTACCGCCCTCGGCCACCCGCACCACCGCGTCCACGAACTCGCGGACCTCGGCCACCCGGTCCTTGAGCAGGTAGCCGACGCCGCGGCTGCTGCCGGCCAGCAGCTCCGTCGCGTACTGCTCCTCCACGTACTGCGACAGCACCAGCACCCCGACCCCGGGGTGGTCCCGGCGCAGCTGGACCGCGGCCCGCACGCCCTCGTCGGTGTGCGTGGGGGGCATGCGCACGTCGGCGACGACCACGTCCGGCGGGGCGCCCTGGTCGGCCAGCTCCCGGACCGCCTTGATCAGGCCCTCCGCGTCGCCGACGCCCGCGACGACCTCGTGCCCGCGGTCGGTCAGCAGCCGGGTCAGTCCCTCCCGGAGCAGTACCGAGTCCTCGGCGATGACCACCCGCACCCTGTCCTCCACGTTTTCCGACGTGCGTTTCCCTATCGACTGTCCCAGCATCCCAGCATCGGCGGGGTAATGGGGAATACGGTTCCGGTGGGCAAGGTTGCGCCCGGCGAAATAGGGGTGGCGTGTTCGTGCGCCGCCCGGGGAGAGGAGAGCGTGTGCGTGCGGTCGGTTTCGACGTCATCGGGGGTCCCGAGGTCCTGCGGCAGGTGGAGCTGCCGGTACCCGCACCCGGACCCGGTGAGGTCCTGATCCGCGTCGCGTACGCCGGCCTCAACTACGGCGAGGTCCAGCACCGGCTCGGCGACTTCGGGGCGCCGGACGGCATCGAGGTGCCCGGCCTGGAGGGGGCCGGCGAGATCACCGCCCTGGGCCCCGGCGTCACCGGCCTGGCGATCGGCGACCCGGTCGCCGCGTTCCTCCCCTCGGGCGGGGGCTACGCCGAGTACGCCGTCGCCCCGGCCGAGTTCGCCTTCCCGCTGGACGGCATCTCGCTGCGCGACGGCGCCGGCGTCCTCGCCCTGACCACCGCCTACGGGGTGCTGGCCGGCGCGGCCCGGCTCGCCGCGGGCGACACCGTCCTCATCCACGCCGCGGCCGGCGGCGTCGGCTCGGCCGCCGCCCAGATCGCCCGGGCGCTGGGCGCCGCAGCGGTCCTCGGCACCGTCGGCTCGCCCGCCAAGGCCGAGTACGCCAAGCGCTTCGGCTACGACGCGCTGCACCCGCGGGAGACCTTCGCCGACCTCGTCTGCGACGTCGACGTGGTGCTCGACCCGGTCGGCGGCCCCACCCGGCTGGCCAGCCTCGACGTGCTCGCGCCCTTCGGCCGGGTCGTCGTCTACGGCGAGGCCGCCCGCCACCCGGACCTGGAGCTGCCGGTCCAGCCGCTGTGGAAGAACAACCGGACGGTGTCCGGCTACAACATCGGCGACCTCGCCCGCCGGGCCCCCGCCCGGGTCCGCGCCCACGCGCTGTCCGCGCTGTCGCTGCTGTCCTCCGGCGCCATCCGCCTGGACGTCACCGCGGAACGGCCGCTGTCCGAGGCGGCCGAGGCGCACCGGGCGCTGCAGTCCGGCAGCACCATGGGCAAGGTGCTGCTCCGGGTGGGCTGAGGCCCGCCCGGAGCAGCGGGCGCCGGCCGGTCAGGGCCGGCGCCGGGGGGATCCCCGTTGAGGACAACCGAGGCGCCGGTCAGAGGGTGATCCGGGTGCGCCCCGCGCCCACCTTCGTCGTCCGCGGCCTGCCGTTCTCCGGGAACAGGTGCAGCTGCGCCTGGCCGTCGGCGTTCACCTCGAAGCTCGCCCCGGTCGGGGTGAGCAGGAAGTCGCGGACCGCCACGCGCGCGCCGGTCGCCCGGAACACCACCTGGCCGTCCCGGGTCAGCACCGTGGTGTGCGCGTCGGCCGACACGTCGTAGACGTGCCCGCGCAGCACCACGTTGGAGATGGTGTTGGCGCCCGGCAGCGACAGCGTGCCGAACATCAGCGCCTCGGGGTCGCCCCACGGGTTGTCCGAGAGCAGCTCGTGCAGGCTCTGCACGGCCATCGCGTTGGACCACGAGTAGGTGCGCCACGCCGTGTCCACCGCGGAGTCCATGATCGACTGGCCGGGCTCGGGGTCGAAGGACTCGGGGAACCAGCTGTCCTTGTCCCAGGCGTCCAGGTACATCGCCGTGCTGCGGGCCGCGAACTGCCCGGCGACGTCGTCGAAGCCGTACCGCTTGACGCCGTCGTAGACGGTGGCGTTCATCGGCGGCCACACCGCGCCCTTCCACTGCTCGGGCGCGCTCCCCTCGTTGTACCTGTCGAAGAACTTGAAGTGCTCCGACTGCGGGTGGACCGGGCCGCCGCTGCAGTACGTCGGGTCGTTGCGGGCCACGCTGGGCACCACGTAGTCGCCCCAGAACATCTCCGGGTCGAGCAGGTGCTCGCGCACCAGCACCGTGGCGCGCTCGGGGGTCGCGATGCCGGCGAACAGCGGGTAGAAGACGGTCGGCGTCACGACCTCGTTCCACGTGCCGTCCAGGTAACGGCTCAGGTACATCCGGCGCTCGGGGTGCCACAGCCGGGCGTTGAGCAGGTCGGCGATCCTCGCGTGGTCCGCGGAGAACCGGGCCTGGTCGGCGGACTTGCCCAGCACCCCGGCCATCTTCGCCAGGACCTCGGCGAACAGCGCGTAGTAGGAGTTGAGGGCCACGTCGGTCAGGTTGGAGTTGTCCCGCTTGTCGCCGCTGCCGCCCTTCTTGGGGATCCGCTGGTAGGCCGCGTACACCGGGCTGTCGTCCAGGCCCAGGTGGTTGCCGCGGCCGCCGATCCGGTCGCCGAAGTACGGCGACTCCAGCAGCCCGTCGCCGTCGGCGTCCCACTCCGGCAGCAGGTCGTAGAAGGTCACCAGCTGCGGGTAGGTCCGCTGCACCAGGCTCAGGTCGCCGTGCTTGGCGTACAGCCGCCACACCGCGTAGGCGTGCATCGGGCCGGAGTTCTGCTGGTCGTAGCGCGGTCCGTTGATCGGCACCTGGTTCGGCGGCGCGGGCGCCGCGAAGACGTCGGTCTCGTGCTGCAGGGCCAGCGGGGTGCTGACCAGGGCGGCGCTGATGGCGTCGAACGACGAGTCCCAGCCGGTGAACAGGCCGCCTCCGCCGCCCCAGCCCCACATCACGTAGTTGCGGTGGTTGTCCTTGTCGTAGTTGGTGTTCAGCGACAGCGCGTCGCGCACCGCGTCGGCGGCCCGGCCGGCCGCCCCCGACCCGGTCAGGAACGAGGCCCGCACCCGCGACTCGGCGGCGGTGAGCGTGCGGTGCACGGTCTGCGCGTCCGGCGCGGACACCGTGAGCGGCTGCCCGCCGACGGCCGCGGTGAAGCTGAGGGTCTCGCCCTCCGCCAGCTCGTAGCGCAGCGCCGCGGCGGCGGTGCCGGACGCGCCGGAACCGCCGGTCATGGCGGCGATCATGTCGGTGACCGAGGCGTAGAAGCCGCTGGAGACCGCCGGCTGCGAGGGCGACAGCTGGAAGTAGCCAGTGGTTCCGGCGTCGACCAGGCCCTGCTCGCTGCCGGTCACCCCGGCGCCCGAGGGCGCGAACGACGCGGCCTCGCCCCACGGGGTGGCCACCTCGAGGAAGATCGTGGTGTCGTCGTCGAGCGCGGTCACCGAGCCGGTGAGGGTGCTGCCGTCCCCGGTCCTGGCATAGCGCACCTCGATGGTCCGCTTCTGGGCCTGCGCGAGGTCGTAACCGGCCTTCAGGCCGGGCAGCTTGGCGGTGGCGTCGGCGACCTCCGCGGCGGAGTACCAGTCGGGGTGGTCGATCACCTCCTGCATCGCGTCCAGGTGGGCCGGCATGATCTTGCGGTCGTCGGTGCTGACCTGGACCTGCTTGTAGGTCCCGTCGGGCGCCATCGGGCCGATCCGCCACAGGTTGTTGGTCATCTTCTCCCGGATGACCTTGTTCGCCTTGGTCAGCAGCACGATCCGCAGCGCGAACCGGGACTCGCCCTCCCCGACGAACAGCGCGCCCGTCCAGTCCTGTTCCTTCACGCCGGGCATGGCGAACGGGCGCTGCTCGGTGGGGTACGGCAGCCCGCCGCCCTGGGGGGTGCCCGCGGCCGGGGCGGTGGTGCCGGCGTCGGCGGACGCCGGGGTCGCGGCCGCTGCTCGCGCGGTACCGGGGACCCCGAGCGCGATCACCGAACCGCTGAGTCCGGTCATTCCGACGGTCTTGAGAAAACCTCGTCTTGGTACGTCGTGGTGCGTCACGTGGCGAGTTCCGTTTCCTGAGAGGACGGGGGCGGACCCGTCGACGGGAGGTCGTCGAGGGGGGCTGCCGTCCGGGCCGGCATCGTCCGGTGGACGGACCGTCGCGGGTCCGTCCACCGGGTACGACGACACCTCCCTGGCGGCGAAGACCAGACTGTGAGCGCTAACAATCTGGGCGGCTCAACTGCGCTCGAACGTGGGGGGTGGGGCACCGAGACGACGTCAACGTGGGGGTCCGGTGTCGATGGCCGAGTGTTCTCGCTCAACTTGAGGCTGTCAACCCCTCGCGTCATGAGCCCTGTTGGCGGCCGCACCGGGCCGTCGGCGACGCGGAACGGGACACCGACGGGACCATCACGGGACGACGCGGCGCCCGGCTGCGGCAGTTGCCGGCCGGGCGCGCGCCACGGCGGCCGGGGCTCCCCTTCGCGCCACCGGCCGCCGTCTTGGTGTTCCGTTTGTGCCCGCGGGCGGTTCGCGTCAGGCCCGCCAGGGCAGTTCGGCGGTGATGCGGGTCGGGCCGCCCGCGGGGGAGTCGACGACCAGCACCCCGTCCACGGAGTCCAGCCGCTCGGCGAGCCCCGCCAGTCCGGACCCGCCGGTGAGCGCCGCGCCGCCGCGGCCGTTGTCCGACACCTGCAGCATCAGCCGGTCCTCGACCTGCCACACGTCGACCGTCGAGCGGGACGCGCCGCTGTGCTTGGAGACGTTCTGCAGCAGCTCGGAGACGGTGAAGTAGGCGATGCCCTCGATGGCCGGCACCGGCCGCGCGGGCAATTCCACCGTGACCGCGACCGGCACCGTGCAGCGCGCGGCCACCGCGGAAAGCGCCGGGCCCAGGCCGCGGTCGGTGAGGATCGCCGGGTGGATGCCGCGGGCCAGGTCGCGCAGCTCCTGCAGGGCGATCTTGACCTCGCTGTGCGCCTCGTCCACCATCGCCGCGCCCGCGTGCGGGTCCTCCAGCAGCTTCTCCTTGGCCAGGCCCAGGTCCATGGCCAGCGCCACCAGCCGGGCCTGCGCGCCGTCGTGCAGGTCCCGCTCGATCCGCCGCAGGTCCGCGGCCGCGGTGTCGACCACGACCCCGCGGTCAGACTCCAGCTCGCTGACCCGGTCGGCCAGCTTCGACGGCCCGAGCAGCCCGAGGACCAGGACCCGGTCCACGTGCGCCATCCCGCGGGTCAGCCACGGCCCGGTCAGCACCAGCGCGCCGCCGGCCACCACGCACAGCAGCATGTCGGCCGGGGTGTGCAGCCACCAGCCGTGGTGGCCGTCGCTGCTGCCGTAGACCTGCAGGCCGTCCTGCCCGAAGTAGACCGGGAACACCCAGCGCCACAGCGGGTAGGTCAGCAGGCCCCAGCCGTAGGTGAAGAGGCTGATCGAGACGGTGAAGGTGAAGATGCCCCACGGGAAGTGCACGAGGGTGTAGATCACGTGCCGCCAGTTGACGCCGCTGCCCAGCTGGGCGCCGAGCTTGGCCAGCAGGCCGCCGCGGCTCCTGTTCTTCGGGCGGACCGGCGCCGGCTCGTCCACGTCCAGCCAGAGCAGGGAGCGGGCCCTGGCCCGCTCCACGACCCCGATGGCCCGGCAGCCGCCCAGCGCCAGCGCCAGCACCGGAAGTCCGATGAAGGTGATCAGCAGGCCCGCGCCGAGCGAGAGCATGGTCACCGTCCACACGAAGCCGACGATCCCCATGGGCAGGTTCAGCAGCAGGTAGCCGAACTCGCGCCAGGTCCGCGCCTCGAACGGCGCACGCAGCACCGGCGGCAGCCGGTGGTCGTGCGCGGCCCCGCGCTCCGGGGGCGGGAAGGCGTCAGCCATGGTCGGGACCGTCCTTTCTGCACTGCTCGTCATACGTCCAGACTGGCCTGTCGCGGCCCCGGACCCCATGGTGCGGATCGGCGTCTTGGGGGTGGGGCTATCCCTACCCTGCCAGGACGGCGCGCCGCAGCTCAGCAGCCGCCAGGTGGACGCACAGGTGCGGCGCGGGGCCGCCCGGCCCCGCGCCGCACCCTGGTGCGATCAGCGGACGCAATCGTCCGCGGTTCAGCTGCGGACCTGGCCCGCTTTGCGGAACTCCCGGTCACGCCACGGCAGTTCGGCGGTCACCGCGGTCGGGCCGCCGACCGGGGAGCTGACCACGAACAGCCCGTCGACCGAGCCGAGCCGCTCGGCGAGACCGGCCAGACCCGACCCGCCCGACACGTCGGCCCCGCCCCGCCCGTCGTCCCGCACCTGGATCATCAGCCGGTCCTCGGTCCGCCACAGGTCCACCGAGGCGTGCCGGGCGCCGCTGTGCTTGGAGACGTTCTGCAGCAGCTCGGAGACGGTGAAGTAGGCGATGCCCTCGATGGCCTCCGCGGGGCGGGCCGGCAGGTCCACGGTGACCGTGACCGGCACCGTGCAGCGCGACGCCACCGACGACAGCGCCGCGTCGAGGCCGCGGTCGGTGAGGATCGCCGGGTGGATGCCGCGGGCCAGGTCGCGCAGCTCCTGCAGGGCGATCTTGACCTCGCCGTGCGCCTCGCCGACCATCTGCGCGGCCGCCTCCGGGTCCTCCAGCAGCTTCTCCTTGGCCAGGCCCAGGTCCATGGCCAGCGCCACCAGCCGGGCCTGCGCGCCGTCGTGCAGGTCCCGCTCGATCCGCCGCAGGTCCGCCGCCGCGGTGTCCACCACGACCCCGCGGTCCGACTCCAGCTCGGCGATCCGCTGCTCCAGCTCGCTCGACGGCTGGAGCAGGCCGCGCACCATCGCCCGGTCCACCGTCGACATGCCCCGGGCCACGAACGGCAGCACCGGCCACGCCACGAACAGCGAGGTCAGCGTGATCGCGAAGGTGACGATGCCCCACGGCAGCCGGCAGCCGAAGTACAGCGCGTGCCGCCAGGCGACCGGGTCCTTCAGCGTCGCCCACAGCCACGGCAGGAACCCGAGGGTGCTCATCCGCAGCGGCCGCGGCTCGTCCACGTGGACGCCCAAAAATTCGCGCGCCCTGGCCCGCTCCATGGCGCCCAGCAGCCGGCAGCCGATCAGGCCGAACGCCAGCAGCGGCAGTCCCACCACCGTGACCGACAGGCCCGCGCCGATCGCCAGCACCGTCACCACATAGACGAAGCCGCCGATGGCCACCGGCAGGTTCAGCAGCAGGTTGGCGATCTCCTTCCACGTCACCGCGTCGAAGGCGAAACGCGGCGGTGGCAGCGGATCGGTCACCGAGGTGGGGGTGTCGGGGAGCGGCCGTACGGACGGCCCGGGATGCGGCGAGGCGTTCATGCCCCAAGCCTGCCGGTATACGTGCGGAGTGCGCCATGGGGTGCGCGCTCCGCCGGGGGTGGGGTTATCCCCCGGTCAGCGGGTACGCGTGGGCCGGGCGGAAGGTACGCGAGGGCCCGGTCGGGACCGATGCGCGGACACCGGCAAGGGCCGGTTAAGCCAGGGCCTAGACTCCCTCCGTATAAATCGTCTAAAGATCCATCGGGATCGCTGGACACCACGGTACGCAAGGGAACGAGGAGCGGACGGACGTGGACTACTTCCACGGCTACGCGGTCGTCGGCCTGGTCGCGGTCGTCGGTGTGCTCTTCGTGACGGTCGCGTTCGCGGCCGGCCGGCTGCTGCGGCCCGTCGTGCCGACACCGGAGAAGCTGCTCACCTACGAGTGCGGGGTCGACCCGGTGGGCGAGGGCTGGGCGCACACCCAGATCCGCTACTACGTGTACTCCTACCTCTACGTGATCTTCGCGGTGGACGCGATCTTCCTGTTCCCGTGGGCCACCGTCTTCGCCGCACCCGGCTTCGGCGGCGCCACGCTCGTGGAGATGTTCGTCTTCCTCGGCTTCCTGGCCGTCGGACTGCTCTACGCCTGGAAGAAGGGCGTACTGGAATGGACATGACCGCCGGCGCCCCGAGCGGGCAGCACCGGGAAGAGCAGCAGGCGCAGGCCGAGCCGCAGGTCCTGCCCGAGCCCCGGCGGCTCGGGCCGCTGGCCAGGCTCGCGCCCGAGCCGATGAAGGTGGTCCTGAACTGGGGCCGCCGCTACAGCCTGTGGGTGTTCAACTTCGGGCTCGCCTGCTGCGCCATCGAGTTCATCGCCGCCTCCATGGCCCGCCACGACTTCATCCGCCTCGGCGTGATCCCGTTCGCGCCGGGACCGCGCCAGGCCGACCTGATGGTCGTCTCCGGCACCGTCACCGACAAGATGGCGCCCGCCGTCAAGCGTCTGTACGAGCAGATGCCCGAGCCGAAGTACGTCATCTCCTTCGGCGCCTGCTCCAACTGCGGCGGCCCGTACTGGGACTCGTACTCCGTCACCAAGGGCGTCGACCAGATCATCCCCGTCGACGTGTACGTGCCCGGCTGCCCGCCGCGGCCCGAGGCGCTGCTGCAGGGCATCCTCAAGCTGCAGGAGAAGATCGCCCGCGAGTCGCTGGGGGAGCGGTACCGCGGTGCCGGCCCGCGGCCCGGCGCCGCCGCGCTGACCAGCGGGCTGGTCCAGCCGCCCGCCACCCCGGAAGAGGGTGGACGGTGAGCGGGTTCGACCGGCTCCCCGAGGCGGCCGCGGAACTGTTCGGCGAGGGTGCGACGGCCGCGGAGGCCTACGACCTGCTGACCGTCGACGTGCCCGCCGCGTCGTGGGTCGCGGCCCTGACCACGGCCCGCGACGACCTGGGCTGCACCTTCTTCGACTGGCTGAGCGCGGTGGACGAGCCGGGCACCGGCTTCCGGGTCTGCGCCCACGTGGTCCGGCTGCAGGGCGGCGTGCGGCGGCTGCTGATGCGCACCACGGTCCCGCACGACGCGCCCGCGCTGCCCACCGCGACCGGCGTCTACGCCGGCGCGGCCTGGCACGAGCGCGAGACCCACGAGATGTTCGGCGTGGAGTTCCCCGGGCACCCCGGCCTCGCGCCGCTGCTGCTGCCCGACGAGTTCGAGGGGCACCCGCTGCGCAAGGACTTCGTGCTGGCCGCCCGCGTCGCCAAGGCGTGGCCCGGCGCCAAGGAGCCGGGGGAGTCGCACGACGGCGGGCCCAAGCGGCGGCAGATGCTGCCGCCCGGGGTCCCCGACCCCAACGAGTGGGGCCCGCTCAAGGGCCAGCTGCCGCCTGCCCCGGCCCGGCCCGCCCGCGGCGCCAGGGCCGCGGGGGCGGGCGGTGCGGCGGGGGCGCCGGGTGCCTCGGGTGCCGCGGGCGCCGCGGGGGAGCGTCCCGCGCGGCGGATGCGCAGCGCGTCCGAGGGCTCGGCCAGCCAGGCGGCCGAGGGAGCCGAGCGCCCCGCGCGCCGGATGCGCAGCGCCTCGGGCTCCACCAGCCAGCGTGCCGAGGCCCCGGGCGAGGCCGCGGCCACCCCAGGCGCCGGCGCCGAGCAGGCCCCGGCGCGCAAGCGCGTCCCCGACGCGCCCTGGGAGCAGCCGCGCGAGCCCGAGCCGCGCGAGACCGCATCGAGCGAGCCCGCGCCCAGCCAGCCCGCGTCGAGCGAGCCCGCCGAGACCGCGGCCGACACCGTGCCCGGGTCCGACGCCGGACCCGCGGCCGAGACCCCTGATGAGGGCCGGTCCGAGACCCCTGACAAGGACCGAGCCGAGACCCCTGACCAGGACCGGGCCGAAAACCCTGACGAGGACCGAGACGAACCCCCGGCCGGAGGCGATTCGGCGTGAACGACATGCTCGACGTCGTGCTGCGGCTGGTCGCCGTCCTCGTCGTGTTCCTGGTGCTCCCGCTGCTCGTGGGCCAGACCGAGCACAAGGTGATGGCCCACATGCAGGGCCGGCTCGGCCCGATGTACGCGGGCGGCTTCCACGGCTGGGCCCAACTCGTCGCGGACGGGGTGAAGTTCGCGCAGAAGGAGGACGTCGTCCCGGCCGACGCGGACCGGCGGATCTTCCAGCTCGCGCCCGCGGTGGCCCTGCTGCCGTACCTGCTCGTGCTGATCGCGATCCCGGTCGGCCCGCACGGCTTCGTCGGCCAGGCCCTGGACGCCGGCCTGTTCTTCGTGCTGGCCGTGATGGGCGTCGGCGTGCTCGGCTCGCTGATGGCCGGCTGGGCGTCGGCCAACAAGTTCTCGCTGCTGGGCGCGCTGCGCACCGCCGCCCAGCTGATGGCGTACGAGCTGCCGATGCTGCTGGCCGCCGCCTCGGTGGCGATGGCCGCCGGCACCCTGTCGCTGCCGGGGATCGTCGAGTCGTACCACTGGTGGTGGACGCTGTGGCAACTGCTCGGCGGCCTGGTGTTCTTCACCGCGGGGCTGGCCGAGCTGCAGCGCCCGCCGTTCGACATGCCGGTCGCCGACTCGGAGATCATCTTCGGCGCCTACACCGAGTACACCGGCCTGCGGTTCGCGCTCTTCCTGCTCTCCGAGTACGCCGGCATCGTCGTGCTGTGCGGGCTGACCACCGTGCTGTTCCTCGGCGGCTGGCACGGCCCGTGGTCCGGCAGCGTCGGCTGGCTGTGGACGCTGCTGAAGGCCGCGCTGCTGTCGTTCGTGGTGATCTGGCTGCGGGTCAGCTACCCGCGGCTGCGCGAGGACCAGCTGCAGAAGCTCGCCTGGACCGTGCTGATCCCGCTGTCCCTCGCCCAGATCGCCCTGACCGGCGTCGTCAAGGTGGTGATCTCCTAAGCCATGGGTGTCCCCGGATCCGGACTGGCCAAGGGCCTGGCCGTCACGCTGCGGACGATGACCAGGAGGTCGGTCACCGCCCAGTACCCCGAAGCGCTGCCCGAACTGCCGCCGCGCTCGCGCGGGGTGATCGCGCTGTTCGAGGAGAACTGCACGGTCTGCATGCTCTGCGCGCGCGAGTGCCCCGACTGGTGCATCTACATCGACTCCCACAAGGAGACGGTGCCGGCGGCGGCCCCCGGCGGGCGCGAGCGCAGCCGCAACGTGCTCGACCGTTTCGCCATCGACTTCTCCCTGTGCATGTACTGCGGTATCTGTATCGAGGTGTGCCCCTTCGACGCACTGTTCTGGTCGCCCGAGTTCGAGTACGCGGAGACGGACATCCTCGATCTGACCCACGAGCGCGACAAGCTCCGCGAGTGGATGTGGACCGTGCCGGCCCCGCCCGCGCTCGACCCTGCCGCGGAGGAGCCCAAGGAGATAGCGGCCGCCCGCAAGGCGGCGGAGAAGGCCGCGGCCGCGCGCGCCGCCCAGCAGGACGCGGCGGAGGACGCCGCCGACACTGACGGTGCCGCCGACACTGACGGTGCCGCCGACACTGGCGGCGCTGACGGCGCTGACGGTTCGAAGGGTGCCGGCGGCGCGGCGCAGGACCGGGCACCGGGGGAGGGCGACGCATGAGCCCCGGCACCGTGCTGGCCGCGGCCGCCCACCACCCGGGCTTCCTGTCGCCGACCGGCGTCGAGATCACCTTCGTCCTCGTCGGCCTCGCCACCCTGGGCGCGGCCCTGCTGACCGTCACCACCCGGCAGCTGGTGCACGCCGCGCTGTGGCTGGTCGTCGCCCTCGGCGGGCTGGCCGTGGAGTACCTGCTCCTCACCGCCGAGTTCATCGCCTGGGTGCAGGTCCTCATCTACGTCGGCTCGGTCGTCGTCCTGCTGCTCTTCGGGCTGATGCTCACCCGGGCGCCCATCGGCCGCTCCCCGGACGCCGACTCCGGCAACCGGTGGGTGGCCGTCGCCGTCGCCGGCGCCGCCGCGGTCACCCTGGTGTGGGTGGTGGTGGACGCCTTCCGCTCCACCTGGATCGACGTCCACGGCGCTGTCCAGGGCACCTCGCACGCCACCGGCACCAGCCTGTTCCGGCACTGGGTGCTGCCGTTCGAAGCGCTCTCGGTGCTGCTGCTCGCGGCCCTGGTCGGCGCGATCGTGCTCTCGCGCCGCGACGACGGCGGCAAGGAGACGGAGTAATGCACCTCGCCTATCCCGCCGTCCTCGCCGCCCTGCTGTTCTGCGTGGGCGTCTACGGCGTGCTCGCCCGGCGCAACGCGATCCTCGTCCTGATGTCCGTCGAGCTGATGCTCAACGCCGTCAACCTCAATCTGGTCGCCTTCGACGTGTGGCTGCGCGACGCGCTCCACTCCGGCCAGGCGCTCACCCTGTTCACCATCACCATCGCCGCCGCCGAGATCGGCCTCGGACTGGCGATCGTGCTGCTGGTCTACCGCAACCGCGGCAGCTCCGACATCGACCGCCTGACCGCCCTCGCCGACCCGGCCGGACCCGGTGGCGACGGTCCCGCGCGCCCGGGGTCCGGCGCGGCGCAGGACGGGCCCGGCACCACCGCCGGCGACGAGAAGGCAGAGGCCACCGCGTGACCCTGACCGCCCTAGCCGCGCTCGTCCCCCTCCTTCCCTTCCTCGGCGCGGCGGCCGGCCTGCTGCTGGGCCGCACCGCTCCCGGCTTCGTCCGCCCGCTGGCCGTGCTGCCGAACGCCGCCTCCCTGGTGCTGGCCTCGATCGTCGCCGCCCGGCAGGGCACCGGCGCCCCGACCGACGCCGCCCACCGGCTCGCCGCCACCGGCTCGGTGCCGATCGACCTGGCCCTGCACCTGGACGGCTTCTCCGTCCTGATCGCCGTCCTGGTCGGCCTGGTCGCCACCTGCGTGCAGGTCTACTCGCTCTCCTATCTGCGCGACGACCCGCGCTACCCGTCGTACGCGGCGCTGGTCTCGCTGTTCACCGCCGCGATGCTGCTGGTCGTCTACACCGGCGACCTGATGGTGCTGCTCGTCGGCTGGGAGGTCATGGGCATCTGCTCCTACTTCCTGGTCGGCCACTACTGGGAGAGCGAGACCGCCCGCTCGGCCTCCCTCAAGGCGTTCCTGGTCACCAAGCTCGGCGACGTGCCGTTCCTGATCGGCGTGTTCGCGCTCGCCGCCGACGCCGGGACGTTCCGGATCAACGGCATCCTGGCCGCCGCGGCCGAGGGGCGGCTGCACCACCCGACGGTGATCGCGCTGCTGCTGCTCGCCGGTGTGGCCGGCAAGTCCGCGCAGTTCCCGCTGCACACCTGGCTGCCCGACGCGATGGCCGGCCCCACCCCGGTGTCCGCGCTGATCCACGCGGCGACCATGGTGGCCGCCGGCATCTACCTGGTGGCCCGGCTGCTGCCGGTGTTCACCGCGTCCACCGCCGCCCTGGCCGTGCTCGCCGCGATGGCCGCCGTGACCATGATCGGTTCCGGACTCGCCGCGCTCGCGCAGGACGACATCAAGCGGGTGCTCGCGTACTCCACGATCGGCCAGCTCGGCTACATGGCCGGCGCGCTGGCCGTCGCCGACCGCAACGCGGCCGTCTTCCACCTCCTGTCCCACGGCGCCTTCAAGGCGCTGCTGTTCCTGGGTGCCGGCGTCGTCATCCACGCCTCCGGCACCAACTCGCTGACCGCCATGTCCCGCATGGGCGGCATGGGGCGGCGCATCCCCGACGCCCTGTGGACGATGGGCCTGGGCCTGGCCGCCCTCGCCGCGCTGCCCCCGCTGTCCGGCTTCTTCTCCAAGGAGTCGGTGCTGCGGGCGGCCGAGCACGCCTCGGCCGGACACACCGCGCACGTGCCCGCCGCCGTCGGCTGGACGGTGCTCGTCGCGGGTCTGGCCGCCGCGGTCCTCACCGGCGCCTACGCCACCCGGCTGTTCCTGCTGGCCTTCCGCGGCAGCGGCCCCGAGGTCCCCGACCACGGGCGGCAGCCCGCCGCGATGACCACCGTGCTGTGGGTGCTGGCCGTGCCCACCGTGGGCTTCGGCGGTCTGGCGTACCGCAGGCTGCCCGACTGGTTCGGCGGCGCGGCGCCCAGCAGCCTCGGCCCGGTGCTGGTCACCTCCGTGCTCGGCACCGGACTCGCCGTCGTCGGCGTGCTCGCCGCCTACGGCGCCTGGCAGGGCGCCGCGGCCATCCGGGCCGCCAACCCGATCGGCGCGGTCGTCGCCGAGCCGGCGGACGCCGAACCCGCCCTCGTGGAGGCCGAGGCGATCGCCGTCCACGAAGAGGTGTACGGCGACGTCGCGGCCGCCGAGGACCGCGGCGACCCCGGCCGGCTGCTGCTCGGCCCGCTGCACCGGCCCGCCGCCCACGGCTTCCACCTCGACGCCGTGTACACCACGCTGTTCGTCCGCCCGGTGCTCGCCGCCGCGAGCCTGGTGCGCTTCCTGGACAGCCAGGTCGTGGAGACCTACGTCAGGGGCGCCGGCGGCACACCGAAGCTGCTCGGCGCGGCCGTCCGCAAGGCCCAGACCGGAAACGTCCAGACGTACCTCGGCGCGCTGCTGGCCGGTGCGGTCGTCCTCGCCGTCCTCGTCGCCGTCGGAGCGTGAGATCCCGTGAACGACACCGCACTCCAGTACGTCCTCGCGGCGATGCTCGTGCTGCCGCTGCTCGGCGCCGCGGGCGCCCTGCTGCCGATCCCCCGCGCGCTGCGTCTGGGCCGGACCCGCGAGCAGGCGCTGCTCGGCCTGGGCGTGCTGGTCACCGGCGCCGTGCTGGTGCTGGCGATCGTGCTGGCCGCCGGCTTCGACCACGGCCACCCGGCCACGATGCAGGCCACCACGGACCTCAACTGGATCCCGGCGCTGCGGATCCACCTCCACCTCGGCGTGGACGGCATCTCGCTCCCCCTTCTGGTGCTGACCGCGCTGCTGACCTTCCTGTGCGCGCTCTACTCCTGCTTCTCGATGCCGAAGGGCCCCGGGCCCCAGGCGTTCGTTGCCCTGCTGCTCCTGCTGGAGACCGGCACGCTCGCCACCTTCGCGGTGCTCGACCTGATGCTGTTCTTCCTGGCGTTCGAGACGGTGCTCATCCCGATGTACTTCCTCATCGCCCGCTGGGGCGGCGAGGGCCGGGAGCGCTCGGCGATGCGGTTCATCGTGTACACCCTCCTCGGCTCCGTGATCATGCTGCTCGGCCTGCTCCTCATCGGCGTGAAGGCGGGCACGTTCGACATGGTGACACTCGCCACTGACAACGGGTCACACCTCAGTCACTCCACGCAACTGATCGCGGCGCTCGCGGTCGGCCTCGGCCTGGCCGTCAAGGCCCCGATGTGGCCGCTGCACAGCTGGCTGCCGGACGCCCACACGTCCGCCCCCACCGTCGGATCGGTGCTGCTGGCCGGCGTGCTGCTGAAGATGGGCACCTACGGCATGGTGCGCATCCTGCTCCCCGAGACCCCCGGCGGCATGCAGACCTACGCCCCGTACCTGGGCGCGTTCGCGGTCATCGGCATCGTCTACGGCTCGCTGGCCTGCCTGGCGCTCGCCCGGCAGGGCAACGGCGGCGACCTCAAGCGGCTGATCGCCTACTCCTCGGTCGGCCACATGGGCTTCGTGCTGCTCGGCATCGCCACCCTCACCGCGACCGGCGTCAACGGCGCCCTGTTCGCCAATGTCGCCCACGGCCTGATCACCGGGCTGCTGTTCTTCCTGGTCGGCGCGGTCAAGGACCGCTACGGCTCCAGCGACCTCGACCAGCTGGCCGGACGCACCGGCGCGGCCCTCTACGGCCGGGCGCCGCGGCTCGGCGGGCTGCTCGCGTTCGGCGCCGTCGCGTCGCTCGGCCTGCCGGGCCTGGCCGGGTTCTGGGGCGAGATGCTCGCCATGTTCGGGTCCTTCAAGCCGGCCGCGGAACTCAGCCGCCCGGCCTACCTGACGTTCACCGCGATCGCCGCGTTCGGCACCCTGCTCACCGCCGCGTACCTGCTGACCGTGGTCCGCCGGGTGTGCATGGGCGACCGGGAGACCGCGGAGGCGCGCCCCGCGCTCGCCGACGTCCGCGGCTACGAGTTCGCCGCGTGGACCCCGCTGGCCGCCCTCACCGTCGTGGCCGGCCTGTGGCCCGCCGTCCTGCTCGGCCTGACGGAACCGGCCGTGCGCACCCTGCTCGGAGGCAACTGATGCCGTCCCTCGTGCAGTCCGTCGACTGGGTGGCCCTGACCCCGGTCGTCATCCCGGCCGCCCTGGCCCTGGCGGTCCTGGTCGCCGACCTCTTCCTGCCGCCCGCGCGCAAGGCGCTGCTCGGCTGGGTCACCGCCGCCGGACTGCTCGCCGCCGGCCTCACCCTGCTGCCGCTGCGCGACGGCCACCGCAGCACCTTCTGCCAGACCCCCGGCGCGTCCTGCTCGTACACCGCCGACCACTTCGCGCTGGTCGTCCAGGTGCTGGTGCTCGGCGGCGCCCTGCTCACCGCGCTGCTGTCGCTCACCACCGGCACCACCGACGAGACCGGTGAACTCCCCGGCGGCGAGTACTGGTTCCTGCTGCTGTCCTCCGCTGCCGGCGGCGCCCTGCTGCCCGCCTCGCGCGACCTGATCACGCTGATCGTCGCGCTGGAGGTCACCACCCTGCCGGCCTTCGCGCTGGTCGCGCTGCGCCGCGGCGACCGGCTGGCCAGCGAGGCCGCGCTGAAGTTCTTCCTGTCCTCGGTCACCGCGACGGCCGTGTCGCTGCTCGGCATCAGCTTCGTCTACGCGGCCACCGGCACCGTCAACCTCTCCGAGGTCGCGCACGGCCTCGGCCACACGCCCGGCCAGCTCGACCACCTCGCGAAGGCCGGCGTCGCCCTCACCCTGGTCGGCTTCGCCTTCAAGCTGGCCGCCGCCCCCTTCCACTTCTGGGTGCCCGACACCTACGCGGGCGCCCCGCTGCCGGTCGCCGCGTACCTGTCGGTGGTCGGCAAGTCGGCCGGCTTCTCCGGTCTGATCCTGCTGGCCGTGATCGCGTTCCGGCCGTACCACGACGTGTGGGGCCCGGCGTTCGGCGTGCTGGCCGCGCTCACCATGACCGTGGGCAACGCCGGGGCGCTGCGGCAGCGGCCCGGTGCCGAGCGCAGCGCCGTCCGGCTGCTCGCCTGGTCCTCGATCGGCCAGGCGGGCTACCTGCTGGTGCCGATGGCCGCCGCCTCCTCCACGGCCGACCCGGCGCACGAGATCGGCACCACCGTCGCGTACGCGCTGATGTACGGCGTGGTCAACCTCGGCGCGTTCGCCGTCGTCGCCCTGGTGAACCGCACCGCACCGCGCGGCCGGCTCACCGACTACCGCGGCCTGTACGCCCGCCGGCCGCTGGCCGCCCTCGCGCTCGCCTTCTTCCTGCTGTGCCTGGCCGGCCTGCCGCCGGGCGTCATCGGCCTGTTCGCCAAGGTCGCGGTGTTCTCCTCCGCGGTCGGCGCGCAGCACGGCTGGCTCGCGGTGATCATGGCCGTCAACGTGGTGATCGCCCTGGTGTACTACCTGCGGTGGACCGCCCTGCTGTTCACCCGTACGGAAGCGCCCGCGCCGGTGCCGGGCGCCGAACCGGCCGCCGCCGGCGAGGCACCCGCCCTGGCCGCCGGGACCCCGGTCGCGCTCGCCGTCGCCATCGCGCTGACCGCCGTCGCCGGCCTCGCGCTGTCCGGGGCGCCGCAGCTGGTGCTGCGGTACGCCCAGGGGACGCTGCTGTGACCGGCGCGGGCGCGAGCGAGGCCGGTGGCTGGGGAGGCGGACCGGATGCGCCGGGGCAGGGGAGGCGGCCGGGGCGGTCGCGCAGCGTGCGCACAAGGGAACTAACGGCGCTCGGGTGGCGTTGATCTGAGCAGGAGGTTCTCCTGAAGGGGGAGGTTCCCCAGCTGCACACCTTGGAGGGCGCACCGTGCACAGCCGGCACAACGGGTTGAAGACCGCCGTACTTCTCGGCGTTCTGTCAGCATTCATCCTGTTCATCGGCAGCTTGTTCGGCCGTACCGGTCTGATCATCGCGCTCGTCATCGCCCTGGGCACCAACGCGTACGCCTACTGGAACAGCGACAAGCTGGCGCTGCGCGCGATGCGCGCCCGGCCGGTCAGCGAGTTCGAGGCGCCCGCGCTCTACCGGATCGTCCGCGAGCTGTCGACGAGCGCCCGCCAGCCGATGCCGAGGCTGTACATATCGCCCACCGACGCGCCCAACGCCTTCGCCACCGGACGCAACCCGCGCAACGCCGCGGTCTGCTGCACCTCCGGCATCCTCGCCATCCTCGACGAGCGGGAGCTGCGCGGCGTCCTCGGCCACGAACTGAGCCACGTCTACAACCGGGACATCCTCATCTCCTCGGTCGCCGGCGCCCTCGCCTCGGCCATCGTGTTCCTGGCCCAGTTCGCCATGTTCCTGCCGATCGGGCGCTCCGACGACGACGAGGGCCCCGGCATCGTCGGCATGCTCCTGCTGATGATCCTCGGCCCGGTGGCGGCCTCGCTGATCCAGCTGGCCGTCTCCCGCTCCCGGGAGTACGAGGCGGACGCGTCCGGCGCCCGGCTCACCGGCGACCCGCTGGCCCTCGCGTCGGCACTGCATAAGCTGGAAGCAGGCACCAAGCAGCTGCCGCTGCAACCGCGCCCGGAACTGGAGACCACCAGCCACCTGATGATCGCCAACCCCTTTCGTCCCGGCGACGTCTCGAAGCTGTTCTCCACGCACCCGCCCATGGCCGATCGCATCAAGCGACTTCAGGAAATGGCAGGGCCCACACGATGAAGACGATCCTCAACATCATCTGGCTGGTGCTGTGCGGTCTGTGGATGTGCCTCGGGTACTTCCTGGCCGGACTCCTGCTGTGCATCACCATCATCGGTATCCCGTTCGGCATCGCCGCCTTCAGGATCGGCGTCTACGCCCTCTGGCCGTTCGGCTACACCGCCGTCGACCGCCGGGACGCGGGCGCCGGCTCGCTGATCGGCAACGTGCTCTGGGTGATCCTGGCCGGCTGGTGGCTGGCCCTGGGGCACATCCTCACCGGCATCGCGCTATGCCTGACGATCATCGGTATCCCGTTCGGCATCGCGAACTTCAAGCTGATCCCGCTGTCGCTGATGCCGCTGGGCAAGGAGATCGTGCCGAGCGACCGGCCCTTCGCCACCCGCTGAACCACCGTGTCCCGGCGCCGTGCCGATGCGCGAGGATGACCGTGAGCCGCAGGGCCACCGCTGCGGCCACGACATCAAGGAGACGGCGATGAGCCTGCAGGTCGGCGACACGGCACCGGACTTCACCCTCCCCGACCAGTCGGGGACGCCGGTCACCCTCAGCGAGAGGCTCGCGGAGAGGGTCGTGGTGCTGTACTTCTACCCGAAGGACAACACCCGCGGCTGCACCGCCGAGGCGTGCAGCTTCCGCGACACCTACGAGAACTTCACCGACGCCGGCGCCGAGGTGATCGGCGTCAGCTCGGACACCGTCGAGTCGCACGAGAAGTTCGCCGGCCGCCATGAGCTGCCGTTCACCCTGCTGTCCGACCGGGGCCGCACGGTGCGCAAGCAGTACGGCGCCACCACCATGGGAGTCGTGCCCGGCCGCATCACCTTCGTCATCGACCGCGGCGGCGTGATCCGGCACGCCTTCTCGGCCATGGGCAGCATCAGCACCCACGTCGACGACGCGCTGCGCGTGGTCAAGGAGCTCACCGCCACAGCCTGACTCCGCGCCGGGCCCGGACGGCTGCGGGGGCGCGGCAGTACGGCGTCGCGGCGTTGTCCACAGGCCGCCGGTTCATCCCCGACGGCGCGTCCCCCCGCGCTGTTAGAGTCGAACGCCCGGAGGCGGCGAAGGGGGGCGGCGCGATGGCAACCGACGTGTACGCCGGCGCACTTGACGAGGCGACGACCCGCGCATGGTGCGAGCGGCGGCGCAGGACCGCCCGCACGCTGCGCGCCGTCTGCGCGGTGATGTCGATCCCCGGCTGGGCCGTGCTCTTCGCCCTCGCCGACGCCGCGGGCTGGATCAGCTTCGCCTTCTGGCAGGCCGCCGCCGCGGTCGTCCTCACCTTCGCCGCCCTGGTCTGGGCCGACCTGCGGCTCGGCCGGGTCCGGCGCTACGAGCGCATCCTCGCGGCCTACCCCTGGCAGGTGCACACCGGTGCCCTGTTCACCGCCGGCAACAAGCAGCCGTACCTGCGGATCCCCGACCCCGAGCAGCCCGGGCGGTCGGTGACCGTGCGCATACGCCGCCCCGGGGTGCGGCGCTGGCAGCGCCTGGCCGGGCAGGGCGCCGGGCAGGAGCTCTGGTTCGCCGGCGACCCGCGGATCGGCGGCGCGCTGGCCCTGCCCGGCCCGGCCGCCCTGTCGCTGGCCCGGCAGAACGGCGCGGCCGGCCGGGCGAACGCGGCCGAGGCGGGACGCGACGGCGGCTCCCTGCGCGGCGTCGGCGAGGACGCCCTGGAACGGGCCCGGGCCGCGGGATTCGCCTCGGACCGGGAGTTCGAAGGGCTCTTCCAGCGGCCCTGGCGGTGACCCCTGCCGGCCGGGGTACGAAACCCCCGGCGGGGTACGAAACCCCCGGCCGGCCAGGGCTCTACCCGCTCTCCCCGCCGCGCCTCAGCGGTAGCGTCCGGCTGCCGTCAGCCCCGGCTGGTAGCCCACGCCCGCGCTGCTCGCCCCGGACGCCGTTCCCACACCGACGCTCAGTGGATCGAAGCGGCCGCCGAACACCGTGCTGGTGACGAGCTGCTTGGTCACGGCGGTGGTGAAGCCCTTGGCCGTGCCGAGCACGATCTTGGACGCCTCGGTCTGCCCGTTCATGAACATCTGCAGATGACCGAGGCTGCGGCGGGCGGCGGGGGTCATGCTCGCCAGGTCGCCCCGGTAGAACATCCGCGGGATCTTCGAGAAGCCCTTGTCGAGGAGCTCACCGGTGCCCGCACCGATGGCGTTGCCCGCCACGTTGCGCAGGAAGTTCTTCTCGACGTTCTTCCAGCCGCCGTTCATCGCGTCCTTGAGGGTGTCCTTGCCCAGCCCCTTGGCGAACGTGAACGCGAACTTGTCGAAGCCCTTGAGGTCGCTGCCGGTACGCCACACCTTGATCACGGGCGCGAACCTGCGCTCGGCACGCGCGATGCGCAGCGCCCACTTCAGACCGCCCAGCCGCCCCGCCTTGGCCAGCATGGCGAGCTTGCCCGCCACCGGGATGCAGTCGAGCGCGGCGAACAGCACGTCGCCCCAACCGGCCTTGCCTTGCGTGAACTTGATGATGGTGTCGGCCAGCACCAGCAGTGCGGCCGCCATCACGATCCACACCAGCGGGCCGCCCAGGAACAGCAGGGCGATGCCGCCGATCGCCACCACCAGCTTGGCCAGCGGGATCAGGTAGTCGTTCCACGCCTTGACCAGCGCGTCGCCGAGCTTCTGGTACCACTTCTTGTTGTGGATGCCGGCGTCCGAGGCTTCGTGCAGGTCCCTGGCCAGCACGGTGACCGCCGTGTCGTGCTGGTGGCCGGCCGTCTGCGCCTTCGTCCGCAGCTCGGCGAGCTGGGCCTGCAGGCCCGCGACCTGGCCCGCCACCTGCTGTTGGTGGGCGCCGGCCTGCTGGGCGTTGCGGGTGGCCTGCCGGACCTTCTCCGGGTCCGGCGGCGGCACGCTCGCGCCGCCTGACGGGTCCGGGTGGTCCAGTGCCGACTTCGCGCTCGTCGCCCGGTCCGCGGCGTCCTCGGCCCGGCCGAGTTCCGCCTGCTTGGCGGCCAGGTCCCCACGCAGGATCCGGGCCTGCACCAGGGCGCCGTCCGCGGCGCTCTGCTCGGTCTCCACCGAGCGGGCGAAGGTGACCAGCGCGTCCCCGGCCTTGCCGTAGGAGTCGTGCAGCTTGGTCAGCTGTCCCGGGAGCCGGCCGATCCGCTCGCGGAAGGCCGCGGCGGCCTTGCCGTTCCACTCCTCCAGAGTGTGGTCCTTGGCCGCGTTGTTGAGCAGGCCCTGAACGGTCGCCACGTCCTCGGCGAAGGTCTGGAAACGCCGGCCCTCGGTCCGTATCGCGTACACGTCACCCGGGGTCGGGTCGCCGTCCAGGTCGAGGTTGTGCCAGTCGGTGGGGCGCGCCATGAGTGTGCTCAGCCTTTCTGGGGCCGGCCGTGCCGGGGCGGGCGTGCCGGGGGCGGGAGTCAGCCGCCGGTCCGGCAGGGTCAGGGAAGGAAGCGGAACGTCTCGCAGATGCCGTCGAAGAGCTCCAGCATCGGCTCGGCGAGGGCGAGTTGGTGGGTGGCCGCGCTGATCACGGCGATCCGCGGGTCGGTACCGG
Organism: Streptomyces sp. NPDC020917; assembly: GCF_044333795.1. Taxonomy (NCBI): domain Bacteria; kingdom Bacillati; phylum Actinomycetota; class Actinomycetes; order Kitasatosporales; family Streptomycetaceae; genus Streptomyces; species Streptomyces sp. NPDC020917. The sequence continues at coordinate 70,398 of NZ_JBIRRR010000015.1, read as the reverse complement.
GGAACGGGACGAAGGTCTGCATCATCACCATGCGCACGGTCCGGGTGTCGCCGCGGATGACCACGTCCTCGATGCCCTCGCTGCGGGCGGCCGTGGTGCCTGCGTCCGGCAGGTCGACCAGCCGTACGCGCCGCCAGGGATCGGTGGGCCTGCTGCCGCGCGGCAGCGGGGCCAGTGCGGCCATCACGCCCTCGAGCCCGCCCTGGGGTGCGCCCTCGTCGGCGGTGTCCAGGACGGTGACGGTCAGGCTCGCGGTCAGCGGCGCCTCGTCGTCGACCTCGGCCATCGCGCCGAAGTACACGACCCCGCTCTCCCACGCCTCGTCGGCCACGCGGCGCAGGGTGCGCACCAGCTCCGAGCGGCACTTCGCCAGCTCCGGCCGCTCCCGCACGCGGGCGCCTACGGCGTCGCGGATCGCCTGGTCGCGGGTCGCGGGGTGGATGTCGAACTCGTACCAGGAACTCGGCACGAGGAGGGTGATGCGGTGGACGGGCGGCCCGTCGAGGCCGGCGGCGGTCACCTGGACGTCCCCGCCGGGGACTTCCGCTGCTGCTCGTGGTCGGCCAGCGCCTTGGCGAGGTCCCCGTCGGTCTTCGTCAGCTGGTCGACCACCGTCTGCGCCATCTCGGCCACGTTGTCGATGCCGCGGTCGATCTCCTTGCGGCCGTCGCGCCAGCCGTGCAGGAAGCCGTCCAGGGCGTCCAGCGCCTCGGACGAGCCCAGCTCGCCGTGTCCGAGGGCGCGGTCCACCTGCCCGGTGTCGTCCATGCGCTGCTTGATGGACCTGAGCTCGTCGGCCAGGTCGCTCAGCCCGATCAGGCTGAGAGTGAGGTCTCCTTTGGAGCCCATGCGTGAACGTCCCCCGTCCGCGTGGCTTCACCGGTCGTGCCGGCGGTCCCGCGCCGGGGGCCAACTGCCGCCGGGGGACTGCCGGTTGATCCGACAACCCTATCGGTCCGCGGGCTCCGGCGACGGGGGAGTCCGATGCCGCGGGGGACGCGGCGCTTGGACCGGTGCGGCCGGGGCGGTGGCGGCGGGCCGCCGCCCCGGGAGCCGCGTCAGGCGTGGTTCCGCCTGCGTTCAAAGGGTTGGTCGACGACCGTCAGCGGTAGTTGACGAACTGCAGGGCGAAGTCCAGATCCTTGCCCTTCAGCAGCGCCTGGACGGCCTGCAGGTCGTCCCGGCTCTTCGAGCTGACGCGCAGCTCGTCGCCCTGGACCTGGGCCTTGACGCCCTTGGGGCCCTCGTCGCGGATGATCTTCGCGACCTTCTTGGCGTTGTCCTGGGAGATGCCCTCCTCGATGGACGCGAAGATCTTGTACTCCTTGCCGGAGAGCTGCGGCTCGCCCGCGTCCAGCGCCTTCAGCGAGATGCCCCGCTTGACGAGCTTGGTCTCGAAGACGTCCAGGATCGCCTTCACGCGGTCCTCGGAGTTCGCCTCCATCAGGATCTTCTCGCCCGACCACGAGATCGACGCCCCGACGTTCTTGAAGTCGTACCGCTGCGAGATCTCCTTGGCGGTCTGGTTGAGGGCGTTGTCGACCTCCTGCCGCTCGACCTTCGAGACGATGTCGAAACTGGAGTCGGCCATGTTCAGTGGGCTCCTTGGCTGTGTTCCCTGCTGCTTCCCTGGCGCCGGCACCACGGTGCCGGCTGCGGCCCCGACCCGGATCCCGACCCGGCGCCGCCACCCCGAAGCCTAGCCACCAGACCCCCGCGAAGCCCTGATCAATCCGGTGGCGAACCACCCCTGCGCATCGGGTATCGTTTACGTCGTCGCCACGGAGCAGCGCCCTGCGGGCCGCGATCCACGGCGTCATCCCATGGCGGTATGCCCGAGTGGCCAATGGGAGCGGACTGTAAATCCGTCGGCTTAGCCTACCGTGGTTCGAATCCACGTGCCGCCACGCGCCTTGAGGGGCCTGTGACCAGCGATTTCGCTGGGAGCAGGCCCCTCAGTCGTTGGGGGTGCAAGGGGGCCCGCGGCGGTCGGGCGGGGGCCGTTTGGGGCGGCGGGGTCAGCCGGGGGCAGGCGGAGTCACACTCCAGCGGTCTTACGTCGGGACGTCCTGCCAGGGACAATGCATATGCCACGACGGTTCTGTACGTCGTTTCCGTGAGCCGCCGAAGCGTGCGATGTCCGGGCGACGCCCTCAATGGGGAGGGGGACCGCTGGCGCCCCCCGGGACGGGGGTGCCTACGCGCGCGATCTTCGACTCAGGGAAGGTACGACCCATATGCGTGTCATCGAGCCGCTGTACGCGGAAGTCCTCCGCCGCAACCAGGGGGAGAACGAGTTCCACCAGGCGGTACGGGAGGTCCTGGAGACCCTCGACCCCGTACTGGAGCAGAGGCCGGAGTTCCTGGACGCCCGGATCATCGAGCGCATCTGCGAGCCGGAGCGCCAGCTCATCTTCCGCGTGCCGTGGTCCGACGACTCCGGCGACATCCACGTCAACCGCGGCTTCCGGGTCGAGTTCAGCAGCGTGCTCGGACCGTACAAGGGCGGGCTGCGGTTCCACCCCTCGGTGAACCTGGGCATCGTGAAGTTCCTCGGCTTCGAGCAGATCTTCAAGAACGCGCTCACCGGCATGCCCATCGGCGGCGGCAAGGGCGGTGCCGACTTCGACCCGAAGGGCCGGTCCGACGCCGAGATCATGCGGTTCTGCCAGTCGTTCATGACCGAACTGCACCGCCACATCGGCGAGTACACCGACGTCCCCGCGGGTGACGTGGGTGTCGGCGGCCGGGAGATCGGCTACCTGTTCGGCCAGTACAAGCGGATCACCAACCGCTACGAGTCCGGCGTCCTGACCGGAAAGGGCGTGGTCTGGGGCGGCGCCCAGGCGCGCACCGAGGCGACCGGGTACGGCTGCGTCCTCTTCACCGCCGAGATGCTCCGCCGCAGCGGCGAGGACCTCGACGGGCAGCGCATCGCGGTCTCCGGCTCGGGCAACGTCGCGATCTACGCGATCGAGAAGGCCCAGCAGCTCGGCGCGACCGTGGTGACCTGCTCCGACTCCGACGGCTACATCGTCGACGAGAAGGGCATCGACCTCGACCTGCTCAAGGAGATCAAGGAGGTCGGCCGCGGCCGGGTCTCCGAGTACGCGGCGCGGCGCGGCCCGCACGTCACCTTCGTCCCCGGCACCGGCCTGTGGAACGTCCCCTGCGACGTCGCCCTGCCCTGCGCCACCCAGAACGAACTGCACGAGGCCGATGCGCTGGCCCTCGTCCGCAACGGCGTGAAGGCGGTCGCCGAGGGCGCCAACATGCCCACCACCCCGGAAGCCGTCCGCGTCTTCCAGGAAGCGGGCGTCGCCTTCGCCCCCGGCAAGGCGGCCAACGCCGGCGGCGTGGCCACCAGCGCCCTGGAGATGCAGCAGAACGCCTCGCGCGACTCCTGGACGTTCGCGCACACCGAGGAGCGGCTCGCGGAGATCATGCGCCACATCCACGACTCCTGCTACACCACCGCGGAGCGCTACGGCAGCCCCGGCAACTACGTGGTCGGCGCCAACATCGCCGGCTTCGAGCTGGTCGCGGACGCCATGCTCGCGCAGGGACTCATCTGATCCCTCGCTCCGCCCCGCCGGCTGCCCGGCTCCACCCCCCTCCGCAAGCGGGGCAGGAGCCGGGCAGCCGCGGTTCTGCGGCCGGTCGGGCGGATCGCGGGCGGGCCCGGCGGCGCGCCTCCGGGTCGGCGGGCGGACCGCCCGGCCGGGTCTTCCGGGCGGACGGCGGGTCCCTCGTGAGGGTGGGCAGGCGTGCCAGGAGGCGGGCTCGGGTCGCAGGACCCCTCGGGTCGTCGCACTCTGATGGCATGAGTGAGACGTCGTCACGGCAGGACCCGCCCCCGGAGCCGGCCCCGCAGGCCGCGGCGGCGACGCCGCCCGGTGTCCCCCCGCCGGGCGGCCACCACCTCACTCCGCCGCCCCGGCGCAAGTGGCCGTGGATCGTGGCGGCCCTCGCGGTGGTCATCGTGGGCGGCATCGTGGCCCTCGCGGTGGCCGCGCACCACCAGGCGACGCAGCCGGTCACCGTGAGGTACAGCGTGACCGGCAACGCCCATTCGGTGGGTATCGACTACTCCACCTGGGACAACCAGACCATCTCCACCACCAAGCTGACCGCGCCGGCACTGCCCTGGGCGAAGCAGCTGACCACCACCGGCTTCGTGCGCGGCGGCTCGCTGACCGTGACGCTGGGCGCGTCCGGCGGCACCGCGACCTGCTCGGTCACCACCAGCGAGAACAACAAGACGTACACCGCCACCGCCACCGGCCCCTTCGCGAGCGCCCAGTGCCGCGGGTTCTGACCGGCGGCGGCGACGGAACCGCCGGGTCCCGGCCACGAACGACGGGCTGACGAGGGCCGACGACGGGCTGACGAGGGGCCGACGAGGGGCTGACGACGGGCCGACGGCTGCCGATGGCGGGCGGGTGAGGGTCCGCGCAGGGCGCGCGGACGCGCACGGCACGGCCCGGCTCGCGGCGCGGCGTACGACGCGGGCCCCCCAAAGGCATGACGCGCCCCCTTCACCGCATCGCGCCCGCCCACCCTCGCCGGAATGCCACGTTCTGCGCATATTGGCGTATGGCCACGGCCACCGGGGGAGGTGCATGGTAGCCCCATCCCCCTCCGCGCCCCGCCGCGCCCCCGTCGGCGGGGCGCACCCCTGTCCAGCCGCGTGCGGGCGGCGGGGACGGGTGTCGATGGCGGGCGTCGGCCAAGCGGACCCTCCTCCTAAGGTGTGGGCATGTCGCTGAGTTACGTCAACCTCACCTCCGGCCGGACCGTCGACCTCACCGAGGTGCGGCTGAGTTCCACCTACGGCGGGTTCCTGGAGGGCTATCCCTGCCGGCGGATCAACGACATGTCGGTCAGCGGGCTGGAGCGCGGCGCGAAGGCGGCGCACCCGCACTCGCCGGTCCACCTGGTCGCGCCCGCGCGCGAGTATCCGGAAGGGGACGCGGCCCCGGGGCCCTTCGGGCCGGTCGAGGTGCTGCCGGCCGTCCGGTGCGTCGGTGTCTTCACGTCGAATCCGGTCGACCCGGACCTCGATCCGGTGCTGCACCGGTCCGGTCTCGTCGTCGCCTGGTACCAGGCGGATCCTGACGTGCCGTCGGGGGACCGGGCGGACCAGGGGCTCCGCGACGTGCCCTGGGACGAACTGGCCGAGGACTTCGAGCTGTAGCGCGGGCAAGGGCAGGCGGGCGCGGGCAAGGACGGGCGAGCGCGGGCACCGCCGGACGCCCCGCCGGACGCGGCGGCGGGCGCGTTCGGACGAGCAGGGCGGCTGCTATGTTCGGCCGGTCGGTGGTGGTGTGAGCGCTCACGCGAGGAGTCGTCATGCGGTATCGCCCGCTGGGTCGCAGCGGCCTGCAGGTGTCGGAGATCGGGTACGGGGCCTGGGGGATCGGGGAGTCCGCGTGGATCGGGGCCACCGAGGAGGAGTCGCTGCGGGCACTGCACCGCGCGCTCGACCTGGGGGTGAACCTGGTCGACACCGCGCGCGGCTACGGGGAGAGCGAGCGGATCGTCGGCCGGGTGGTGCGCGAGCGCGCCGGGCGCGGCGGCGAGGTGCTCGTCGCCACCAAGGTGCCGCCGCGCAACGGCGTCTGGCCCGCGCCGGCCGGCCTCGACCCGGCCGAGACGTTCCCCGGGTCGCACATCCGCGAGAGCCTGCAGACCAGCCTGCGGGCCAGCGGCCTCGACCACTTCGACGTGCTGCAGTTCCACGTGTGGAGCGATGACTGGGTGGGCCGCGGCGATTGGCTGGAGACCGTCGCCGACCTCAAGCAGGAGGGCCTGATCCGGCTGTTCGGGGTGTCGATCAACGACCACGAGCCGGACAACGCGCTCGCCCTGGTCCGCAGCGGCGCCGTCGACAGCGTGCAGGTCATCTACAACGTCTTCGACCAGTCGCCCGCCGACGCCCTGTTCCCCGCCTGCCAGGAGCACGGCGTGGGCGTCATCGTGCGGGTCGCCCTCGACGAGGGCGGGCTGACCGGCCGCATCACCGCCGGCACCACTTTCCCCGAAGGGGACTTCCGCAACCGCTACTTCAAGGACGACCGCCCGGCCCAGGTCGAGGCCCACGTCGACGCGCTGACCGCGGACCTGGGCATCGAAGCAGCCGAACTGCCGGAAACGGCCCTGCGGTTCGTGCTCAGCGCCCCCGCGGTCTCCACCGTGATCCCCGGCATGCGCAGCGTCCGCAACGTCGAGCGCAACGTCGCCGTCAGCGACGGCGCCGCCCTCGGCGCCGACCGCCTGGCCGTCCTCGCCAAGCACCGCTGGCAGCGCAACTTCTACCAGTGACGGCACGGGCCGCCGGCTCCCGTCAGCCGGCGGCCCGCTCCCGTCAACAGCCGCTCGCCCCCGGCATCTTGGCCGTGCCCGGAGCCACCCGGCGTCCCGCTCGCACACAACGCCTTCCGGCGTCTCGCTCGCACCCGACGCCGCCAGGCGCCCGGCGTGCGTCCCGTTTCAGGCGTCTGATGCGCGTCCCGCGTCAGCCGGCCGCCGCGCTCCGCACCGCGTCGTCGATCGCCGTGTCCCCGGTGACCAGTTCGAGCGTGGCCCCCGCGGTCCGCGGCGCGTCCAGCAGCGCCACCAGCACCGCGGCCACGTCGTCCCGCGGGACCGCGCCGCGCCCGGTGGCGGGCGCGAGCCGGACGCGGCCGGTGCCCGGCTCGTCGGTGAGGGAACCGGGCCGCAGCACCGTCCAGTCCAGCGCGGACCGCGCGCGGATCGCGTCGTCGGCGGCGCCCTTGGCCTGGAGGTAGGCGCGGAACGTCTCGTCCGGGTAGGCGGAATCGGCGTCGGCGCCCATCGAGGAGACGATGAGGAAGCGCCGCACGCCCGCGCTCTCCGCCGCGTCCGCGAGCAGCACCGCGGCGTCCCGGTCCACCGTCGTCTTGCGGGCGATGCCGCTGCCCGGGCCCGCGCCGGCCGCGAAGACCGCCGCGTCCGCGCCCCGCAGCACCGCCGCGACCTGCTCGACGGTCGCCGACTCCAGGTCGAGCGCCACGGGTTCGGCGCCCGCCGCCCTCAGGTCGTCGGCCTGGTCGGGGTTGCGGATCAGCCCGGTCGCGCTGTCCCCGCGCGCGGCGAGCAACCGCTCCAGCCGCAGTGCGATCTGTCCGTGTCCACCTGCGATCACCGTACGCATGCGGCGACGTTACGCCTCGCGGTGCGACTGGCGTGGGAGGTCGAGCGGCGTCTCACCCGCCGAGTCGCAGTACTCGCGGACGGCGCTGGTGCGCGAGACCACCCTGCCGCGGTGGATGACGATCCGGCTGTAGCCCAGCGACAGCACCGCGGCGACGCCCTCGCCGCGCACCGCGAGCAACTCGGCGGGGAAACCCGCCTCCACGCGGACGTCCGGCAGGCCGAGCGCGGCCCTGGACTGGCCGCTGATCAGGTCGTACGACCGCACCGGCCCGCAGGCACCGTGCGAGGCCAGCAGGAACGCGGCCTCCAGCGGATCGCCGCGCCCCACCGGGTTGGCGAGGTCGCCGAGCGCGCCACTGCCCGCGCACACCCGTACGCCCGCGGCCCGCAGCGTCCGCACCGGCGCGACACCGCCGCGGTCCAGCACCGCGCAGCCGCCCTGCGGCAGCGCGGCGACCGTGACGCCCGCGGCGGCCAGCCGCTCGGCGGCGGTCGCGACCAGCTGCGGCGGCAGCGCGCCCAGGCGGTGGCAGGGGCCGAGCGTGACGCCGGGCCGCATGCCGCCGGCCATGGCCGCCAGCCGGGCGAGCCGCGCCGGGTCGTCGCCCGCGGTGTGCAGGTCGACCGGGAGGCCGAACTCCGCGGCCAGCGAGAGCACCGCCTCCGCGTACCCGCTCGGGTCCGGGTCCAGGTCCGGGCAGCCGCCGGCCGCCGAGGCGCCCATCTTCAGCGCGTCGCGCAGCATCGCGTAGCCGTCGGCGCCGGCCGCCCCGGTCAGCAGCCGTGGGACGGCGACCACCTGCACGTCGACCAGGCCGCGCAGCGACCGCCGGGCGGCGAGCACCGCCTCCAGGTCCTGGAGCCCCTGGACGTCGCCGATCCGCACATGGGAGCGGATCGCGGTGGCGCCGTGGCCGAGTTGGAGCAGGGCCGCCTCGACCGCCCGGCGCTGCACGTCCTCGGGGTCGCCCGGTGGCGGACCGCCCGCGGTCAGCGCCAGGTCGAGGTGGGCGTGCGGCTCGGCGGGGGCCGGCAGCAGCAGATAGCCGCGCAGGTCGATCCGCGTGCTCTCGGGGCCGCGGCCGGTCCGGCCCGGGGCCGGCGCCAGGCTGCCGGCGGTGCCGACGGCCTCGATCCGGGGGCCGCTCAGCCGCACGTCGACGGTCCGGCCGTCGACGAGCCTGGCCCCGCACAGCAGTACGGTGGCCGTCTCCTCAGCGGTCTCGTGACGGCTGTCACGGGGGCTGTCGGTCATCGCGCTCCTCCGGTGCGGGCAGGCGGGCGACGGGGGCGACGCGGACGGCGCGGGGGCCGCCGGTGTCGTCGGTGTCGTCGGTGTCTTCGGTACGGAAGCGGGCGTCGTGCGGAGGCAAGATCACGCGAGTCGAGCCTAGGGCGCGGTGCTGCCACTGCCCGGTACGACCCGAAGTGTGCGGATTAGTCGTACCGCGCGTCCCGGTGAACGGGGGGTCGGGCGCGGCCGCCGACGGCTGTCCGAGGGGCCCGATCTGCCCTGCCGGATACGGATTTCACGTATGGCTGCGGAGCGTGTAATGTCTTCCTCGCTCGCCCCAATAGCTCAGTCGGTAGAGCGTCTCCATGGTAAGGAGAAGGTCTACGGTTCGATTCCGTATTGGGGCTCTGGTGGATCGGTTCCCCGTCGTCACGGCGGGGGCCAGTTCATCGCAGCGGCGTAGCTCAGTCGGTAGAGCAAGCGGCTCATAATCGCTGTGTCACCGGTTCAAGTCCGGTCGCCGCTACTCTCCGTAGCCGATTGCGGGTTCGGTCCCTCGGTCGGCTACTATTCCTGTGTTCATTACACCCGTTCGTCAAGGAGCACTCACGTGGCCGCCACCGACGTCCGCCCGAAGATCACGCTGGCCTGCGTGGAGTGCAAGGAGCGGAACTACATCACCAAGAAGAACCGGCGTAACGACCCGGACCGCCTGGAGATGAAGAAGCACTGCCCGCGTTGCAACGCGCACACTGCGCACCGCGAGACGCGCTGACGCTCCGTATCCACGCTGCCGCAGTACGCCGGAACCGGCGACCGTGATCGCCACGGCTGCCTTCGACGTACGCGCCAGGCCGTAGCTCAACCGCGAGGCCGTTCCCGTGTCAAGTCACCGGGGGCGGCCTCGCGGCGTGCTGCGGCCGTACCTTTTTCCTGGCGACGTTTCGCAACCGGAGGTGCCGATGGCCCTGGACCAGTCCTTCGTCGGGCGCAGTTATCCGCCCACCGCCGCGTATGAGGTGGGGCGGGAGAAGATCCGCGAGTTCGCCGAGGCGATCGGTGACGAGAACCCGGTCTACACCGACCCGGAGGCGGCCAAGGCGCTCGGCCACCCCGATGTCATCGCGCCGCCGACGTTCCCGTTCGCGATCACGTTCAAGGCGGCCGGCCTCGTCGTGCAGGATCCCGAACTCGGACTGGACTACAGCCGGGTGGTGCACGGCGACCAGAAGTTCGCCTACACCCGCCCGGTGCGGGCCGGTGACCGGCTGACCGTCACCTCGACCATCGAGGCGATCAAGTCCCTTGCGGGCAACGACATCCTGGACGTCCGGGGCGAGGTCCACGACGAGTCGGGCGAGCACGTGGTGACGGCCTGGACGAAGCTGGTCGCGCGCGCCGCGGACACCGGCACCGAGAACGGGGAGGCGTGATGGCGGCGACGGTCGCGTACGACGACGTCGAGGTCGGCACCGAGCTGCCGGCGCAGACGTTCCCGGTGACCCGGGCGACGCTGGTCCGCTACGCGGGCGCGTCCGGCGACTTCAACCCCATCCACTGGAACGAGAAGTTCGCCCGCGAGGTCGGCCTGCCCGACGTGATCGCGCACGGCATGTTCACCATGGCCTCCGCCGCCCGCGTGGTGACGGACTGGGCCGGTGACCCGGGTGCGGTCGTGGAGTACGGGGTGCGGTTCACCAAGCCGGTCGTCGTGCCGAACGACGACCAGGGCACGGTGGTCGAGGTGTCCGCGAAGGTCGCCGCCAAGCTCGACGACCACCAGGTCCGGGTCGACCTGACCGCGATGTGCGCCGGGCAGAAGGTGCTCGGCATGGCCCGCGCCGTCGTCCGCCTGGCCTGACCGCCGCCACAGCGCGAGGTAACGCGAGAAAACGCGAGGTAAGGGGCGTCCCACTCAGGAGGGGCGCCCCTTACGCGTCGGTGTTCGCGACCACGTCACGCTCCCGGCTTGACTAGGTAGTGATTGGCCACTAACTTAGAGCCCATGGTCAGGATGAGTGCAGCGGAGCGACGTGAGAGCGTCATCCGTGCGGCGATGAGCGAGTTCGCCCACGGCGGGTACAACGGCACCTCCACCGAGGCGATCGCCCGCCGGGTCGGCGTCTCCCAGCCGTACCTCTTCCGGCTCTTCCCGAACAAGCAGGCCATCTTCCTGGCGGCGGCGCAGTACTGCATCGCCACCACCCGTGAGGTCTTCGCCGAGGCGGCCAAGGACCTGCCCGTGGAGGAGCGGCTGCCCGCCATGGCCAAGGCCTATCAGAAGCTGATCCACGACGACCCCGAGCGGCTGCTGATGCAGATGCAGACCTATGTCGCGGTGGCCGCGGCCGAGGCCGACGGGGACCGCGAGTTCGGCGAGGTGGTGCGCCGCTCCTGGCAGGAGCTGTGGGACAGCGTGCACCTGGCGCTCGGCGCCGACGTGGACGAGACGACGACGTTCCTGGCGTACGGGATGCTCGTCAACACCCTGGTGAGCCTGGGGTTTCCGGCCGGTCACCGCAACTGGGAGGGGTTCTACGAGACTGCGCGGCCCGAGTAGGTCGCGCGCCCGTCCCCGTGCGGGCTTTTTTCATGATCGTGAAAGTTAGTCATCAATAACTAACTCAGGGGAAACGATGAAGAAGCAAGCAGCACGACGGCCCGGTTCCGCCGGCTGGGCCCTTGCCATCACCAGCGTCGCCGGGTTCATGGCGGCTCTCGACAACCTCGTCGTCACCACCGCCCTCCCGTCGATCCGCAAGGACCTGGGCGGCGCGCTGTCGGACCTGGAATGGACCGTCAACGCGTACACCCTCACCTTCGCCGTCCTGCTGATGTTCGGCGCGGCCCTCGGCGACCGGTTCGGCCGCCGCCGGCTCTTCGTCACCGGCCTGACGATCTTCACCGGCGCCTCCGCGGCCGCCGCGCTGGCGCCCGGCATCAACGAGCTGATCGCCGCCCGCGCGGTGCAGGGCGTCGGCGCCGCGATCATGATGCCGCTGACCCTCACCCTGCTCAGCGCGGCCGTGCCCGCAGAGCGCCGCGGCGCGGCCATCGGGATCTGGGGCGCCGCCACCGGACTGGCGGTGGCCAGCGGACCGCTCATCGGCGGCAGCCTCACCCAGCACATGTCCTGGCAGTGGATCTTCTGGCTGAACGTGCCGCTGGGCATCGCCCTCATCCCGCTCGCCCGGTTCCGGCTCGCCGAGTCCACCGCACCCGGCGCCCGCCTCGACGGCCGCGGCACCACGCTCATCAGCCTCGGCCTGTTCGGCATCGTCTTCGCCCTGGTCAACGCGTCCGACCACGGGTGGACCAGCGGCCGTGTGCTCTCCGGGCTGATCGGCGGCGCGATCCTCGTCGCCGCGTTCGTCCGCCACGGGATCGTGGCCGAGCGGCCCATGCTGCCGATGCGGCTGTTCCGCGGACGGGCGTTCGCCGGCATCAACGTGGCCAGCATGCTGATGTTCACCGGCATGTTCGGCTCGATCTTCCTGCTCAGCCAGTTCCTGCAGAACGTCATCGGCTATTCGCCCACCGAGGCGGGCCTGCGGATGCTGCCGTGGACCGGCATGCCCATGATCGTGGCGCCCATCGCCGGCTACCTGTCCGACCGGATCGGCGGCCGCCCGGTCGTCGCGGCGGGACTGGCCCTGCAGGCCATCGGCCTCGGCTGGTTCGCGCTGATCCTTTCCCCCACCGTCTCCTACTCGGCCCAGCTGCCGGCGCTGATCATCAGCGGCACGGGCATGGCGCTGTTCATCGCACCGGCCGCGAACCTCGTCCTGTCCAGCGTCCGCACCTCCGAGCAGGGCATCGCGTCCGGGGCGAACAACGCGCTGCGGGAGATCGGCGGAGCGCTGGGCATCGCCGTCCTCGGCTCGATCTTCTCCGCGAACGGCGGGTACGGGTCTCCGGCCCGCTTCGTCTCCGGCCTGACGCCCGCGCTCTGGGTGGGGGCCGGGATCCTGGGGGTGGCGGTGGTGGCCGCTCTGCTGCTTCCCACGAGGCGTCAGGTGAACGCTCTCCGTGCGGAGGGCTCGGCTGCGGAGTCCTCTGCCACTCTCCACGCCGAGGGCTCGGCCGAGGGGTCCTCTGCCACTCTCCACGCCGAGGGCTCGGCCGAGGGTTCTGCGTCCACCCTCCGCGAGGCCGGCTCGGCCGGTACCTCTTCTCCCACCCGCCCGCCCGTTGAACCAGTTCGTCAGGTGAACGCCTCTCGTGGGTGAGCCGGGGCCGCCGGGCCGGCGACTCCTCGGAACTGTGCGTGCACCCTGTCCGCCACGGCGGCCGGGTGCATGCACAGTTCCTGCGGGGACACCGCCCCACCGTCCCCTCCCTCTCGTCGGCGGCTGACGGCCGGTGGGGGGTAAAGGGGCCTTCCCGGGTAACCCGGGAGTACTTCCTCACCCCCTCCGGCCTCCAGCCGCCGACCCCCCACCGGAAACGTCCAGCTGGCGGACTGGTTCAACGGGTGGGCGGGTGGGAGAAGGAAGAGGAGGGGGTGGGAGGAAGCGGAGGGAGCTCGCTCCTGCGCGAGGGCGCAACCCTGGACCCGGACATAATGAAGCGGTGCACGTTATGGAGAACGCCCCCCTCGCCCCGCTGACCACCTTCCGCGTGGGCGGCCCCGCGACCCGCCTCGTGACAGCCCGCACGGACGCGGAACTGGTCGAGGCCGTGCGCGCGGCGGACGCCCGCAGCGAGCCCGTCCTGCTGATCGGCGGCGGCAGCAACCTGCTGATCGCCGACGGGGGCTTCGACGGCACCGCCATCCGCATCGCCACGCAGGGCGTCGCCCTGGACGGCACGCGGCTGGAGCTCGCCGCGGGGGAGACCTGGACGGACGCCGTGGCGGCCACCGTGCGGGCCGGTCTGGCCGGGATCGAGTGCCTGGCGGGCATCCCCGGGTCGGCCGGGGCCACCCCGATCCAGAACGTGGGCGCCTACGGCCAGGAGGTGTCGAGCACGATCACCGAGGTCGTCGCCTACGACCGGCAGCGCGGCGAGACGGTGGTGCTGGCCAACGAGGACTGCGGCTTCGGCTACCGGCACAGCCGCTTCAAGGCCGACCCGGCCCGGCACGTGGTGCTGCGGGTGCGGTTCGCGCTGGAGGACGCGGGCGGGCTGTCCGCGCCGGTGAAGTACCCGGAGACGGCGCGCGCCCTCGGCGTGGAGGCCGGCGACCGGGTGCCGCTGTCCAAGGCGCGGGAGACGGTGCTGGCGCTGCGCGCGGCCAAGGGCATGGTGCTGGACGAGGGCGACCACGACACCTGGTCGGCCGGCTCGTTCTTCACCAACCCGGTGCTGGGCGCCGCGGACTACGCCGCGTTCCTGGAGCGGGCCCACGCCCGGCTGGGCGCGGACGTCACCCCGCCGGCGTACCCGGACGGCACCGACCGCACGAAGCTGTCGGCGGCCTGGCTGATCGACAAGGCGGGCTTCACCAAGGGCTACGGCACCGGCCCGGCCCGGCTGTCCGGCAAGCACACGCTGGCGCTCACCAACCGCGGCGACGCGACCGCGCAGGACCTGCTGGCGCTCGCCCGCGAGGTGCGCGACGGCGTCCACGCCGCCTTCGGGGTGACCCTGGTCAACGAGCCGGTGACGGTGGGCGTCGCGCTCTGACCCGCGGCCCGGAAGGGCCCTGAACCACCGCCCGGGCCGGCCCGCACCCGCCCGCTCCCGGCCGGCGCTCAGCCGGCCTTGGGCACCCTCGGGGGCGCCTGGCCCGGCACCCCGCCCCGCGCCTCGCCCGGCGCCGGGGCGTCCGGCGGGGCCGCCAGCCACGCGTCGATGCCGGACAGCAGCTGCTCGCGCACGTCCTGCGGCGCCCGGGAGGCCCGTACCGACTGGCGGGCCAGTTCGGCCAGCTCGGCGTCGGTGAAGCCGTGCACCTCGCGGGCGATGTCGTACTGGGCGGCCAGCCGGGAACCGAACAGCAGCGGGTCGTCGGCGCCCAGCGCCATCGGCACGCCGGCCTCGAACATCATCCGAAGGGGGACATCCTCGGCCTTCTGGTAGACGCCGAGAGCGACGTTGGAGGCCGGGCAGACCTCGCAGGTGACGCCGGAGTCGGCGAGCCGGCGCAGCAGCACCGGGTCCTCGGCGGCCCGCACGCCGTGGCCGACGCGCTGCGCGTGCAGGTCGTCCAGGCAGTCGCGGACGCTGGACGGCCCGGCCAGCTCCCCGCCGTGCGGGACGGCCAGCAGGCCGCCGTCCCGGGCGATGGCGAAGGCGCGGTCGAAGTCCCGTGCCAGGCCCCGTCGTTCGTCGTTGGACAGGCCGAAGCCGATCACTCCGCGGTCGGCGTAGCGGACCGCGAGCCGGGCCAGGGTGCGGGCGTCCAGCGGGTGCTTCATGCGGTTGGCCGCGATGATCACGGCCATCCCCACGCCGGTGTCCCGGGAGGCGGCGTGCACGGCGTCGAGGATGATCTCGATGGTCGGGATCAGACCGCCGAGCCGCGGCGCGTACGAGGTCGGGTCGACCTGGATCTCCAGCCAGCCCGAGCCGTCCCTGGCCTCCTCCTCGGCGGCCTCGCGGACCAGCCGCTGGATGTCCTCGGGGGTGCGCAGGCACGAGCGGGCGATGTCGTACAGCCGCTGGAAGCGGAACCAGCCGCGCTCGTCGGTGGCGCTGAGCTTCGGCGGTTCCCCCGAGGTCAGCGCCTCGGGCAGCCGGACGCCCTCGCGGTCGGCCAGTTCCAGCAGGGTGGCCGGCCGCATGGACCCGGTGAAGTGCAGGTGCAGGTGTGCTTTGGGAAGGCGCCGGACTTCCCGGGCCGTAGGTGCCTCGCGTTCCATCCCAAGATCCTGCTCCACGGAAGCCCCCGCCCGGAACCACTTTCTCCGAACGGGGGCCCGCCCGAAAACGGGAACGGGCCGTGACCGGCCCGTCAGGCCGCGCTCGGCGGCCTCAGTCGGAGGCCTCGCCGAGCAGCTTCTGCAGGCGGGAGACGCCCTCGACCAGGTCCTCGTCGCCCAGCGCGTACGACAGCCGCAGGTAGCCGGGTGTGCCGAACGCCTCACCGGGCACGACCGCGACCTCGGCCTCGTCCAGGATGAGCGCGGCCAGCTCGCTCGACGTCGCCGGGCGCTTGCCGCGGATCTCCTTGCCGAGCAGCGCCTTCACCGACGGGTAGGCGTAGAAAGCGCCCTCGGGGACCGGGCAGACGACGCCGTCGATCTCGTTGAGCATCCGCACGATGGTCTGCCGGCGGCGGTCGAACGCGGCGCGCATCTCGGCCACGGCCGACAGGTCGCCGGTGACCGCGGCCAGCGCGGCGACCTGGGCGACGTTGGAGACGTTGGAGGTGGCGTGCGACTGCAGGTTCGTCGCGGCCTTGACCACGTCCTTCGGGCCGACGATCCACCCGACACGCCAGCCGGTCATGGCGTACGTCTTCGCCACGCCGTTGACGACGATGCACTTGTCGCGCAGCTCGGGCACGATCGCCGGCAGCGAGGTGAACTTCGCGTCGCCGTACACCAGGTGCTCGTAGATCTCGTCGGTGAGCACCCACAGGCCGTGCTCGACCGCCCAGCGGCCGATCGCCTCGGAGTCGGCCTCGCTGTAGACGGCGCCGGTGGGGTTGGACGGCGAGACGAACAGCACCACCTTGGTGCGCTCGGTGCGGGCCGCCTCCAGCTGGTCGACGGACACCCGGTAGCCGGTGGTCTCGTCGGCGACGACCTCGACCGGGACGCCGCCCGCGAGCCGGATCGACTCCGGGTACGTGGTCCAGTACGGCGCGGGCACGATGACCTCGTCGCCCGGGTCCAGGATGGCGGCGAACGCCTCGTAGATGGCCTGCTTGCCGCCGTTGGTGACCAGCACCTGGGAGGCGTCGACCTCGTAGCCGGAGTCGCGGAGCGTCTTGGCGGCGATCGCGGCCTTCAGCTCCGGCAGGCCGCCGGCCGGGGTGTAGCGGTGGTACTTCGGGTTGCGGCACGCCTCGACCGCGGCCTCGACGATGTAGTCGGGCGTGGCGAAGTCGGGCTCACCGGCACCGAAGCCGATGACCGGGCGCCCGGCGGCCTTGAGGGCCTTGGCCTTGGCGTCCACGGCGAGGGTCGCGGACTCGGAGATCGCCCCGATGCGGGCGGAGATCCGCCGCTCGGTCGGCGACGAGGCCGGAGGTTGTGCGGGGGTGGCTGCGGGAGTAGCTGCGCTCATGTCTGCATGATCCCAGACCCCGCGGACCCCTGGCACGGGACTTTGCGGACCTCGTTCGAGCTCATCGCGAGCAAGGCGTTCGACCTGGAGCGTCTGAGCACGTACACTCATCCGTCGATGGCCCTCAAGGCAGCCGCACTGCGGTACGTTGGGGGAGTCGAAGGGTCGTAGCTCAATTGGTAGAGCACTGGTCTCCAAAACCAGCGGTTGGGGGTTCAAGTCCCTCCGGCCCTGCTCCACACGTCCAGGAACGAGGGCGTGGGCAGGATAAGCACTCGCCGTACCGCGCGACGGGCGCGGCATGGCCACGACCGGAGTCAGGTGAGGACGAGTGACCGAGATCACGGACTCCATCGACGTCCCTGAGCCTGGCACGACTCAGGATGACGAGACCGAGAAGAAGCCCCGCCGCGGTGGCAAGCGCGGCAAGAAGGGGCCTTTCGGTCGTCTCGCTCTCTTCTACCGCCAGATCGTGGCGGAGCTGCGGAAGGTCGTCTGGCCGACCCGCAATGACCTGATGACGTACACCACTGTGGTGATTGTCTTCGTTGTGGTCATCATCGCCTTCGTCAGCGTGGTTGACTGGGGATTCTCGAAGCTCGTCTCGTACGTCTTCGGCTGATCCCCGCGGGGGGCGCCCGCCGTCGCTGGCGCCCACCCGTACGAACCACCCTCTGAAGTCAGGAAGAAGCAGTCACCGTGTCTGACCCGAACGTGTACGACGGCGCCGCCACCGACGAGTCCGCCGAAGGCGAGGACACCGTTCTCGACGCGGCCGCCGCTGCGGACGACGAGGTCGAGGCCGCCGAGCACGACGAGGCCGCGGAGGCGGTGGACGCGGTGGAGGCCGCGGAAGCCTCCGACGAGGAGGTTTCCGACGAGGAGGTCTCCGAGGAGGAGGTCTCTGAGGAGGCCGGTGACGGCGAGGCCGCCGAGCCGGTCGACGCGGTGGCCGCGTTCCGCGAGGAGCTGCGCACCCTGCCCGGCGAGTGGTACGTCATCCACACCTACGCCGGCTACGAGAACCGCGTGAAGTCCAACCTGGAGCAGCGCGCCGTCTCGCTCAACGTCGAGGACTACATCTACCAGGCCGAGGTGCCGCAGGAAGAGGTCGTCCAGATCAAGAACGGCGACCGCAAGACGATCCGGCAGAACAAGCTCCCCGGCTACGTGCTGGTGCGCATGGACCTGACGAACGAGTCGTGGGGCGTCGTCCGCAACACCCCCGGTGTGACCGGCTTCGTGGGCAACGCCTACGACCCGTACCCGCTGACGCTGGACGAGATCGTCAAGATGCTCGCCCCCGAGGTCGAGGCCGCCGCCGAGGCCGCGGCGATCGCCGAGGGCACCGCCCAGCCGCGCAAGGTCGAGGTCCAGGTCCTGGACTTCGAGGTCGGCGACTCCGTGACCGTCACCGACGGCCCCTTCGCCACCCTCCAGGCCACGATCAACGAGATCAACGCCGACTCCAAGAAGGTCAAGGGCCTCGTCGAGATCTTCGGCCGCGAGACCCCGGTCGAGCTCAGCTTCGACCAGATCCAGAAGAACTAGCTTTTCGATCACCGTCAGGGCCCCTGACCAGCGGTTTCCCGTTGGGCAGGGGCCCTGACGCGTTCCAGGGACCGTTTCTCGGGCCGGTCAGCCGCGATCTCAGGACGCTGCGCCGCCAACCCCGCCGCCACGGCAACGCGTCACGCCTGTCTCCAGCCCGCCGCCGTCATCGCCCAGGGTTTCCCCGACCTCCGCGATGGCGCCAACCTCGGCCTGCGCGGCGCCTAGCGCGACAGACGGCTGTGTCGTACCCGGCGCCTAGGGTCAGGGGAGTTGGGGGCTGGGGGAGGGGTGGCGATGGAGTGGGAAGGGCTGCTGGCGCGGTACGCGTGCGCCGTGTCGTTCGCGCTGATGGAGCGGACCATGGGGGTCGGGTTCGATCCGGTGTGGCTGCGGACGCCCGTCCGGACCGTGGGCCTTCGCGCCCCCGGGGTGCTGTTTCCGGATGCGGATGCGGCCTGGGAGATGTGACAGGGGGTGCCGGGGCCCGGTGAGGCGGGCGACGGCACCCCCTTCAGGTGGAGCGAGGAGAGGGGTGGGGGGTCAGGCCTTCGAGTTGAAGACGGGGTAGTAGCCGGCCGAGTGGCCGGTGGCGGTGGGGTGGTAGGACTCCCAGCTCGGCGAGATGACCAGCGAGTGCAGGTAGTCGTCGCCGGAGCAGAGCTCGTGGCCCTTGAAGGTGCTGCGCACGTCGCCGAAGACGAAGCCGTGCGCGGCCGCCACGGACGCCGTGGTGGTGTCGATCAGGTCCGCGGCCTCGTCGATCTTCTGGTGCTTGGTGGCGCTCATGCCGATGCAGAAGACGTTCAGGGTGTACATGTCCGGGTAGCCCAGGACGACCACCTTGGCGTTGGGCGCCTTGGCGCGGATCGCGTTGTACACCGCGTCCAGCCGGCCCGGCAGGGTGTTGCGGACGTACGTCTCGGCCGTGTTGACCCGGCTGACGCACGTGCTGTCGGACCCGGTCACGCAGGTGGTCATGACGTCGGAGAAGCCCGCGTCATTGCCGCCGATGGTGATCGAGACCAGGCCGGTCGAGGAGTTCAGCGGGCCGAGCTGGCTGTTCGTCACGTCGGTGGTCACCGCGCCGGAGCACGCGGTGTCACTGAAGGACGAGGGGGAGTGCGCGTTCTTCCACAGGTAGGGGTACGCGCTCAGACTGCGGTGGCAGTTTCCGCTCGCGCTGTCGTAGTTCCCCGCGCCGTTGCCGGCCGAGTACGAGTCCCCCAGCGCCACGTACGAAGGTCCGGCGGCGTTGGCCGGACCCGCGATGACCACGCCGAACACGACGGCGAGGAGCAGCGTGGCGAAGGCTGCTAACGACTTGGTCAGTCTCACGGAACCTCCATGGCAGGAATGCTGGCTACCGATTAGTAGCAAGCGGAACCCGGCCATGGGAAGTGTTCATGTCAAAGATTCTTCCCGCGTAGACCCGACGTTCATTAGGAGCACGGGGCAATACCCGTTATCGTGGTGCGGTATGCCTGCTCGCAGGTATGGAAACTCTCAACAAGACCCGGAGAGAGAGCAATGCCTCCCA
The DNA here is from genome assembly GCF_044333795.1 of Streptomyces sp. NPDC020917. Classification (NCBI taxonomy): domain Bacteria; kingdom Bacillati; phylum Actinomycetota; class Actinomycetes; order Kitasatosporales; family Streptomycetaceae; genus Streptomyces; species Streptomyces sp. NPDC020917. The sequence goes on along the minus strand of NZ_JBIRRR010000015.1, from coordinate 50,716 downwards.
AGAAGAAGAAGGTCACGGGGCTGATCAAGCTCCAGATCAACGCTGGTGCGGCCAACCCGGCCCCGCCGGTCGGCCCCGCGCTGGGCCAGCACGGCGTGAACATCATGGAGTTCTGCAAGGCCTACAACGCGGCCACCGAGTCGCAGCGCGGCATGGTGATCCCGGTGGAGATCACGGTCTACGAGGACCGTACCTTCACGTTCATCACCAAGACCCCGCCGGCCGCGAAGCTCATCCTGAAGGCCGCGGGCGTGGACAAGGGCTCCGGCGAGCCCCACAAGACCAAGGTCGCCAAGCTGACGCGCGACCAGGTCCGGGAGATCGCCACCACCAAGCTCCCCGACCTCAACGCCAACGACCTGGACGCCGCGGAGAAGATCATCGCGGGTACGGCTCGTTCGATGGGCATCACGGTCGAGGGCTGACGCCCGAGCTCGCGCAGTGGCCGGCCGAGGTACGAGGCCGTCCGCGGAGCGAGTGAGCAGGAAGCCCGAGCGACAAGCCCGAGGGCTGACGCCCTCACCCCTGTAGGACCAGCACCTGTGGCAGGGCCTGCTCGGCCCGACACCACGACTCCAGAGAAACGTAGGAGCAGCAGTGAGCAAGCGCAGCAAGTCTCTCCGCGCTGCGGACGCCAAGATCGACCAGGAGCGCCTGTACGGGCCCCTGGAGGCCGTCCGTCTCGCCAAGGAGACCGCGACCACCAAGTTCGACTCGACCGTCGAGGTCGCCTTCCGCCTGGGTGTCGACCCGCGCAAGGCCGACCAGATGGTGCGCGGCACCGTGAACCTTCCGCACGGCACCGGCAAGACCGCCCGGGTCCTGGTCTTCGCGACCGGTGACCGTGCAGCGGCCGCGGAAGCCGCGGGAGCCGACATCGTCGGCTCCGACGAACTGATCGACGAGGTGGCGAAGGGCCGGCTGGACTTCGACGCCGTCGTCGCCACCCCGGACCTGATGGGCAAGGTCGGCCGCCTGGGCCGCGTGCTCGGTCCCCGTGGCCTCATGCCGAACCCGAAGACCGGCACCGTGACGCCCGACGTGGCGAAGGCGGTCACGGACATCAAGGGCGGCAAGATCGAGTTCCGCGTCGACAAGCACTCGAACCTGCACTTCATCATCGGCAAGGTGTCGTTCGACGACACCAAGCTGGTGGAGAACTACGCGGCGGCCCTGGACGAGATCCTGCGTCTCAAGCCGTCCGCGGCCAAGGGCCGTTACGTGAAGAAGGCCGCGGTCTCCACCACCATGGGCCCCGGCATCCAGGTCGACCCGAACCGCACCCGCAACCTCCTCGTCGAGGAGGACCCGGCGTCCGTCTGACGCCCGCGGTCCGCAGCGTTCCCGCGGCGCCCCATCCCCTGGTCGGTCCGGGGGGTGGGGCGCCGCCGCGTTGTCCGGGGCGTGCGCTAGTGTTCCGCTGCTTCGGGAGGCAGCGGGCCTCCCGCGCGTTGGGGGGGAACCCATGCGTACCGTCCGAGCCGCCGCGTCCGCGGCGGCCGCCGCCGTCCTGCTGTCCCTGGCCGCCTGCGGGCCGCTGGGCACCTCGGCCTCGTCCGGCAGCGCCACGGTCCCGCCGCGCTCGCCTGCCGCCGCGCCCGCCCGGACCTCCACGGCCCAGGCCGTCCAGGCGCTGGACCTGGTGCAGAAGCAGACGGATCACCTGCACTCGGTCAGCGCCGAGGAGACCCTCAGCATCGGTGACCGGATCTCCGCGAAGGCCCGGGTGCGTCTGGCGTGGGGGTCCGGCGGGCCGCTCGGCACGATGACGATGACGTTCACCGGCGGCCGGCAGATCCAGACGCTGCGCAGCCTCGGCATGTCGGCCACGATGGAGGCCCGGTACCTGCCGGACGGGGTGTACACCCACCTCAGCGGGGCTCAGGTGGGCGCCGCCGGCGGCAAGCACTGGGCGAAGTTCACCTACGCCGAAATGGGCATGCTCGCGGGCGACACCCCGGACTTCGGCAAGGACTTCTTCCAGAGCAACAACCCCGTGCGGTCCGTCGACCTGCTGCTGTCCGCCGGCGACCTGCGCGAGGTGGGGCGGGAGACGGTGCGGGGCGTCGCGGCCACGCACTACACCGGCACCCTGGACGTCGCCGCGCTGACATCGATGCGGGCGCCGCACCTGAGCGCGTCGCAACTGGCCGCGGAGAAGCGGGCGCTGCAGGCGCAGGGTGTCACGACCGAGACGCTCGACCTGTGGGTGTCCGCGGACCACCTTCCGCTCAAGGTGCACAAGACCGAGCGGACCGGCAAGGGCCTGGAGACCGGCACGATCTACTACACGGCCTTCGGCGTCCCCGTCCGCGTCCAGGCGCCGCCGGCTTCCGACACCATGGGCGTCGCGGGACTGCGGCCTCAGGCGACCCGCGCCTGAGCACCCGCTTGGGCCCGCTGCCCCGGCCCGCCCCGCCTCCGCGGCGGAGGCGATTTGCTCCGCGGGCAGCGGGTCCCGTACGCTCTGCGGGAAGCCAAAGACCGCTGGTTGTCGTCGTGCCCCTCAGGGGGTGGGACGGCCGAAGGATCCGCTGGATGCGGACGGCCCGCGCAGGTGACGTTGGATCGTACTCCGGGAGCGTTCGCGCGACCGTCGAGTCACGCCCCGTGCGCCTGCGCCCGGGGCGTTTGTCGTTCGAAGTCCCCTCCTTCACAGCCGGGCGGTCCGCAATCACCCGGAAGGAGGCCGAGACTCATGGCGAGGCCTGACAAGGCTGCCGCGGTTGCCGAGTTGACGGACCAGTTCCGCTCCTCGAACGCCGCTGTGCTGACCGAGTACCGCGGTCTCACCGTGGCGCAGCTCAAGACGCTGCGCCGTTCGCTCGGTGAGAACGCCACGTACGCCGTGGTGAAGAACACGCTGACCAAGATCGCGGCCAACGAGGCCGGGATCAACCTGCTCGACGACCTGTTCGCGGGTCCGTCGGCCGTCGCCTTCGTGACCGGTGACCCGGTCGAGGCGGCGAAGGGTCTGCGCGACTTCGCCAAGGACAACCCCGCTCTCGTCATCAAGGGCGGTGTCCTTGACGGCAAGGCGCTGTCCGCCGACGAGATCAAGAAGCTTGCGGACCTCGAGTCCCGCGAGGTTCTGCTCGCCAAGCTGGCGGGCGCCATGAAGGGCAAGCAGTCCCAGGCTGCCGCGCTCTTCCAGGCGCTTCCGTCGAAGTTCGTCCGCACCGCGGATGCGCTTCGCGCCAAGAAGGCCGAGCAGGGCGGTGCCGAGTAATTCGGCTCGCACTCTGACCACCGCCTGACCTAGCAGGCACCGGTCACGCGGGCCGACTGCCCGCCTACATGTACATCCGGCACCAGCCGAATTAGTGGAAGGACCGCCACCATGGCGAAGCTCAGCCAGGACGACCTGCTCGCGCAGTTCGAGGAGATGACCCTCATCGAGCTCTCCGAGTTCGTGAAGGCGTTCGAGGACAAGTTCGAGGTCACCGCGGCCGTCGCCGCCGCCGCCCCCGCCGCGGGTGGCGCGGGTGCCGCCGCCGCCGAGGCCCCCGAGGAGAAGGACGAGTTCGACGTCATCCTCACCGGCGCCGGCGAGAAGAAGATCCAGGTCATCAAGGTCGTGCGTGAGCTGACCTCGCTGGGTCTGAAGGAGGCCAAGGACCTCGTGGACGGCGCTCCGAAGCCGGTCCTGGAGAAGGCCAACAAGGAGGCCGCGGACAAGGCCAAGGAGGCCCTCGAGGGCGCCGGCGCCTCGGTCGAGGTCAAGTAACACCACCGGGGAGCGGCTGCTCCACCCGCCCGAGGGCGGCCACCCGAACGGGTGGCCGCCCTCGGGCGTTTTCGATCTCCGGCCCGGCAGGGCCTTGACGTACGGCACGCATCGCGCAATTCTCAGGACGCGTCGCCACGCAGGCCGGTCCCGGCCGGGGCGCCGCGGGGCAGCAGGGTTCACCAGGCTCCCGCAGCTTCCTCCCGGTCGCATGCATGGATCGGAGGAGATGCGGGAATGCATGGCAATGCAGCGAGACGAGTGCGGATCCGGATCCCGTTCCGAGGGGGAGCCGGGCCCGCGAGACGGGCAGAGGGGGCGACGATTCGGTACTCCGAATCACAGCTCTGGACATCAGTGGGCCAAGTGGCTACACTGACCCTTTGCGCTGCCTGTTAGCTGCTGCCTGGCCCGTCACCAGCGGCATGCCTCTGTCTGAGCATTGAAGAAGACGCCTGTCATCAGGGCTTTTCCTCCGTGGCCTCAGGGGCGGACCGGTATGCGCGTAGTGAGTCCGAGCCCTCGGAAGGACCCCCTCTTGGCCGCCTCGCGCAACGCCTCGACTGCCAATTCGAACAACGGCGCAAGCACCGCACCGCTGCGCATCTCTTTCGCGAAGATCCGTGAACCGCTCGAAGTTCCGAACCTCCTCGCGCTCCAGACCGAGAGCTTTGACTGGCTGCTCGGCAACGCCGCGTGGAAGGCCCGGGTCGAGGCGGCCCTGGACAGTGGGCAGGACGTCCCCAGGAAGTCCGGTCTGGAGGAGATCTTCGAGGAGATCTCCCCGATCGAGGACTTCTCCGGGTCGATGTCGCTCACGTTCCGTGACCACCGCTTCGAGCCGCCGAAGAACTCGCTGGACGAGTGCAAGGAGCGCGACTTCACGTACGGCGCCCCGCTCTTCGTCACGGCGGAGTTCACCAACAACGAGACCGGCGAGATCAAGTCCCAGACCGTCTTCATGGGCGACTTCCCCCTGATGACGAGCAAGGGCACCTTCTGCATCAACGGCACCGAGCGTGTCGTCGTCTCGCAGCTGGTCCGCTCGCCGGGTGTCTACTTCGACAGCCAGATCGACAAGACGTCCGACAAGGACATCTTCTCCGCCAAGATCATCCCGTCCCGGGGTGCCTGGCTGGAGATGGAGATCGACAAGCGCGACATGGTCGGCGTCCGCATCGACCGCAAGCGCAAGCAGTCGGTCACGGTGCTGCTCAAGGCGCTCGGCTGGAGCACCGAGCAGATCCTCGAGGAGTTCGGCGAGTACGAGTCGATGCGGGCCACCCTGGAGAAGGACCACACCCAGGGCCAGGACGACGCGCTCCTCGACATCTACCGCAAGCTGCGTCCGGGTGAGCCGCCGACCAAGGAGGCCGCGCAGACGCTGCTGGAGAACCTGTACTTCAACCCCAAGCGCTACGACCTGGCCAAGGTCGGCCGCTACAAGGTCAACAAGAAGCTCGGCGCGGACGAGCCGCTGGACGCCGGCGTGCTCACCACCGAGGACATCCTGGCGACCATCAAGTACCTGGTGAAGCTGCACGCCGGTGAGACCGAGACGGTCGGCGCCTCCGGCCGCTCGATCATGGTCGAGGTCGACGACATCGACCACTTCGGCAACCGCCGCATCCGCAACGTCGGCGAGCTGATCCAGAACCAGGTCCGTACGGGTCTCGCCCGTATGGAGCGCGTCGTGCGCGAGCGCATGACCACCCAGGACGTCGAGGCGATCACGCCGCAGACCCTGATCAACATCCGGCCGGTCGTCGCCTCCATCAAGGAGTTCTTCGGCACCAGCCAGCTGTCGCAGTTCATGGACCAGACGAACCCGCTGTCGGGTCTGACCCACAAGCGCCGGCTCAACGCGCTCGGCCCCGGTGGTCTGTCCCGTGAGCGGGCCGGCTTCGAGGTCCGTGACGTGCACCCGTCGCACTACGGCCGCATGTGCCCGATCGAGACGCCGGAAGGCCCGAACATCGGTCTGATCGGCTCGCTGGCCTCCTACGGCCGGGTCAACGCGTTCGGCTTCATCGAGACCCCGTACCGCAAGGTCGTCGACGGCCAGGTCACCGACGACGTCGACTACCTGACCGCCGACGAGGAGGACCGCTTCGTCATCGCGCAGGCCAACGCGCCGCTGACCGACGAGCTGCGGTTCGCCGAGTCCCGCGTGCTGGTCCGCCGCCGTGGCGGCGAGATCGACTACATCCCCGGCGACGACGTCGACTACATGGACGTCTCGCCGCGCCAGATGGTGTCGGTCGCGACCGCGATGATCCCGTTCCTGGAGCACGACGACGCCAACCGCGCCCTGATGGGCGCGAACATGATGCGCCAGGCCGTGCCGCTGATCAAGGCGGAGTCGCCGCTGGTCGGCACCGGCATGGAGTACCGCTGCGCGGTCGACGCCGGCGACGTGATCAAGGCCGAGAAGGACGGCGTGGTGCAGGAGGTGTCCGCCGACTACGTCACGATCACCAACGACGACGGCACGTACACCACCTACCGCCTCGCCAAGTTCTCCCGGTCCAACCAGGGCACCTCGTTCAACCAGAAGATCCAGGTGGACGAGGGGGCCCGCGTGGTGGCCGGCCAGGTGCTGGCCGACGGCCCGTCCACCGAAGAGGGCGAGATGGCCCTCGGCAAGAACCTGCTGGTCGCGTTCATGCCGTGGGAGGGCCACAACTACGAGGACGCGATCATCCTGTCGCAGCGCCTCGTGCAGGACGACGTCCTGTCCTCGATCCACATCGAGGAGCACGAGGTCGACGCCCGTGACACCAAGCTGGGCCCCGAGGAGATCACCCGGGACATCCCGAACGTCTCCGAGGAGGTGCTGGCGGACCTCGACGAGCGCGGCATCATCCGGATCGGCGCCGACGTGGTCGCCGGCGACATCCTGGTCGGCAAGGTCACCCCGAAGGGCGAGACCGAGCTGACCCCGGAGGAGCGGCTGCTGCGCGCGATCTTCGGTGAGAAGGCCCGTGAGGTCCGCGACACCTCGCTGAAGGTGCCGCACGGCGAGACCGGCAAGGTCATCGGCGTGCGCGTCTTCGACCGCGAGGAGGGCGACGAGCTGCCGCCCGGCGTCAACCAGCTGGTGCGCGTCTACGTGGCGCAGAAGCGCAAGATCACGGACGGCGACAAGCTGGCCGGCCGCCACGGCAACAAGGGCGTCATCTCCAAGATCCTGCCGGTCGAGGACATGCCGTTCCTGGAGGACGGCACCCCGGTCGACATCATCCTCAACCCGCTCGGCGTCCCGTCCCGGATGAACCCGGGACAGGTGCTGGAGATCCACCTCGGCTGGCTGGCCAAGCAGGGCTGGGACGTCTCCGGTATCGGCGAGGAGTGGGCCCGCCGCCTGCAGGCGATCGGCGCCGACCAGGTGGCCCCGGACACCAACGTGGCCACCCCGGTCTTCGACGGTGCCCGCGAGGACGAGATCGCCGGCCTCTTCGAGTCCACGATCCCCAACCGCGACGGCGACCGGATGGTGCTGCCGTCCGGCAAGGCGCGGATGTTCGACGGCCGCTCCGGCGAGCCGTTCCCGGACCCGATCTCGGTCGGGTACATGTACATCCTCAAGCTGCACCACCTGGTGGACGACAAGCTGCACGCCCGGTCCACCGGTCCGTACTCGATGATCACCCAGCAGCCGCTGGGTGGTAAGGCGCAGTTCGGCGGGCAGCGCTTCGGCGAGATGGAGGTGTGGGCGCTGGAGGCGTACGGCGCCGCATACGCACTCCAGGAACTGCTGACCATCAAGTCCGACGACGTCCTCGGCCGCGTGAAGGTGTACGAGGCCATCGTCAAGGGCGAGAACATCCCCGAGCCCGGCATTCCCGAGTCCTTCAAGGTGCTCATCAAGGAAATGCAGTCGCTGTGCCTCAACGTGGAGGTGCTGTCCTCGGACGGCATGTCCATCGAGATGCGGGACACCGACGAGGATGTCTTCCGCGCTGCGGAAGAGCTCGGCATCGACCTGTCCCGGCGCGAGCCGAGCAGCGTCGAAGAGGTCTGACGGGTTCCGCCCGGGCCCTGCACGTCAGGGCCCTGGCGGCCCCCACGACCCGTTCAGACCATTTGAGAATCAACCCTGAGAGGGATTGACGACACAGTGCTCGACGTCAACTTCTTCGACGAGCTGCGGATCGGCCTCGCCACCGCGGACGACATTCGGACCTGGTCGCACGGCGAAGTGAAGAAGCCGGAGACCATCAACTACCGCACCCTCAAGCCGGAAAAGGACGGGCTCTTCTGCGAGAAGATCTTCGGCCCCACCCGGGACTGGGAGTGCTACTGCGGCAAGTACAAGCGTGTCCGCTTCAAGGGCATCATCTGTGAGCGGTGCGGCGTCGAGGTGACCCGTGCCAAGGTGCGCCGCGAGCGGATGGGCCACATCGAGCTGGCCGCCCCGGTCACCCACATCTGGTACTTCAAGGGTGTCCCGTCGCGCCTCGGCTACCTGCTGGACCTCGCCCCGAAGGACCTGGAGAAGGTCATCTACTTCGCGGCGTACATGATCACGTGGGTGGACGACGAGCGCCGCACCCGCGATCTGCCGTCGCTGGAGGCCCAGGTCTCCGTGGAGCGGCAGCAGGTCGAGCAGCGCCGCGACGCCGACGTCGAGGCCCGGCAGAAGAAGCTGGAGGCGGACCTCGCCGAGCTGGAGAACGAGGGCGCCAAGGCCGACGTGCGCCGCAAGGTGCGCGAGGGTGCCGAGCGCGAGATGAAGCAGCTGCGCGACCGCGCCCAGCGCGAGCTGGACCGGCTCGACGAGGTGTGGGCCCGCTTCAAGAACCTCAAGGTCCAGGACCTGGAGGGCGACGAGCTGCTCTACCGCGAGCTGCGTGACCGCTTCGGCACGTACTTCCAGGGCTCGATGGGTGCCGCGGCGCTGCAGAAGCGCCTGGAGTCCTTCGACCTGGACGAGGAGGCCGAGCGCCTCCGCGAGATCATCCGCACCGGCAAGGGCCAGAAGAAGACCCGTGCGCTCAAGCGCCTCAAGGTCGTCTCGGCGTTCCTGCAGACCACCAACAAGCCCAACGGCATGGTGCTGGACTGCGTCCCGGTGATCCCGCCGGACCTGCGTCCGATGGTGCAGCTGGACGGTGGCCGCTTCGCGACCTCCGACCTGAACGACCTGTACCGCCGCGTGATCAACCGCAACAACCGCCTGAAGCGGCTTCTCGACCTCGGCGCGCCCGAGATCATCGTGAACAACGAGAAGCGCATGCTCCAGGAGGCCGTGGACGCGCTCTTCGACAACGGCCGCCGCGGCCGCCCGGTCACGGGCCCCGGCAACCGTCCGCTGAAGTCGCTGTCCGACATGCTCAAGGGCAAGCAGGGCCGGTTCCGCCAGAACCTGCTCGGCAAGCGCGTCGACTACTCCGCCCGTTCGGTGATCGTCGTCGGCCCGCAGCTCAAGCTGCACCAGTGCGGCCTGCCGAAGGCCATGGCGCTGGAGCTCTTCAAGCCGTTCGTGATGAAGCGCCTGGTGGACCTGAACCACGCGCAGAACATCAAGTCGGCCAAGCGCATGGTCGAGCGCGGCCGCACGGTCGTGTACGACGTGCTGGAAGAGGTCATCGCCGAGCACCCGGTGCTGCTGAACCGTGCACCGACGCTGCACCGTCTGGGCATCCAGGCCTTCGAGCCGCAGCTGGTCGAGGGCAAGGCCATCCAGATCCACCCGCTGGTGTGCACCGCGTTCAACGCGGACTTCGACGGCGACCAGATGGCCGTGCACCTGCCGCTGTCCGCGGAGGCGCAGGCCGAGGCCCGCATCCTGATGCTGTCCTCGAACAACATCCTCAAGCCGGCCGACGGCCGTCCGGTCACCATGCCGACCCAGGACATGGTGCTCGGCCTGTTCTTCCTGACCACGGACTCCGAGGAGCGCGAGGTCAAGGGCGAGGGCCGGGCGTTCGGTTCCGCCGCCGAGGCGATCATGGCGTTCGACAACCGCGAGCTGTCGATGCAGGCGCCGATCGACATCCGGTTCCCGGTGGGCACCGTCCCGCCGCGCGGCTGGACCCCGCCGGAGCCCGTCGAGGGCGAGGAGCCGTACCAGCTGGGCGACAGCTTCCGGCTGCGGACGACCCTGGGCCGCGCGCTCTTCAACGAGCTGCTGCCCGAGGACTACCCGTTCGTGGACTACGCGGTCGGCAAGAAGCAGCTCTCGGAGATCGTCAACGACCTCGCCGAGCGCTACCCGAAGGTCATCGTGGCGGCGACGCTGGACAACCTGAAGGCGGCCGGCTTCCACTGGGCGACCCGGTCCGGCGTGACCGTGGCCATCTCCGACGTCGTGGTGCCCGAGGCCAAGAAGGCGATCATCGCCGGCTACGAGGCGCAGGACGAGAAGGTCCAGAAGCAGTACGAGCGCGGTCTGATCACCAAGCAGGAGCGGTCGGACGAGCTCATCGGCATCTGGACCAAGGCGACCAACGAGGTTGCCGCGGCGATGAACGCCAACTTCCCGAAGACCAACCCGATCTTCATGATGGTCGACTCGGGCGCCCGCGGAAACATGATGCAGATGCGTCAGATCGCGGGTATGCGCGGCCTGGTCTCGAACGCCAAGAACGAGACCATCCCGCGTCCGATCAAGGCGTCCTTCCGTGAGGGCCTGTCCGTGCTGGAGTACTTCATCTCCACCCACGGTGCCCGTAAGGGTCTGGCCGACACCGCGCTGCGTACCGCCGACTCGGGTTACCTGACCCGTCGTCTGGTGGACGTCTCGCAGGACGTGATCATCCGCGAGGAGGACTGCGGCACCGAGCGCGGTCTGAAGCTGCGGATCGCGGACCGCGCCGAGGACGGCTCGCTGCGCAAGACGGAGGACGTCGAGACCAGCGTGTACGCGCGGATGCTCGCCGAGGACGTCGTGGTGGACGGAAAGGTCATCGCGCCGGCCAACGTGGACCTGGGCGACGTGCTGATCGACCAGCTCGTGCGGCACGGGGTCGAGGAGGTCAAGACCCGCTCGATCCTCACCTGCGAGTCGGCCGTCGGCACCTGCGCCTACTGCTACGGCCGTTCGCTGGCCACCGGCAAGCTGGTGGACATCGGCGAGGCCGTCGGCATCATCGCGGCCCAGTCGATCGGTGAGCCCGGTACCCAGCTGACCATGCGTACCTTCCACACCGGCGGTGTCGCCGGTGAGGACATCACGCAGGGTCTGCCGCGTGTCGTCGAGCTCTTCGAGGCCCGTGTCCCCAAGGGTGTCGCCCCGATCTCCGAGGCGGCCGGCCGGGCGCGGATCGAGGAGACCGAGAAGACCAAGAAGATCGTCGTCACCCCGGACGACGGCGCCGACGAGATCGCCTACCCGATCTCCAAGCGCGTCCGGCTGCTGGTGGGCGAGGGCGACCACGTCGAGGTCGGCGAGAAGCTGACCGTGGGTGCCACCAACCCGCACGACGTGCTGCGCATCCTGGGCCAGCGTCAGGTGCAGATCCACCTGGTGCAGGAAGTGCAGAAGGTCTACAACTCGCAGGGTGTGTCGATCCACGACAAGCACATCGAGATCATCATCCGGCAGATGCTGCGCCGGGTGACGATCATCGAGTCCGGCGACGCGGAGCTGCTGCCCGGCGAGCTGGTCGAGCGCGGCCGGTTCGAGACCGAGAACCGCCGTGTGGTCTCCGAGGGCGGTCACCCGGCCTCGGGTCGTCCGCAGCTGATGGGTATCACCAAGGCGTCGCTGGCCACCGAGTCCTGGCTGTCGGCGGCCTCCTTCCAGGAGACGACCAGGGTGCTGACGGACGCGGCGATCCACGCCAAGTCCGACTCGCTGCTGGGCCTGAAGGAGAACGTCATCATCGGCAAGCTGATCCCGGCCGGTACGGGCCTGTCCCGCTACCGCAACATCCGGGTGGAGCCGACCGAGGAGGCCAAGGCCGCGATGTACTCGGCCGTCGGCTACGACGACATCGACTACAGCCCGTTCGGCACCGGCTCCGGCCAGGCGGTGCCGCTGGAGGACTACGACTACGGCCCGTACAACGGCTGACGTCGCCTCCGGTTCGTCCCTCGGGGCGGTCACTCCCTCGCGGAGTGGCCGCCCTGCGGCATGATGGAAGCATGCTGGCGGGCGATGCGGACCGGGACCGTGCGGTGAACGTCCTCAAGGACGCGTTCACCGACGGCCGGCTGACCCAGGCCGAGTACGAGGAGCGGATCGACCGGGTCTACCACGCGCGCACCTACCGCGAGTTGGACCTGCTGATCGGTGACGTGCCGCGGCCGGTGCCGCGGACCTTCGCGCCGGCCGCACCGCCCCGCACCAACAACTACGCGATCGCCTCGCTCGCCTGCGGTATCGCCGGCACGTTCCTGGTGGTACCGGCGTTCCCCGCCGTGGTGCTCGGCCACATGGCGCGGCGCCAGATACGCAGGACCGGCGAGCAGGGGGACGGCCTCGCGGTCGGCGGCCTCGTGCTCGGCTACGTCGTCTCCGCGGCGGCGGCCGCTTTCGTGGCCCTCATCGTGGTGCTCGTCGCGATCGCGTCCAACAGCTGAGACCGGGGGGCGTTTCGGGCCCGTATGCATTTGTTTTGACCGCAGCCGATGCGGTAGGTACGCTCTGACCTTGTGCCTGGGGTGTGCCCGGGTTCTTGTGCGTGCCATCGGACCGCATGGGAGCCCCGAGGCCTGTGACACCCGCATCCAGCACCCTTCCGGGACCTTCGGAGATGTGCGGGGTGCGCGACACACCCGACCGCGTGGGTCGGTCCCCAGGTTAGAAGTATCGAGATCGGCACACAGAAACCGGAGAAACGGTGCCTACGATCCAGCAGCTGGTCCGAAAGGGCCGGCAGGACAAGGTCGAGAAGAACAAGACGCCCGCGCTGAAGGGGTCCCCCCAGCGTCGTGGCGTCTGCACGCGTGTGTACACGACCACCCCGAAGAAGCCGAACTCGGCCCTCCGCAAGGTCGCGCGTGTGCGCCTGACCAGCGGTATCGAGGTCACTGCTTACATCCCGGGTGAGGGCCACAACCTGCAGGAGCACTCGATCGTGCTCGTGCGTGGCGGTCGTGTGAAGGACCTGCCGGGTGTTCGCTACAAGATCATCCGCGGTTCGCTGGACACGCAGGGCGTCAAGAACCGTAAGCAGGCCCGCAGCCGCTACGGCGCCAAGAAGGAGAAGTAAGAATGCCTCGTAAGGGCCCCGCCCCGAAGCGCCCGGTCATCATCGACCCGGTTTACGGCTCCCCGCTGGTGACGTCCCTCGTCAACAAGATCCTCCTGCACGGCAAGCGCTCCACCGCCGAGCGCATCGTGTACGGCGCTCTCGAGGGCCTGCGTGAGAAGTCCGGTTCCGACCCGGTGATCACCCTGAAGCGCGCGCTCGAGAACATCAAGCCGACCCTTGAGGTCAAGTCCCGCCGCGTCGGTGGCGCGACCTACCAGGTGCCGGTCGAGGTCCGCCCGGGCCGCCAGAACACGCTGGCCCTGCGCTGGCTGGTCGGCTACTCCCGCGCGCGCCGCGAGAAGACCATGACCGAGCGTCTGATGAACGAGATCCTCGACGCCAGCAACGGTCTGGGCGCCTCCGTGAAGCGCCGCGAGGACACGCACAAGATGGCCGAGTCCAACAAGGCCTTCGCGCACTACCGCTGGTAGTCACGAACCCCATCGAGAACCGAGAGAAGACTGAGCCACATGGCCACCACTTCGCTTGACCTGGCCAGGGTCCGCAACATCGGGATCATGGCCCACATCGACGCGGGCAAGACGACGACCACCGAGCGGATCCTGTTCTACACCGGTGTCTCCTACAAGATCGGTGAAGTCCACGACGGCGCTGCCACCATGGACTGGATGGAGCAGGAGCAGGAGCGCGGCATCACCATCACGTCGGCCGCGACGACCTGTCACTGGCCGCTGGAGGATGTCGACCACACCATCAACATCATCGACACCCCGGGCCACGTCGACTTCACCGTCGAGGTGGAGCGCTCGCTGCGCGTCCTCGACGGTGCGGTGACGGTGTTCGACGGCGTCGCCGGTGTGGAGCCGCAGTCCGAGACGGTCTGGCGGCAGGCTGACCGCTACGGCGTTCCCCGCATCTGCTTCGTCAACAAGCTCGACCGCACCGGCGCCGAGTTCCACCGCTGCGTCGACATGATCGTGGACCGCCTCGGCGCGACCCCGATCGTGATGCAGCTGCCGATCGGCGCCGAGGCCGACTTCAAGGGCGTGGTCGACCTCGTCCGCATGAAGGCCCTCGTGTGGTCCGCCGAGGCGACCAAGGGCGAGATGTACGACGTCGTCGACATCCCGGCCACGCACACCGAGGCTGCCGACGAGTGGCGCGGCAAGCTGCTGGAAGCCGTCGCGGAGAACGACGACGAGATGATGGAGCTGTACCTGGAGGGCACCGAGCCCACCGAGGAGCAGCTGTACGCGGCGATCCGCCGCATCACCATCAACTCCGGCAAGGGCGGCGGCACCACCGTCACCCCGGTGTTCTGCGGTACCGCGTTCAAGAACAAGGGTGTGCAGCCGCTGCTCGACGCCGTCGTGCGCTACCTGCCGTCCCCGGTCGACATCGAGGCCATCGAGGGCCACGCGGTGAACAACCCGGAGGAGGTCGTCACCCGGCGGCCGTCCGACGAGGAGCCGCTGTCCGCGCTGGCGTTCAAGATCATGAGCGACCCCCACCTGGGCAAGCTCACCTTCGTCCGGATCTACTCCGGTCGCCTGGAGTCCGGTTCCGCGGTGCTGAACTCGGTGAAGGGCAAGAAGGAGCGCATCGGCAAGATCTACCGCATGCACGCGAACAAGCGTGAGGAGATCGAGTCGGTGGGCGCCGGCGACATCGTCGCCGTCATGGGCCTGAAGCAGACCACCACTGGTGAGACGCTGTGCGATGACAAGAACCCGGTGATCCTGGAGTCCATGGACTTCCCGGCGCCGGTCATCCAGGTCGCGATCGAGCCCAAGTCCAAGGGTGACCAGGAGAAGCTGGGTGTCGCCATCCAGCGTCTCGCGGAGGAGGACCCCTCCTTCCAGGTCCACTCCGACGAGGAGACCGGCCAGACCATCATCGGCGGCATGGGCGAGCTGCACCTCGAGGTGCTGGTCGACCGTATGCGGCGCGAGTTCAAGGTCGAGGCCAACGTCGGCAAGCCGCAGGTCGCGTACCGCGAGACCATCCGCAAGACGGTCGAGCGGGTCGACTACACCCACAAGAAGCAGACCGGTGGTACCGGTCAGTTCGCGAAGGTGCAGATCGGCATCGAGCCCCTCGAGGGCGGCGACGCGTCCTACGAGTTCGTCAACAAGGTCACCGGTGGCCGCATCCCGCGGGAGTACATCCCGTCCGTGGACGCCGGCGCGCAGGAGGCCATGAAGTTCGGCATCCTGGCCGGCTACGAGATGGTGGGCGTGCGTGTGATCCTGCACGACGGCGCCTTCCACGAGGTCGACTCCTCCGAACTCGCCTTCAAGATCGCCGGTTCGCAGGCGTTCAAGGAGGCCGCGCGGAAGGCCAGCCCCGTGCTGCTCGAGCCGATGATGGCCGTCGAGGTCACCACGCCCGAGGACTACATGGGCGACGTCATCGGCGACCTCAACTCCCGCCGTGGCCAGATCCAGGCCATGGAGGAGCGCAGCGGCGCCCGGGTCGTCAAGGGCCTGGTCCCGCTGTCGGAGATGTTCGGCTACGTCGGTGACCTGCGGTCGAAGACCTCGGGCCGGGCCAGCTACTCCATGCAGTTCGACTCCTACGCCGAGGTTCCGCGGAACGTCGCCGAGGAGATCATCGCGAAGGCCAAGGGCGAGTAGTCACCGCGTTATTTCGCGGAGTCTCCCACCCTTTAGGCTTGACAGCAGGCTTCGGGGTATTTCCGGTGCGTTCGTACCGGAGTACCGGAAATACCCCGGCAGTCGGCATTCCAGCAAAGATCACCTGGCGCCGATGAAGCAAGGCGTACAGATCCACTTCCAGGAGGACCCCAGTGGCGAAGGCGAAGTTCGAGCGGACTAAGCCGCACGTCAACATCGGCACCATCGGTCACATCGACCACGGTAAGACGACCCTTACCGCGGCGATCACCAAGGTGCTGCACGACGCGTACCCGGACCTGAACGAGGCTTCGGCCTTCGACCAGATCGACAAGGCTCCCGAGGAGCGCCAGCGCGGTATCACCATCTCCATCGCGCACGTCGAGTACCAGACCGAGTCGCGTCACTACGCCCACGTCGACTGCCCCGGTCACGCGGACTACATCAAGAACATGATCACCGGTGCCGCGCAGATGGACGGCGCGATCCTGGTGGTCGCCGCGACCGACGGCCCGATGCCGCAGACCAAGGAGCACGTGCTCCTGGCCCGCCAGGTCGGCGTCCCCTACATCGTGGTGGCCCTGAACAAGGCCGACATGGTGGACGACGAGGAGATCCTGGAGCTCGTCGAGCTCGAGGTCCGCGAGCTGCTCTCCGAGTATGAGTTCCCGGGCGACGACCTGCCGGTCGTGCGCGTCTCCGCGCTCAAGGCTCTCGAGGGCGACAAGGAGTGGGGCGAGAAGCTCCTCGGCCTCATGAAGGCCGTGGACGAGGCGATCCCGACCCCCGAGCGCGACGTCGACAAGCCGTTCCTGATGCCGATCGAGGACGTCTTCACGATCACCGGTCGTGGCACCGTCGTCACCGGTCGTATCGAGCGCGGTATCCTCAAGGTCAACGAGACCGTGGACATCATCGGTATCAAGCAGGAGAAGACCACCACCACGGTCACCGGCATCGAGATGTTCCGCAAGCTGCTCGACGAGGGCCAGGCCGGCGAGAACGTCGGTCTGCTGCTCCGCGGCATCAAGCGCGAGGACGTCGAGCGCGGCCAGGTCATCATCAAGCCGGGTTCGGTCACCCCGCACACCGAGTTCGAGGCGCAGGCGTACATCCTGTCCAAGGACGAGGGCGGCCGCCACACGCCGTTCTTCAACAACTACCGCCCGCAGTTCTACTTCCGTACCACGGACGTGACCGGCGTCGTGACCCTCCCCGAGGGCACCGAGATGGTCATGCCGGGCGACAACACCGCCATGTCGGTTCAGCTGATCCAGCCGATCGCCATGGAAGAGGGCCTGAAGTTCGCCATCCGCGAGGGTGGCCGGACCGTCGGCGCCGGCCAGGTCACCAAGATCAACAAGTGACCTCGCGCCCGCGGCGGGCCTAGCCGTACGAAGGGCCCCGAGTGCATCCGCACTCGGGGCCCTTCGGCGTTCGCGGGACGGGCGTGCGGCGGCGGTCAGAGCGGTATGCGGGCGTGCACGAAGCGGGTGTCGGCGGGGCGGCGGTAGCTCACGGCTATCGCGCCGTCGGGGGTCGGGACGGCGACCGGGTAGTCGCCGGGCCGGGGCAGTCCGGTGGGGGGCTGGACGCGCACCGGCCCGCCGGGTATCTCCTGCGCCCAGTGGTGGACGGTGTCCCGCCCGGCGGCGAACACATGGGCGCGGCCGGCACGGTCGGCTATCAACGCCAGGCCCTCCTGGACCTCGCCGCCGCGCAGGTCCTGCCAGGGACCCCAGCCGGTGGCGGGGTCCAGCGCCCGGGTGCTCAGGCCCTTGGCGGCGTTGCGGACGAAGACGTGCACCACGCCGTCGGGCGTGGCCAGCGCGCTGGGGGCTCCCGTGCGGCGGGCCCGGTCACCGCGCTCGGGGTTGCCCAGCGACATCCAGCGGCCGGCGCGCCACATGACGACGTCCCGGGTGTTGGGCCCGCCGGCGCCCTGGAGCGCGGCGAACCGCAGGGCGAACAGCAGCGTGCCGCCGTCCGGCAGCGGCACCGCCGACAGGGCCGGTGCGAGCGGCCCGCCGCCGAGGTCCTGCGGCGGCCCCCACACGCCGGGCCGGGTCTCGGCGCGGCGGATCACGCGGGTGCCGCGGACCTCGAAGGAGCTGCGGCGGCCGGGCGTCCCGGTGACCGCGGTCGGCGGGGTCGCCGGATAGCGCTGGTGGGTCGAGCGCACCCAGCCCTTGCGGTTGCTCATCGGCTGGTTGCGGCCCTGCCCGTAGTCGCCGCAGCCGCCGGGGTTACCGCACGCCCAGGTCTGGTCGCCGCCGTACTGGAAGAGCAGCCGGCCCTTGAGGGCGACGGTGGCCGGCGGCAGATTGAACGGCCAGCGCTGGTTGTAGTAGCCGCGGTAGACGGCGGTGCCGACGTCGGGGGCGGTGCCGTCGCGGGCCGTCGCGGTGGACACCCAGTGCGTGAGGGCCTTCCAGGCGAACAGCGCGGCCGCGGTGTGGTCGCGGTGGTCGGAGTAGCCGGGCTGGTCGTCGTCGATCCGGTGGGTGCGGTCGTGCACTTGGAGGTCGGGGTCCGGGTCCAGGGTGCGCACCAGCGTCGGCCGGTAGTGGTCGAGCAGTCCGGCCAGCGCGGCGACCAGGGTGTCGTGGGTCCAGGTGGCCGGCTGGTCGGCGGGGGAGGGGGCGCCCTCGGCGACCACGTAGGGCAGGGTGACGCCGGGCGTGGCCCACATCAGCGGCAGGCTCGCGCCGGGGCCGGGTTCGTTCATGGACACCTGGAGGAACACCAGGGTGGCGTGGGCGCGGCCGTTGCCGAGGGTGTTGATCTCGGCGTAGGGGCCGCTGCCCGGCAGCAGCGAGATCACCTCGCGGTTCCAGGTGGTGAAGTGGGGCAGGCCCAGCATCGTGGCGTACGCCTGCCGCAGTCCCTGGTGCCGGGCGGAGGAGTAGGCGGCGCGGTCGTGGTGGTGCCGGTGCCTGTGCTTCTCGAACGGCTCGTGGTTGACGCCGGTCGACTCGCCGCCGGTGACGTACACCGACACCACCGGGACCCCGGACTGCAGGCTGTGCAGGGTGTCGGGGTTCATGAAGTACAGGTCGTCGTCCGGGTGCGCGAGGACCTGGAGGACCAGCGGGGTGGCGCCGGCGCGGTAGGACTGCGGGACCGCGGGCGCTGCCGGGGTCCTGGGGTGCGGCCTGCTCGGTCCGCATCCGGCCAGTGCGGCCCCGGCCGCCGCCGCTCCCGCGGCGCCCAGCAGAGCGCGCCTGGTCGGCGGTCTCGGTGGCGTGTCGTTCACACGCCGTCTGAGGGCTGGACAGCCGGAAGCGTTCCTTCCGCCGGCTGTGATCCGCGCCGGGGGCCGCGGCGGTCCGTGCCGTGCCCTCCGGCGTGGCGCCCTGCCCCGCGGTCCGCGGGCGTTCGGGCAGGCAACGGCCGTGCCTCGCCGCGCAGATGGACCGCCTCAGGTTTGACTGCGGGGGGCTGCGGGGTATGCTGCCGGGCCCGATTGGCGTGGGCCATGTCCCTTATGGCACACTAGCCAAGTTGCTCGGTCGAGCGCCGATGCTGCGCGCCTCCCGTCGGGAGGACCGGAAGCGAGTCCCACAGTACTCGTCGTCCTACCTGCCTTTCGGGGCAGCGCTGGGACGGACGTACGGGAATCTTCCGGGAAGGGTCAGCGCGGCTCCGACCAGGCATCCGGTGGGAATCTCTCCCACGCAACCCCCTGGTCCAGGGCTTTCCGCATGCGGAAAATCATGTGCGAGGGGCGCGACACGCCCGACCGCGTGGGTCGGGGAAGCGGATGCCAGGGCGTATAGAGACAAGGACTACGGAGTAGCCATGGCGGGACAGAAGATCCGCATCCGGCTCAAGGCCTACGACCACGAGGTCATCGACTCCTCGGCGAAGAAGATCGTCGAGACGGTGACCCGCACTGGTGCGCAGGTCGCGGGCCCGGTGCCGCTGCCCACTGAGAAGAACGTGTACTGCGTCATCAAGTCGCCGCACAAGTACAAGGACTCGCGCGAGCACTTCGAGATGCGCACGCACAAGCGCCTGATTGACATCCTCGACCCCACGCCCAAGACCGTCGACTCGCTGATGCGCCTGGACCTTCCGGCCGGCGTCGACATCGAGATCAAGCTCTGAGGGCCGGTGATCTGAGAGATGGCTAAGCAGATCAAGGGCATCCTGGGCGAGAAGCTCGGCATGACGCAGGTCTGGGACGAGAACAACCGTGTCGTCCCGGTGACCGTCGTCAAGGCCGGCCCCAACGTCGTGACCCAGGTGCGTACTGACGACGCCGACGGCTACGAGGCCGTCCAGCTCGCCTTCGGCGAGATCGACCCGCGCAAGGTGAACAAGCCCCTCAAGGGCCACTTCGCCAAGGCCGACGTCACCCCGCGCCGCCACCTGGTGGAGCTGCGTACCGCCGACGCCGGCGAGTACACGCTCGGCCAGGAGATCACCGCCACGGTGTTCGAGGCGGGCGTCAAGGTCGACGTCACCGGCAAGAGCAAGGGCAAGGGCTTCGCCGGTGTCATGAAGCGCCACAACTTCCGTGGCCTCGGCGCCGGACACGGTGTCCAGCGCAAGCACCGCTCCCCGGGCTCCATCGGCGGCTGCGCCACCCCGGGTCGTGTGTTCAAGGGCCTCCGCATGGCGGGCCGTATGGGCAACGAGCGGGTCACCACCCAGAACCTGACCGTTCACGCCGTTGACGCGGAGAAGGGCCTGCTGCTCATCAAGGGCGCGGTTCCCGGTCCGAACGGCGGCCTCGTCCTGGTCCGCACCGCGGCCAAGGGGGCCTGAGGATATGAGCACCATTAACGTTCTGTCGCCCTCCGGCGACACCGCCGGGACCGTCGAGCTCCCGGCCGAGATCTTCGACGCCAAGGTCAGCATCCCGCTGATCCACCAGGTCGTCGTCGCGCAGCTTGCCGCGGCCCGCCAGGGCACGCACAAGGTCAAGACGCGTGGCGAGGTCCGCGGTGGTGGCAGGAAGCCGTACCGCCAGAAGGGCACCGGCCGCGCCCGCCAGGGTTCGACCCGCGCGCCGCAGTTCGCCGGCGGTGGCGTCGTGCACGGTCCCGTGCCGCGCGACTACTCGCAGCGGACGCCCAAGAAGATGAAGGCCGCCGCGCTGCGCGGTGCCCTCACCGACCGGGCACGGCACGACCGCATCCACGTGGTGACCGGCGTCGTCGAGGGCGAGAGCCCCTCCACGAAGTCGGCCAAGGCACTGCTGAACAAGATCAGCGAGCGCAAGAACCTGCTCCTGGTCGTGGAGCGTGCCGACGAGGCCGCGTGGCTCTCGGCCCGCAACCTGCCCCAGGTGCACATCCTGGACGCCGGCCAGCTGAACACGTACGACGTGCTCGTCTCCGACGACGTGGTCTTCACCCAGGCCGCCTTCGACCGGTTCGTCGGTAACGGCGCCGCCGACACCGAAGGGAGCGACGCCTGATGGCCGAGCAGACCGCGATCACCAGCAAGACCTACACGGACCCCCGTGACATTCTGGTCAAGCCGGTGGTCTCCGAGAAGAGCTACGCGCTGCTGGACGAGAACAAGTACACGTTCGTCGTCGACCCGCGCGCGAACAAGACCCAGATCAAGCAGGCCGTCGAGGCGGTCTTCCAGGTCAAGGTCACCGGGGTCAACACGATCAACCGGCAGGGCAAGCGCAAGCGCACCCGCACCGGTTTCGGTAAGCGTGCCAACACCAAGCGCGCCATCGTGACCCTTGCCGAGGGCGACCGCATCGACATCTTCGGCGGTCCGGTCTCCTAACGGAGGCCGGGTCGAGTCGAAGTCCGGAATATTCCGAGGACTGAGAAATGGGTATCCGCAAGTACAAGCCGACGACTCCGGGCCGTCGTGGCTCCAGCGTCGCCGACTTTGTCGAGATCACGCGGTCCACGCCGGAGAAGTCGCTGGTCCGCCCGCTGCACAGCAAGGGCGGCCGTAACAACGCCGGTCGTGTGACCGTCCGCCACCAGGGCGGTGGCCACAAGCGCGCCTACCGTGTCATCGACTTCCGTCGGCACGACAAGGACGGCGTGCCCGCCAAGGTCGCGCACATCGAGTACGACCCCAACCGCACCGCGCGCATCGCGCTGCTGCACTACGCCGACGGCGAGAAGCGCTACATCCTCGCCCCGGCCCGCCTGCAGCAGGGCGACCGGATCGAGAACGGCCCCAACGCCGACATCAAGCCGGGCAACAACCTGCCGCTGCGCAACATCCCGGTCGGTACCACGATCCACGCGATCGAGCTCCGGCCCGGCGGCGGCGCGAAGATCTCCCGCTCCGCGGGCGCTTCGGTCCAGCTGCTGGCGAAGGAGGGCACCATGGCCACCCTTCGCATGCCGTCCGGCGAGGTCCGGATGGTCGACGTCCGCTGCCGCGCCACCATCGGCGAGGTCGGCAACGCCGAGCAGTCCAACATCAACTGGGGCAAGGCCGGCCGCATGCGGTGGAAGGGCGTTCGCCCGACCGTCCGCGGTGTCGCCATGAACCCGGTGGACCACCCGCACGGTGGTGGTGAGGGCAAGACCTCCGGTGGTCGCCACCCGGTCTCCCCGTGGGGTCAGAAGGAGGGTCGTACTCGTTCTCCCAAGAAGGCGAGCAACAAGTACATCGTCCGCCGCCGCAAGACGAACAAGAAGCGCTAGGAGCGGGTGTAGATGCCGCGCAGTCTCAAGAAGGGGCCCTTCGTCGACGACCACCTGAGCAAGAAGGTGGATGTCCAGAACGAAGCCGGCACCAAGAACGTCATCAAGACCTGGTCCCGCCGCTCGATGATCGTCCCGGCCATGCTCGGCCACACGATCGCGGTGCACGACGGCCGTAAGCACGTCCCGGTGTTTGTCACTGAGTCGATGGTCGGCCACAAGCTCGGCGAGTTCGCGCCGACCCGCACCTTCCGCGGCCATGAGAAGGACGACCGCAAGTCGCGTCGTCGCTGATCGAAGCAGATCACGCGTGCCGACTTCGACGACACAGTCAGACACCGAAGGGACAACCATGGAAGCCAGGGCCCAGGCGCGGTACATCCGCGTCACGCCCATGAAGGCCCGCCGCGTGGTGGACCTCATCCGTGGCATGAACGCCACGGAGGCTCAGGCGGTCCTGCGTTTCACGCCGCAGGCCGCGAGCGAGCCGGTGGGCAAGGTGCTGGACAGCGCCATCGCCAACGCCGCGCACAACTACGACCACACGGACGCCGAGTCGCTCTACATCAGCGAGGCGTTCGTGGACGAGGGCCCGACCCTGAAGCGGTTCCGGCCGCGCGCCCAGGGCCGTGCCTACCGGATCCGCAAGCGGACCAGCCACATCACCGTGGTCGTCGCCAGCAAGGAAGGGACCCGGTAATGGGCCAGAAGGTTAACCCGTACGGGTTCCGGCTCGGTGTGACCACGGACTTCAAGTCCCGCTGGTACGCCGACAAGCTGTACAAGGACTACGTCAAGGAAGACGTCGCCATCCGCCGGATGATGACGCAGGGCATGGAGCGGGCCGGCATCTCCAAGGTGGAGATCGAGCGCACCCGCGACCGCGTCCGCGTCGACATCCACACCGCCCGGCCGGGCATCGTCATCGGCCGCCGCGGCGCGGAGGCCGACCGTATCCGCGGTGACCTGGAGAAGCTGACCGGCAAGCAGGTCCAGCTGAACATCCTCGAGGTGAAGAACCCGGAGATGGACGCCCAGCTGGTGGCCCAGGCCGTCGCCGAGCAGCTGTCCTCCCGCGTCTCCTTCCGCCGTGCCATGCGCAAGAGCATGCAGGGCACGCTGAAGGCCGGCGCCAAGGGCATCAAGATCCAGTGCGGTGGCCGTCTCGGCGGCGCCGAGATGTCCCGCTCGGAGTTCTACCGCGAGGGCCGGGTTCCCCTGCACACCCTGCGCGCCAACGTGGACTACGGCTTCTTCGAGGCCAAGACCACCTTCGGCCGCATCGGTGTGAAGGTGTGGATCTACAAGGGCGACGTCAAGAACATCGCCGAGGTCCGCGCCGACAACGCCGCCGCCCGCGCCGGCAACCGTCCGGCCCGTGGCGGGGGCAACGAGCGTCCGCAGCGTCGCGGTGGCGAGCGCGGTGGCCGTGGCCGTCGTCCTCAGACGGAAGCCGCCCAGGCCCCCAAGGCCGAGGCGTCCGCCCCCGTCGAGGCTCCGGCTGCGGAGACCCCCGGAACGGAAGGCTGAGTAACCCATGCTGATCCCCCGCAGGGTCAAGCACCGCAAGCAGCACCACCCGAAGCGCGACGGCATGGCCAAGGGCGGCACGGAGCTGGCGTTCGGTGAGTACGGCCTGCAGGCCGTCACCCCCGCCTACGTGACCAACCGGCAGATCGAGTCCGCTCGTATCTCCATCACCCGTCACATCAAGCGTGGCGGCAAGGTCTGGATCAACATCTACCCGGACCGCCCGCTCACGAAGAAGCCGGCCGAGACCCGCATGGGTTCCGGTAAGGGTTCGCCGGAGTGGTGGATCGCGAACGTCAAGCCCGGACGGGTGATGTTCGAGCTGTCTTTCCCGAACGAGAAGGTTGCTCGTGAGGCGCTGACCCGCGCCGCACACAAGCTTCCGATGAAGTGCCGCATCGTGCGGCGCGAGGCAGGTGAGTCGTGATGGCGGCCGGTACCACGGCGACCGAGCTGCGCCAGCTGGGCGACGAGGAGCTCGTCGGCAAGCTGCGTGAGGCCAAGGAGGAGCTGTTCAACCTCCGCTTCCAGGCGGCCACCGGACAGCTGGAGAACAACTCCCGGCTCAAGACCGTCCGCAAGGACATCGCCCGGATCTACACCCTGATGCGTGAGCGCGAGCTGGGCATCGAGACGGTGGAGAGCGCCTGATGAGCGAGAAGAATGTGACTGAGACGACCGAGCAGCGCGGCTTCCGCAAGACCCGCGAGGGCCTTGTGGTCAGCGACAAGATGGACAAGACCGTTGTGGTCGCCGTCGAGGACCGGGTGAAGCACGCCCTGTACGGCAAGGTCATCCGGCGCACCAACAAGCTCAAGGCGCACGACGAGCAGAACGCCGCCGGCATCGGCGACCGCGTCCTCCTGATGGAGACCCGGCCGCTCTCGGCGACGAAGCGCTGGCGAGTCGTGGAGATCCTCGAGAAGGCCAAGTAAGGCCCAGTAATCCCTGAGCGGGTGTCCGCTCAGGACCGTTCCGTCAGGCTCGGCGGTGGGCGTGGCAACACGCCCCCGCCGGGAACCGACGCGACAAACAGGAGATAGACGTGATCCAGCAGGAGTCGCGACTTCGTGTCGCCGACAACACAGGTGCCAAGGAGATCCTTTGCATCCGTGTTCTCGGTGGCTCGGGTCGCCGCTACGCGGGCATCGGTGACGTCATCGTCGCCACCGTCAAGGACGCGATCCCCGGTGGCAACGTGAAGAAGGGCGAGGTCGTCAAGGCTGTCGTCGTGCGCACCGTCAAGGAGCGCCGCCGTGCCGACGGCTCGTACATCCGCTTCGACGAGAACGCGGCGGTCATCCTCAAGAACGACGGTGACCCGCGCGGCACCCGCATCTTCGGCCCCGTGGGCCGTGAGCTGCGCGAGAAGAGGTTCATGAAGATCGTCTCGCTCGCGCCGGAGGTGCTGTAACCGATGAAGATCAAGAAGGGCGACCTGGTCCAGGTCATCACGGGCAAGGACAAGGGCAAGCAGGGCAAGGTCATCGTGGCCTACCCCCGCGAGGACCGTGTCCTGGTCGAGGGTGTCAACCGGGTCAAGAAGCACACCAAGGCCGGCCAGTCCGACCGCGGTTCCAAGACCGGCGGCATCATCACCACCGAGGCGCCGATCCACATCAGCAACGTGCAGCTGGTCGTGGAGAAGGACGGCAAGAAGGTCGTGACCCGCGTCGGCTACCGCTTCGACGACGAGGGCAACAAGATCCGCGTTGCCAAGCGGACCGGTGAGGACATCTGATGACTGCCACCACTGTTACTGGTGCAGCGCACCCGCGTCTGAAGACGCGCTACCGCGAGGAGATCGCGGGCAAGCTGCGTGACGAGTTCAAGTACGAGAACGTCATGCAGGTCCCCGGTCTCACCAAGATCGTGGTCAACATGGGTGTGGGCGACGCCGCCCGCGACTCCAAGCTGATCGAGGGCGCCATCCGCGACCTCGCCACGATCACCGGCCAGAAGCCGCAGGTCACCAAGGCCCGTAAGTCCATCGCGCAGTTCAAGCTGCGTGAGGGCCAGCCGATCGGTGCCCACGTCACCCTCCGCGGTGACCGCATGTGGGAGTTCCTGGACCGTCTGCTGTCGCTGGCGCTGCCGCGCATCCGCGACTTCCGTGGTCTGTCCCCCAAGCAGTTCGACGGCCGGGGCAACTACACGTTCGGTCTCACGGAGCAGGTCATGTTCCACGAGATCGACCAGGACAAGATCGACCGGGTCCGGGGCATGGACATCACCGTGGTCACCACGGCGACCAACGACGACGAGGGTCGTGCCCTGCTTCGTCACCTCGGCTTCCCGTTCAAGGAGAACTGACCGTGGCGAAGAAGGCTCTGATCGCTAAGGCCGCTCGCAAGCCCAAGTTCGCTGTGCGCGCGTACAACCGCTGCCAGCGCTGTGGCCGGCCGCACTCCGTCTACCGCAAGTTCGGCCTGTGCCGTGTGTGCCTTCGTGAGATGGCTCACCGCGGCGAGCTGCCGGGCGTCACCAAGAGCTCCTGGTAATCCGAGTATTCGGATTCCCGGAGCTCTCGGTAAGCAGTTGGACGGCGGGAGCCCAGCCCCCTATCCCGTAAGGTAGAGGGGTTGGGCGCTCGCCGCCCGCATCGACTTACTACGCCGTAGGTCCACCGCACCGCACCCGTCCCCACATCGCTGGGGGAGAAGGACGGCGCACCAGGAAACCCCGGCGAGAGAGGCCCAGGGCCAACTCATGACCATGACCGACCCCATCGCAGACATGCTGACCCGTCTGCGGAACGCGAACTCGGCGTACCACGACGACGTGTCGATGCCGTTCAGCAAGATCAAGTCGCACATCGCGGAGATCCTCCAGCAGGAGGGCTACATCACCGGCTGGAAGGTCGAGGAGGCCGAGGTCGGCAAGAACCTCACCCTCGAGCTGAAGTTCGGCCCGAACCGCGAGCGCTCGATCGCCGGCATCAAGCGGATCAGCAAGCCGGGTCTGCGGGTCTACGCAAAGTCCACCAACCTGCCGAAGGTGCTCGGCGGCCTGGGCGTGGCGATCATCTCCACGTCGCACGGTCTGCTCACCGGCCAGCAGGCGCAGAAGAAGGGCGTGGGTGGGGAAGTCCTCGCCTACGTCTGGTAACCGGGAAAGAGAGGTAGAGCAATGTCGCGCATCGGCAAGCTGCCCATCTCGGTTCCCGCCGGAGTGGACGTCACCCTCGACGGCCGCACGGTCGCGGTGAAGGGCCCCAAGGGCTCGCTCACCCACACCGTCGCCGCGCCGATCGAGATCGCCAAGGGCGAGGACGGCACTCTGCTCGTCACGCGTCCCAACGACGAGCGTGTCTCGAAGGCCCTGCACGGCCTGTCCCGCACGCTGGTGGCGAACATGATCACCGGCGTGACCGCGGGCTACAGCAAGGCACTGGAGATCAGCGGTGTCGGCTACCGCGTCCAGGCGAAGGGCACCAGCCTGGAGTTCGCCCTGGGCTACAGCCACCCGATCCTCGTCGAGGCCCCTGAGGGGATCTCCTTCAAGGTCGAGTCCCCGACCAAGTTCACGGTCGAGGGCATCGACAAGCAGAAGGTCGGCGAGGTGGCCGCCAACATCCGCAAGCTGCGGAAGCCCGACCCGTACAAGGCCAAGGGCGTCAAGTACGCCGGCGAGGTCATCCGCCGCAAGGTCGGAAAGGCTGGTAAGTAGCCATGGCATACGGTGTGAAGATCGCCAAGGGCAAGGCGTACAAGGGTGCGGCGCTCAAGCGTCGGCACATCCGGGTCCGCAAGCGGATCTCCGGTACCCCCGAGCGCCCGCGCCTGGTGGTGACGCGGTCCAACCGCGGCATCACCGCGCAGGTGATCGACGACCTCGCGGGTCACACGCTCGCGTCGGCGTCGACCCTCGACGCGTCCATCCGCGGCGGCGAAGGCGACAAGAGCGCCAAGGCCAAGCAGGTCGGCCAGCTCGTGGCCGAGCGTGCGAAGGCCAAGGGCGTCGGCGCTGTCGTGTTCGACCGTGGCGGCAACCAGTACGCCGGGCGCATCGCCGCCCTGGCGGACGCCGCCCGCGAAGCCGGCCTGAAGTTCTGAACCGGCCCGTAGCTAGCGGAAACGAAGAGAGGTAATTCCCATGGCTGGACCCCAGCGCCGCGGAAGCGGTGCCGGTGGCGGCGAGCGACGGGACCGTAAGGACCGGCGGGACGGCGGCCAGCAGGCCGAGAAGACCGCCTACGTCGAGCGGGTCGTCGCGATCAACCGCGTCGCCAAAGTTGTGAAGGGTGGTCGTCGCTTCAGCTTCACCGCGCTGGTCGTGGTGGGCGATGGTGACGGCACCGTCGGTGTCGGCTACGGCAAGGCCAAGGAGGTGCCGGCCGCCATCGCCAAGGGTGTGGAGGAGGCCAAGAAGCACTTCTTCAAGGTCCCCCGTATCCAGGGCACCATCCCCCACCCGATCCAGGGCGAGAAGGCTGCGGGCGTCGTCCTGCTCAAGCCGGCTTCCCCCGGTACCGGTGTGATCGCCGGTGGCCCGGTGCGTGCCGTGCTGGAGTGCGCCGGTATCCACGACGTGCTGTCCAAGAGCCTCGGCTCGGACAACGCGATCAACATCGTGCACGCCACGGTGGCCGCTCTCCAGGGCCTTCAGCGGCCCGAGGAGATCGCCGCCCGCCGCGGTCTGCCGATCGAGGACGTCGCGCCGGCGGCCCTGCTGCGCGCGCGTGCCGGGGTGGGTGCCTGATGGCGCGCCTGAAGGTCACGCAGACCAAGTCCTACATCGGCAGCAAGCAGAACCACCGTGACACCCTGCGTTCGCTCGGCCTGAAGCGGCTGAACGACGTGGTGGTCAAGGAGGACCGCCCGGAGATCCGCGGCATGGTCCACACCGTCCGCCACCTCGTCACGGTCGAGGAGGTCGACTGATCATGGGTGACAACCCGATCAAGATCCACAACCTCCGTCCGGCTCCGGGCGCCAAGACCGCCAAGACCCGCGTGGGTCGTGGTGAGGCGTCCAAGGGCAAGACGGCCGGTCGTGGCACCAAGGGCACCAAGGCCCGCTACCAGGTTCCGGAGCGCTTCGAGGGTGGGCAGATGCCCCTCCACATGCGGCTCCCGAAGCTCAAGGGCTTCAAGAACCCGTTCCGCACCGAGTACCAGGTCGTCAACCTGGACAAGCTCGCCTCCCTCTACCCCGAGGGTGGTGAGGTCACCGTGGCCGACCTGGTCGCCAAGGGTGCCGTGCGCAAGAACCAGCTCGTCAAGGTGCTCGGCACCGGCGAGGTCTCCGTGGCGCTGCAGGTGACCGTGGACGCGGTCTCCGGCTCCGCCAAGGAGAAGATCGCCGCCGCAGGCGGCAGCGTGACCGAGCTCGTCTGAGGTCTCTGTCACACCTGACCGGGGATGCCCAGCACCGCAGGGCATCCCCGGTCTGCCGCTTTACCGGCGTGCTGTGCCCCAGCTGTGGGCGCTACCGCTGCTATTGCTGTCCGGCTGGTCATTCCTAGTCGGGGCGCCTCGCCGGTAAGGTGGCCAACGCTGCTCTTTCCCGATCCTCATCAGACCGTCCTTCCGCCGTGGCGCGGGGGGTGCAGGAGGCACCGTGCTCACCGCGTTCGCCCGGGCGTTCAGGACGCCCGACCTGCGCAAGAAGCTGCTCTTCACGCTGGGCATCGTGGTGGTCTACCGGCTCGGCGCGCATGTGCCGGTGCCCGGCATCGACTACACGGTGGTCAATGAGTGCATCAAGGACACGAAGGGCAACAACAGCCTCTTCGGCCTGGTGAACATGTTCAGCGGTGGCGCGCTGCTCCAGCTGACGATCTTCGCGCTCGGGATCATGCCGTACATCACGGCCAGCATCATCCTGCAGCTGCTCACCGTGGTCATCCCCCGTCTGGAAGCCCTCAAGAAGGAGGGCCAGGCCGGCACCACGAAGATCACCCAGTACACCCGCTACCTGACGGTGGCGCTCGCTGTCCTGCAGGGCACCGGCCTGGTGGCCACCGCCCGCTCCGGCAGCCTGTTCTCGAACTGCACCCAGGCCTCGCAGATCGTGCCCAACCAGTCGATCTTCACCACGGTCACCATGGTCACCTGCATGACCGCCGGTACCGTGATGATCATGTGGCTCGGTGAGCTGATCACCGACCGCGGCATCGGCAACGGCATGTCCCTGCTGATGTTCGTGGCCATCGCGGCCGGCTTCCCCGGCTCGCTGTGGGCGATCAAGGTGTCCGGCAAGATCGCCGGCGGCTGGGTCGAGTTCCTCGCGGTGATCGCGATCGGCCTGGCGATCGTCGGCCTCGTGGTCTTCGTCGAGCAGGCCCAGCGGCGCATCCCCGTGCAGTACGCGAAGCGCATGATCGGCCGGCGGTCCTACGGCGGTACGTCCACGTACATCCCGCTGAAGGTCAACCAGGCGGGTGTGATCCCGGTCATCTTCGCCTCGTCGCTGCTCTACATCCCGGCGCTCATCGTCCAGTTCTCCGGATCGACGGCCGGCTGGGCGCAGTGGATCAGCCGCAACATGACCAAGGGCGACCACCCGATCTACATGGCCGCCTACTTCCTGCTGATCGTCTTCTTCGCCTTCTTCTACGTCGCGATCTCCTTCAACCCCGAAGAAGTCTCGGACAATATGAAGAAGTATGGTGGGTTCATCCCGGGTATCCGGGCCGGCCGCCCCACCGCCGAATACCTGAGTTACGTGCTGAACCGCATCACGTGGCCTGGTGCGCTGTACCTGGGTCTCATCGCGCTCGTTCCGACGGTCGCCATCGCGATCTTCAACGGGAGCAACGGCAACTTCCCGCTGGGCGGCACCAGCATCCTCATCATCGTCGGTGTGGGTCTGGAGACCGTGAAGCAGATCGAGAGCCAGCTCCAGCAGCGCAACTACGAAGGGTTCCTCCGCTGATGCGAATCGTCCTGGTCGGGCCGCCCGGCGCAGGCAAGGGGACGCAGGCCGCGTTCCTCGCCAAGAACCTGTCCATCCCGCACATCTCCACGGGTGACCTGTTCCGCGCCAACATCAGCCAGGGCACCGACCTCGGCAAGCAGGCGAAGGCGTACATGGACGCGGGTGACCTCGTCCCCGACGAGGTCACCATCGGCATGGCCGAGGACCGGCTGAACCAGCCGGACGCCGCCAAGGGCTTCCTGCTCGACGGCTTCCCGCGCAACGAGTTCCAGGCGCGGGCGCTGGACGCCTACCTGGCCGCGCACGACATCGCCCTGGACGGCGTGCTGGACCTGGAGGTCCCCGAGGACGAGGTGGTCAAGCGGATCGCCGGCCGCCGGGTGTGCCGCAACAACAGCGCGCACGTCTTCCACGTCGACTACAGCGCCCCGGCCACCGAGGGCGTCTGCGACGAGTGCGGCGGCGAGCTGTACCAGCGCTCGGACGACACCCCGGACAAGGTGCGCAACCGCCTCGAGGTCTACCACCGCGAGACCGAGCC
Organism: Streptomyces sp. NPDC020917; assembly: GCF_044333795.1. Lineage (NCBI taxonomy): Bacteria > Bacillati > Actinomycetota > Actinomycetes > Kitasatosporales > Streptomycetaceae > Streptomyces > Streptomyces sp. NPDC020917. The sequence goes on along the minus strand of NZ_JBIRRR010000015.1, from coordinate 19,599 downwards.
GATCATCGACTACTACAAGCAGCAGAACCTGGTGGTCACCATCTCCGCGCTCGGCGCGGTGGCCGAGGTGACGCAGCGGGCGATGGACGCCCTGCGCCGCGGGGAGTAGCAGCGGCGGCGGGGGCGGGCCGCCCGAGCACGCGGCCCGCAGGCATCGCAACACAGCACGGCACACGGCCGTGGTGCCCGGCAGGGCGCCACGGCCGTATGGTTGAACAGGCAGGCAACCCCGGTCCTCCGGGGCGGGCAGAGTCAAGGAAGGCGTCAGCCGCGATGGTGGAGATGAAGACCCCCGAGCAGATCGCGAAGATGCGGGCGGCCGGGCTGGTCGTCGCGGCGATCCACGAGGCGACCCGGGCGGCCGCGGTCCCCGGCGCCACGACCAAGGACCTGGACGAGATCGCCGCCAAGGTGATCGCCGACCACGGCGCCAAGCCCAACTTCCTCGGCTACGGCGGTTTCCCCGGCAACATCTGCACCTCGGTCAACGACGTGGTGGTGCACGGCATCCCCGACCGCGCCACGGTCCTCAAGGACGGCGACGTCATCGCCATCGACGCCGGCGCGATCGTCGACGGCTGGCACGGCGACGCGGCCTTCACCTGCTTCGTCGGCTCCGGCCACGCCCCCGAGCTGCTGGAGCTGAGCCGGGTCACCGAGGAGTCCATGTGGGCCGGCATCGCCGCGTTCCGCAAGGGCAACCGGCTGGAGGACATCTCCCGCGCCGTCGAGTCGTACATCCGCCGGCAGCCGCGGCCGGCGACCGGCAAGTACGGCATCGTCGAGGAGTACGGCGGCCACGGCATCGGCACCGAGATGCACATGGAGCCGCACCTGCTGAACTACGTCACCAAGAAGCGCGGCCGCGGGATCAAGCTGGTCCCCGGGGTGTGCCTGGCGATCGAGCCGATGGTGACCCTCGGCTCCCCGCACACCCACGTGCTGGAGGACGAGTGGACGGTGAAGTCCGACGACGGCTCGTGGTCCTCGCACTGGGAGCACTCGGTGGCGCTGACCGAGCAGGGTCCGCTGGTCCTCACCGCTCCGGACGGCGGCAAGGCCAAGCTGGCCGAGTACGGCATCACCGCGGCTCCCGACCCGCTGGCGTGACATCCCCCTTTCGAGTGGGGCACCGGGAGGCGTAGCGATCACGCTGCGTGGGCAGGCTTCCCGATTCGTGTTTCGGCGAAGCCTCGCGTAGACTCATACGTCGGCCCCGCGTGTCTTCCGGCATGTCCGGAGCCGACCCCGGTAGCCGATCCCGAAAGCAGGACATGGCCAAAAAGCAAGGCGCCATCGAAATCGAGGGCACCGTGATCGAGTCTCTGCCGAACGCGATGTTCAAGGTGGAGCTGCAGAACGGTCACAAGGTCCTCGCGCACATCAGCGGCAAGATGCGGATGCACTACATCCGGATCCTCCCGGATGACCGGGTCGTGGTGGAGCTGTCTCCCTACGACCTGACGCGCGGACGGATCGTCTACCGATACAAGTAGATCTCAAGACCCGGAGAACCTCAGACCCATGAAGGTCAAGCCGAGCGTCAAGAAGATCTGCGACAAGTGCAAGGTGATCCGCCGTCACGGCCGGGTCATGGTCATCTGCGACAACCTGCGCCACAAGCAGCGCCAGGGCTGACGCACACCGACCCGCACTCGCAGACTTCGCGCGACGCACATACGTACATACGCAGCACCCGTCGCCCCTCCAGGGCGATGGCACCCCCGGTGGAGGCCGGGGACCCGACTCGTACCTCATACGGCGACCGGGAGCCGGTGTTGCGGAAGACCTCCGAAACCATCAGGAGCCCAGAAGATGGCACGCCTTTCAGGCGTTGACCTCCCGCGTGAGAAGCGCGTGGAGATCGCCCTCACCTACGTCTTCGGCATCGGCCGCTCGCTCTCGAAGCAGGTGCTGGCGGAGACAGGTGTGAACCCTGACACCCGCGTGCGCGACCTTGCCGAGGAAGACCTCGTCAAGCTGCGCGAGTACGTGGACAACAACTTCAAGACCGAGGGTGACCTCCGTCGCGAGATCCAGGCCGACATCCGCCGCAAGGTCGAGATCGGCTGCTACCAGGGTCTGCGCCACCGCCGCGGCCTGCCGGTCCACGGCCAGCGCACGCACACCAACGCCCGCACCCGCAAGGGCCCGCGTCGCGCGATCGCCGGCAAGAAGAAGCCGGGCAAGAAGTAGTCCTCAGCGGACCACGCCATAAGCGGTCTTCGCTGTAGGACCGACCACCTCCACCGGGAGAAACCAGGACATGCCTCCTAAGGGCCGTCAGGGCGCAGCCAAGAAGGTGCGCCGCAAGGAAAAGAAGAACGTCGCTCACGGGCACGCCCACATCAAGAGCACGTTCAACAACACCATCGTCTCGATCACCGACCCGCAGGGCAACGTGATCTCCTGGGCCTCCGCCGGCCACGTCGGCTTCAAGGGCTCGCGCAAGTCCACTCCGTTCGCCGCGCAGATGGCCGCCGAGTCGGCCGCCCGCCGCGCGCAGGAGCACGGCATGCGCAAGGTCGACGTCTTCGTGAAGGGTCCCGGCTCCGGCCGTGAGACCGCGATCCGCTCGCTGCAGGCCACCGGCCTCGAGGTCGGGTCCATCCAGGACGTCACCCCGACCCCGCACAACGGCTGCCGCCCGCCGAAGCGCCGCCGCGTCTGACCAGCTGAAACAGGAGATACGAGACAATGGCGCGTTACACCGGGGCCGACTGCAAGCGTTGCCGTCGGGAAAAGCAGAAGCTCTTCCTCAAGGGAGCTAAGTGCGAGAGCGCGAAGTGCCCGATCGAGATCCGTCCTTACCCCCCGGGTGAGCACGGACGCGGGCGCACCAAGGACAGCGAGTACCTGCTTCAGCTGCGTGAGAAGCAGAAGTGCGCGCGGATCTACGGTGTCCTCGAGAAGCAGTTCGTGAACTACTACAAGGAAGCGAACCAGAAGTCCGGCAAGACCGGTGAGAACCTTCTGCGCATCCTCGAGTCCCGCCTCGACAACGTGGTCTACCGGGCCGGCTTCGCCAAGTCCCGCGACCACGCCCGTCAGCTGGTCCGTCACGGACACTTCACCGTCAACGGCCACAAGAACGACATCCCGTCGGCTCGTGTCGCCGTGAACGACATCGTCGAGGTCCGCGAGTCCTCCCGGAACATGGTCCCCTTCCAGGTGGCCCAGGGGGAGGCCGGCGACAAGACCGTGCCCGCGTGGCTCGAGGCCAACGCCGGCAAGCTGCGGATCCTCGTGCACAGCCTGCCCGAGCGCCAGGTGATCGACACCCAGGTGCAGGAGCAGCTGATCGTCGAGCTCTACTCGAAGTAATTCCTCGAGCGCTCACGGTCACGGGCGGCACGGTTTCCAGGCTCCTCCGGGAGTCCTGGGCCGTGTCGCCCGTACCCTCGTAGTACAGGGGGCGTCAAATAGCGGGCGCCCACGACTGAAGGACCGAACACATGCTGATTGCTCAGCGTCCCTCGTTGACCGAAGAGGTCGTCGACGAGTTCCGCTCCCGGTTCGTGATCGAGCCGCTGGAGCCGGGCTTCGGCTACACCCTCGGCAACTCGCTGCGTCGTACGCTCCTCTCCTCGATCCCGGGTGCGGCTGTCACCTCGATCCGGGTCGACGGGGTCCTGCACGAGTTCACCACCGTGCCGGGCGTCAAGGAGGACGTCACCGACGTCATCCTCAACATCAAGCAGCTGGTCGTCTCCTCGGAGCACGACGAGCCGGTCGTGATGTACCTGCGCAAGCAGGGCCCGGGTGTGGTCACCGCCGCCGACATCGCGCCGCCGGCCGGTGTCGAGGTGCACAACCCCGATCTGGTTCTGGCCACCCTGAACGCCAAGGGCAAGCTGGAGATGGAGCTGACCGTCGAGCGCGGTCGCGGCTACGTCTCCGCGGTGCAGAACAAGCAGCAGGGCCAGGAGATCGGCCGGATCCCGGTCGACTCCATCTACAGCCCGGTGCTCAAGGTCACCTACAAGGTCGAGGCGACCCGTGTCGAGCAGCGCACCGACTTCGACAAGCTGATCGTCGACGTCGAGACCAAGCAGGCCATGCGGCCGCGTGACGCCATGGCGTCGGCCGGCAAGACCCTGGTCGAGCTGTTCGGCCTGGCCCGCGAGCTGAACGTCGACGCCGAGGGCATCGACATGGGCCCGTCCCCCACGGACGCCGCCCTGGCCGCGGACCTCGCCCTGCCGATCGAGGAGCTGGAACTCACCGTCCGCTCCTACAACTGCCTCAAGCGCGAGGGCATCCACTCCGTGGGCGAGCTCGTCGCGCGGTCCGAGGCGGACCTGCTCGACATCCGCAACTTCGGTGCGAAGTCGATCGACGAGGTCAAGGCGAAGCTGGCCGGCATGGGCCTGGCCCTTAAGGACAGCCCGCCCGGATTCGACCCGACCGCCGCCGCCGACGCCTTCGGCGCCGACGACGACGTCGACGCCGGCTTCGTCGAGACCGAGCAGTACTGACCCGCCTCCGGCGCGGGGCCGGGACACTACCGGTCCCGCCACGGAGGTGCCCCGAAGGGGCGCCGTCCAGGGCGTGGGCCCTGGCAGTCCGGGGCGAGCCCGGAACCCCACGAGCTGGCAGCCGCCAGTTCGCACTGACATCGGTACCTGACACGGCCGGTGCAGCGTAGAAGGAGAAAGACATGCCTCAGCCCGCCAAGGGTGCCCGTCTGGGCGGCAGCGCCGCGCACGAGAAGCTGCTCCTCGCGAACCTCGCGAAGGCGCTCTTCGAGCACGGCCGCATCACCACGACCGAGGCCAAGGCGCGCCGGCTGCGCCCGGTCGCGGAGCGCCTGATCACCAAGGCGAAGAAGGGCGACATCCACAACCGTCGCCAGGTGCTGCAGCAGATCACGGACAAGAGCATCGTCCACACGCTCTTCACCGAGATCGCGCCGCGGTACGAGAACCGCCCCGGTGGTTACACCCGCATCACCAAGATCGGCCCCCGTCGCGGCGACAACGCGCCGATGGCCGTCATCGAGCTGGTCGAGGCGCTGACCGTGCAGCAGTCCGCGGTCGGCGAGGCCGAGGCCGCCACCAAGCGTTCCGCCAAGGACCGCGCCGGTGACGAGGCCCTGGCCGACGTCAAGAAGGACGCGGAGCCCGAGGACGCGGCCGTCGAGGACGCCGCGGACGAGGAGTCCAAGGACGCCTGAGCGTCCTGAAGGATCGGCGAGCGGGCCCGTACCCCTGGGGGTGCGGGCCCGCTCGTATGGCAGGCGAGTGGTGAGGAGCAGGCGTGAGCGACGATCCCACGCCCGGGCGGGTCCGGGTCCGGCTGGACCTGTCGTACGACGGGGCGGACTTCTCCGGCTGGGCCAAGCAGCGCAGCCGGCGCACCGTGCAGGGCGAGCTGGAGTCGGCGATCCGGACGGTGCTGCGGCTGCCGGAGCCGGTGGAGCTGACCGTGGCGGGCCGCACCGACGCGGGCGTGCACGCCCGCGGGCAGGTGGCGCACGTCGACCTGCCGGCCGAGGCGTGGGCCGCCGAGGGCGAGCGGCTGCGCCGGCGGCTGGCCGGGCGGCTGCCGTGGGACGTGCGGGTCTGGCAGGTCGCCGAGGCGCCGGCCGGCTTCAACGCGCGCTTCTCGGCGATCTGGCGCCGGTACGCCTACCGCGTCGGCGACCATCCCGGCGGGGTCGACCCGCTGCTGCGCGGCCATGTGCTGTGGCACGACCGGCCGGTGGACGTGGACCTGATGAACGCGGCGGCGGAGCACATGCTCGGCGAGCACGACTTCGCCGCGTACTGCAAGAAGCGGGAGGGCGCGACGACCATCCGCACCCTGCTCGACCTGCGCTGGGAGCGGACCGCGGACGGCCTCGCGGTGGCCACGGTGCGGGCTGACGCGTTCTGCCACAACATGGTGCGGGCGCTGGTCGGCGCGATGCTGCTGGTCGGCGACGGGCACCGGCCGGTCGGCTTCCCCGCGGAGGTGCTGGCCGGGCGGGTACGGCACTCCGCGGTCAACGTGGTGCGTCCGCACGGCCTCACCCTGGAGGAGGTCGGCTACCCGGCCGACGACCTGCTCGCCGCCCGCAACCGCGAGGCCCGCAACCTGCGCACCCTGTGCCGTTAGCACCGGCCGCCGACCGGCGGGACCGGGCGGCGGCCGGGCGGCGGGGTGCGGGCCCACGGCGGGTCAGTTGCGGGACGGGTCCGCGGCGGCGGCGTCGCGGCCGCGCTGGATGATCCGCTGGAACGCGTAGTTGGACGCGTCGTTGGCGGACTGCAGCGCCACCTTGTCCGTGCCGCTGATCGTCTTGCCGTTCTTCAGGCCGGCGATGGCGAAGTAGGCGTAGCGGCCGACCGTGTTGGAGGTCATCCGGCAGGCCACCGCGTGGCAGAAGTCCGTCACGCCGCCGCCGTTGAGCGGGGCCAGGTACTGGGCCGTCTTCTGCAGCTTCAGCGCGTGCGTGTTGTCGTCGAAGACGGCCACGCCGACCGTGACGGCGGTGGTGCCGTTGGTGAAGGTGGCGCGGATCAGCTGGTGGCAGCCGCCCTTGGCCAGGGCCTGGGCCAGGCCCGCCCGGGCGCCCGCGGCGCATGTGGTGGTCGTCGCGGTGGCCGTCTTGGTGTAGACCCGGCCGCCCATCAGGAACTGCTTGCCCGGGAAAAGGGTGGCCGGGGTGAGCGGCGCCTTGTCCTTTGCCGCGGACGACAGGTAGTCGAGCGGGTTCGCCGGCGGCGGCGGGGCCACCGAGGAGAACGAGGGCGCGGGGGGCAGCGACTGCGTGGTGGTGCCGGTGCTGCCGGAGGAACTGGGCCCGGCGATCGGGTGGTCGGAGTTCTTGCCCGACATCACCACGGCGGTCGCCACGCCGCCGGCGACGACGGCGATCGCGACGATGCCGCCGGTGAGCATCGTCACCTTGCGGCGGCGGGCGCCGCGGGCCTGCTGCTGGTCGGCCAGGGCGTTCCAGTCGGGAGTGGCCGGGTCGCTGGGCCGGGGCGTGGAACGGGGCGCGGAAGGCGCCTGCGGGGCGTTCTGGCGGGGGAGCCCGGCGCCGGGGGCCTGCCGGCCGAACCCCTGCTGTCCGGGGTCCTGGGCGCCCTGCTGTCCGGGGTCCTGGGCGCCCTGCTGGCCGGGGCCCTGGGCACCCTGCTGTCCGGGACCCTGCTGGCCGGGACCCTGCTGTCCGAAGCCCTGCTGGCCGGGGGCGCTCTGGGCGGCGTGCCGGCCGGCCTGCTGACCGCCGGCGGGCCTGCCGCCCTGCTGGGGCCCGTGCTGCGGCTCCTGCGGGGGTGTGCCGCCCTGCTGCGGGCCGCCGGCCCATCCCTGGGGCGGCTGGGCCGGGGCCGGGGCCTGCGGGAGCTGGGGCTGCTGCGGCGGGGGCTGGAGCGCCTGCGACTGCTGGTGCGGGCCCGGCCGGTTCGCGGCGGGCCCCTCGCGCTGCGGAAGCCGCGGCTGCCCGCTGGGGGCCGCCCGGTCGCCCTCGCCGTCCGGTGCTCCCTGGCCGGCGCCCGGTCCGCCCGCCGCGCCCTGTGCGGGCTCCTGGCCGGGGCCCTGGCCGGGGCCCTGGCCAGGGTCCGACGACCAGGGCTCGCCCTGTGTGCCCGGTGGCGCCGCGAACTGCTGCCGCGGGTCGTGCGCGGCCGGCTCGTGCGGCTGGTGCGTCTCGAACGAGCGCTGCTGCTGCCGGCTGGACGGGATGACGCGTCCCTCCAGGACCTCGCGTCCCTCGGGGGCGTTGGGGCTGGGGGGCTGCGATGGCTGCTGCCCGGGGCCTTCAGTCATGTCGCGCATCATATTGCCGGTCCGGCTCGGCACCATCGCCGGGAAGCCCGGCGAAAACGACTTGGGGCCGCCACCTGCGGCGGGGAGAATTCACGCCATGGGTCATGTCGAAGCTGCGCACGTCGAGTACTACCTGCCTGATGGGCGGGCCTTGCTCGGCGACGTCTCGTTCCGGGTGGGAGACGGCGCCGCGGTGGCCCTGGTGGGCCCCAACGGTGCGGGGAAGACCACACTTCTGCGATTGATCGCCGGCGACATCAAGCCGCACGGCGGGACCGTCACCGTCAGCGGCGGCCTGGGCGTGATGCCCCAGTTCGTCGGTTCCGTCCGGGACGACCGCACGGTCCGCGACCTGCTGGTCTCCGTCGCGCACCCGCGCCTGCGGGCCGCCGCCGCGGCGGTCGACGCGGCCGAGCTGGCGATCATGGCGCAGGACGACGAGCCGGCGCAGATGGCGTACGCGACGGCGCTGAACGACTGGGCCGAGGCCCGCGGGTACGAGGCCGAGACGCTCTGGGACATGTGCACCATGGCCGCGCTCGGCGTGCCCTACGAGCGGGCCCAGTGGCGCGAGGTCAAGACGCTGTCGGGCGGCGAGCAGAAACGGCTGGTGCTGGAGGCGCTGCTGCGCGGCCCCGACGAGGTGCTGCTGCTCGACGAGCCGGACAACTACCTGGACGTGCCCGGGAAGCGTTGGCTGGAGGAGCAACTGGCGCAGACCAAGAAGACGGTGCTGTTCGTCAGCCACGACCGCGAACTGCTGGCCCGCAGCGCCGAGCGGATCGTCAGCGTCGAGCCCAGCCCCGGCGGCAGCGACGTGTGGGTGCACGGCGGCGGCTTCGCCACGTACCACCAGGCGCGCGCCGAGCGCTTCGAGCGCTTCGAGGAGCTGCGCCGGCGCTGGGACGAGAAGCACGCCCAGCTGAAGAAGCTGGTGCTGGACATGCAGCAGTACGCGGCCCGCAGCGACGAGATGGCCTCCCGCTACCAGGCCGCCAAGACCCGGCTGCGCAAGTTCGAGGAGGCGGGCCCGCCGCCGGAGCCGCCGCGCAAGCAGGACATCAGGATGCGGCTGCAGGGCGGCCGCACCGGGGTGCGCGCGGTGACCTGCCAGAAGCTCGAACTGACCGGCCTGATGAAGCCGTTCGACCTGGAGGTCTTCTACGGCGAGCGGGTCGCGGTGCTCGGCTCCAACGGCTCGGGCAAGTCGCATTTCCTGCGGCTGCTCGCCGGGGACGCCTCGGTGGCCCACAGCGGCGCGTTCAAGCTGGGGGCGCGGGTGGTGCCCGGCCACTTCGCGCAGACCCACGCGCACCCGGAGCTGGAGGGCCGCACGCTCGTCGACATCCTGTGGACCGAGCACGCCCGCGACCGCGGCCGGGCGATGTCGGTGCTGCGCAGGTACGAGCTGGAGCGGCAGGGCGACCAGCCGTTCGACAAGCTGTCCGGCGGGCAGCAGGCCCGCTTCCAGATCCTGCTGATGGAGCTGCAGGGCACCACCGCGCTGCTGCTCGACGAGCCCACCGACAACCTGGACCTGGAGAGCGCCGAGGCGCTGCAGGACGGCCTGGAGGCGTACGACGGCACGGTGCTCGCGGTCACCCACGACCGCTGGTTCGCCCGCTCCTTCGACCGCTACCTGGTCTTCGGCTCGGACGGCCTGGTCAGGGAGACCTCCGAACCGGTCTGGGACGAGCGCCGGGTGGAGCGCAAGCGCTGACCGCCGTCAGTGGTGGATGGGCAGCGGGGTCGTCTCGGCCAGACGGCGCCCGGTGCCGCCCCAGTGCAGCGCGATGACCTCGGCCATGATCGCCACGGCGGTCTCCTCGGGGGTGCGGGCGCCCAGGTCGAGGCCGATGGGGGAGGCGAGGCGGGCGAGCGCCGGTTCGGGCAGCCCCGCCTCGCGCAGCCGGCGCAGCCGGTCCTCGTGGGTGCGGCGGCTGCCCATCGCCCCGACGTAGCGGGCGGGGGAGCGCAGCGCCCGTTCCAGCAGCGGGATGTCGAACTTCGGGTCGTGGGTGAGCACGCAGATCACGGTGTTCTCGTCGATCGCGGTCCGGTCGAGGTACCGGTGCGGCCAGTCCACCACCAGGGTGTCGGCCTCGGGGAAGCGCTTGCGGGTGGCGAACACCGGCCGCGCGTCGCACACCGTGACGTGGTAGCCGAGGTAGCGCCCGATGCGGGCGACGGCGCTGGCGAAGTCGATCGCGCCGAAGACCAGCAGGCGCGGCGGCGGCGCGAAGGACTGCACGAACACCGCGAGGTCCTCCCGGCGCTGCTCGCCGCCGCGGCCGGTGCGCACCACCGCGGTCGTGCCCTGGGCGAGCATGCCGCGGGCCCGCACCGTGACGGCCGCGTCCAGGTCCGGGTCGCCGAGGCTGCCGGTGGCGCCGTCGGGGGTGACGACGAGGTCCCGGCCGGGCGGGACGGGCTGCTCGCCGCCGCCCCGCGGAGGTGTCGCGGGGAGCTGGTCGCCGTGGGCGCCGGCGTGCTCGTCGATGAGTGTGGCGACCGCGACCGGACGGTGCGCGGCGATCGCGTCGAGCACCGCCGGCAGCTGCGGGAAGCGGTCGCCGCCGGCCGGGCGGACCAGCAGCTGGAGGGTGCCGCCGCAGGTCAGGCCGACCTCGAAGGCGTCGTCGTCGCTGACGCCGTAGGTGGCGAGGGCCGGCTGCCCGGTGGAGATCACCTCACGGGCCAGCTCGTAGACCGCGCCCTCCACGCAGCCGCCGGAGACGCTGCCGACCACGTCGCCGTCCGCCGCGACCGCCATCGCCGCACCGGGCTGCCGCGGCGCCGACTTCCAGGTACGGACGACGGTGGCCACCGCGAAATCGGTGCCCGCGGCCTGCCAGGCGCCGATGCCTTCCGCGATGTCTCGCACGTTGACGCTCCGCTGGGTGAGGGTCCACTTCCATGGTCGCGCGGGCCGGCCCGGCCTGCGGTGCGGCGACCCGGCCGCGGTACCGGGCGGCAGGGCCCAGCCGAGGATGGGGACGGGTAAAGCCGCATGTCAACCGCGGGTTAACGGTTTGCTGAAGTCGTGCGCTCGCGCTCCGTCACCCGGGCGGCGGTAAAATTAAGGGGTCGCTTAACTCGCCGTTGACTTCACCGGCCGCCGGGTGCGCAATGTGCCCGGACGAGCCGAAGGGGCAACCCCGGGACCGGCAGGGAAGCGGGCCCCGGCGAAAGGGGCGTGTGCGCACATGCAGGTTCCCGCGCCGTTCGAGTACCAGCGCGCGACCAGCGTCGGGCAGGCGATCGGACTGCTGGACCGGCTCGGCGACACCGCCAGGCTGGTCGCCGGCGGCCACAGCCTGCTGCCGATGATGAAGCTGCGGCTGGCCAACTTCGAGTACCTCATCGACATCAACGACCTCCACGACGAGCTCGGGTACATCACCGTCGAGCCGGACATGATCCGGATCGGCGCCCTGACCCGCCACCGCGAGCTGCTGGAGTCCGACGCGCTGGCCGCCGCGTTCCCGATCTTCCGGGACGCCGAGCGGGTGATCGCCGACCCGGTGGTCCGCAACCGCGGCACCCTCGGCGGTTCGCTGTGCCAGGCCGACCCGTCGGAGGACCTGTCCGCGGTGTGCACCACGCTGGACGCCCGGTGCGTGATCACCGGCCTGGGCGGCGAGCGCGTGGTGCCGATGGACGACTTCCACGTCGGCCCCTACGAGACCGCGGTGGGCGACGCCGAGATGCTCACCGAGGTCCGGCTGCCGATCCGGCCGGGCGGCTCCAGCGCCTACGAGAAGGTCGAGCGCCGGGCCGGCGACTGGGCGGTGGTGTCCGCCGGGGCCGCGGTGTGGCTGGACGGCGGCGGCCTGATCACCGACGCCCGGGTGGGCCTGGCCGCGGTCGGCCCCAACACCGCGGGCATCCCCGGCATCGCCGAGGCGCTGCGCGGCCGGGCGCCGTCCGAGGAGCTGTACGAGCAGGCGGGCGGTATCGCCGCGGCGGCGGCCGACCCGGTCACCGACCGGCGCGGCAGCGCCGAATACAAGCGCCACCTGGCCCGCGAGCTGACCGTACGGGTGCTGCGCACCGCGGTCGCCAGGACCGGGCAGCGGGAAGGGGTGTGAGCATGCAGGTCACCATGACCGTCAACGGCGAAGAGGTCTCCCGGGAGATCGAGGGCCGGCTGCTGCTGGTCCACTTCCTGCGCGACCACCTCGGCCTGACCGGTACCCACTGGGGCTGCGACACCAGCAACTGCGGCACCTGCGTGGTGTGGATGGACGGCGAGCCCGTCAAGTCCTGCACCGTGCTGGCCGCCATGGCCGGCGGCCACGACGTGCGGACCGTCGAGGGACTGGAGCACGACGGCGAACTGGACCCGGTGCAGCGCGGCTTCATGGAGTGCCACGGCCTGCAGTGCGGCTTCTGCACCCCGGGGATGATGATGACCGCCCGCGCGCTGCTGGACCGCAACCCCGACCCGTCGGAGGAGGAGATCCGCGAGGCGATCTCCGGCCAGATCTGCCGCTGCACCGGCTACGCCACCATCGTGCGCTCGATCCGCTGGGCCGCGGCCGAGGAGGCCGGCACCCGCACCACCGTCCCCGCCGACGCCTCCGCGCTCGACCAGGACGCCACGACCACCTCGGGGAGCGCGTCATGACCACCGCCCCGTCCCGCCCGGCCGCCACCGCCTTCCACGACAACGACCACAAGCCGGTCGGCCACGGCCGGATGCTCCGCAAGGAGGACCCGCGGTTCATCCGCGGCAAGGGCCGCTACGTGGACGACCTGCAGCTGCCCGGCATGCTGCACCTGGCGATCCTGCGCTCGCCGTTCGCCCACGCCAAGGTCCTGTCGGTGGACACCAGTCTGGCCGAGGCGCACCCGAAGGTGCGCCTGGTGGTCACCGGGGCGATGCTCGCCGAGAAGGGCCTGGCGTGGATGCCGACCCTCTCCAACGACGTGCAGGCGGTGCTGGCCACCGACAAGGTCCGTTTCCAGGGCCAGGAGGTGGCGTTCGTCATCGCCGACGACCGCTACGCCGCGCGCGACGCGCTGGAGCTGATCGACGTCGAGTACGAGCCGCTGGACCCGGTGATCGACGTGCGCACCGCGCTGTCCCCGGACGCCCCGGTGATCCGCGACGACCTGGAGGGCAAGGCCGACAACCACGTCTTCGACTGGGAGACCGGTGACGCGGCCGCCGCCGAGGAGGTGTTCTCCCGCGCCGACGTGGTGGTCACCGAGGACATCGTCTACCCGCGGGTGCACCCGGCGCCGATGGAGACCTGCGGCGCGGTCGCCGACTACGACGCGGTCGACGGCAAGCTCACCCTGTGGTCCACCTCCCAGGCCCCGCACGCCCACCGCACCCTGTACGCGATCGTCGCCGGCCTGCCCGAGCACAAGATCCGGGTGGTCTCGCCCGACATCGGCGGCGGCTTCGGCAACAAGGTGCCGATCTACCCGGGCTACGTGTGCGCCATCGTCGGCTCGCTGCTCACCGGCAAGCCGGTGAAGTGGATGGAGGACCGCTCGGAGAACCTGCTCAGCACCGGCTTCGCCCGCGACTACGTGATGCGCGGCGAGATCGCCGCCACCTCCGACGGCCGGATCCTCGGCATCCGCACCCATGTGCTCGCCGACCACGGCGCGTTCAACGGCACCGCGGCACCGGTGAAGTACCCGGCCGGCTTCTTCGGCGTGTTCACCGGCAGCTACGACCTCCAGGCCGCGTACTGCAAGATGACGGCCGTCTACACCAACAAGGCGCCGGGCGGGGTCGCGTACGCGTGCTCGTTCCGCATCACCGAGGCGGTGTACCTGGTCGAGCGGATCGTGGACTGCCTGGCGCACCACCTGGACATGGACCCGGTGGAGCTGCGCAAGAAGAACTTCATCCGGCCCGAGCAGTTCCCGTACCGCACCAAGACCGGCTGGGTCTACGACTCCGGCAACTACCTGCCCACGATGGAACTCGCCCAGCGGATCGCCGGATACGACGAACTGCGCCGGGAGCAGGCCGAGAAGCGGGCCCGCGGCGAGCTGATGGGCATCGGCGTCTCGTTCTTCACCGAGGCGGTCGGCGCCGGGCCGCGCAAGGACATGGACATCCTGGGCCTGGGCATGGCCGACGGCTGCGAGCTGCGGGTGCACCCCACCGGCAAGGCCGTCGTGCGGCTGTCGGTGCAGACCCAGGGGCAGGGCCACGAGACGACGTTCGCGCAGATCGTCGCCGAGGAGATCGGCATCCCCCCGCAGGACATCGAGGTGGTGCACGGCGACACCGACCAGACGCCGTTCGGCCTGGGCACCTACGGCAGCCGCTCCACGCCGGTGTCGGGCGCGGCGGCGGCCCTGGTGGCGCGCAAGGTCCGCGACAAGGCGAAGCTGATCGCCTCCGGGATGCTGGAGGTGTCGGTCGCCGACCTGGAGTGGACCAAGGGCGCCTTCCACGTCAAGGGCGACCCCTCGGCGTCGGTGACCATCCAGGACGTCGCGATGCGCGCGCACGGCGCGGGCGACCTGCCCGAGGGCGTCGAGGGCGGCCTGGAGGCGCAGATCTGCTACAACCCGGAGAACCTCACCTACCCGCACGGCGCGTACATCTGCGTGGTCGACATCGACCCGGGCACGGCGAAGGTGACGGTCCGCAAGTTCGTCGCGGTGGACGACTGCGGGACCCGCATCAACCCGATGATCATCGAGGGCCAGGTGCACGGCGGGCTCACCGACGGCGTCGGCATGGCGCTGATGGAGATGATCGCTTTCGACGAGGACGGCAACTGCCTCAGCGGCTCGCTGATGGACTACCTGATCCCGACCGCGCTCGAAGTGCCGGACTGGGAGACCGGGTTCACCGTCACCCCGTCCCCGCACCACCCGATCGGCGCCAAGGGCATCGGCGAGTCCGCGACCGTCGGCTCGCCGCCCGCGGTGGTCAACGCCGTGGTCGACGCGCTCAAGCCGTTCGGGATCCGGCACGCCGACATGCCGCTGACGCCGTCCCGGGTCTGGGAGGCCATGCAGGGGCGGCTGCAGCCGCCGATCTGAGGCGGGCACGGGAGCGGGACCGGGCGCGCGGCGCGGGACGGCGCGCGCCGCACGGGACGGCGCCGGCGAGCGCGACGAGGTCGCGGACGGCGGCGGGAAGCGAGGAGGCGGAGCGAGGTGTCCGAGGCGGTGAGCGCTCGCGCCAGGCAACTGGCGGCCGAACGGGTGCCGTTCGTGCACGCGAGGGTGGTCAGGGCGCAGGCCCCGGCGTCCGCGCACGCCGGGGACGAGGCCATCGTGCACCGCGACGGCACCATCGACGGCTTCGTCGGCGGGGTGTGCGCGGAGGGCACCGTGCGCAGCGCCGCCATGGGCGTGCTCGGCGGTGGCGAGCCGCTGCTGCTGCGGGTGCTGCCCGAGTCCGAGACCGGCTTCCCTGAGACGCCCGGCGCCCGCGTGGTCGTCAACCCCTGCCTGTCCGGCGGGGCGCTGGAGATCTTCCTGGAGCCGGTGCTGCCGCCGCCGCTGGTCGAGGTGGTCGGCGGCACGCCCGTCGCCGAGTCCCTGGTGGCGTTCGCCCGGCTCCTGGGCTGGGCCACCTCCCGGACGCTGCCTGCCGGGCCGCTGCGCGAGCGGACCGCCGCAGTGGTGGTGGCCGGCCACGGGCGCGACGAGGAGGAGTCCGTGCGGGCCGCGCTGGCCGTGGGCGTCCCCTACATCGCGCTGGTCGCCAGCCCCCGCAGGGGCGCGGCCGTCCTCGACGAGATGGGCCTGGACCAGGCGGAACGCGACCGGATCAGCACCCCGGCCGGGCTGGACATCGGCGCCCGCACCGCGCCCGAGGTGGCCCTGTCGATCATGGCGGAGCTGCTGCCGGCGCTCCGGGCGACCGAGGCGGCGGCCGCGGCCTCGGGGACGGCCGCGGAACCGGCGTCCGCCGCGGCACCGCGGGCGGCAGCCGGCCCGGCAGCGGGAACGGGCCCGGCGCTCGGAGCGGCTTCCGGCCCTGCGGCGGCCGGGGACGGCCCACCGCGCGTGGTGCGCGACCCGGTGTGCGGCATGGAGGTCACCGTGCTGCCCGACACCCCCCATCTGACCGCCGGGGACGCCGAGTTCTGGTTCTGCGGGGCCGGCTGCCGGGACCGCTACGCGGCCGGGCTGGTGGGCTAGTCCGTGGGCGCGCTGTTCGCGGATGCCGCCGAGGTGCGCCGGCGGCTGGAGGACGTCGGCCACCTCGTCGACGACGGCACCGCCACCGCCCTGTACCTGGCCTCCGTCCTCCAGCGCCCGCTGCTGCTGGAGGGCGAGCCCGGCGTCGGCAAGACCAGCGCCGCCAAGGCGCTCGCCGAGGCGCTGGCCACCGACCTCATCCGGCTGCAGTGCTACGAGGGCCTGTCGGCCGGCGAGGCACTCTACGAATGGAACTACCAGCGGCAGCTGCTCGCCATCCGCCTGCACGAGGCCGGCGGCCGCACCCTCGCCGACGCGGACCTGTTCACCGAGGAGTTCCTCCAGGACCGGCCGCTGCTGCGGGCCGTCCGGCACCCCGGCCCGCAGCCGCCCGTGCTGCTGATCGACGAGATCGACCGGGCCGACGACGAGTTCGAGGCGCTGCTCTTCGAGTTCCTCGGCGAGGCGTCGATCACCGTCCCCGAACTGGGCACCTTCACCGCGGCCCGCCCGCCGCTGGTGGTGCTCACCTCCAACCGCAGCCGCGAGCTGCACGACGCGCTGCGCCGCCGCTGCCTCTACCACTGGATCGACTTCCCCGGCCCCGAGCGGGCGGTCCGCATCCTGCGCCGCACGGTGCCGCAGGCGGGGGAGCCGCTGATCGGATCCGCGACCGAGTTCATCGGCCGCGTCCGGCACCTGGACCTCGACAAGCCGCCCGGCATGGCCGAGGCCATCGACTGGCTGGCCGCGCTGTCCGCCCTCGACGTCTCGCGGCTGGTGCGCGGCGACATCCTGCGGACCCTCAGCGCGCTCGCCAAGAGCCCCGACGACCGGGCCACCGTCATCGGCGCCCTCGACGGGCTCGGCTACGCGGAGGCCACCGGCCGATGACCCCGGCGCCCTGCCACCCCGTCCTTCCGAGGAGGAAGCACACGCCATGAAGATCGAGAACGAGTTCGGCGTCGACGTTCCGGTCGAGCGGGCTTGGGAGGCGCTGACCGACCTGGAGAGCCTGGCCCCGTGCATGCCCGGCGCCCAGCTCACCGGCGTCGAGGACGACGTCTACAAGGGCCGGGTGAAGGTCAAGGTCGGCCCGGTCATCAGCCAGTTCGCCGGGACGGCGCGCTTCGAGGAGAAGGACGACGCGGCCCATCGCGCGGTGATCCGCGCCGCCGGCAAGGACGCCCGCGGCGGCGGCAACGCCTCGGCCCGCATCCACGCTCGCCTGCACCCCGAGGGCACCGGCACCCGCGTCCACGTGGACACCGACCTCACCATCAGCGGCCGGCTCGCCCAGTTCGGCAGCGGCATGATCAAGGAGATCTCGGAGAAGCTGCTGGCCCAGTTCGTCCAGAACCTGGAGGCCCAGCTCCATTCCGCCCCACCGCCCACGGAGGAGGGCGCGCGTGGGGAAGAGGGTGCGGGGGCCGCCGCGCCTGTCGCGCCGGCGCCTGGGGGAGGGGGTGCGCCTGGGGCGTCGGCTTCTGGGGGACCGGTTGCGTCTGGGGAGGGGGGTGCGGGGGCCGCCGGGCCTGGGGCGCCCGCGCCTGCGGAGGGGGGTGCGCCTGGGGTGTCGGCTTCTGGGGGGCCGGTTGCGTCTGGGGCGCCGGCTCGGGCGGAGGAGGGTGCGTCTGGGGAGGGGGGTGCGGGGGCCGCCGCGCCTGGGGCGCCCGCGCGTGCGGAAGGGGGTGCGCCTGGGGAGGGGGGTGCGGGGGCCGCCGGGCCTGTCGCGCCCGCGCGTGCGGAGGGGGGTGCGTCTGGGGTGCCGGCTTCTGGGGGACCGGTTGCGTCTGGGGCGCCGGCGCGTGCGGAAGAGGGTGCGCCTGGGGAAGAGGGTGCGGGGGCCGCCGCGCCTGGGGCGCCGGCGCGTGCGGAGGGGGGTGCGCCTGGGGCGTCGGCTTCTGGGGGACCGGTTGCGTCTGGGGAAGAGGGTGCGGGGGCCGCCGGGCCTGGGGCGTCCGCGCGTGCGGAAGGGGGTGCGCCTGCGGCGCCGGGTGCCTCGGAGGCCGCATCGGCTCCCGCTGCGGAGGAGGGGGCGTCCGGCACGTCCGCGCCTGCGGCGCCGGCCGCCGGGGCCAAGCGCAACGCGCCGGAGCCCGAAGCGCTCGACCTGATGAGCCTGGCCGGCTCGTCCGTCTACAAGCGGCTGATCCCCGTGGCCGTCGTCGCCCTGATCGTGATCGGCGTGGTGGTGTGGCTGATCGTCCGCTGACCCCGCTTCCTCGCGTCCCGCCCGGAGGCGGCTCCGGCCCGGGGGCCGCGGCCGGTGCGCTGCTCCCCGCCGTGGACCGCGGCGCGTTCGCGGTGGCGCTGGCGGAACGGCTGCGGGCGCGCGGGGTGCGGGTCGGCGGGACGGCGATGGCGGACTTCGTCCGGGCGCTGGCCGTGTCGCCGCCGTCGTCGCGGGACGCGCTGTACTGGACGGCACGGGTGTGCCTGGTCGCGCGGCACGAGGAACTGGCCGCGTTCGACGCGGTCTTCGACTCCGTGTTCGGCGACGCCGTGCTGCCCGTGGACCCCAACGCCCGCCGCACCGGCCGCGGCGCCACCCCGCCCGCAGGCGGCGGCGCGCACAACCGGGCACCGGCCGGCGCGGCACCGTACGGCCCGGAGGAGGAGGGCGGCGGCCTGCCCTGGGTGACGCTGCCGCCCGCCACCGCGGCGGGCCGGCCGTCCGGCGACGAACTCCTCACGGTGCCCGAGCGGCTCCCGAGCAGCCTGGCCGCCGCGGCGGAGACGCCGTTCGGCGAGCTGAGCCCCCGGGAGACGGCGCTGCTCGGGCAATGGCTGGAACGCGCGCTGCCGGTCTGGCCGGTGCGGCGCTCCCGCCGCTTCACGCCCCGCGCGGTCGGCTCGCGCATCCAGGTGCGGGCGACTCTCGCCCGGGCGCGGCGGACCGGCTGGGAGCCGGTCCGGCTCGTGCGGGCCGGGCCCGTGATGCGGCCGCGCCGCGTCGTGGTGCTGTGCGACGTCAGCCGCTCGATGCAGCCGCAGGCCGTCGCCTACCTGCACCTGATGCGGGCGCTGGCGCTGACCACCGACGCGGAGGTGTTCGCGTTCGGGACGACGGTCACCCGGCTGACGACGGTGCTGGCGCGGCGGTCCGCGGAGGAGGCGGTGGCCGAGGCGGAGCGGCGGGTCGTCGACCGCTTCGGCGGAACACGGATCGCGTCCAGCCTGCGGGCGCTCCTCGCCTCGCCGTACGGCGGGTTGCTGCGCGGAGCGGTCGTCCTGGTCGGCTCCGACGGGTGGGACGGCGATCCGGCCGACGAACTGGCCGCGGCCATGGCCCGGTTGCGGCGGCGCGCCCACGCGGTCGTCTGGCTCAACCCCCGTGCCGCTTCTCCCGGGTTCGCGCCCAGGACGGCCTCGATGGCGGCCGCACTCCCCTTCTGCGACCTCCTCCTCCCCGCCGACACCTTCGCCTCCCTGGCCCACGTCCCCCACGCCGTCGCCTCCTTGCGGTGAGGCGGCGGTGGGGGGTGGGGGTGGGGGGTGGAGGTAGGGCGCGGGTGGGTGGGCGTGGGGGGTGGAGGTAGCTCGCAGGGTGGACGGACCGGCTGGACGTGATCGGTGCGGGTAGCTCGCAATGTGGACGATTCGGCTGAAGGTGATCGGTTGCCGTAGTCCGCAGAGTGGACGTCCTGGCCCTTATTGCCGCGCCCTCGCCTCCGGGCCCTTAGATCCGGTGTCTGCCGGTCGATC
>NZ_JBIRRR010000014.1:0-252141 GCF_044333795.1 Streptomyces sp. NPDC020917 | reverse complement strand
CGTCAACCGCGCGTTCCGCTGATCCCCCTCCAGCGGCGCTGATCCTCCCGGCCGCGGGGGGGGGGGGGGGGCCCCCCGCCCGCCCCCCCCCGCCCCCCCCCCCCCCCCCCCCCCCCCCCCCCCCCCCCCCCCCCCCCCCCCCCCCCCCCCCCCCGCCCCCCCCCCCCCCCCCCCCCCCCCCCCCCCCCCCCCCCACGCCGATTGTCGCAAACCCTCCCCGCGGGTGTAGTATCTGCTACAGCGCGACCCCGGAGGAGAGCCGTGACCTACAGCGAGCACCGACCACCCACCCTGCAGGAGCGGGTGACCGCGCGCTTCGATTCCCTCACCGCCACCGAGCGCAAGGTAGCGACCTATCTGTCGGAGCACCCGCAACTGGCGGCCTTCGCCTCGGCGGAGGAGATCGCCCAGGCCACCGGGACGAGTGACGCCAGCGTGGTGCGCACCGCCAAGGCCCTCGGGTTCGACGGCCTTCCCGGCCTGAAGCGGACGCTGCAGGAGCACCTGAGCACCCTGCTCAGCCCCACGCACCTGCTCCGCAACACCATGAACACCTTCCATGACGGCCCCGAGGGCGTGCTGGCCACGATGCTCGCCGAGCGGGCCGAGATGCTGGAGGGCACCCGCCGCGCGATCGACCCGGCGGCGTTCCGGCGCGCGGTGGAACTGCTGGCGGCCGCGCGCGAGACCCTGGTGTGGGGCCTGGCCGGCGACGCCAGTCTGGTCGAGTACACGGTCACCAGGCTCATCCGCATCGGGCACGCGGCCCGCCCGGCGTCCGACACCGGTTTCCGGCTGGCCGACCGGCTGCTCCCGCTCAGCGCGGACGACGTGGTGCTGGTGATCGCGCACAGCCAGATCCGCCCCGAGCTGCGGGTCACCCTCGACCACGCCGCCGACGTCGGGGCGCGCGTGGTGCTGCTGACCGACGCGCTGGGCGAGGCGCTGCGCGACCGCATCGACGTGGCGCTCTCCGCCCCGACCGGCCGGCCCGGGATGTACGGCGGTCAGAGCATGATCCTCATCATCCTGGAGGCGCTGACCATGGCCGTCGCCGCGCAGGAACCGGACCGCGCCATGACCGCCTTCAACAAGCGCAACCAGCTGCGCGAGGCCATCAACACCCTCACCGTGGAGAACGCGGCGAACGCGGCCGGCGGCGGCAAGCGCCGCAAGTGACGCCGCCGCGCCGCCCGTTGACGGGCGGCGGCCGGTGCCCCGCCGCCCCCGGGCGGCGGCGTCAGTCGTGGTCGCTGACGATCCGGTCGTAGACGTCCGCCTCGAACTGCTCGAGCAGCTTCTCGCACTCGGCGACCTTCTGGCGGGCGGTGTCCCGGCCGTCGGCCGCCATCCAGTCGCGCGCCTCGACCTTGTCCAGCCAGCGGCGCAGCTTCTCGAGGTCCTGCCGGATCTCCTCGGCCTCCTCGAACGTGAAGTTGCCGCGGAAGCGCTCGAACTCGATCTCCTTGAAGAACTTCGTCTCGCACTCCTCGACGATCTCCGCGTACTCCTTCGCCGACTGGACACGGAAGCCCTCGACGAACTGGACCCGGGCGTCCTCGTCCACCTCACGGAGGGTCAGGAAGACGCTGGAGCCCTTCAGCTCGTCGATGCGCTCGCGGACCCGCTTGATGCGGTCCCGCAGGTCCTCGCGGTCCGGCAGTACGCACACCGCCTGCTGCACGTAGAAGCCGCCCAGGCGCTTCAGCTCGCGCCAGACCGCGACCCTGGCCCGCGAGGAGTCGTTGGGCACGCGGTAGATGAGCATCAGCCACGGCCCCTGGGTGGGATCGGACAGGGACGGCTCGGGCCGGGAGTCAGCAGGCATGCCCCCAGGCTAATGCTCGGGTGAGTCGCACCAGGCAGCAGGACGTCCTGTAGTGATGTCTACAGTATCGACGCATCACAGAAGTGAGCGCTACGATCGGCGGGCCGACCCACCGACCCCCCGGAGCGTGAACCGTGGACGCCACCCAGAGCGAGATCGCCCGCGCCGAAGCCAGTACGGCCCGCAACTACCACCCGCTGCCGGTGGTCCTCACCAGTGCGGAGGGCGCCTGGGCCACCGATGTCGAGGGCACCCGGTACCTGGACATGCTGTCCGGCTACAGCGCGCTCAACTTCGGCCACGGCGACAAGGAACTGCTCTCGGTGGCCCACCGCCAGCTGGACCGGCTCACCCTCACCAGCCGGGCCTTCCACAACGACCGGCTCGCCACGTTCTGCGCCGAACTCGCCGAACTGGCCGGCATGGACAAGGTCCTGCCGATGAACACCGGCGCCGAGGCCGTGGAGACCGCGATCAAGACGGCCCGCAAGTGGGGCTACCGCGTCAAGGGCGTCCCGGCCAGCCGGGCCGAGATCGTGGTGGCGGGCGGCAACTTCCACGGCAGGACCGTCACCATCGTGGGCTTCTCCGACGACCCCGAGGCCACCGCCGACTACGCCCCCTTCACACCGGGCTTCGTCAGCGTGCCCTTCGGCGACGCGGCGGCGCTGGCCGCCGCGGTGACCGACGACACCGTCGCCGTGCTCCTCGAGCCGATCCAGGGCGAGAGCGGCGTCATCATCCCGCCGCCGGGCTATCTGGCCGAGGTGCGCGCGCTCTGCACCGCGCGGAACGTCCTGATGATCGCCGACGAGATCCAGTCAGGACTGGGACGCACCGGGGCCACCTTCGCCTGCGACCTGGCCGGCGTGGTGCCGGACGTCTACGTGCTCGGCAAGGCGCTCGGCGGCGGGATCGTCCCGCTGTCCGCGGTCGTCTCCTCGGCCGAGGTGCTCGGCGTCTTCGAACCCGGCACCCACGGCAGCACCTTCGGCGGCAACCCGCTGGCGTGCGCGGTGGGCACCGCGGTCGTCCGCCGGCTGCGCACCGGAGCGGTGCAGCAGCGCGCGGCCGAACTCGGTGCGCTCTTCGCCGACCTGCTGGCCGGCCTGCCGGGCGACGCCGTGACCGCGACCCGGTCGGTGGGCCTGTGGGGTGGCATCGACCTGTCGCGGCGCACCGGACGCTCGGTCTGCGAGGGCCTGCTGCGGCGCGGCGTCCTGGCCAAGGACGCCCACGGAGCCACCATCCGGCTCGCCCCGCCGCTGATGATCTCCGAGGAGGACCTGCGCTGGGGCGTCGAGCAGCTGGCCGACGAGCTCAGGCTCAGTTGACGGCGTCCGGCGTCCCCGTCCCCCCCTCCCCGACGCGCCCAACACCCCTCTGCCAGTGGCTACGTGCACCCGCCACGCACGGTGGCGACGACGGGCCGGGGGACGAAGGACCTCCACATTCCCCCTGTACGGAGCGACGCGAGCCTTGACCCGGCCGGGTGCGGTCCTGCAAGAATCCGTGAGCGCAAAGGTCGAATTTTGTTTGAAGCTGATCAGATGTAGCGCGTTCGGGGCCTGTCGCGCTGCCCAGACGCATGTCTCGACGAGGAGGCCGACATGTCGGTCAACAGAAGGTCGATCCTGGCAGGGGCCGCCGGCGCAGCCGTCGTCCCCGTACTGCCCGGACTGTCCGCGAGCGCCGCCGCCGACTCCGGCGGTCCGGACCCCCAGGCGTCCGCTCCGCCCCGCAGCGTCCCGCTCGCCGACGGATGGCGGTTCGCCCTGGTGAACCTCGGCGGTGTCACCGATCCCACCGGCGCCTATGACGGCGCGGCCGATCCCGCCTTCGACGACTCCCGCTGGCGGGCGGTCCGGGTCCCGCACGACTGGAGCATCGAGCAGACCCCCACCACCGCCAACGGCACCGCGGGCGGCTCGGGTTACCTGCCGGGCGGCCTCGGCTGGTACCGCAGGACCTTCACCCTGCCCCAACAGGCCGCGGGCCGCCGGATCTCGGTCGAGTTCGACGGCGTGTACATGGACTGCGACGTCTACTGCAACGGCACGCTGGTGGGCAACCACCCATACGGCTACACCGGGTTCGCGTACGACATCACGGATCTGGTGCACACCGACGGCAGCACCCCGAACGTGCTCGCCGTCGCCGTCCGCAACCAGCTGCCCAGCTCCCGCTGGTACTCGGGCAGCGGCATCTACCGCAACGCCCGCCTGGTGCTCACCGACCCGGTGCACGTGGCGCGTTGGGGCGCCGTCGTCACCACCCCGGACCTGGCGGCCACCTCCGCCCGCGGATACGGCACCGTGCACGGCGAGGTGTCGGTGCTCAACGAGAGCGGCACCGCCGCCTCCGCGGTGGTCGTGGCGACCGTCCTCGACGCGAAGGGCCACCAGGTCGCAAGCGGGAGCGCTCCCGTGGCCCTGCCCGCGGGAAGCGGCGGGGCCGGCGGCGGCGCCACCGCCGTCCTCGACCTGCGGGTCGACCGGCCCGCGCTGTGGTCCCCCGACACCCCGCAGAACCGCTACACCTTCGTTGCCGAGGTGCAGGTCAAGGGCCGCACCGTCGACACGTTCAGCACCCCGTTCGGCTTCCGCTGGTTCAGTCTCGACCCCGACCAGGGGATGTCGGTCAACGGCGTGCACGCCAAGATCCGCGGCGTGGACCTCCACCACGACCAGGGCGCGCTGGGCGCGGCGATCCACCGCGACGCGCTGCTGCGGCAGATGACCCTCATGAAGTCGATGGGCGTCAACGCCTTCCGCACGTCGCACAACCCGCCCTCGCCGGAGATGGTCTCGGTCTGCGAGGAGCTGGGCCTGGTGATGATGGTCGAGGCGTTCGACTGCTGGCACTCCGGCAAGAACACCTACGACTACCACCGGTTCTTCGACGCCCACAGCATCGACGACATCACCGAGATGGTGCGCGCGGCCCGCAACTCGCCCGCGGTGATGATGTGGTCGATCGGCAACGAGATCCCGGACTCCACCAGCGCGCTCGGACTGACCATCGCCGACGGGCTGATCGCGGCGATCCGCGCCGCGGACGGCACCCGCCCGGTCGTCATCGGCTCCGACAAGTACCGGGGCCTGCCCGCCGTCGGCTCCCCCGCCGACCAGATGCTGTACAAACTCGACGGGCTGGGCCTGAACTACAACACCGCGGCGTCCGTCGACGCGCTGCACGCCCGCTATCCGCACCTGTTCCTCTTCGAGTCCGAGTCGTCCTCCGAGACGGCGTCGCGCGGCACCTACCAGGAGCCGCAGCACCTCAACACCGGCGAGAACCACACCCCGGGCCGCCGGGCCACCTCCAGCTACGACAACAACCTCGCCTCGTGGACGATCAGCGGCGAGTACGGCCTGAAGAAGGACCGCGACCGCCGGTTCTTCGCCGGCCAGTTCCTGTGGTCGGGCACCGACTACATCGGCGAGCCGACCCCGTACAGCGTCTTCCCGGTCAAGACGTCGTTCTTCGGCGCGGTCGACACCGCAGGCCTCCCCAAGGACATGTACTGGCTCTTCCGCAGCCAGTGGACGGCCGAGCCGATGGTGCACCTGCTTCCGATGGACTGGACCGACCACGAGCCGGGCGAGACCGTGCAGGTGTGGGCGTACACCAACGCCGACACGGTCGAGCTGTACCTCAACGGGAAGTCGCTCGGCGTACGGCGGTTCGACCGGAAGAAGACGGCCGACGGGCGCGACTACCTGGAGACCACCGAGGCGACCGGCGACGACAAGACCGTCACCGGCGGCCCCTACCCGGGCAGTTACACCAGCCCCAACGGCAGCGCCGGCAAGCTCCATCTGACCTGGGACGTGCCGTTCGCCCCGGGCGAGTTGAAGGCGGTGGCCCGCAACGGCAACCGGCCGGTGGCCACCGACGTGCTGCGCACCGCCGGTGAGGCGAACGCGGTGCGCCTGACCGCCGACCGCGCCTCGGCCCCGGCCGACGGCGACAGCCTGGTGTACGTGACCGCCGAGGTGATCGACGCCCGGGGCACGGTGCTGCCGAACGCGGCGGACCTGCTCGCCTTCGACGTCGCGGGCGGCTCGCTGGCCGGCGTGGACAACGGCCAGCAGGAGAGCGCCGAGCGCTACCAGGCCAGCACCCGCACCACCTTCCGCGGCAAGGCGCTGGCCATCGTGCGCACCGGTACCGCACCGGGCCGGCTCACCGTCACCGCCAAGGCCCGCGGGCTGCAGGACGGGACGGTGACGGTGCGCACCGCCAAGGCCGACGGGCCGGTGGCGACCACGGCGCCGGCCGCGCTGGCACCCGACCCGGGTCCGGGACCGGTCACCTACCCGGTGGCGGACGCCAGTTACTCCGGCACCGAGGCCACGGTCCCGGCCGCGATGCTCGACGGCAACCCGGCCACCGGCTGGTCCAACGCCTTCTCCAAGAGCGGCACGGCGCTGCTCCCGGCGTTCAACGGCGCGCGGCCCGGCGACTGGGTGTCCGTCGACTGGGGCGACCTGCGGCCCCTGCAGAGCGTGTCGGTGGCGTTCACCGTCGACGCCACCCACGCGCTGCCCGCCTCCGTCACGGTCTCCTACTGGGACCGGGACCGCTGGGTCCCGGTGGCCGGGCAGGACGTGGCGTGGGCGACCGGGAGCGACGCGCCCACGGTGATCACCTTCACCGGCGTCCACACCGACCGCGTCCGCCTCGACATGGTGAGCGCGGCGCCCGGCGCGCCCGGCGGCGCGCAGCGCATCACCGCCCTCACCGCGGGCTGACACCCCTCCCCCGCGACCGCGGGTACCCGCGCACCGGTACGGCGGGGGCGCCTTCCCCAGGCGCCCCCGTCGACCGGCCGCGGGGCCGCGGCCGGGGGCCCGCCGGTGCCCCGCAGGGAGGCGCGCGCCGCGAGCAAGCGAGGGGGTCGGGAGCGCACCGGCGACCGGCCGGATCCCGGGGCTACGGGAGCGGAGGCGTGAGACCGGCGCCGCGGCGCAGCTGCTCCAGCGTGGTCGGCAGCGGCGACCACCCGTAGCGGCCGGCCATCACGCCGTTCAGGGCGACCGCGCCGCGCGTGTACGCCTTGCGGACGCCCTGCGGCCGCAGCGCGAACCCCGGCTCGCCCTGCCACTGGTTCGCCTTCAGCGACACCCACAGTGCCGACTGCGTCCCCTCCAGCCGCGCGACCAGCCCGGCGCGCACCCGCAGCCAGCGGCGGACCGCCACACCGGTGCCGGGCCGCAGCGCGTAGTCCTCCACCGCGGGACCGCCCTCGCCGAGCCCCTCAAGCGCGACCCGCACCTTCTCCCGCGCGCCCGCCGAGACGCCGCCGCGGCCGGACATGACGCGCTGCACCACGTCCTCGCCCACGCCCGCGCGCTCGGCGACCACCCGCTGCGGCAGCGCGGACGCGTTCTGCGGGCTGCGGTGCACCCGCACCGTGCCCTCGTCCTCGCCGAGGTCGTCCAGGCGCATCGCGGCCAGCTCCGACGACCGGGCACCGGTGTCCAGCACCACGGCCACCAGGGCCA
This sequence comes from Streptomyces sp. NPDC020917, assembly GCF_044333795.1. Taxonomy (NCBI): domain Bacteria; kingdom Bacillati; phylum Actinomycetota; class Actinomycetes; order Kitasatosporales; family Streptomycetaceae; genus Streptomyces; species Streptomyces sp. NPDC020917. The sequence goes on along the minus strand of NZ_JBIRRR010000014.1, from coordinate 244,803 downwards.
GCAGCCGCACACGGTCCTCCTTCGACAGGGCGATCCCGTGCCGCTCCACCGGGGCGTCCGACGCCATGTCCGCCAGCTTCCGGTACAGCACCGCCAACTGGCCCGGCGGCACGACCGCCTTGGGCTCGGGCTGGGCCACCACCGGCAGCCACACCTCCTCGCCCGGGCACACCGCCGCGGCCAGGATCCCCAGGCAGTCCCGCACCACCCGCAGCGTCGCCCCGGACGGCGCCCGCCCCACGTCCTGTTCCCGTGCCCACAGCCAGCCGCCGGCCGCCAGCCCCCAGAAGGTCCGCAGCGCCTCGTCCCCGAACAGCTCCGCGGCCCGGGCCGGTCGCACCACCGCGTCCGGCCACTGCCCCAGAGCGCGCTCCCACATGCCGGCGACCATCCTCAACTGCCGCGCCCGCGACGGCGACACGCCGCCGGCCAGGCCGTCGACCACCGAGGACACCGCGCGCGCCGCCGGCGGACCGGTGGCCTTCCCTGTCTGCTCCACGCCGACCAGTGTGCCGCCGGCCGCCTCGTCCGCGGGCCCGCTCGGGCACGAGCCGTGTCCGCGCGGGGCCGGATCCCGCGCGCGGCACGCTCGGGCGGGGGCAGGGTCACCCGCAGGACCCGGCCGAGCGGGAAGCGCGGTCAGGCGCCGGCGCCGCCGTCCACCGGCACGATCGCGCCGGTGACCATCGAGGCGCGGTCGCTGAGCAGCCAGGCGGCCACCTCGGCCACCTCGTGGGGCTCGGCCATCCGCCCGAGCGGGATCGAGGCGTTGATGCGCTCGACGACACCGGGGCTGGCCGCCTCCCAGGCGTCGATCATCTCCGTGGCGGTGCCGCCGGGGGTGATGCCGTTCACCCGGATCCCCTGCCGCCCCCAGGTGACCGCGGCGGTCTCGGTGATGCTGTTGAGGGCGCGCTTCATGGCGCCGTACGCGGGCAGTTCGGGGTTCGCGCGGCGGCTGCCGATACTCGAGGTGTTGACGATCGCGCCGCCTCCACCGCGGCGCATGAGCGCGGCCTGGGCGGTCATCGCGGTCCAGTGCGCGCGGAAGTTGACCGCGAACTGCTCGTCGATGTCGTCCTCGCTCGTGGTGTCGAGGGGACCGGGCTGCTGGATCGCGGCGGCGTTGTTGAACGCTCCGTCGAGCCGGCCGTGCAGTTCCGCGACACGGTCGACCGCCGCGCGGACGCTCGCGCGGTCGGCGAGGTCCGTCGTCACGGCGTCCGCCACGCCGCCCGCGGCGCGGATCTCGGTGACGATCTGCTGGAGGGCTCCGGTGCCGCGGGCGGCGAGCACGACGGCCGCGCCCTCCCGGGCGAAGAGCCGGGCCGCGGCCGCCCCGATGCCGCGGCTGGCGCCGGTGATCAGGACGACCTTGCCGGTGAGCAGGCCGGCGGGTGCGTCGTCGCGGGCGTTCGTGGTGCCGGGGGTGCCGGTGGTGTCGATGTCGTTCGTCATGGCGCCAGTGTCGGCAGGTCCGGCGGACCGGATGCAGGCACAGGCTGTACCAGGGTCGCCGGCCGCGGGACGTGCAGACTGGAGGTATGGACAAGCTGGAACTCGGGGCGTTCCTCCGCAGCCGCCGCGAGCGGCTGCGGCCGGAGGACGTCGGCCTCCCGTCGGGCGCGCGGCGCCGGACGCCGGGCCTGCGGCGCGAGGAGGTCGCGGTCCTCGCGCACATCTCCACGGAGTACTACGTGCGGCTGGAGCAGGGCAGGGCGCCGCGCCCTTCGGGCGAGGTCCTCGCCGGGATCGCCGGCGCGCTGCGGCTCACCGACGCCGAGAGCGACCACCTCCACGTCCTCGCGGGCACCGCGCCAAGCCGTACGGGGCTGGTGCGCCGCGACGTCCGGTCGAGCATCCTCGCGCTGCTGGAGCGGCTGCCGCAGACGGCCGCGTTCGTGATGTCCGCCGCGTTCGAGGTGCTGGCGTGGAACGACCTGGCGACCGCGCTGATGGAGGACTTCAGCCCGCTGGCCCCACAGGACCGCAATCTCGCGCGCCGGGCGTTCCTCACGCCGGAGGACGGCGGCGGGCCGCTGTACGGGGTCTCGGACGCGGCCGAGTTCCGGCAGCACGTCGTCATGCAGCTGCGGTCCACCCTCGCCCGCTACCCGTCCGACCCGGCGGTGACCGGCCTGGTCGACGAACTGCGCGGCGGCAGCCCGGAGTTCGTCCGGCTGTGGGAGCGGCACGACGTGCAGGCCGAGCCGATGCTCACCAAGACCTTCCACCACCCGGCCGTCGGGGACGTCACCGTGGACTGCGACGTGCTCGCGCTCACCGACCGGGACCAGCACCTGGTGCTCTACAGCGCGCCGCGGGGGTCCCGCTCGGCCGAGGCGCTGGCCCTGCTGAACGTGCTGGGCGCCGAGGCCGGCGACTACCGCTAGCGACCCGCCGGCCGCGCCTGCCCCGGACCAGGGGTCCGGGGCAGAGCTGCGGGTCGAGGGTCAGCCCACCAGCTGGCGTCCGGCCGCGACGATGCGGCCGGCGTGGATGACGGTGCGGTCGGTGCCGCGGTCCATCACGGCGGCGGCCACGCTGTCGCCGTCGACCAGGACGAGGTCGGCGGCGTCGCCCGCGGCCACGCCCGGCCGGTCCGCGGTCGACGCCAGGCGGGGCACCGCCGGGTCGAGCAGGGTGTGCCCGCCGCGGCTGGCCACCGCCCAGCAGTGCTCGATCAGCTCGTCCTGGCGGTACCGGTTGGTGAACGCCAGCTGCCAGGTGCGGTCGAGCATGTCGCCGTTGCCGTAGGGCGACCAGTAGTCGCGCTGCCCGTCCTCGCCGAGGCCCACCCGCACGCCGGCCCGCGTCAGGTCCGCCAGCGGCAGGGCGTCGGACTGCCGGGCCGGCGCGATCGTGGCCATCGACACGTCCAGTTCGGCGAACTCCTCGATCAGGCGGCGGGTGGTCGCCTCGTCGACGCTGCCCAGCTCGTAGGCGTGGGAGAGGGTCACCTTGCCCTGCATGCCGAGGGCGCGCACCCGCTCCAGGATCAGGTCGGTGCTGTACACCCCGAGGTGGCCGGGCTCGTGCAGGTGGATGTCGACGGGCGCCTGGTGGCGCTCGGCGAGACCGAAGACGACGTCCAGGTGCCGCACCGGGTCGCGGTCCAGGGTGCACGGGTCGATGCCGCCGACGACGGCGGCGCCGGAGGACAGCGCCTGGTCCATCAGCTGCGGGACGCCCTTCTCCAGGAGCAGGCCGGCCTGCGGGAACGCCATGATCTCCACGTCGGCGCGGTCCTGGTGGGCCTCCTTGGCGGCCAGCACGCCCTCGAAGCGCTCCAGCCCGCTGTCGGCGTCGATCTGCGCGTAGCTGCGCACCCGCGTGGTGCCGTGGGCGATCATCCGGCCCAGCAGGCTCGTGGCGCGCTCGGCGACCGGCGGGTCCTCGCGCCAGTGCGCGCGGTCGTTCATCGTCAGGCCCCACACGCCCGGCTTCCCGGTGTGCGGGCGGAACGGCAACCCGACGCGGTTGGAGTCCAGGTGGCAGTGGACGTCGGAGAACGACGGCATGGCGAGCCGGCCGCGGCCGTCGATGCTCGCCCCGTCGTGGGCGCGGGCGGGGTCGTGCGGCAGCACGGCGGCGATCCGGCCGTCCCGGACGTCGAGGTCGGCGGACTCGCCGCCCCAGGGGCGGACGTTCCTGATCAGCATGGGCAGTGGCTCCTCGCGGTCGGGACTCGTGCCGGGCCGGGCACGCCCTCACCTTAACATTTGGCATACCAAATGCCGAGACGCCTTCCGCGTGCATCCAGAATGCGAGATTGCACCCGAAATCGGCGCCGGATTCACCGAAAGGGCGAACCCCTTTGGTATACAGATACCCGGCAGTATCCGGAGCACGACCGGGCTCCACCCGGCTGTTGCGGCCGGAGCGGGCGGCCGCGGTCCCCGATGCGAAAATGTGGGAATGACAGGCGCTGAGGAATTCACCCCCGAGTCGGAACGGGTCATGCGCGTCCTGCGCGACGAGATCATCGACGGCACTCGGGCCCCCGGCAGCAAACTCGTGGAACGCGAGATCGCCGCCGAGCTGGGGGTGAGCCGGCTGCCGGTGCGCGACGCGCTGCGCGGCCTGGTCGGCGAGGGCCTGGTCAGGCCGCGCCCGCGCTCGTGGGCGGTGGTCCGCGAGTTCAGCGCCACCGACATCTCCGACCTGCACGAGATCAGGTCCGCCCTGGAGACCCTGGGCTTCCGCCTCGCCGCGCAGCGCCGCACCCGCGCCGGGCTCGCCAAGCTGCGCGCTGACCTCGACGCCGAGCAGGCCGCCGCCGCGCGCGGGGACGGGGCCGGCGCACGGCGGGCGGCCGCCGACTTCCACGAGACCGTCACCGAACTCGCCGACAACGCGATGCTCAGCGAGCTCGAACTGGGGCTGCGCAGCCGGATGCGCTGGCTGCTCGGCCAGCACGACGACTTCGCCACCATGGCCGAGGAGCACGAGGAGCTGTTCCGGGCGATCGAGGCGCGCGACGTGAACGGGGTCGTCGAGCTGGCGGAGCATCACCTGGCCACGAGCAGCGACAAGATCGCGGCGCGCCTGCGCCGGGCGGCCGCCGCCGAGTAGCCCCGGCAGCCGCCACCCGGCCGGCAGCGCAGCCACCGCAGTCAACGCGGCCACCGCAGCCACAGCAGCCGCCGCAGCCGCCCTTTGTTATCCCTAAACGCGGGGGGGGGCGGGGGCGCCCCCCCCCCCCGCCCCCCCGCCGCCACCGGCCGCCCCGCAGCAGCGGCGGCCGGCATCGTTCAGGCGCCGACGTACTCCACGCCGCCCGCCACGTCGGCCCGGATCTCGGTGCCGACCCGCCGGGCCAGCAGGTCCTCCAGCCGCTCGAGGGGACCGATGAGGGCGCGGCCGCCGGCCTCGGCGACCCGCACGGCGGCGTCCACCTTCGGCTGCATCGAGCCCTCGGCGAAGGCCAGGCGGGCCAGGCCTTCCGGGGACGCGGTGAGGATGTCGCGCTGCTCGGGCGTGCCCCAGTTCTCGCTGACGAAGTCGCCGTCGGTGAGCATGATCAGCATGTCCGCACCGAGGTCGGCGGCGAGCGCCGCGCTGGCCAGGTCCTTGTCGACGACGGCCTGCATGCCGATCTGGCGGCCTTTGGAATCGGTGCGCACCGGCACCCCGCCGCCGCCCACGCACACCACCAGCGTGCCGCCGTCCAGCAGGCGGCTGACCAGCGGCGCCTGCATGATGCGCAGCGGGTTCGGGGACGGGACCACGCGCCTGAACGCCCCGCCGTCGCGGGCTATCGTCCACCGGTACTCGGCGGCGGCCTCGGCCGCGTCCTGGGCCGAGTACTGCGGGCCGATCAGCTTGGTCGGGCGCTCGAAGGCGGGGTCGGACTCGTCGACCTCGGTGGTGGTGACGACCGCCGCCACCTCGCGTTCGCCCACCAGCGCGTTGGACAGCTCCTGCTGGATGACGTACCCGATCATCCCCTGCGTCTCGGCGCCGAGGATGTCCAGCGGGTACGCGGCCACGTCCTGGTAGGCGAGGTTCTGCAGTGCCAGCAGGCCGACCTGCGGCCCGTTTCCGTGGGTGATGACGACCTCGTGCTCGCGGGCCAGTCCGGCCAGCGCCTGGCAGGCGCCGCGCACGTTGGCGCGCAGATGCTCGGCCGTCATCGGCTCCCCGCGCCGGGCCAGTGCGTTCCCTCCGAGGGCGACGACGATGCGCATGTGATGTCCCTTGCCTTACCTGTGTTCGCGTATCGGAGGCCAAATGGTATACCAATAAGTGTCGAGAGTCCGTCCAGGACTCGTCCAGAGCCGGGCGGCGCGGAGCGCGCGACCGGCAGCCGGGGAAGGAGGTGCGGCCATGCGCCGCTGCGAGCCCATCGCGCTGCGCGTCGCGTCGGGCGACGACGGCCTCCTGCGCGCCCTGGACACCTGCGCCGGCCAGGGCCGGGTGCACTCCGTCTTCACGCGCGTCGTCAACGTCCTCACCCCTGGCGGCACCCTGATCGCGCTGGCCGCCCGCGACGCCGGGCACGCGCCCCGCACCCTGACCGCCGACGTCACGGACTGGGCAGGACGCGGGCTGCGCGCCGACCAGGCGGCGGTGTTCGCACCCGGCAGCATCACGCTCGCCGTCCCCGGCCGGCCCGTACGGCTGGCCACCGCCGGCGCACACCGCTGGTCGGCCGCCGCACCGCCGGTCGCCGGCCTCGCCCCCGGCGCCTGCGCCGCCGCCGCGGACCTCCTGGACCGGCTCAACCGGGACCACGGCGTGCCCGGCGGCATGCTCGGCGCCGCGCCGCACGCCGGCCCGATGGACGCCGCGATCGCGCGCGCCCTGCACCACGGCCGCGCGGTCCTGCTCGACGCGCTCCGCACGGGCGACACCGCCCTGATGCGGCAGGGCGTCCTCGCCCTGCTGGGCCTGGGCCCCGGGCTCACCCCGGCCGGCGACGACTTCCTCACCGGACTGACCCTGGTCGCCGCGCTGCCCGGCAGCGCGCAGGCCGCCCTGGTCCCCGTCCTGCGCGAGGTGCTGTCCGCCCACCCGGAACGCACCACGGACCTGTCCCTGGCGACGCTGCGGGAAGCGGCCGACGCCCGGGCACGGGCCGAACTCCTCGACGTCCTGGGGCTGGTGGCACACGCCGCGGCACCCCGGGAGCTGCACACCGCCGTCCGTGCGGTCCTGGCCATCGGCCACACCTCGGGCAGCGACATCCTGTCCGGCCTCGCGGCCGGACTCCGCCTGGAAGAAGAACTGCGAGGTCCGCTGTGAGCACCACAGCAGTGGTACGGAAGAACACGTACTTCGACTCCGTGTCCCTGATGTCCGTCTCGACCAAGGCCAACGGCCTGGACGGGGTGGAACAGGCGTTCACCGCCATGGGAACCGAGATGAACAAGAGCGTCCTGGAGAACCTGGGCCTGCTCACCGAGGAGTTGCGGGACGCCGGCAACGGCGACCTGATGATCGTCCTCGTCACCGCCGACGGCACCGACACCGACGACCTGCTGGCGCAGGTCGAGGAACTGCTGCACCACAAGGCGCCCGCCTCGGCCGAGGCAGGCGCGGTCACCTACCGCACCGTCAGCGCCGCCGCCGAGGGCGTCGCGGGAGCCAACCTCGCGGTCATCGCGGTCAACGGCGCCTACGCGGCGCGCGAGGCCCGCAAGGCGCTCGTCAACGGCCTGCACGTGATGCTGTTCAGCGACAACGTGCCCGTCGAGGACGAGGTCGCCCTCAAGCAACTCGCCCACGAAAAGGGCCTGTTCATGATGGGCCCGGACTGCGGCACGGCCATCGTCAACAATGTCGCCCTGTGCTTCGGGAACAAGGTCCGCCCGGGCGGCGTCGGGATCGTCGCCGCCTCCGGCACCGGCTCCCAGGAGGTCAGCGTCCGCGTCCACGCCCTCGGCGGCGGCGTCTCGCAGCTGATCGGCACCGGCGGCCGCGACCTGAGCGAGGCGGTCGGCGGCATCATGATGATCGACGGGATCCGCGCGCTGGCCGCCGACGCCGCCACCGACGTGATCGTCCTGGTCTCCAAGCCGCCCGCCCCGTCGGTGGAGGCCAAGGTCCTCGCCGAGGTCGCCGCCGCCGGCAAGCCCGTCGTCGTCTACTTCATCGGCGGCTCGCAGGAGGCGGTCACCGCCGCCGGCGGGCACTTCGCCGCGAGCAGCCTGGACGCCGCCCGCCAGGCCGTGCGGCTGGCCGGCGTCGAGCAGCCGGCCGGCGAGGAGTTCGACGCGTCGGCCGCAGCCGCCGCCGTCGCCGCCCGCCTCTCCCCCGGCCAGTCCTCGATACGCGGCCTGTTCTGCGGCGGGACCCTCTGCGACGAGACGATGTACGCGGTCCGCGAGGCCGGGACCGAGGTGTGGAGCAACATCCACAAGGACCCCGCGCACCGCCTCTCCGCCGACGCTCCCAGCACCGGCCACACCTTCCTCGACTTCGGCGACGACGACTTCACCAACGGCCGCCCGCACCCGATGATCGACCCGGCCCTGCGCCTGGAGCGCCTCGTCGAGGAGGCCAAGGACCCCGAGGTCGCCGCCATCGTCATGGACTTCGTGCTCGGCTTCGGCGCCCACGAGGACCCCGTCGGCGTCACCCTGCCCGCCATCGGCGAGGCCCGGCGGATCGCCGGGGAGGCCGGCCGCCACCTGGAGATCATCGGCTACGTCCTCGGCACCGACCTCGACACGCCCTCGCTGGCGGCCCAGACCGAGGCCCTGCGCGCCGCCGGCGTCACCGTCACCCGCAGCAGCACCGAGACGGGCGCCTTCGCCCGCGAGATCGCACGAAAGGCCCAGCAGGCATGAGCACGCCCCAGACCCCCTCCGCCGCCGCGCTGTTCGCCGCCGACCTCAGCGTCGTCAACGTCGGCCTCGCCATGTTCGACCGGGACATCGCCGCCCAGGGCGCGGCCGTCACCACCCTGGACTGGACCCCGCCGGGCGGCGGCAGCCCGGACGCCGTCCGCGCCCTGGACGCCCTCGACGCGCCCGGGACCGCCGCCCGCATCGACGCCGCCAACGCCGAGGCCGTCGAGCGGATCACCGCCGCCCGGCCGATGCTCGTCGGCTACGGCCGCGCCCTGGACGTCGTCCCCGGCATGACCCCGACCACCATCCTCCACTCCGGGCCGCCCATCACCTGGGAGCGGATGGCGGGCGCCATGAAGGGTGCCGTCACCGGCGCCCTGGTCTTCGAGGGCCTGGCCGAAGACCTCGAGAAGGCCGCGGAACTCGCCGCCTCCGGCGCGATCACCTTCGCCCCCTGCCACGAGCACGACTGCGTCGGCTCGATGGCCGGTGTCACCTCCGCCTCGATGTACATGCACATCGTCCGCAACGAGACCCACGGCAACACCGCGTTCACCAACCTGTCCGAGCAGATGGCCAAGATCCTGCGGATGGGCGCCAACGACCGGAGCGTCATCGACCGGCTGAACTGGATGCGCGACGTCCTGGGCCCGATGCTCAAGGAGGCCCTGGAGATCGGCGGCCCCATCGACCTGCGGCTGATGCTCTCGCAGGCCATCCACATGGGCGACGAGTGCCACAACCGCAACAACGCCGGCACCCTGCTGCTCGCCCAGGCGCTCAGCCCCTCCCTGCTGCAGACGTCCTTCACCACCACGCAGAAGAAGGAGGTCCTCGACTTCATCGCCAGCTCCGACTACTTCTCCGGGCCCACCTGGATGGCCATGGCGAAGGCCGCCCTGGACGCCGCGCACGGCATCGAGAACTCCACCGTCGTCACCACCATGGCGCGCAACGGCGTCGACTTCGGCATCCGCGTCAGCGGGCTGCCCGGCCGCTGGTTCACCGGTCCCGCGCAGAAGGTCGTCGGGCCGATGTTCGCCGGCTACAAGCCCGAGGACTCCGGCCTCGACATCGGCGACAGCGCCATCACCGAGACCTACGGCTTCGGCGGCTTCGCGATGTCCGCCGCCCCCGCGATCGTCGCCCTCGTCGGCGGCACCGTGCAGGAAGCCCTCGGCTACACCCGCGACATGGGTGAGATCACCACCGCGCAGAACCCCAACGTCACGATCCCGGCCCTCGACTTCCAGGGCCTGCCCACCGGCATCGACGTCCGCAAGGTCCTCGACACCGGCATCCTGCCCGTCATCAACACGGCCATCGCCCACAAGGAAGCCGGCATCGGCATGATCGGGGCGGGCATCACGCACCCGCCCGTCGAGGCCTTCATCCAGGCGGCCGGCGCGCTCGCCGACGCCCTCACCTGACGCGCGAGCGCCCGACCGAAAGCCCACACCCACCATGAACACCCACCAGATGGCCGCGGACCAGGACGTCTCCGCGGCCCGGGAACCCGACGCCGAGTACGAACACAGCCCCGTCCCGGCCGGCAGCCGCAAGTCGCTGTGGACCGTCTCGGCCGTGTGGTTCGGCTTCCCGATGATCCTCACCAACGCGGTGCCCGGCGGCGTGGTCGTCGCGATGCTGGGCTTCTGGCGCGGGCTCGCCGCCATCGCGGCGGCCAACCTCGTCATGCTCCTGTACGTCGGCATCCTCAGCCACCGCGCCGGCTCCACCGGCGAGAGCTTCTCGCTCCAGGCCACCCGCACCTTCGGACGCGTCGGCTACATCGTGGCCTCCGCGTTCCTGGCCACCGTCGTGGTCGGCTGGTTCGCCTTCAACACCGGCGCCACCGGCGCCACGCTCCACCAGGCGTTCGGCTGGCACGAACGACTCGTGGCGGTGCTCGCCGGGCTCGGCTTCATCGCCCTGACCTACCTCGGCATCCGGGCACTGTCCTGGCTCGGCGCGGTGGCCGCGCCGCTGTTCCTGGTCGCGGGCGGCATCGCCCTGGTGATCGTCGGCCGCCACCAGGGCCTCGGCGCCGTCACGTCGTACCAGGGGGTCGGCGGCAACGCGACCCTCACCTTCGGCGCGGCCGTGTCCATGATGATGGCCACCTTCGCCGACTCCGGCACCATGACCGCCGACTTCACCCGCTGGTCCAAGAACGGGCGCCAGGCCGTCCTCGCCACCATCAGCGCCTTCCCGGTGGCCAGCGTGGTCGCCCAGGTCACCGGCGGGCTCGTCGTCGCGGCCGGCGCCGTCGCCGCACCCGCGACGGCCGGCGGCGACTTCCTGCCCATCCTCACCGGGCAGCACACCGGCGTGCTCAACGTCCTGGCCGCCGTGTTCGTCTTCGTCAACCTCGGCTCCGTGTGCAGCCACTGCCTCTACAACGGCGCGCTCGGCTGGTCCCACCTGACCGGGCGCAGCATGCGGACCATGACCGTCGCCCTCGGCCTGCTCGGCACGGTCGCCGCCCTCGCCGGAGTGTGGAACCACTTCCTGGACTGGCTGGTCATCCTCAGCGTCTTCGTGCCACCGCTCGGCGGCGTGCTCATCGCCGACCAGTTCGCCGCCCGCGGCGGCCGCGGCGCCATGGACAGCCGCGGCACCACCGCCGTCCGCCCCACCGCCTTCGGCGCCTGGGCGATCGGCGCGGGAGCGGCGGCCATCGCCCACTGGTACGCACCCCAGCTGTCCGACGCGGTCACCGGCCTTGTCGTCGCGTTCGTCGCCTACGCGATCCTCGAACGGGCCCTGCCCGCGTCGATCGCCGTCGGCACCGGCACGGCGGGCGGCTCCGCCGCGGGCTGAGCCGCAGCGGACCGAGCGGGGCCCGGCCGGCCAACGCGAGCTGCGGCACGTCGCGTTGACCGGCCGGGCCCGGTTTGTGACAGAGCTATGGCAGAAGCAGTGACCCGCGTCACGGTGCGGGAGCGGCCGGGCTGATCGACTGGCCGCATGCGCCGGAACCTGCTCGCCCTGACCACCGCCACGGCCGCGTTCGGCACCCTGCTGATCACGGCGTGCGGAACGCAGCAGTCCGCCACCCGGCCTCCCGGCACCCCGCCGGCCGACTCCGGCTCACCGTCCTGCACCACGCCCGGCGGCGCGACGACGGCGCCCCAACTCCCGCCCTCCAGCGGGGAGACGGAGGAGACGGACGGGGTCCGGCTCACCGGCGCCCCCGGCTGCCAGGAGTTCGAGGTCACCAACACCACGGGCAGTACGGCCACGTTCACGATCACCTACCAGCTGATGTCCGAATCCGGTGCCGCCCTGAGCAGTTCACGGCAGACGGTGGACTCCGTGCCACCGGGCGTCACCGTCCGCAGGGCCGCCGGGCCCGGCGGGACGCCCGCGGGCACGGGCAGCACGACGCACGTGCGGATCATCCACGCCAGGAGCGTGCCCACCGCGCAGGCGCCGACCTCGGCCGGCCCCTGCCCGCCGTCCGGCGTGCACCTGTACGCCGACGACGGCGACGCCGCGATGGGCCTGCGCGTCGTCGGACTGCGTCTGCGCAACTGCGGAACCCGCGCCTTCACCCTCGACGGCTACCCGCAGGTGCAGCTGTTCGACGCCGGGCACCGGGCGATCGGGACCGTGAAGATCCTGCACGGCGGGGACGCCGTGGCCGCCGGCACCGGAGCGGACGGCCAGCCGGGGCCGCTGGTGCTGAAGCCCGGCGAGGGCGCCCACGCCGGGCTGGTCTGGCGCAACACCACCGGCCTGGGCAGCGATCCCGTGAACGCGCCGTACGTGCGGGTGGTGGCGAAGCCCGGCACCGCGCCCGTCATGGTGACGCCCGAATTGGACCTGGGCACCACCGGCAGGCTCGCCGTCGGCCCCTGGAAGAGCGACGGCACCTCGTAGGGGCCCTGGGCTCCGGGGTGTCCACGGTGTCCGGGGCGGCGCGGCCCTGGCACGGATCCGGGATCCTGCACCGGTTACTCCCCGTGGCCCTGCGTGCCGGCCATGTCCGGCAGGTGAGCGGCGATTGACCGGGGCCAAGGCGCCTGTTCCAATGGCGGGATGCGTTCCGAGACGACGTTCCTGGTGATCAGGGCCCACATCGACTTCGGTCGGGTGTGGTCCGCCGCGTGTCGCTGACCGCGCGCGCCCTTCACCACGATCCGTCCGCAACGTCCCGGAGCCTTCCATGCCCGACCCCACCCCCGGCGCGCCCGCCCGCGTCGACCCGCGCGGACCGCGCTTCGCCGCCGTGCTCACCACCGTCGTCCTGCTCGTCGTCCTGATCACCGGCAGCGGCGTGCTGCTCGCGGCGCAGGCCGTCGTCTTCGCCCTGGGCGCGGCGCTCGGACTGCGCTGGTCCCCCTACGGCTGGCTCTACCGGCGGCTGGTGCGCCCGCGCCTGGGACCGCCGCGGGAACTCGAGGACGAGAGGCCGCCGCGGTTCGCGCAGACGGTCGGCCTGGCGTTCGCGGTCGTCGGGGCGATCGGCTACCTGTCGGGGCTCACCTGGCTGGGCATCGCCGCGACGGCGGCGGCGCTCGGTGCGGCGTTCCTCAACGCGGCCTTCGACTACTGCCTGGGCTGCGAGGTCTACCTGCTGGCGGTGCGCGGCCGCGCCCGGCTGGGCCACGGGTGACGGTCGTGAGCGATCCGACCGGACTGATCGTGGCCGCCGTCGTGCTGGTGCTCGCCACCGCCTTCGGGCTGGTCCGCGCCAGGCGCGACGGCAGGCTCCGCCGCGGTGGCGGGGACGGCGCCCTGCGGCTGTCCTCCGGCGACCTGGGCGAGGCGCTCGGCGAGCGGGCGACGCTCGTGCAGTTCTCGACGGCCATGTGCGCGACCTGCCCCGGCACCCGCCGCCTGCTGGCGGGCGTGGCCGCCGAGACACCGGCGTGCGCCACGTCGAGATCGACGCCGAGACCCGGCTCGACCTGGTCCGCCGCGTCGAGGTGATGCGCACCCCGACCGTCCTCGTCCTCGACCGCGCCGGCCACCTGGTCCGGCGCGCCTCCGGTCCCCCGACCCGCTCCGACGTCCTCTCGGCCCTGGCCCTCGCCACGGCGGACTGAACGGCGCGCCGGCCCCGGTACCGCTGCACGGGCCTTCGCCCCGGGACCGCACCGGACCGCACCGCGTCCCCTCGGGGACAATCGTGCCGTGGGAACGGACATCCGGGGATACGTGGAGTGCCGCACGTGGGGCCACGCGCCCGCCGCCGCGACGCGGTTCCCGCTGACGGCCTGTGGGGGCCGGTGTGGGCCGTCATGCGGGCTCTCGCGGACGTGCACGGTGCGCGGAACGTGCGTCTCGTCGTGTGGTTCGAGGAGTAGGCCGCTCAGGAGACCGTCGCCGGGGTGTCCCGGACGGTGACGGTGGCGTGGCTCTCCTGGAAGCTCTGGTCCGAGACGAGGGTCAGCCGGGCCGTGGCCTGGAACTCGGGGAGGGTGGTGGAGCCGCAGGAGACCATCGTGGTCTTGAGCTTGGCGACGGTCAGGGCGAGGCCTTCGTCCAGGTCGCCCGCGTAGGGGACGTAGCCGTCCACGCCCTCCTCGAAGACCAGGCCCTGGCCTCCCTGGCCGTAGCGCTGCCAGTTGCGGGCCCGGTTCGATCCCTCGCCCCAGTACTCCTTCACGAAGCCGTCGCGGGTGGGCAGCTTCGCTCCGGCCGCCTGGTCGAAGCGGGCGAAGTAGCGGCCCATCATGACGAAGTCGGCTCCCATCGCCAGCGCGAGGGCCACGTGGTAGTCGTGCACCAGCCCGCCGTCGGAGCAGACCGGCACGTACGCGCCGGTGCGTTCACGGAAGGCGTCCCGGGCCGCCGCGACGTCCAGCACGGCGCTGGCCTGGCCGCGCCCGATGCCCTTCTGGTCCCGGGTGATGCAGATCGAGCCGCCGCCGACGCCGACCTTGACGAAGTCCGCACCGGCCTCGGCGAGGAAGGTGAACGCCTCGCCGTCGACCACGTTGCCGCCGCCGACCGGGATCTGCGGGTGGTGCTTCTTCACCCAGGCCAGGGCCTGCGCCTGCCAGTCGCTGTAGCCGTCGGAGGAGTCGAAGCACAGCACGTCCGCGCCGGCCTCCAGCAGCGCCGGGACGCGCTCCTGGTAGTCGTGGGTGTTGATCCCCGCGCCCACCCGCAACCGCTTCGCGTCGTCCACGAGTTGGTGCGGGAAGCGCTTGTTGTCCGCGTAGTCGGACCGGAACACCAGATGCTGGAGGCGGCCCTCGGCGTCGAGCACGGGGAGGCAGTCCAGGCGCTCGTCCCACAGCCGCGCGTTGGCCTCGGACAGCGTGATGTCGGCCCCGGCGTGGGCCAGTTCGGCGACCGGGGTCATCCGCCCGCTGACCGGCCCGTCCAGGTCGTGCCGCTGCGGGTGGAAGTCGCGCGAGGTGACCAGGCCGAGCAGGCGGCCGGTGGCGGTCCCGTCGTCGGTGACCGCGGCGGTGCTGTGTCCGGTGCGGCGCATGGCGCCGGCCAGCAGGCTGAGGCTGTCGTCCGGGCGGACGTTGGTGTCGCTGGTGACGAAGCCGGCCTTGAAGTTCTTCACCTGACGGACCGCGGCGGCCTGGTCCTCGATCGGCTGGTTGTGGTGCACGAAGCTGAGGCCGCCGTTGCGCGCGAGCGCGATCGCGAGCTCGGGTGTGCTGACGGCCTGCATGATCGCCGACGTGAACGGGGACCGCAGCTCGATCGCCGCCGTCTCGCCCGCGGTGTGCCGCACCAGGGGCGTGCGCAGGTCGACGGTCGCGGCCGAGCAGTCGGTCCGGGTCCGGTTCGGCAGGAGCAGGAACTCGTTGAACGTCCGTGAGACCTCGGCGATGACCTGTGCCACTCGTTCCTCCTGACGGGTCGGCCGGGGCCGTACTGCCCCGCCGTGAAGTCGCCCCGCTCCATGGCCCGGGCGGGCAGAGTCCGGCACGGCGGCCGTGGAGGTGCCACCGGCCGCGGCAGAGCCCTGACCGGCCCGTGGATCGAACCGGGTGCGGTCGTGACCTGCACCTTAGCGATCAGGCGGGCCCCGCACGAATCCGGCCCGCCGTCCCGGCCGCAGCCGGGCCGCTACGGGGTGGGCGTCGCGGTGAGGACGGCGGCGTGGACGGCACGGGCGAGCCGGGCGCCCCACAGGGAGCGGGGGCCCGCGAAGGCGTGGACCTCGCCGCCGGGCTGCGGGGTGCGGGCGGCGACGCACACCGCGTCGGTGGGGGTGCCGGAGCAGTCGTAACCGGCCTGCAGCAGGGCCTGGACCTTGGCCTCCGTGGCGGTGGCCACCGCGTTGACCAGCGCGGCGTCGGTCAGCGCGGCCGGCACGGCGGCCACGATGTTGATGGTGCCCGGAGGTGCCGGCGCCGGGCCGCCCTCGGCCGGGGAGGCGGCCCAGCCGCGGACGCCGAGACCGGCGGTGGCGAACGCGTCGGCACCGCCGTCGCGTCCGTGCCCGAACGCCGTGACATCGGCGGCGGTCATCAGCCCGACTCCCGGCCCGCCCGCACCGGCGGCCGCGGCGAGCTCGGCGAGGTGCCGGTCCGGGTCGGTGCGCCGGTAGCCGTGCGAGACCTGCGCGTTGAGGACCCACTCGCGTGGGCCGAGGCCGCCGCCGAGCACCGCGCTGCTGATCATCCGCCAGCCGCCGCCGGCCCGCCACAGCAGGGCGTGCAGCCGCTCGCCGTCCTCGGTGCGGGCCAGGCGCTCCACCCGGAGCAGCCCGGGAGCGTGGCGGGGCGGCGGGATGACGGCGCTCACCGGGCAGCTCTCCTTGGACGGCGTGGAACGGGCTGATCCTACGGGGTGGCCGTGGGGTGGTCCGCGCGGCACCGGTCGCCGCGGCTCCGCGGCGCCGCGGCGGGAGACCGGCGCGTCGCGTCGGCGCGTGCACCCCCTCGCCGGCGAGTTCTGTCGCCGACCGCACGGGACGTCCGGTGGTGGCGGGGATCCGGGCCAAGTCGGGCGATCCACGCCGGAATTCCACCGTCAACAGGAAGAATGGGGAAGCAGTTTCGAACTCTTGACGGCCTAATAGGCGAACCGTAGCGTGAGGCTCCGCAAGGCTCCGGAGACCCCCGAACGTGATCTTCCGTCAGCGGCAGGGTTCCCGGTGTCTGGCCAGACCGCCCCGTCGCTGCTTCTGGGAACGCAGAAGCACGTCCCAGAGGAGCGTTGCCTTGAACAGCAGACCGTCACTCCGGCACCCGTCCGGGGGGAGCCGGAGCAGCACCAGGAACAGACGGAGAGCGAGCAGAGCCGGCCTCGTGCTGGCCCTCGGCTGCCTCCTGGGCGGCGGTGTGGTCGCGACACCCGCGTCCTCCACCCCGCAGCCGGCCACCGCCGCCGCCAACAGCGCGGGCGGGTGGGTGCTCAGCACCACCGACACCACGAAGGACTACGCGCCGACGTTCGTCGGCAACGGCTACCTGGCGGCCCGCGTGCCCGCGGCCGGCGAGGGATTCTCCAACAGCCCGGTGGTCACCCAGTCCGAACTCGCCGGCTTCTACGCCTCCCCCGCGGGCCAGTACGAGCGGCGCGCGAGCCTGCCTTCCTGGACCACGCTCGGCTTCGGGCGCACCGGCGACGTCTACGGCGTGCCCGGCAACTGGTCGTGCGGGTTCGACCAGATCTGCCCGGCCAAGGACGGCCAGATCTCCGGCGGCGCGTTCGTCGAGACCTCCCACGGCGGCTCCGTCGCCGGCGGCTACCTGGCCGGCCTGAACACCAACAACACGCCGACGGTGGGCGGCACCGACCGCATCGTGGTCCGCGACGCGCCCGCCGGCCAGGCCGTGGTGGACGTGCGGTACGCGAACGGCACCGGCACCGCGCAGACCGTCCACCTGGGCGTGAACGGCACGCTGCAGCAGCTGTCGCTGGCGCCCACCGGCAGCTGGGACACCTGGTCGGTGGCCCATGTGCCGGTCACGCTGGCGGCCGGCTCCAACACGCTGGAGATCACGGTCGCGCAGGACGACACCGCGCGGGTCAACGTCGACTACCTCGCGCCGTACGCCAGCGGCGCCCAGCCGCCGACGGACATCGCCCCCGCCACCAACGGCACGACCAGCGGCTACCGGCAGTCGCTCGACCTGCGCACCGGGGTGCTCACCACCTCGTTCGACTGGACGTCCGCGCAGGGCGACCGGACGAGCTTCGTCTACGCCGTCAACGCCAACCGCGCGCAGGGCCACCTGGGCACGGTGACCGTGCGCGCCGTGCCGCACTGGAGCGGAACGGCGACCGTCGTGGACGAGTTCGACGGCCGGGGCCTGGACCACGCCTCCGCCGTGAACCCGGCGGTGGACGGCAGGACCGGGACCCTGTCGGAGAGCGTCGTGACCGACGGCAGCCTGGTCACCGCCGGGCTGAACTCCGTGCTGCGGGTCGACGGGCGCGCCCCGCGCACCGCGCCGACCGCCGCCGCCGGCGACGGCAGCGCCGGGCAGAGTGCGGACTTCGCGGTCCGCGACGGTCAGGCGTACGAGATCACCAAGTACGTGGGCGTCGCCTCCAGCGTCGACACCGACCGGGCTCTCAAGGCCGCGACGCCCCAGCAGGCCGCCGCGAGGACGGCCGCCGACGCGGCGGAGAACGGCTACCAGGACACCCTCGCCCGCAACAACAGCGCCTGGGCGAGCCTGTGGCAGTCGGACATCTCGGTCCCCGGCGACACGGCGATGACCGCGCAGATCCACGCGTCCATGTTCTACCTGCTGGCCAGCATGCGTTCCGGCGTCACCTGGAGCACCAGCCCCGGCGGGCTGTCCTCCGACGGCTACAACGGCCACGTGTTCTGGGACATGGAGACCTGGATGTACCCGGCGCTGCTGGCGCAGTTCCCCGACATCGCGCAGACCGCCGACACCTACCGGCAGAAGCTGCTTCCGGCG
This sequence comes from Streptomyces sp. NPDC020917, assembly GCF_044333795.1. Lineage (NCBI taxonomy): Bacteria > Bacillati > Actinomycetota > Actinomycetes > Kitasatosporales > Streptomycetaceae > Streptomyces > Streptomyces sp. NPDC020917. The sequence goes on along the minus strand of NZ_JBIRRR010000014.1, from coordinate 226,646 downwards.
GCCGAGGCCGCGGCCGCGGCGCTGTCCACCGCGGACCACCCGATCAAGGGCGCCAAGTTCCCCTGGGAGAGCTCCCTGACGGGCAAGGAGACCATCCCGCCCGGCAACCCCGAGGGCGACCAGGAGATCCACATCAACTCCGACATCGCGCTCGCCCAGTGGCAGTACTACCAGGCGTCCGGCGACACCGCGTGGCTGCGGGACAAGGCGTGGCCGGTGCTGAAGGACATCGCCGACTACTGGGCGACCCGGGCCGTACCGGACGCCGCCGGCGGCTACGACGTCAAGGACGTGCAGGGCGCCGACGAGTACCACGCCCACGTCGACAACAGCGCCAGCACCAACGCGGGCGCGCAGGCGTCGCTGCGGATCGCCGTGCAGGCGGCCGGCATCCTCGGCAAGGCGGCCGACCCGGCGTGGAGCACGGTCGCCGACGGCCTGAAGATCCCGGTGGACACCGCCGCCGGCATCCACCCCGAGTACCAGGGCTACAGCGGCCAGCAGGTCAAGCAGGCCGACGTCACGCTGCTCCAGTACCCGTGGGCGGTGCCGATGCCGGCCGCGCTGGCGCAGAACGACCTGGACTACTACGCGCAGCACACCGACCCCGGCGGCCCGTCGATGACCGACGCGATCGCCACCATCGACGCCGCCGCGCTCGGCTCGCCGGGCTGCACCGCCTACGACCACCTGCGCAGCAGCGTCGACCCGTTCATCGCCGCGCCGTTCGACCAGTTCCACGAGACGCGTTCGGGCGGGGCGTTCACCTTCACCACCGGCGAGGGCGGCTACCTCCAGCAGTTCCTCTACGGGTTCACCGGGCTGCGCTGGGGAACCGACGCGGTCACCGTCGACCCGTTCCTGCCGCAGCAACTGCCGGGCGTCGACATCACCGGCGTGAAGTGGCACGGCCGGACGTTCGACATCTCCGTCGGGCAGACGACCACGACGGTGACCGAGCGGACCGGACCGCCGCTGACCGTGCGGGACCGCAGCGGCGCGCTGCACAAGGTCACCCCGGGCACGCCGCTCCACCTGGCCACCCGCCACCCGGCCGCGACGTCCGGCCCCGTCATCTGCAACACGCCCGTCACCGGCGTGGCCAGCACCCGCTGCATCGACATCGCCGGCGGCAACAACGGCGACGGGACTCCCCTGCAGCTCTACGGCTGCAACGGCACCGTCGCCCAGACCTGGTCGATGCCCGGTGACGGCACGGTGCGCGCCATGGGCAAGTGCATGGCCGTGAGCGGCGGTTCCGACGCCGACGGGACACCGGTCCAGATCTCGACCTGCACCACGAGTCCATCCCAGCAGTGGACCTACGACCGGGACGCCCGCACCCTGAAGTCGTCGCTCGGCAGATGCCTGACGGCGGCGGGAGGGGCGACCGCCAACGGCACGCGGCTGCAGATCGCGGCCTGCCAGGGCACTCCCGACCAGCAGTGGAACTTCCCCTCCTGACGGGTTGACGGCCGCACGGCCCTGCGATCCGACCACCCCGACGGCAGGGCCGGGTGGAACCGCCTCCGGGCGGCTCCACCCGGCCCTGCCGGCGTCCCCGGCCCCTCAGCGGTAGGCGCGGCTCTGCAGGCGGTACAGCTCCGCGTACAGGCCGTCCAGCGCCATCAGCTCGCCGTGCGAGCCCCGTTCGCGGACGGCCCCCTCCTCCAGCACCACGACGAGGTCGGCGCTCCGGACGGTGGAGAACCGGTGCGAGACCAGTACGGTGATCCGGCCGTCCGCGGCCCCGCCCCGGCGCGCGTCGCGCGCCACCTGCTCGAACAGGGCGTGCTCGGTCTGCGGGTCGAGCGCCGACGCGGGCTCGTCCAGCACCGCCAGCAGGGGCGCGGTGCGCATCATGGCCCTGGCCATGGCGAGCTTCTGCCACTGGCCGCCCGACAGGTCCACGCCGCCCTCCCACGAGGTGCCCAGCACCGTGCCGGCGCCGTGCGGAAGGCGGTCGACGAATCCGGCGCCCGCTCTCGCCAGCGCGGCCTCCACGGCGGCGTCATCGACCGCGGCGGCCTTCCCGGCTGCCGCATCGACCGCGGCGGCGTCGGACGAGGCGCCGTCGCCGGCCCGGGCGAGGTCTCCGACGCCCACCGACTCCCGGACGGGGAGTTCGAAGCGGGCGAAGTCCTGGAAACCCGCGGTGAGCCGGGCCCGGTAGGCGTCCAGGTCGAGGTCCGCCAGGTCCCTTCCGTCGACGAGGATCCGCCCGCCGGTCGGTGCGTACATCCCGGTCAGCAGTTTGACCAGCGTCGTCTTGCCCGCGCCGTTCTCCCCCACGAACGCCACGACCGCGCCGGCGGGGAGCCGGAGCGTGACGTCGTCGAGCACCGTCCGGGCGCCCTCGTAGGCGAACGAGACGCCGTCGAGGGTGATGCCGTCCACCAGAGCTGCCGGGGGCTGCGCTCCGGCGCCGGGGGCCTCGCGCCCGCTCCGGGTCTCCAGCCAGCGGTAGTGCCCGGCGGCGGTGTGGACGCGCAGGGCCGAGCCGGTCAGATCGGCGAGCTGCCCCGCGCCGCCCACCACCGCCGCGGCCAGCCCCAGGGCGAGCGCGACGTCGCCGGTGGAGGCCGCGCCGGCCGCCACCCGGTGCAGCACCAGCACCATGGCGCCGACGTAGGCGGCGCCGAACAGCAGCCAGCTGCCCGCGGCGGCGGCCGTCGACCGCAGCAGGCCCGACTCCATGCCGCGGTGCACCCGCGCGCTGGCGTTCTCGTGGCGCGCGAGCATGTCCTCCCGCAGCCCGTACGCCCGCAGCTCCTGGCCCGCCGCGGCCGACGTGGCCAGCTCGAAGAGGTGCTGCCCCAGCCGGCGCCCCTCGGCCGTGCGCAGTTCGGCGGCACGTCTGATGCCCTCCGCCCGCCGGCTGAGCCAGGTGGCCGGCAGGGCGACGGCGGGCACCAGGAGCAGCAGCGGGTGCAGCCGGCCCAGCAGGACAGCGGTGACGGCGAGTTGGGCGATCACCACCGGGGTGACGAAGGTCAGCGCCATGCCGCCGGCCAGGTCCTCGAACCCGCGCTTGAGCAGTTGCAGCCGGTCCCAGAACTCGGGCCGCTCGAAGTGCTCCAGGCGCGGTGCCGTCGAGGACAGCGCGAGGACGCGACGCTGCACCACCATGTGGGAGCGCTCGCGCATCCGGATCGTCGCCCACCGGTAGCCGATCGGCGCCACCACGCTGAGCACCAGTCCGGCCCCGGTCAGCGCCGCCCCCGCCGCCACCTGGCCCGTGTGGTGGCCGGCGGCGCCGTCAACCAGGGGCCGCAGTCCCAGGGCGAGCAGCAGCGGCGAGACGAAGGCGGTGGCGCTCACCACGACGTAGAGCACGCAGACCGCTGTGCCGATCTCCCGCCCGATGTCGAGCAGCAGCAGCCAGGTGCGCAGCCATGACCTCATCGCTCGCTCCCTTCCGCCGGGCGGGGCTCGGCGCCGACCGGGTCGGTGAACCTGGCCGCCTGCAGGCGGAACATCTCCGCGTACCGGCCCTCCCGGGCCATCAGCTCGTCGTGCGTGCCCTGTTCGGCGAGCCGCCCCTCGTGGAGGACCGCGATGGACGACGCCCGGCGCACCGTGGAGAACCGGTGCGAGATCACGATCGTGGTGAGCCCGCGCGTCAGCTCCAGGAACCGCTCGTGGAGCCGGGCCTCGGCCCGGACGTCGAGCTGGGCGGCCGGTTCGTCCAGGATCAGCACACCGGCGCCGTGCCGTACGGCGAACAGCGCCCGGGCGAGCGCGAGTCGCTGCCACTGCCCGCCGGACAGGTCGGTGCCGTCGGCGAACTGCGGTGACAGCACCGTGTCCCAGGAGGACGGCAGCGCCTCCACCGCGCCCGCCACCCCGGCCTCGGCGGCCGCCGTCCGTATGCCCTCGCGGTCCGAAGCCGCGGACACGTGGCCGAGCCCGACGTTCTCCCAGGCCGGCAGCGCGAATCGCGCCGCGTCCTGGAACACCGCGGCGAGCCGGCCGCGCCACGAGGACGCGTCGAGACCGCGCAGGTCGGCGCCGTCGACCGTGATGCGGCCCCCGCTCGGCTCGTACATCCGCGCCAGCAGCTTCACCAGCGTCGTCTTGCCCGCGCCGTTCGCGCCCACCACCGCCAGGGAACGGCCGGCCGGGATCTCCAGGTCCAGTCCGCCGAGCACGTCGGTGGTGGTGCCCGGGTAGCGGAAGGAGACGTTCTCGAACCGGATCCCGTCGTGCGGCAGGCCCTCCGCCGGGCGGCCGCCCTGGTGCGACGGCGTCCCCGCGTCCGCCGCCCGCACGGCCCGCGCCGCCTCGTCGAAGCGGCGCAGGGACGCCATCGCCAACTCCGTCTGGAGGCCGGTCCACGAGGCCTGCCGGGAGCCGGCGACGGCGACGCCGAGGGCCTGCACGCACACCGCGGCGGTTCCCGCGCCGACCCGGCCGGCGGCCGCGCCGGCGGCGACCCAGGCCAGCCCGCCGAACACCACGGCGCCCAGCACGGCCGTCGCCACGGCGGGCCGCACGGGCATCGGCGTGAGCACGGCCTCCATCGTCCGCCGCCACGTCGCCGAGAAGCGCTCGACGAGGAAGCCGGAGAGGCTGAAGACCCGCACCTCCTTGGCCGCGCGGGGCGTCGTCCCCAACTCGTGGTAGTAGTCCAGCCTGCGCGCCGTCTCCGTGCTGCCGTAGTGGTGGGCGGCCTCGGTCCGCGAGGCGGCCCTGTCCTCGTGTGCGGCCCACAGGCAGGCGGCCAGCAGGGCGGCGCCCAGCAGCGGCTGGAAGCCCGCCACCAGCACGCACGCGCCGAGCAGCGTCAACTGCGCGGCGAGCAGGCCGCCGACCGTCGAGGCCAGCCTGCCGGGACGGCCCCACGCGCCGCGGAAGGTGTCGCGGCCGACGCTCACCAGGTCGGCGATCGCCGGGTCCTCCAGGTGCGCGATCCCCTCGGGGGCCAGTACCGCGTCCATCAGGTCGCGCTGCAGGGCGGCGTCGACGCGGTCGCCGAGCGCGGTGCCCGCGGCGGCCCGCAGCGACGACCCGGCCCACTGGAGCACCATGAACGCCCCGGCCACCGCCGTCCATCCCAGGGCGGCACGTCCGGGCGCCGACCCGAGCCCGTGGCCTGCCAGCCCGGGCGCGGCCCGCACCACCGCGCCGACGGCCGCCGCCACTCCCACCGGCGCCAGCGCCGACACGACGACGGCGAGCCCGGCCAGCAGGCACAGTCCGGGGCCGGCCCGCCACGCCACTGCCAGGAACATCCTCATGCCGGACCGGCCGCCGCGGCCGGGTGTCGCAGGAGCCAAGGATCGGCCTTCCGAGTCGGTGAGGTGACGCCCGCGCCGAGCGGGACCCGGCGCCGGGCCGGACCGCGGCCGAGGGCCGTGGCTGCCGGGGGGCTGCGAACCCGCACATCCTTCCGAAGTCCCCAACTCCCCACAAGACACCGCCCGCAGCGGCGGCCGGGGCAGGCTGGGACACGTCGACGAGAGGAGCCCGGGGTACTCCCTCGGCAGCCAGTCCGGCAACGCCCACCTCCACTGGCACATCGCCGCCCTCCCGCCCGGCACGCCCTACCACCAGCAGCAGTTCCACGCCCTGATGTCGGAGATCGGCGTCCTCCATCTCCCCCTGCAGAGACCGCCACCCTCGCCACCCGCCTCCGCGCGGTCCTGTCCAGCCGGTGAGCCCCCGGCAGGCTGCGCGGGTCCGTACGGGTGGCGCTATGGGGCGAGTTGGCGGAAGGCGGTGGCGAAGGGGGTGAGGCGGGTGGACTCGCGGGCCAGGTCGCGGAGGAAGACCAGGTGGGTGCGGCGGCGGAAGAGGCGGGACAGCCAGGGCTTGACGGTGGGGACATGGGTGGTGGTCTCGGCGGAGGCGAGCGGGATGCCGAGCTTGACGACCACTTCCTGCTTCTCGCGGCGGGTGAGGCCGAGTTCCTGCTCCAGTTCGCGGACGACGGTGCGCAGTTCCTCCTGCGCCGTGCGGATCGCGACGAGGTCGTGCTGGTTGCGCAGCTTCTCCTCGATCGCGTAGATCCAGTTGCGGAACGCGGTCGCCTTCGCGGTGCGGCGGATCTCCACGGCGGTGGTGAGCAGCGAACGGCGCGTGCTGCACTGCCCGATGACGTAGGACGCGATGAGCGGGAACTCCGCGGAGAGGGCGGCGGCCCCGAACTCGTTGTTGATCCGCTCGCTGAGCGCCGCGCGGATGGACGCGGTCTCGTCGAGGACGAGGTCGCCGAACTTCACCACCGGACGGTCGATCTGGGAGCGGATGAGGCCCGACCGCCAGGAGTGCGGCATGTAGGAGGCACTCATCAGATGGGCCAACTGCTGGTAGTAGAAGCCGCGGAAGGCGAAGTACGCGAAGTTGCGGACGGACGGGTGCTGGCGTTCCAGCGAGACGGCCAGCGCGCGCAGCCGGGCACCCGCGGCCGCACCCTCCGGGGACCTGCGGTACACCCCGTTGTAGGCGAGCCGCATGAACTCGTCGGTGTCCCGGTAGAACGGCGGCAGGACGTCGAGTTCGCGGGACGAGGGCATGAAGCCCAGCTGCGCGACGAGTTGGCCGGAGTCCAGCAGGTGGGAGAGCTGCGCGGTGCTGATCTCGGTGATCGCGGTGGGAAGCGCATAGGAGTCGATCAGGACCGCGGTGTCGTGGAAGAACGAACCGGCGGCCTCCGACACGTGGTTCAGGTGCGGCCAGGCGAAGTACTCGCGGCTGGAGTTGTCGACCGCGAAGTCGTTGAACAGCACGATCGCCTCGAGCACGTCCATCAGCGAGCGCAGGTTGACGCCCGAGGGCAGCTCGCGGGGACGCACCGGGTCCCACTCGAAGGCGTTGCGCGCGCCGAACACGGTGGTGTTGTCCAGCAGGACGAACCCCCGGTACGAGGGCGCGTCCGCGTCCGACGCGTCGAGTGTGCCGCCCATCGTGTGCCTCCCCGTCCCACGGACCGCCCGGGTACCCCTCAGGCAACCGACCGTCACCCGCCCGCCCCAGCCTCCCCCACGCGGACCCGCGCCGCACGGGAATCCGCCGGGATCCCCCGCCCCGGGGTTCCCGCGGGCCCCGCCGTGCCCGCCGTCGAACGATCCGGCGCTGGCGCTGCCGCCGTGCCCTGGTCGAGAATGGCTGGTCGATGGCGGGACGGGGTCTCGGCGGGGTCGGGCGGGAGGCGGGCGGGTGACGGTCGGAGCGAGCGGGACGGCGGAGCGCGGTCGCGCGGGCGGTGACGGCGTCGGGCCACCGTCCCTGGTCGGGCGCGATCGCGAACTGCGCCGGGTCACCGCCGCGTTGTCCGCGCTGCCCGCGCTCGTGCTGGTCGAGGGCGAGGCAGGCATCGGCAAGAGCCGGCTGGTCCGCGAGGCGCTGGTGCGGGCCGCACCGGGCGGCTCCCGCCATCTGGTCGCGATGTGCCCGCCGTTCCGTGAGGCGCTCACGCTCGGGCCCGTCGTCGACGCCGTGCGGCAGGCCGTGGCCGGCCCGGCGGGACTGGGGCTGTCCGCGCTGGCCGGTGCGCTGCACCCGGTGCTGCCGGAGTGGTCGGACGAGCTCCCCCCGCCGCCCCCGGCGCCGGCCGACGCCTCGGTCGCCCGGCACCGCCTGATGCGGGCGCTCGCCGAGGTGCTGGACCGGGCCGGGATCGGCGTGATGGTGGTCGAGGACGTGCACTGGGCGGACGAGGCCACGCTGGACTTCCTGGTGTTCCTCGCGACCCGCAGGCCGGACCCGGTCAGCCTCGTCCTGACCTACCGCCCCGAGGAGGTGCCGCCCGACTCGCTGCTGCTGCGGCTGTCCTCCCGGCCGTCCCCCGACGTCCGCCACGCCCGCGTCGCGCTCGGGGCGCTGACGGTGGACGACACCCGCCGCCTGGTGTCGTCGATGCTGGCCGACGAGCACGTCTCCACGGCCTTCGCGGCGTTCCTGCACGACCGCACCGAAGGCGTGCCGCTGGCGCTGGAGGAGTGCGTGCTGCTGATGCACGACCGGGCCGACCTGGTACGGCGCGACGGCGAGTGGGTGCGGCGCACCCTCGACGAGATCGCGGTGCCGCCGACGATCCGGGACGCCGTGACCGAGCGGGCCGCCCGGCTGGGCCCGGCCGCCCGGCGCGTGCTGCTGGCCGCCGCCGTCCTCGCGGACCCGGCCCCGGCCGCCCACCTCGCCGCGCTCGCCGCCCCCGCGGAGGCGCCCGGCGGCCCCGCGGCCGGAGCACATCCACGCACCCCGGCCGCGGACGACCCGGCCGCCAACTCCCTTGCCGGGCACGCCCCGGCAGCGCCCCTCAGCGCGGCCGCCGAAGCCGTCGCCGAGGCCGTGCGCAGCGGCCTGCTCGCGGAGGACGCCACCGGCCGCATCGCCTTCCGGCACATCCTGGCCGCGCGCGCCGTCTACGACCAGGCGCGCCCCGACGAGCGCAGGACCTTCCACGCCCGTGCGGCCGCGCTGCTCGAAGGCGCGCACCCGCTTCCCGTCGGCCGGCTCGCCCACCATCTGCGGCAGGCGGGCGAGATCGGGGGCTGGAGCCGCTACGCCCAGCGCGCCGCGGACCTCGCCATCGCCTCCGGCGACCACGACCGGGCCGCCACCCTGCTGCTGGACCTCATCGCGGAACCGGCGCTGCCCGCGCCGGATGTCGCCCCGCTGGTGGCGAAGCTGCCGCTGCTGGCGTTCACCGGTGACATCCGGCGGGCCGAACTCCTCGCCAGGCTCAGGGGGTTGCTGGACTCCGGACAGCTGGCCCCGCGGGACCGCGCCGAAGTTCGCGGCCAGCTGGGCAGGTTGCTGCGGCACCTGGGCGACTACGCGGCCGCGGCGGCCGAGTTGGAGCAGGCGGTCCCGGAGATCGGCGAGCCGTCGTTCGCGGTCGCCTGGGCGATGACCGCGCTCGGCGTGCCGGTCGCCGACGACCTGACCACCGCCGACCATCTGCACTGGCTGGAGCGTGCCCGGCAGATGGCCGAGGAGTCCTCGCTCCCGGAGCACGACCGCATCTCGCTGTTCGTCGACCGGACGACCGCGCTGCTGGACCTCGGTGAGGAGTCCGGCTGGGAGGGCGCCGCCGAGTTGATGCGCCTGGCGGGCGCCGAGCACCTTCCTCCGCGGGTCGCCGTGCAGGTCGCACGCGGCGCCCTGAACCTCGGCAACGCGGGGATGCGCTGGGGCCGCCCCGAGCAGGCGGGTCCCGGCCTGGCCGCCGCCGTCGAACTCGCCGGACGCCACGGCTACCTGCGGGTGCGGGACACGGCCCTGCTCACCCTCGTCCACCTCGACCTGCTCGGCGGGGCGTGGGACGGACTCGCCGGACGCGCCGCCCTCTGGCAGGACGCGCCGGAGGAGCCGCTGTTCCGGCTGGACGCGCTGCTGGTGTCGGCGAAGCTGCGGATCGCGGTGGACGGCCCGGACCCGCAGGTCGAGGAGGACCTGCGCCACGTGGCAGCGGAGGGCGAGCGGCGCGGGATCGTCGACCTGTGGCTGGAGCCGGTGGCCGCGCTCGCCGCGCTGCGGCTGGCCGCCGGGGACGCGCGGTCCGCCCTCGACCTGACCGCCGCCCCGATGCGGCTCGTCACGGTCAAGGAGCTGTGGCTGTGGGCGACCGACGTCGCGCCGCCCCGGGTGGCCGCGCTGCTGGCGCTGGGTCGGGCCGCCGAGGCCCGGGCGCTCGTCGAGCGGTTCGCGGCGGCCGAGCGCGAACGGCGGGCGCCCGCACCGGGCGCGGCCCTGCGGGTGTGCACGGCGCTGCTGACCGAAGCGGAGCACGGCGCGGAGGCCGCGGCCCGCGACTGGCAGGCGGCCGCCGACGCATGGGAGAAGGTGCCGCGGCCGTACGAGGCGCTGCGGGCACGGGAGCGTGCGGCGGCCTGCCTGCGCGCCGCCGGGAACCGGGTGGCCGCGGTCCGGGAGACGGAGGCGGTGGTCACCGGGTACGGCGCCCTGGGGGCGACCCACGACGAGCAGCGCGCCCGCCGGGCGCTGACCGGTGGCGGCCGTGGCTACGGCGACCAGCTGTCCCCGCGCGAGCTGGAGGTCGTCCGCCTGGTCGCCGAGGGCATGACGAACCGCCAGATCGCGCAGGCGCTGTCGCGCTCCCCGAAGACGGTGGCGACCCAGCTGAACTCCGCGATGCGCAAGCGCGGCGTCACCTCGCGGACAGCCCTCGCCGTCTCCATGACCCGGCAACGCCCCGCCAACGACGACCCCGCAGACCCCAACCGGCGCTGAGGCAACTCCCCACACCTCCCCGGGAACCACCCACCGCGCCACCGCACACCGGCCCCCGAAAGGGCCGCACGGCGCCGCCTCTCCGCCCCGGGCCCTGGCCACCTGCGGTTTTAGGTCATCTGACCGATCGTTCCGGGTGGCCGTGTGCGGCCATACTCGCCGGGTGACGCGCCCCGTCCGGGGGCGCACCGGTGGAAAGGCTGTCGATGCCCGGTTCACAGGACGCCGAGCGGGCGTCCGGAGAAATCCGCGACGAGGAACCCGAATCGGGGCCCGGCGCCGGCCCGGATCCGCTGCCCGGCCCGGCCCCGGGGGCCGGCGGCAAGCCGGTCGACGGGCCGGGCGAGGGTGAACCGGCAGCCCGCTACGAACCGCTGTGAACCTGCGCCACCCACCCGCCGCCGCGCCCTGACCAGGCCGAAGGCCGGAGGCCGCACGCACCGGCACGCACCCGCACGCTCCCGCACGACCGGTCCCACCCCGTCCCACCCCCGTCCCCGCTCCGGCCGCACCCCCGGCCGACTCCCCCGAAGGAAGGGATCCTTCCCCATGTCCCGACGTGGGCGCGTGCGCGCGCCTGTCTCGTTGCTGATAGCCGCCTGCCTGGGCCTGTTCGCCGCCGTGCAGGCCCCCGTCGCCGCGGCGTCACCCGCCGCGGGGAGCACCTCCGCCGACCGGGCCGCCGCCGGGAACTCCGCGGGCGCCTCCTCGGCGCAGGCGGACACGACCGCGAAGCCGCTGCCCGCGGCCACCGGCCGGCCCGACTACGCGCCGGCCGACTGCAGCCGGTCCTCGGGCCCGCGGACCGCCCGCTGCTTCGCGCTGGTGAGCACCGGCGCGCAGCAGCAGGCCCGCGCCGCCGCGCCGGCGGCCTCAGGACCGGCGGCAACCGCCCTCACCCCGACCGACATCCGCTCCGCCTACCGCCTGCCCGACGGCGGCAAGGGCCGCACGGTCGCGGTGGTCGACGCCTTCGGCTACGCCGCCGCCGAGGCCGATCTCGCCGTGTTCCGGGCGCAGTTCGGGCTGCCGGCCTGCACCACCGGCAACGGCTGCTTCCGTAAGGTCGACCAGCGCGGGGGCGTCGACTACCCGGCGGACGACGAGGGCTGGTCCGTGGAGACGGCCCTGGACCTGGACGCGGTCTCCTCGGCGTGTCCCGACTGCCACATCCTGCTCGTGGAGGGCGACTCGGCGGCCGTCGAGAGCCTGGGCGCCGCGACCCGCACCGCCGTGGCGATGGGGGCGAAGTACGTCTCCAACTCCTACGGCCTGCCCGGCGAGGACCCGTCCCTGGTCGCCGACGACGACTACAAGCACGCCGGGGTGGTCGTGACCGCGTCGGCCGGCGACAGCGCCAACGTCGTCAACTGGCCGGCGTCCGACCCGGACGTCGTCGCGGTCGGCGGCACGCTGCTGACCCGCGACGCGGGAACCGCGCGCGGCTGGACGGAGAGCGCCTGGTCCTCCAGCGGCAGCGGCTGCTCGGCGTACGAGCCGCAGCCCGCCTACCAGCAGGACGTGGCCACCGCGTGCTCCCGCAGGGCCATCGCCGACATCTCCGCGGTGGCGGACCCGAACAGCGGCCTGGCGGTGTACGACTCGCTGGACACCCGCGGCTGGCTCCAGGTCGGCGGTACGAGCCTGTCCTCGCCGCTGGTCGCGGCGATGTACGCGCTGGCGGGCGAACCGGCCGCCGGCACCTACCCGGTGACGTATCCGTACGCCTACCAGAGCAACCACCTCTTCGACGTCACCAGGGGCAGCAGCGGCACCTGCGGCACCGTGCTCTGCGACGCGGGACCCGGCTGGGACGGCCCGACCGGGCTCGGCTCGCCGGACGGCGTTGGCGCCCTCACGATGGGCCCGCACGGCACCGCCACCGGCCATGTGACCGACACCGCCGGCGCTCCCGTGGCGGGCGCGGGCGTGCTGCTCACCGGGCAGGACAACGGCCTGACGTACCACGCCAAGGCCGACGCGTCCGGAGCCTTCCACATCACCGTCGGCGCGGGCACCTACGACGCGAGCGCCACCGCCTACGGCTACACCGGCGACGCGCACGCCACGCTCACCGTGGCCGACGGCGGCACCGGCACCGGCGACCTGACGTTGCACAAGGTGCCCACCCGCACCCTGTCCGGCAAGGTCACCGACGCGTCGGGGCACGGCTGGCCGCTGTACGCCCGGATCACCGTCGACGGCTATCCCGGCGGTGCGATCCACACCGATCCCCGGACCGGCGAGTACCGCGTGGACCTGCCCCAGCAGGCCGACTACACGCTGCACGTGACGCCGGACCAGGCCGGATACGTGGCCGGCACCGCCACGGTCACGCTGGGCACGGCCGACGTCCGCGCCGACCTCCCCGTCAGCGTCGAGCGGACCGGATGCGTCGCGCCCGGCTACGCCTACCCGGCGCAGGCGGACTTCGAGGGCTGGACCGGCACGCGCAACGGCTGGACGGCAGTCGACCACGGATCCTCGGGCCACGCCTGGGAGTTCGGCGACCCGCACGGCCAGTGGAACTTCACCGGCGGCAGCGGCGACTTCGCCACGGCCGACCCCTACGACAACAACGGGGCCGCCGAGGACGCCGACCTGCTGTCCCCGGTCATGGACCTGTCCCACGAGACCGACGGCCACCTGCGGTTCGACGCCGGCTTCCTGTACGCGCCCGGCGCCGAGGCGGACGCCGCGTTCAGCGTCGACGGCGGCGCGACCTGGACCACGGTCTACCACTCGGAAGACGCCGACTTCGGCGGCCACGTCGACGTGCCGCTCACCGGCGCGCTCGGCCACCGCGACGTGCGGGTCCGCTTCCACTACTCCGGTTCCGGGACGACGCTCTTCGAGGTCGACAACGTCTCGGTGGGCAGCTGCGGCACCCTGGCCGGCGGCATCCTGGAGGGCACCGTCACCGACGCCAACACCCGTCAGCCGCTGGTCGGCGCCACCGTCACCGCCGGCACGGCCACCACGGCCTCGCTGGCCATGCCCGACGACCCGGCGCTGGGCGACGGCTACTACTGGATGTTCGCCCCCGGCACCGGCGCCGCGACGGTCACCACCGCGGCGCCGCGCCACGCGACCGCCACGGCGCGGACCACGATCGCCGCGGACTCCGTCCGCAGTATCTCCCCGTCGCTGGCCGCGGGCCGGCTCGCGGTCTCCGGCGGAGACATCGACCTCAGCGCGGACCTCGGTCACCGCGCCGGCCGCGAGATCACCGTCACCAACACCGGCGGCGCGCCCCTGCACCTGACCCTCCACGAGCAGAGCGCGGGCGGCGACACCACCGTGCCCACCGTCCACGGGGCCGACGCGCAACTGGTCCCGGGCACCTTCCCCGACGGCCCGGCCACCCCGGCCGCTTCGGCGGCCGGCGGGCAGCCCGCGGCCGGCGCCGCCCGCGCTCCGGCGCCCGCGACGGCCGCGGCCTCCGGCGGCGGTTGGCAGGAGTTGCCGGACTACCCGGAACCGGTCATGGACAACGCGTCCGCGACCTACCAGGGCCGGACGTACTCGGTGGGCGGCGTCGACAAGGTCCTCGGCGGCCACTGGGTCAAGAACTCCTACGTCTACGACCCGTCGGCGGCCGCGTGGTCGAAGATCGCGCCCCTGCCGGTGCCGCTGGAGTCCCCGGCCGCCTCGTTCGTCGACGGCACCCTGTACGTGGTCGGCGGCTGGGCCCTGGAGGGCACCACCGCCTCGCCCGTCTCCACCGTGTACGCCTACCACCCGGCGAGCGACACCTGGACGCGGGCCGCGGACCTGCCGACGCCGATCGCCGCGGCGAGCACCGCCGTCCTCGACGGGCGGCTGTACGTGATCGGCGGCTGCCCCGACGGGTGCGCCACCGTCAGCGCGCACGTCTACCGGTACGACCCGGCGTCGAACGCCTGGCAGCGACTGGCGGACTACCCGGTCCCGGTGCACTGGACCGGCTGCGCGGGCACCGAGGGCGCGATCGCCTGTGCGGGCGGCAGCGCCCTCACCGAGGACCACCACGCCCGCGCGCTCGACTCCACGTACGTCTACCACCCGCGGACCGACACGTGGACCCGGGGAGCCGACGTGCCGTACGTCGTATGGGCCGAGGCCGCCAACGGCGGCAACGGGCAGCTCCAGATCGCCGGCGGCGTCACCGACAACGGGGTGATGGCCCTCGCCACCAACAGGGCCCTCCAGTACGACCCGGTGAGCGACTCCTGGACCGACCTGCCCAATGCCGGCACGGCGATCTTCCGTACCAGCGCCGGGGGTTGCGGCCTCACCCAGGCCGGCGGCGCCTTCTCCCCCGGCCCGCTGTCGTTCCCCGAGGGCAGCCGACCGGTCCAGACCCTGCCCGGGTTCGGGCAGTGCGCCGACGACCAGCTCACCTGGCTGACGGAGAACCGGACGACCCTGGACCTGGCCCCGGGCCACTCGGCCAGGATCCGGGTCACCGCGGACGGTTCGGCCGTCGCCGCGCCGGGCGTCTACAGCGGTGTCCTGTCCCTCGTCACGGACACGCCGTACGTGACGGCGCCCCTCAAGGTGGCCTTCACCGTCACGCCGCGGAGGTGACCGGCACCGCCTGAGCGCACCGTCCGACCGCACCACCCGACGGGCACTTCGGACCGCGGCGCCCCCACCGGCCATCCCGGTGGGGGCGCCGCCGTGCCGGGAGCGCTGGGCGCTCGACGGGCTCAGCCGGCCGGCAGCGACACGACGAAGCGCGCCCCGCCCAGCGGGCCGGGGGTGCCGGACAGGACGATGTCGCCCCCCGCGTTCCTGGCGAGGCGGCGGGCCAGCGCCAGGCCGAGGCCGGCTCCGTCGTGGCCGTCTGCCGGGTCGGCGCGCCGGCCGGCCTCGAAGACGCCCGAGCCCGTCTCCTGCGGCACGCCCGGGCCGTCGTCGGTGACCGAGATCTCCGCGCCGCCCGGCCGGGCCGCGCACTCGACGAGGATCTCGCGGACGCAGTAGCGGCCGGCGTTGTCGAGCAGCGGCGCGAGGATCCGTTCGACGACCGCGGCGGGGACGCCGGCGGTGACGGCACGACCGGTGACGGTGACGTCGACCGGCGCGGATGCGGCGAGCCGCCCGGCCAGGTCCTGGGCGACCTCGTCGACCGCGCAGCGTCCGGGCGGTGCCTGACCGCCGTCGGTGGACCCGGCGCGGGCGTCGGCCAGCAGCGCCTCGCAGATCTGCGCCATCGCGGCGGCGCTCGCCGCGATGGCCTCGTGCGAGGCCGCCTGCTCGGCGCGGGTGCGCGGCCGCGCCGTCAGCCACTCGGCCTCGGCGGTGATCCGGGCCAGCGGGGTGCGCAGCTCGTGCGACAGTTCCGCGGACAGCTGCTGCTCGTGGCGGACCACGGCCGCCAACCGGTCGAGCAGCCCGTCGAGGTTCCCGGCCAGGCGTGCCAGTTCCTCCGGGCGCTCCTGGGTCCCGAAGCGCCGGGAGGTGCCGTGCTCGCTCCACTCGGCGGCCTGGGCGCTCATCACCCCGACCGGGACCAGGGCCCGGTTGGCGACGGCGCGCGCCACGCAGTAGGCGCCGGCCAGCAGGGCGACCGCGAGGGCTATCGATCCCAGCAGCACCGACTTCTGCGTGGACTGGTAGGGATCGAGCGCGACGGTCGCCACCACGGTCCCCACCTGCCGCCCGCCCGTCGCGGCCATGACGGGCAGCGCGAACAGCCGGTGCGGAACGGGCTCGGAGGCGTCGGCGAACACCGCCGAGCGGCCGGCGAGCCGGTCGGCCTGCTGCTGGAGGGCGGCCGGCTCCGCGGGCCGTTCGACGGCGACGCGGCCCTGGTAGATCCACACCCCGGCGTCCAGGGCCTGGTCGTCGCTGGGCTCGTGCACCAGGATCCGGCCGTCCGGCCTGGCTTCGAGGGTCGCCGCCACCGCGGCGGACCGGGTGCGCAGCAGGCCGTCGGCCTGCCCGCGCAGCTGCGCGCCGAGCACCAGGTTGGCGGCGACGGTCAGCGTCGTCACCCACACCGCCGTGGTGGCCAGGGCGAGCAGGGCCAGCCGCCCGCGCAGGGTGCGCGGGCGCAGGCCGGACAGGAAGCGCCGCCTCACGAGAACCGG
The DNA here is from genome assembly GCF_044333795.1 of Streptomyces sp. NPDC020917. Lineage (NCBI taxonomy): Bacteria > Bacillati > Actinomycetota > Actinomycetes > Kitasatosporales > Streptomycetaceae > Streptomyces > Streptomyces sp. NPDC020917. The sequence continues at coordinate 210,369 of NZ_JBIRRR010000014.1, read as the reverse complement.
TACCCGACGCCCCGTACGGTGCTGATCGCCTCGGGGCTGCCGGCCTCCCGCAGTTTGCGCCGCAGCCGCGTCATGTACTGGTCGAGGGTGTTGTCGCTGACCTGGGCGCCCTCGGGCCAGGCCGCGCGCAGCAAGGCCCGGCGGCGGACCACGGTGCCGGGCGCGGCCATCACGCAGGCCATCAGCCGGAACTCGGTCGGCGTCAGCGGCACCTGCAGTCCGCCGACCTCCAGCACGTGCGCGACGGGGTCCAGCCGCACGCCGGAGGCCTCGACCGCCGCCTCCCGTCCCGCCCTGCGCAGCGCCGCCCGGATCCGGGCAGCCAGCTCCACCAGGTGGAACGGCTTGGCGAGGTAGTCGTCGCCGCCGGCGGTGAAGCCCGCCAGCCGGTCGGGGAGGTTGTTGTGGGCGGTCAGGAAGACCACGGGGACGTCAATGCCGTCCGCCCGCATCGCGTGGCACACGTCACGTCCGTCGGAGTCCGGCAGGCCGATGTCCAGCACGACGGCGTCCACCCGCGACTCCGACCGCACGGCCTTCAGCGCACTCGCGCCGTCGCCCGCGGTGAGGACGTCGAAGTCCTCCTCGCGCAGGCCGCGGGCGAGTATGGCGCGCAGTCCGTGATCGTCCTCCACGACCAGGACCCGGTGAGAGCTCATCGGTGCAGTATCCACGATCACGCCGGCGGCCGGCCGCGCCGCCGTCCCCGCCCGCACCGCGCGGCGGCCGGCTCCGGTGTCGCCGGCGGTTCCACCGAGGGCCCGGGCCGCCACCCGCGGCTGTCCCCGACGCCCGGTCGGGAGACGGGGACCGCCGCGGGCGTGACGTCCGGGAGCCGGGTCAGCGTTCGTAGACGCCGGTCAGCCGGCCGCGGTCGAGGACGGGTGCGGGGACGGCGGGCAGCAGGGCCCGGGGCCGGGCCCGCTCGGGCGGCGTCGTGTCGCCGACACCGCCCACGGGGGTGGCGAGGGCGAACAGCTGGAAGACGTAGCGGTGCGGCCCGTGGCCCTTGATGGGCGCCGGACCGTGGTAGCCGCGTCCGATGGTGGACCGGAGCAGCCGCACCCCGGTGGCCGGCTGCCGTGCGTCGAGGGCGCCGGGCTCCAGGTGCTCGCAGGACGGGTCGATCAGGGCGGCGCAGTGCACGGCGGGCCTGGCGATCGGCACGTCGATGTCCTCGACGACCAGGAGGAGCTGCGCGGTGCCGGGCGGCGGCGGGGTCCACGCCAGGTGCGGGGACACGTCGCGGCCGCCTATGTGCTTCGCGCAGTGCTCGAGCGGCAGGGTGCCGCCGTCGCCGAAGTGCCGGCTGGTGAGCGTCAGCAGTTCGGGGCCCTGCAGGTTGGTCAGGTTCCACGCCGTGTGGGTGTCGCCTGCGCGGCGGTTCTTCAGGAGCCGGCCCAGGAGCGTCATCGCGTCGCCTCCATCATGTCGAGGACCTCGGCGGTGGTGGCGGTCTCGCCGAGCTTGGGGAAGACGCGTTCGACGCTGTGGCGGTGGGCGTCGGCGTCGGGGTCGGTCATGGCGTCGGTGGCCAGGACGACGTGGTAGCCGTGGTCGGAGGCCGCGCGGGCCGTCGACTCGACGCCCGAGCCGGTCGCGATGCCGGCGAGCACGACCTGGGTGACGCCCAGGTCCCGCAGCAGGGTGTCGAGCCCGGTGTCGTGGAAGGCGCTTCGCCGCCGCTTGGTGATCCGGTGGTCGGTGGGCTGGGCGTCGAGTTCGTCGATCAGGTCGGCCCAGCCGTCGGGCAGGGCGGCACCGTTCCCGGACCGCCCGGCATCTCTGCGGCCGGCGTCGGTGCGGCCGGGTGCGCGGCCGGTGACGTTGACCAGGACCACGGGCAGGCCGTGCCGGCGGTACCCGCCCGCCAGCCGGGCTGCCTGCCCGACGGCGGCGGTGACCGCGCGGCCGGTCCGGGCCGGGACGATCCCCTTCTGAAGGTCGATCACGACCAGCGCGGAGGTGGGGTCGAGCGTTGTCAGTGCCATGGGTGTTTCTCCTGTGGAGGTCGGCTCGGTGCCGGGCTCGGGGACGTCGCGGCGGTGGATCCGGTGCCGCGCAGCAGGGAGGCGATCGCGGCGAGCAGGGCCAGTACCGCGCCGAAAGCGAAGACGACGCCGTCCAGCGCGGACATGAAGACCGCGGCGGTGGTGTTGGCCAGCGCGGTCCACTTGTAGCGGTCGGCGGGCGAGCGGCCGGAGGTGCGCGAGCGGCGCGGGGCGCGCGGTATGCGCATACCGCGCCGGCCACGCTGGGCGGGCGTCCCGGGGGGATCGGTCATCGGCGTGCGGCCTCGGGGTTCCGTCGGCGTCCGGCCGTGGACCGGGCGCCGGGTGGTCCGGTCGTCAGATGTTCTGGGCCAGCCGCTCCAGCAGGGGTGCGGCGGCGGCGAGTCGCTCCAGTTCCGCGGGGGTGAACGTGCCACCGGTCAGGGCCCGGGTGATGAGTTCGGTGCGGGCGTTGCGCTTGTCCTTCAGCGCCTGCCGGCCGGCGCCGGTCACGCTCAGCACCCCGCGCCTGCCGTCATCCGGGTCCGGGCGGCGTTCGACCAGACCGCGGGCCCGCAGCGCGGCGAGCGTCGCTCCCATCGCCTGGGCGGTGATCTGGACCTCGCGGGCCAGCGCCGAGGACGTGGTGGGGCCCGAGCGGTCCAGGTGGGACAGGGCGGTCCGCTCGGGCATCGAGAGCCCGCCCTCGACGGGCACTTGGCGCACCCGTCGCACCAGCACGCTCAGGCTCGCCAGCAGGGCCGCGGCGACCGCGTCGGGGTCCACGTCGTCGTCCTTCATGTACTAAGGCTACTTTATCAATCAGCCTTAGTACATCCGAGGGCGCGAGAGGGAGGGCCCTGCGGGTCAAGGGACGGGACGGCCCGGCTGCTCCAGGGCCGGCACTGCCCTGGGGCCTGCGGCTGGTCCCCCTGGGCCCGGATCCGCCAACGCCCCAAGTTTCGGCTGCCGTTCACCGGCCGTCTCCTCACGCGGCGGCGTGCGGATGGTGTGATCCGGAGCGATCTCCACGGCTTGGGGATGCGTCAGCACGAAGGAGAACACCCATGTTCGACCGTTCCAGCCGCCCGGCGGGCCTGGCCCGGCGCGGCGTCCTCGGGGCCGCCGCCTCGTTCGCGATCGTCGCCTGCACGGTGTGCGCGACCGGCGGCCCGGCGCAGGCCGCCTCGGCGGGCAGGGCCCCGCTGGTCCCGGGCAACCTGCTGGTGAGCCGGGTCCACTACACCGGGACCGCCTCCCTGATCACCCCCGGTACCACCGTGCTGCCGACCGGTGCCGTCGCCGTCGCGGACGGCTCGTTCGCGCACGTGTGGGACAACGTCTCGGTCGACGAGAACTTCGGCGTCACCGCGCCGATCCACCTCGACCAGATCACCCCGTCGGGCAAGGTCGTCGGCTCCGTCACGGCGCCGGTCGGCAATCCGGACGCCGCGAGCCGCGGGCACGACCAGCTGGTGGGCAGCTTCTCCTCGAAGTCGGAACTGGCGCTCAACCTCTCGACCGGCGGCAACGCGGTCACGTTCATGGGCTACGTCGCCCCGCCGAACACCCTCGACGCGTCCAACAGCAACACCCCGGGCGTGTTCGACCCGACCAACCCCGACGCCCAGTCGGTGTACCGGGCCGTCGGCGAGCTCGACACCAACGGGAAGTTCTCCGTCACCGAGACCAACGCCTACAGCGGCGACAACGGCCGCGCGGCGGTCCTCGACGACTCCACCGGCCGGTACTACACGGCCGGGAACTCCAACAACGGCGACGGCACGTCGGTGCCGGGCACGATCTACGGCACGGGCGCGCAGCTGGTCACCCCGGCGGGCAGGCCCGAGCAGGCGCAGGACCCCGGACAGCCCACCCCGGTCGGCGGGTTCAGCGTGACCCAGCTGCCCGGGATCACCAAGGCGGACAAGCTCGGCAAAGACACCAACTTCGCCGGCGTCACCCTCCACGACGGCGTGCTCTACTACACCAAGGGATCCGGCAGCAACGGCGTCGACACCGTCTACTTCGTCGACACCACCGGCACCGCCTGCCCGAACGGCGTCGGCACCCCCGCGCCCGGCGCGCCGCTGCCGACCGAGGCCGACACCTACGACGCCGCGACCGGTCAGCCGGCCGACAACATGTGCATCCTGTCCGGGTTCCCGACCGCGCCGGCCAAGTCCGTCAAGACCCCGGACACCGGTGCCCCGTCCAACGCCGCCAGCTTCGGCGCGATCTGGTTCGCGGACCCGACGACGATGTACGTCGGCGACGCGGGCAACGGCGACGACACCTACGCCGGCGGCACCTTCACCGCCGCCGCGGCCCAGAACCTCGCCGGCATCCAGAAGTGGTCGCTAGTCAACGGCACCTGGACCTACGACTACACCCTCAACACCGGTCTCGGGCTGGGCGTGCCCTACACCGTCCCCGGCCTGCCCGCCGGCACCAACCCGGTCACCGGCAGGCCCTGGACCCCGGCCGTCGACGGCATCCGCAACTTCACCGGCAGGGTCAACGCCGACGGCTCGGTGAGCCTGTACGGCGTGACCACCTCGGTCGGCGGCGTGTCCGACTACGGGGCCGACCCGAACAAGCTGGTCACCGTCACCGACGACCTCGCGGCCACGAGACGGCCCGCGGGCGCGACGTTCACGACCCTGGAGACGGCGTCCGCGGGCGACGGTCTGCGCGGCGTGTCCGCGACGCCGGGCACGACCCGCTGACGCACGGCACCACCGGCCGGCGGGCGCGAGGGCGCGTCTCCCCCGCGCCCGCCGGCCCTTCCGCCGAGCGCGCCCGGGCCGTCCTGCCGTTCCGCCCCGCCGTGGCCGCGTAGGGTCCAGGCATGGACAGCACGGACCCGACACCCCGCGTCCTGGTGATCGGCCTCGATCCGCACCGGGTGCCCGGCCCTTGGGACCCCGCGCCGGTGGCCGAGGCGATCGCGGTGGGGATCGCCCGGTTCGCCGAACACGGCGTCGGTGTCGAGACCTGCCTGTTCGGGCTCGACGGCAGCGACGACGTGCTCGCGGTCGTCGGCGCCGCCCTGGCCGCCCGGCCCTGGGAGTGCGTGGTCGTCGGCGGCGCCGTGCGCCGCTCGTCCGGCGAGCAGCTCGACCTGTTCGAGCAGGTGCTCAACCTGATCCGGCGCCTTGCCCCCGGCGCGGCGATCGCCTTCAACCACACCCCGGCGGAGACCTTCGAGGCGGCGGCCCGCTGGATCGACGTCCCCGCGGGGCCGGCCGGCGCCGGTCGGGACGCCTCCCCTTGAGCCTTTTTCCAGGGCGGGTTGGGCGGCGGCCAGCGTCCGGTCCTGGTCGGTGCCGGAGACGCGCACCGCGGTGGCGTGCGGATCGTCGCGGATGATCTCCGGTTCGCGGCGGACGACGGCCGGGGCGAACTCCGGGCGTGACACGTAGCCGTGGCCGAAGTCGATTCCCGCGTCGCAGTCGATCCTCGAAGGCACGCCATGGCTGTCGGTCTGAAGGGACGGACGCCGGCACTGTCAATCCGGACTGACACTCTCGGCGTGAGGGATGGCGGCTTCCTGCGGTACCGTCCGCGGCCATGACGATCGTTTCGCCCGAGGCGCTGCGGGCCGAGTTGCGGAGCCTGGCGGAGCCCGGGATCCGGGCACAGCACCTGCGGGTGCTCAGCCCCACGGACGACGAACTGCTGGGTGTCCGCGTGCCGTTGTTGCGCGGGCTGGCCCGGGCGTACCGCGATCTGGGGACCGGCGCTGTGGACGCCCTGCTGCGCAGCAGCGTCCACGAGGAGCGGTTCGCCGGGCTCCTCGTCCTGGCCGAGCAGGTGCGGACGGCACGTGGCGCGGACCGCAGGGCGCTCGTCGACTTCTATCTGGCGCGTACCGGCTGCGTGGACAACTGGGACCTGGTGGACGGCTCCGCGCACGTCGTCCTCGGGCCGTGGCTGGTGGACGGCCCTCCCGACGGTCCTCAGGTGCTGGACCGACTGGCCGCGTCCTCGCGGCTGTGGGACCGCAGGATCGCGGTGATCGCCACGCTGGCGCTGATCCGCGAGGGATGCTTCGAGCCCACGTTCCACCTCGCGCTGACGCTGCGCCAGGATCGGGAACCGCTGATCCACAAGGCGCTCGGCTGGATGCTGCGCGAGATCGGCCGCCGGGACGAGCCGCTCGTGGTCGCCTTCCTCGACCGCCATCTCGCCGGGTTGCCGCGCGTCACCGTGCGGCATGCCGCGGAGCGGCTCTCACCGGCCGCGCGGGCGCGGTTCGTCAGGTCGTCGCGGTGAGGCCGGGCCGGGACTCCCCCTCCCACGGCGGCCGCGGCGTCGTGTCGTCGACGGCCGTCATGGGCGCGCCGAAACGCGCCAGCAGGTGCCAGACCTTCTTGAGTGCCTGGGGGTCGTGGCGGCTGGTGCGGGCGGCGTCGCCGACGATGCGCGGATCGAGGACGCCGTCGACGGCGAGGCGCGCGCCCAGGTCGACGAACTCCCGGCCGCGGTAAGCGGGGTGGCGGCGGAGTTCGTCGACGGTGAGCCGAAAGCCGGGGTGGAACTCGACGGGGCAGCCCAGCCGCAGGGCGGCCGCCTCGACGGCCGTGCCCCGGTAGCAGGGGTCCAGGACGAGCGCCTCCGCGTGGCGGTCCGGGCGCACCGGCCCGTGGACCTGCGCCTCGACGTAGTCGTCGAGGGCGTCCTGGCGGTCGGCGAGGGCCAGTTCGATGAGCGCCATGCGGGCCGCGACGCCGAAGTGCACGGGCTCCAGGAAGCTGTCGGGATAACAGAAGGTGGTCCGCGGCAGCGTCCCGGCGGCCAGCCGGAAGTGGGCGGACCCGAACCGCGGCGCCCCGCCGACCGGCTTGCGGCGGAAGTTCAACGCCCCGTAGACGGGCCGCTCGTGGGCCGGCGCGTCGTCGTACGCGCGGTGGAAGATCCGGCTCTCCCACCGCCACCGGTCACCGCCGGGATGCGCGGTCAGCCCGCCGTTGCTAGTCCCGGTGACGAACTGCGAGCGGTAGACGCCGTCCTCGGCCATCGCGTCCAGGATCGGCGTGCCGTGCAGCAGGCGGTCCGGATGGAAGTTGAGGGTCACCCGCAGCGCGGGGTCCATCGCGGGACCGGACGCCAGGTCCGCGACATGGCCCAGAGCCCGTTCCTGAGGTGTCCGGGGGTCCGCGGAGGTCATCCGCCCAGTGTTCCAGGCGCGCTGACCGCCCCGGGGGCGGCGGTCACTCCGGAAGCGGTGGCAGCGGGAGGTTCCGCGGCGCGACCGGGGTCGCCACGACGATGGACGTGGTGGTCTGCCCGTACAGCAGCAGGTCGTCGAGGACGCTCTCCAGTTGCGCCACGGTGGGGGCGTGCACCCGGGCCAGCAGGCAGTCCTCGCCGGTGATGCGGTGGCACTCGCTGATCTGCGGGTGGCTCGCGGCGACCGCGGTGAGCCTGGGGAGCTGTCCGGGCCCGGGCCTGATGCGCACGAAGGCGGAGACGGGCAGGCCCAGCGCGGCGGGCTCGACGACGATGCGGAACCCGGAGATGACGCCGGCCTCCTGCAGCCGGCGGATCCGCTCGGTGACCGCGGGCGCCGACATCCCGACGCGGCGGGCGAGCGCGGACATGGACAGCCGCGGGTCGTCGGCGAGTTCGGCGAGCAGCCGCAGGTTCACCGCGTCGAGATCCGGGTGCGGATCGGGAGAGCTGTAAGTATGCGGGCCTTCGTGGTTCTGTTTTCCAGGCAATTGGCACCTCGGACCTTCAGAGTACACTTCACGGCTGCGCGGCGTCCTGGGACTCTAGACGCAGGCCGGAGCCGGAGGCAACGGCCGGGCAGGACGTCGCGAGGAACGGAGCCGGAGTGGAGTACGTGCGGGTCGGTGGAAGCGGTCTGGTGGTCTCCCGGCTGGCGCTGGGCATGATGGGCTTCGGCGACCGGTCGCGGCGGGCCTGGCACCTGGACGCCGGGCAGGCGGAGCCGCTGGTGCGCGCGGCGGCCGAGGCCGGGGTGACCCTGTTCGACACCGCCGACATGTACGACGGCGGGGCGAGCGAGGAGGTCACCGGCAAGCTGCTCGCCTCGGTCTTCGGCAGCCGGGACGCCTACGTGCTGGCGACGAAGGTGTACTACCCGACGAGTGACGCCCCGACCGGGCGCGGCCTGTCCCGCAAGCACGTCCTGGCCGCGGTGGACGCCTCCCTGCGCCGGCTCGGCACCGACCACATCGACCTGTACCAGATCCACCGCTGGGACCCGGACACCCCGATCGCCGAGACGATGGGCGTCCTCCACGACGTGGTGCGGGCCGGGAAGGTCCGCTACCTGGGCGCGTCGAGCATGTACGCCTGGCAGTTCGCCCAGGCCCAGTTCACCGCGCGCGCGGCCGGCTGGACGGAGTTCGTGTCCATGCAGAACCTGTACAACCTCGCGTACCGCGAGGAGGAGCGCGAGATGATCCCGCTGTGCCGGGACCTGGGCGTCGGCGTCCTGCCGTACAGCCCGCTGGCACGCGGGCTGCTGGCCGGGACCAGGTCCCCCACCGGGGAGCGCGCCACACCGCGCGGCGGGAACGACCCGCTGGCCGATCGGCACTACGGCGCCGGGGACTTCGCCGTCGTCGACGCGCTGGCCGAGGTCGCGGCGGCGCGGGAGGTGCCGCCGGCGCAGGTCGCCCTGGCCTGGCTGGCCGGGCGCCCGGGGGTGGTCGCCCCGATCGTCGGCGTGACCCGCCCGCACCATCTGCGGGACGCGGTCGCCGCGCTGGACCTGGTGCTCGACGAGGACGAGGTGCGCGCCCTGGAGGCGCCCTACCGCCCGCACCGGGTGCTGGGGCTGGAGTAGCGGCGTGCCCGGTACGCCGTCGCTGCCGGGCGTCCGCCGTCTCCGGCACCCCGTCGAGGCGGCGCCCGCCTGGGTGTTCGTCGTCTCCAGCGCCGTGTTCCACTACCTCGGACCGTCCTTCGCGGTGCTGCTCTTCGCGCGGGTCGGGGTCCTCGGGGTCGCCTGGCTGCGCATCGCCGGGGCGGCCGCGTTCTTCCTGGCTGTCCGGCGGCCGCTGCGGGTGCTGCGGGACGCGCCACCGGCCCGGCGGCGGCTGCTGGTGTCCCTGGGCGTCCTGCTGGCCGCGATGAACGCGATGTTCTACCTCGCCGTGGACCGGCTGCCGCTGTCCACGGTGGGCGCGGTGGAGTTCCTCGGCGTGATCGCCGTGGCGCTGGCGGGCACCAGGAGCCGCCGGAACCTGGTCGCGCTCGCCTGCGCGGTCGCGGGTGTCGCCGTGCTCGCCGACGTCCGCCTGGCCGGCGAACCCGCCGGGTTCGCCTTCGCGTTCGCCAACTGCGCCGGATTCGTGCTCTACATCGTGCTCGGCCACAGGATCGCGTCGACCGACCCGCGGGACGAGCAGCCGGTGCGGGGGGACGCGCCGGGTGCGGAGCCGCCGGGCAGGGAGGCGCCGGGTGCGCAGCCGGGCGGCGGCGGGCCGGCAGTCGAGGGGCCGCCCGGTGCCGGGCGCGGGGGGGCCCGTGCCGTCGACCAGCTCGGCGCCTGCATGGTGGTGGCCGCGCTGGCCGCGACCCCGTTCGGCGCCGTGCAGGGGGCCACCGCGTTCGCCCATCCGCTGTGGCTGCTGTGGGGCCTCGGGGTGGCGCTGTGTTCCTCCGTGATCCCTTACGTGAGCGACCAGTTGGCGATGGCCCGGCTGCCCCGGGCGACGTTCGCGTTCCTGCTGGCGCTGCTGCCGGCGTCGGCCACCGTCATCGGGCTGCTGGTGCTGCGCCAGGTGCCGACGTGGCGCGACGTCGTGGGCGTCGCCGCGGTGGTCGCCGGCGTCGCGCTGCACCGCGAGGCCCCGGCGGCGCCCGGGGAGGGGCGTGCGGGAGCCCCCTCGGCCGGCCGGCGGGCGGGCCGGGGGCACGGGCGCGGGGCTGGTCAGCCCGGGGCCCCCGCGAAGTAGCCGACGGCGGCGGCCGCGAGCACCAGGAAGGTCGCGGGGAAGGCGATGTTGTGCAGCACCCTCGACCGGACGTGGGCGAGGACGGCGAGCACGAAGAACACCAGCAGCCCGACCGCCGCCGCGAGCCCCAGGGCCGGCCGGTGGAAGAGGCCCAGCAGCAGCCCGGCCACGCCGGAGCCTTCGATCACCGCGAGGTAGGGGATCCACCTGCGGTCCACGCCGACCTCGGCGGAGTTCTGCACGACGAACTGCGCTCCGCACACCTTGGCGCCCACCTCGAACGTGTTGGCCGCGACGCAGGCGACGGTCGCGACGAGCAGGACGGTCTCCACGGCCGCGCTCACCGGGAGCATCCCCCTCGTACGGCCGCCGCGGCGATGCCCGGCAGCGGGCTGCGCGCCGTGCCTTGTGGGCGGGTCTGTAGGCTCATGGGTGTCTCCTCGACTTGCGTTCGCATCAGGGATGGGTCCGGCTCGCCCTTCCTGACGCCGAGCACGTACGAAAGGTGACCTCGCTCGTGGAAGCAGTCGAAGCCTTCGAGTCCGCACGCCCCCGGTTGATGTCGCTGGCCTTCCGCATCGTCGGATCGCACCACGACGCCGAGGACGCCGTGCAGACCGCATGGGCCCGCACCCAGGCGGCCGGGACGGCGCAGGTGGAGAACCCGGACGCCTGGTTCGCCACCGTCACGGCCCGCGCCTGCCTGGACATCCTCCGCGGCCGCCGGCGGCGCGCCGAGCTCCCGCTGCTGGCCGACGACGTCCCCAGCGGGCGGATGAGCGCCGACGAGGCCTTCCTGCGGCGCGAGGACCTGTCCCGGGCCCTCCTCGTGCTGCTGGCCGAGCTGTCGCCCCGGCAGCGCGTCGCCTATGTCCTGCACGACCTGTTCGCCGTGCCGTTCGACGAGATCGCCACCGTGCTGGACACCAGCACCCCCTCGGCGAAGAAGCTCGCGAGCCGCGCCCGGATCCGGCTCCACGAGGCGGGGGTCGCCGCCGAGGCCGACGCGGAGGCCGGCTCCGACGCGGCGGTGACGAGCGGAAACGGACCGGCGCCGGCCGGGGGCGTGGACCGCGCCGAGCACCTGAGGATCGTCGACGCGTTCCTGGCCGCCGCCCGCGGCGGGGACATCGCGCGGCTGGTCCGGCTGATGGCCCCCGACGCGGTCCGCACCGCCGACGCCGGCCTGCTCCCGCCTGGAGTGCCCGCGACCGTCCACGGTGCCACCGAGGTCGCCGAGGAGACCAGGGCCTTCATCGACCGGATCGCCGTCGCCGCCCCGATGCTGGTCGAGGGCCGCCCGGCCGCGGTCGTCGCGCCCGGCGGCCATCCCTGGGGGATCGTCCGCTTCCGCATCGAGGCCGGGCTCGTCACCGGCATCGACATCAGCCCCTACGCACCGGCCGGGGCGCGCTGAGCGGACCGCCCCCGGACGGGCCGGTGGTCAGCGCGCTGCGCGCCGCAGCTTGCGGGCCCGGGAGGCGGCCTGCTTGACCTCGCGTGACCCGGTCTTCTCGGCGGTGGCCAGGTGCCGGTCGGCCTGGGCGGGGTCCACGAGGCAGGTGCCGAGGTGGAGATGGGCCAGGGCGGAGACCGCCGGGTCGGCGGACGTGGTGCCTGCGGTGAGCAGCTCGACCACGCCGTCGGTCCGGTCCTCCTCCAGGCGGCCGACCGCCAGTTCGAGCGCGGCCTTGGGCGCGTAGCCGGGATGGCCCGTGGCGTGGACGCGTTCCAGGAGGTCGCGTGACTCCTCGGCGGCCTCGGGGTCGCCGGCTTCCCTGAGCAGCCCGGCGAGGTTGAACGCCGCGTGCAGCGCGACGCCGGGGCGCGGGCTTCTCATGGCGGCGCGGTACCGGCCGATCGCGGCGTCGGGCCGACCGCTGCGGTCGAGTATCAGGGCGAGTTCGAGCTGGGCGTGTGCGGTGACCGCCGGGTCTCCGCAGGTGGTGGCGGCGGCGAACTCCTGCGCCGCCGCCTCGTCGTCGCCGAAGCCCACGCGCAGGAAGCCGAGGTGGATCGCGGCGAGGCCCGAGGTGGCGCCGGTGCGGAGCATCATCGCCAGCTGGTAGTTGGCGTCGGCGTCCGCCCACTTGCGGCGGGCGTGCATCGCCATGCCGCGGATGAGAAGGACCTCGGCGGCGATGTCCGGGTCCGAGGACTCGCCCACGCTGTTGACGGTCTTGAGCGCGTCCTTCGGCTTCTTCCGTGCGAGCTGCACCAGGGCGGTGACGAGGACGCCCGCCGTGCGCTGCTTCGTGCTGTCGGAGCTGGTGGCGCGCGCCGCCAGGGTGGCGGCGTGCTGTTCCGCGTCGGCGTCGAGGAAGGCGCGCGCGAGGTCGAGGATGCCCGCGAAGTCGAGTCCGCCGAGGCTCCCGTCGTCGGGCAGCTCGGCCGGACCGGGCAGCCGCTGCGGCCCCGGCAGATCGGCTCCCTCACCCTGTGCACCGCTCACCACGCCACCCCTCCGCGTCTCCGCCGGCGCCCGGGCCCCCTCGCAGCCGGAGGTGTGGCCCGTCAAGTCGGCTGGTACGTCCGCCTGTTGTGTGGCCAACTGTGCCACACGGAGTGGCCGGGCGAAGCTCTCGGTAGCCGGCCGGACGCCCACAGGCCAAAACGAGGAGTACTCCCCGCTTCGTGCTACCGTCGCGCCTGACGACCGAACGGGGACTGGTCCCCACTTCTGCCCGGGAGCCGCTGATGAGCACCCAGCACGCCACCGTCCGACTCGCCGACCTCACCGGCGACTTCACCGCCGACCCCTACTCCGCGTTCGCCGCCCTGCGCGCCCGCGGTCCGGTCCACCACGTGCGGTTCCCCACCGGGGACGAGTCGTGGCTGGTGGTCGGGCACGAGGAGGTGCGCGCCGCGTTCGCGGACCCCCGGCTGCGCAACGACGTGCGGCACTCCGCCGACTTCGAGGACGACGGGCTGTACGCCGTCGGCCGCAACATGCTCCAGGTCGATCCGCCCGACCACACCCGCCTGCGGACGCTGGTGGCCCGCGAGTTCACCGCCCGGCGCGTCCAGGCGCTGCGGCCGCGCGTGCAGGAGGCGGCCGGTGCGCTGCTGGACGCCGTGGCCGCCGGCGGCCGTGCCGACCTCGTGGCCGCCTACGCCTACCCGCTGCCGCTCACCATCATCTGCGAGCTGCTCGGCGTGCCGGACCTGGACCGGGCCGCCTTCCGGGCGTGGTCCACGCAGGTCGTCGCCCTGGACGACGCGGAGCAGTCCACCCGCGCCATGCAGGAGATGGCCGGGTACCTCGCGGGGCTGGCGGAGGCCAAGCGGCGGCTGCGGGACGCGGCGGAGAGCGACCTGCTGCACGCCCTGGTCCGCACCCACGACGGGGACGGCGCCGACCGGCTCACCCCTGAGGAACTGCTCGGCATGGCCTTTTTGTTGCTCGTCGCGGGGCACGAGACCACGGTCAACCTCATCGCCAACGCGGTTCACCTGCTGCTCGGTCATCCCGCGCAACTCGCCGCTCTGCGCGCGGAACCCGAGTTGCTGGCGGGCGCCGTGGAGGAGACGCTCCGCTTCGAGTCGCCCGTGCCGGCGGGCACGTACCGCTACGCCGCGGAGCCGATCACCCTCGGCGGCGCAGCGATACCGGCGGGCGCGCGCGTCGTGCTCTCCATCGCCGCCGCGAACCGCGACCCCGCGCGCTTCCCCGCCCCCGAACGGTTCGACATCCGCCGCGACCCGGCCACGACCCGCGCCCACCTCGCCTTTGGGCACGGCCTGCACCACTGCCTGGGTGCCCCGCTGGCCCGCCTGGAGGCGACCGTGGCCCTGCGGATCCTGCTGGACCGCTGTCCGGGCCTGGCCTTCGACGGTGACGGCGCACCGCAGTGGCGCACCAGCCTCATGCGGGGTCTGCGGGAGCTGCCGGTGCGCTGGTAGACGATCACCGCTGCCGCTCGGCGGTAGCATCCGTACCGGGGAGTGCTCTCCGGTACGGGGGCGGACCGAAGAAGGAGGAGACGCGATGGGCGGCGACGCGCCGACCGGGCGCCGTGACGCGCTGCGCAACCGGACGCTGCTGGCACGGACCGCCCGCGAGGTCTTCGCCGAACAGGGCCTGGACGCCCCGCTCGACGTCATCGCCCGGCGCGCGGGCGTGGGCAACGCGACCCTCTACCGCCACTTCCCGACCCGGGCGGCGCTCGTGGACGAGGTCTTCCGGGACGCCCTCACCGGGACCATGGCCGCGGGCGCGCGGGCGCGCACCGCCGAGGACGCGTGGACAGCGCTGACGCAGTACCTCCACGCGGTGTTCGCCACCCTTGCCGCGGACCGCGGCACCAACGACCTGATGACCACGAGCCTGGAGGGCGTGACCTCGCTGGAGGCCGTCCACGCCCACAACCGCGCCACGATCGCGGACCTGCTCCGCCGCGGCCAGGCGCAGGGCACGGTCCGCCCGGACGTCACCACCGAGGACGTCCTGCTCGCCCTCGCGGCGCTGGGCAGGGTGGTGCCCGCGCTCACCACCGTCGCCCCGGACGCGTGGACCCGCCCGCTGGCCCTGCTCCTCGACGGGTTCCGCGCCGGCCCCGCCGCACCGGCCCTCCCCGCCCCGCCCCTGACCACCCCCCAGCTCGCCGACGTCCTGCTCGAACTCGGCCCCCGCGGGCGGCGTTGAAGGTGGCCGTGGGCGGATCCCCCTCCCCCCACGGCCACTTCACGAAGGCTGCTCGCGTCCGCCGCCTCCACTCAGGTCAACGGCGGTCCGGCGTCAGCCCGTTGCCTTCGCCTCCTCGTACACGCCGTCCACCGTGCGGGGCACGCCCAGCGGGTTGCCGTCGCGCAGCTCGGCGGGCAGCAGCTCGCGGGGGGTGTTCTGGTAGCAGACGGGGCGCAGCCAGCGTTCGATCGCGGTGGTGCCCACCGACGTCGAGGTGCTCGTGGAGGCCGGGTAGGGGCCGCCGTGGTGCATGGCCGGGGCGACGGTGACGCCGGTGGGCCAGCCGTCGACGACGACGCGTCCGGCCAGTTCGGTCAGCCGGGCCACCAGGGCGGCGGCCGCCTCGCCCCGCTCGTCGGCCGCGAGGTGCACCGTCGCGGTGAGGTTGCCCTCCAACGTGCCGAGCACGGCGCCCAGTTCGGCCTCGGACGAGTAGCGGACCAGCACGGTCACCGGCCCGAAGCACTCGTCGAGCAGGCCGCGGTGCAGCTCGCCGGCGGCCAGCGCGGCGGCGGGGACGGAGAGCACGCCCGGGCGCACCGACAGCGGCGCGCCGGCGGTGTCCGCCTCGCCCGCGGCCAGGAGTTCCTCGACGCCGGGCAGCGCCGCGCGTTCGCGGGCACCGGCCAGGAACGCCTCGCGCATGCGCGGGTCGAGCAGCGGGCCGGACGGCACCTGGGCCGCGACGGCCGCCTGCGCGACGGCGTCGCCGTCCTCGCCGGCCGGCAGCAGGACGAGGCCCGGCTTGACGCAGAACTGCCCGAGCCCCTGGGTGTAGGAGGCGGCCAGCCCCGCGCCGATCTCCGCGGCCCGGGTGGCGGCGGCGCGCGCGGTGACCACGACGGGGTTCAGGCTGCCGAGTTCGCCGTGGAACGGGATCGGCCGGGGACGGGCGGAGGCGATGTCGAACAGCGCCCGGCCGCCGCGCACCGAGCCGGTGAAGCCGACGGCCGCGGTGAGCGGGTGGCGCACGAGCGCGGGACCCGCGTCGAAGCCGTGCACGACGGCCAGCACGTCCTCGGGCAGCCCCACTTCGGCGGCCGCCGCGCGCAGGGACCGCGCGCACAGGACGCTGGTCTGCGGGTGGTCGGGGTGCGCCTTGACGACGACGGGGCAGCCGGCGGCCAGCGCGCTGGCGGTGTCGCCGCCGGGAACGCTGAAGGCCAGCGGGAAGTTGCTCGCGGCGAAGACCGCGACCACGCCCAGCGGCACCTTGACCCGGCGCAGGTCCGGGCGCGGCGCGGGCTGCGCCGCGGGGTCCGCGTGGTCGATGATCGCGTCCAGGTAGCCGCCGACCTCGACGACGTCGGCGAAGGCCCGCAACTGGTAGCAGGAGCGGGCGAGTTCGCCGGTGATCCGGACCCGGCCCAGCGCCGTCTCGGCGTCGGCGGCCGCGATGATCTCCTCGCCGTCCTTCTCCAGGAACGCCGCCGCGGTCCGCAGCAGTTCGGCCCGCTTTCGGCGGTCGCCGAGGGCCGCGCGGGTGGCGAAGGCGGCCCGTACGGCGGTGTCGACGTCCGCCGCCGTGGCCTCCACCGCGACCTGTCCTCGGGACTCCCCCGTGCGCGGGTCGATGCTCAGCACTTCGGTCACCGTGTCACTCACCGTCTCAGTTCGTTGGTTCTTCGCTGGTCTGGGGTTCCCCGCCGGCCTGCTCCGCCGTCACGGTCCCGGCTATGGCGGCGAGTTCGCCGAGCCGTACCGGGACCGCGGGGGTGCGGCCGGAGAGCGGGCGCAGGTCGTCCGCGGTGGCCTCGCGGCCGCCGAGGCAGGCCGCGATGCCCGCGGTCGCGTAGCCGCAGATCCTGCCCTGGCACCAGCCCATTCCGGGCCTGGCCAGCATCTTCAGGGTGCGCGCGTCGGTCGCGCCGAGGTCGGCGTGGGCGTGGCGCAGGTCGCCGTAGGTGACCTCCTCGCACCGGCACACCACGGTGGCGTCCGGCAGCGACTGCGGCCAGGCGGCCGGCACCGTGTAGGTGCGGTGCATGGCGGCGGCGAACCGCCGCGCCCGCCGGATCCGGGCCTGGGCGCGCCGGATCCCTGCTCGGCCGCCGGCCGCCGGGGATCCCGCGGCCGAGCCGGATCCGGAACCCGCCTTCGCGGCGCCGACCGAGGCGGCCAGGGCGAGGGCGCTCAGCCGGCCCTCGCTGACCGACAGGGCGGCGCCGCCCACGCCGGTGGCCTCGCCTGCGACGTACAGGCCGGCGACGCTGCTGCGCTGGAGTGCGTCGACCTCGACGACGAGGGAGCCGTCGACGTCCTGCCGGGTGGCCGCGCCGAGCATCAGCGGCAGTTCGAGCGAGGGGGTGAACCCCCAGCCGAGGGCCACCAGATCGGCGGCGATCTCCCGCTCGGGTCCGGTCGGCCGGCCCTGGCGGTCCACCTTCGCGGTCCGCACCGCCTCGACCCTGCCGTCGCCGAGGATCTCGCGGATGACAGTCCTGGTCCGGTAAGGGATGCGGTGCCGGGCCAGCGTCGCCGCGTACTGCGCGGCCTCGACCCCCTTGCCGGGCGCGGACACCGCGCCGACCGGGTCGCGCAGCCAGCGATGCGTGGCGTTGGCCTCGACGACCGCGGCGACCTGGGCGCCGGCGTGCGCGAGCCCGCCGGCCACCGGCAGCAGGAACGGCCCGGTGCCGCCCACGACGGCGCGCCGGCCGGCGAGGGTGCGGTGTCCCTTCAGCAGCGCCTGGACGCCGCCGGCGGCCATGGCCCCGGGCAGGTCCCAGCCGGGGACTGGAAGTTGGCGGTCGTAGCCGCCGGGGCACAGGATCAGCGCGCGGGCGGCGACGGGTTCGGCGACGTCCGGTTCCGCGCCCGCGGCCTCCTGCGGCGCGTGCACGGTGGGGGTGACGCGCAGGGTGAACGTCCCGCCGTCGTCACGGGTGGCCAGCCACACCTGGTGGCCGGGCAGGTAGCGGACGCGTCCCGCGGCGCTCAGTTCGTACAGGCGGTCGCGCAGGCCGGTGAAGACCGGCCAGCCGTGGTGGCCCCGGCGGTCCTGCGGGCGGGCGTGCTTCTCGTCGAAGTGCCGCCAGTACTGGCCGCCGGGCTGCCCTGCGGCGTCGACGAGGGCGACGTCGAGCCCCGCCTCGGCCGCTTCGACGGCGGCGGCGAGACCGGCGGGGCCGGCCCCGACCACGGTCACGTCATGGGTGTGCGGCATCGTCGCCGTCCTCCTCTGCGTGGTGCGCGGCGCGGTCGCGGTCGTCGTCGCCGGTCTCCGGGGCGTGCCCGGTGTCCGAGCCGTCGCCGGTCTCCAGGGCGTCGCCCAGCCGCATGCCGTCGGCCGCGGGGATCAGGCAGGCACGCTCGGCGCGGGCGCCGTCGACGGTGATCAGGCAGTCGTAGCAGACGCCGATCCCGCAGAACAGGCCGCGCGGGCGGCCCTGCTTCCGGGTGGTGCGCCAGTCGGGGATCCCGGCGGCGACGAGCGCCGCGCCGACGCTCTGGCCGGGCTCGGCGGGAATCTCGGTGCCGCGGAAGGTCATCCGGTAGGTCACGGGGCAACTCCCTCGGCGTCGTGGGGCCGGTCGGGGAAACGGTCGGGTGCGAACGGCGCCAGGTCGAGGTCCGGCTGCCCGCCGGTCAGCGCCTGGGCGATCAGCTTGCCGGTCCCGGCGGCCAGGCCGATGCCGGCGCCCTCGTGGCCGCAGGCGTGCCAGAGGCCGGGGGCCCGCGGGTCGGCGCCGATGACGGGCAGGTGGTCGGGGCAGTACGGGCGGAACCCGTGGTAGGTGCGCATCAGCCGCACCTGCCGCAGCATCGGGAACAGCGCGACGGCCTTGGCGGCGAGCGTGCTGATCGCCGGCACCGACACCGTCCGGTCGAAGCCGACCCGCTCGCGCGAGGCGCCGATGAGGATGGTGCCGCTGTCGGTGCCCTCCACCACCGGCGAGGTCTGCAGGGCCGCGTCGGAGCTGGCGACGTCGCCGACGTACTCGGCGGCGTAGACCTTGTGCCGGATGGTGCGCGGCGGCATGGGCTCGGTGACGAGCACGAAGCCCCGCCGCGGGCGGACCGGGACGGACACCCGGGCCAGGGCCGCGACCTCGCCCGCCCACGTGCCCGCCGCGTTGAGCACCGCGCCCGCGGGGATGTCCCCGTCGCTCGTGCGCACCCCGGTGACGCGGTCGCCGCTGCGCAGGAAGCCGGTCACCTCGGTGCGGGTGCGCACCGAGGCGCCCAGGTCCCGGGCCAGCCGAAGCAGGTGCGCGACGACCAGCATCGGCTGCACCTGCGCGTCCTGCGGGTAGAACGCCGCTCCGGCCAGCTCCTTCGACAGGTGCGGCTCGTAGTCGTGCAGCCGGGCCCGCTCGACGTCCTGGACCTCGACGCCGCTCGCCCGCTGGTGGACGCTCAGCTCCCGCAGCGCGGCGACGCTCTTGTCGGACGCGGCGACGACGAGGCCGCCCTTGGACTCGAACTCCCAGCGGCCGGCGTACTCGGCGAGGTCCTCCCGCCAGACGGCCTGCGAGTACAGCGCCAGGTCGAGTTCGGGGCCGGCCTCCTTGTCGGAGACCAGCAGGTTGCCCTCCCCCGCGCTGGACGTGCCGCCGGCGATGGCACCGCGCTCGACGACGACCACCCGCCGGCCGGCGAGCGCCGCGAAGTACGCGGCGGCCGCCCCCACGACGCCGGCGCCGATGATGACCAGGTCCGCGCTCCCGGAGCCCGCCGGCCGGGGGCCGGCTCCCTGGGGTGCGGCGCTCACGACTCCTCCGCGCCGCTCGCCCACAGACCGCGGACGTGCCCGATGTGACGGCGCATCAGTTCCTCGGCGGCCGCCCCGTCACGGCCCTCGATGAGGTCCATCAGCGCGTGGTGCTCGGCTGCCGAGTGGCCCAGCCGGCCGCTCTGCAGCAACGGGGACAGGCCCAGCAGCCGGGTCTGGGTGCGCAGGTCGGACACCACGTCCACCAGGTGCCGGTTGCCGCTGTAGCCGAGCAGGGTCAGGTGGAAGACGTGGTCGGCCCGGACGTAGCCGACCAGGTCGTCGCGTTCGACGGCGTCCACGATGGCCTGCGCCAGTTCCCGCAGGGAGGGGAAGTCCTCCTCGGGGATGACGGGCACGCAGGCGCGCACCGTCGGCGGCTCGATGAGCAGGCGCACCGCGGCCAGGTCGTCCAGGTCCTCCTCGGACACCTCGGTGATCCGGAAGCCCTTGTTCGGCTGCGCGACGACCAGGCCCTCCTTGACCAGGTCGAGCATCGCCTCCCGGACGGGGGTGGGCGAGACGCCGAAGCGCGCGCCGAGCGTGGGCGCGGAGTAGACCACGCCCGGTTCCAGCTCGCCGGAGATGATGGCGGCCCGCAGGGCGTCCCGGACGCGCTCACGCAGCGTCGCCCGCTGGCCGAGGCTCTGCAGGTGGGGGGTCGGAGGTACGTTCACAGCAGGAATCCCGCGGGGAAGGGGTCGCTGGGGTCGAGGTGGAACTGGGAGGTTCCGGTGACCCAGGCGCGGCCGGTGATGGAGGGCAGCACCGCGGTGCGCGGTCCGACGGTGGTCTCGCCGAGGAGGCGCCCGGTGAAGCGGGTGCCGATGAAGGACTCGTTCACGAACTCCTGCCCGAGGGCGAGTTCACCGCGGGCGTGCAGTTGCGCCATCCGCGCGCTGGTACCGGTGCCGCACGGCGAGCGGTCGAACCAACCGGGGTGGATGGCCATGGCGTGCCGCGACAGTTCCGCGGTCGATCCGGGGGCCTTGAGGTAGACGTGGTGGCACCCGGTGATGTCGTCGCGCTCCGGGTGGACCGGCAGGTCCGCGGCGTTCACCGCATCCATGATCGCCAGTCCCGCGGAGAGCAGGTCGCCCGCCCGGGCCCGGTCGAACGGCAGCCCGAGGTCGGCGAGTTCGACGATCGCGTAGAAGTTGCCGCCGAAGGCGAGGTCGTAGCGGACCTCGCCGTACCCGGGCACCTGCACCGTGGCGTCCAGCGCGTGGGCGTAGGACGGCACGTTCTCGATGGTGACGGACGTGGCGGCGCCGTCCTCGACGGTCACCGAGGCGACCACCAGCCCGGCCGGGGTGTCCAGCCGGATGGTGGTCACCGGCTCGGTGACGGCCACCATCCCGGTCTCGACCAGGACGGTGGCCACGCCGATGGTGCCGTGCCCGCACATCGGGAGCAGGCCGGAGACCTCGATGAACAGCACGCCGAAGTCCGCGTCGGGGCGCGTCGGCGGCTGCAGGATCGCGCCGCTCATCGCGCCGTGCCCGCGCGGCTCGTACATCAGCAGCGTGCGGACGTCGTCGCTGTTCTCCATGAACCAGCGCCGGCGCTCGGCCATGGTGGCGCCGGGGATGGTGCCCACGCCGCCGACCACCACACGCGTGGGCATGCCCTCGGTGTGCGAGTCGACGGCGTGGAAGGTGCGGCGCGACCTCACTTGTAGCCCTTGGCGAGGACGGCCTCGGTGTCGGCGGTGATCACGGCGGTCTGCTCGGGCGACAGCGGCAGGCGCGGCGGCCGGCAGGCGCCGCCCTTGAGCCCGGCGATGTCCATCGACAGCTTGATCGACTGCACGAACTGCGTCTTGGAGTCCCAGCGCAGCAGCGGGTGCAGGTCGCGGTAGACGGGCAGCGCGCGGGCCAGGTCGGCGGGGTCGCCGGAGGTGGCAAGGCGGTACAGCTCGACGGTGCTGCGCGGGATCATGTTGGGGTAGCCGGCGATCCAGCCGACCGCTCCGGCCATGCCCAGCTCCAGGAGCACGTCGTCGGCACCGATGAGAATGTCCAGGCCGGGCGCCAGCTCGGCGATCTGGTAGGCCCTGCGGACGTCGCCGGTGAACTCCTTGACGCCGACGATCGAGCCCTCGTGGAAGAGCTCCGCGAGCAGGTCGGGGGTGAGGTCGACCTTGGTGTCGATCGGGTTGTTGTACGCCACGACCGGCAGCCCGACCTTGGCGACCTCGCGGTAGTGCTCCACGACCGCGGCGCGCTCCGCCCGGTAGGCGTTGGGCGGCAGCAGCAGCAGGGAGGTGGCTCCGGCCTCGGCGGCCTGCTCGGCCCAGCGGCGTGCCTCCTGGGAACCGTAGGCGGCCACGCCCGGCATCACGCCGAACCCTTCCGGTGCGGCCTGGACGGCGGTCTCGACGACGCGGGCACGCTCCTCGACGGTCAGCGTCTGGTACTCGCCCAGCGAACCGTTGGGCGCCACGCCGTCGCAGCCGCCGGCCGCCAGGAAGCGCACATGCTCGGCGAAGGCGTCGAAGTCGACCGACAGGTCGGCGTGGAACGGCGTGGGGGTGGCGACGTGGACTCCGTGCCAGGGCTTCGCGGGGTTGGTCATGCTGCGGCTCCTTGAGTGATGGTAAACAAAAGACTATCAGTGCAATGTCACATCGCATAGACCCTGGAGGGTCTACCGGCTCACTGGCCGGCCATCCATTTCTCCAGGCCATCGGCGTCCAGCGGCAGCGCGCGGGACAGCACCTCGGACCCGTCGCGGGTCACCAGGATGTCGTCCTCGATCCGCACGCCGATCCCGCGCAGCTCCGGCGGCACCGTCAGGTCGTGGGCGTGGAAGTACAGCCCCGGTTCGACGGTGAGCACCATCCCCTCGCCCATGGTGGCACCCTGGTACGCCTCGGGGGCGGCCTGGGCGCAGTCGTGCACGTCGAGGCCGAGGTGGTGGCCGATGCCGCAGATCAGATAGCGGCGGTGGTGCTGGCCGGCGTCGGACAGCGCCTCGTCGACGGACACCGGCAGCAGGCCCCAGTCGTCGAGCCCGCGCGCGATCACCTCCATCGAGGCGTGGTGGAACTCGGTGAAGGCGTGGCCGGGGCCGACCGCCGCGAGTCCCGCCCGGTGGGCCTTCTCCACCAGGTCGTGCACCTGGCGCTGGGCGGCGGAGAACCGTCCCGAGGCCGGGAACGTCCGGGTGACGTCGGCGGTGTAGTGGCTGTTGACCTCCACTCCCATGTCGAGCAGCAGCAGCTCCTCGGGGAGCACCGGGCCGTCGCAGCGCACCCAGTGCAGGGTGGGCGCGTGCTTGCCGCTGCCGACGATCGACGCGTAGCCGGGACCGTTGCCGTAGGCGCGGGCGTACCGGTCGAACGTGCCCTGCAGCCAGCGCTCGCCGCGCCCGGCGACGGCGACCGGGATCTCCCGGACGACCTCGGCGAACCCCTCGACGGTGCGGTCCACCGCCTGCCGCAGCTGGTCGATCTCCCAGGCGTCCTTGTACATCCGCAGGTGCGCCAGCGTCCGGGCGGCCTCCTGGTCGGCGAGCACCTCGTCGCGCAGCTCCGACAGCGGCCGCACGTCGATGCCCAGCACCCGCGCCCAGTCCTCGGGCCCGGGCGCGGCCCCGACCCACAGCTCGCCGTACCGGGCGTCGGACCAGAAGCCCAGGTCGCCCGGGTAGGCCGGCGGCGGCATGTAGAGGACGGCGTCGCCGGAGTTCACGACCACGACGGCGTTCTCGATCGCGCAGCCGGTCAGCCAGTAGAAGTCGCTGTCCGGGCGGAAGTCGTACGCGGTGTCGTTGCTGCGGATCGGCGCCTCGCCGGCGGCGATCACGACGGTCCGGCCGGGCAGCGCCTCGGCGAGCCGGGCCCGGTGGGCGGCCGCCGCCTCGGCGGCGCCGGGGACGACCGACGGCGTACGGTCCAGGGTGTCCCACTGCGTGCCCATGTACGCGGTGAACGCCGGGATCTCGGTCAGCTTCGGGGGCTTGCCCTCACGCACTGGTGATTCCTCCTCCTGTGTCGCGCACCAGCTGTCCGAGCCGGGTGAACACCCGCTCGTCGCCGATGCCGTCGTGCTCGTACTCGTTGGTGACCCAGGTCTGGGTGTTGCCGACCCGGGCCGCGGTGTCCAGTTGCAGGCCCGCGTCCACGTACATGTCGTCGTGGTACACGGCGGCGGCGACCGGGACCTCGTTGGCCGCCAGCCGGTCCAGGTCGTACAGCGGCGGCCAGTCGTCCCGCGCGGCCAGCAAGTCCACCGCACCGCGGAACGGGCGCAGTTCGGTGATCTCCTCGAACATCCAGGGGTAGATCATCTCGCCGGTGAACAGCAGCGGCCTGGCGTCCTCGGCGAACTGCGGGTGCCGCTCCCGCTCGGCCTGCGCCGCCCAGCCGGTCGCTCCCGCGCCGTGGCCGTAGATGCTCTCCTGCATCGCCGCGAACAGCGGGTTGTCGCTGTACGAGGTCCTGGCAAGCACCTGGTGCAGGAACGTCGCCGACAGCTCCCCGCCGTTGAACGCCTCGTCGAGCAGCCAGTGCAGCCGCTCGTGGCCGGGCTTCATCCCGAGGTCGATACCGAGCGACTGCAGCCGCCGGACGGTCAGCAGGTCGCCGTCGGGCAGCCGCACGTCGCCCTCGGCGAGCCGGTCGGCGATCCGGGCGACGTACTCCGCCGCGTGCGGGTAGCGCCGGTAGAACAGCGCGTTCTTGGCCTCCACCCGTGGATAGGTGCGCCGGTAGACCTCGGCGGCCGACGGGTCGAGTCCGGGCAGCCCGCCCGCGACGTGGCAGGCGCTCAGCCCCTCGGGGGCCCGCGACAGGTAGGTCAGGGTGAGGAAGCCGCCGTAGGACTGGCCGAGCGTGGACCAGCGCCGGCCGCCGTAGACGGTCCTGCGCAGGTGCTCGTGGTCGGCCACGATGGCGTCCGCCCGGAAGCAGGCGAGGAAGTCCGCGCCCTCGCGCGCGGTCGCGAACGCGCTCATCCGCCGGCCGTCGATCCGGGTGCTGCGGCCGGTGCCGCGCTGGTCGACCAGCACCACGCGGTGGGTCTTCAGCGCCACGCCGAGCCAGCCGTTCCGGTCCAGCGGGCGCGGGCCCTTACCGCCGGGGCCGCCCTGCAGGTAGACCAGGCACGGCAGGTCCTCGCCGGCCCGTACCGGGTCCGCGATGTCGCGGACGAACAGCTGGATCGTGCCGCGCCCGGGGTCGGACCAGTCCAGCGGCACGTCCACGAGCTGTTCGCGGACCCGCATGCCGGGGATGGTGTAGGTGACGATGCCGCTCATGCGGTGGCAGCCCTCCTTCGGCGCTCCCATTCGGGGTTGATCCGCGGGATCGCGGCGAGCAGCGTCCGGGTGTAGGGGTCGTCCGGGCGGTTGAAGACCTGCTCGCAACTGCCCTGCTCGACGATCCTTCCCTTGCTCATGACCGCCACCCGCTGGGCGATCTGGCGGACCACCGCCAGATCGTGGGCGATGAAGACGTAGCTGAAGCCGCTCTCCCGCTGCAGCCGCTGCAGCAGCTCGATGACCTGCGCCTGGACGGACACGTCCAGCGCGGACACCGCCTCGTCGCAGATCACCAGCTTCGGGTTGACCGCCAGCGCCCGGGCGATGCCGATCCGCTGCGCCTGGCCGCCGGAGAACTGCGCGGGGTAGCGCTGGGAGTGGTCCGGGTTGAGGCCGACCCGCTCCATCAGCTCCTTGGTGTACGCCTTGCGGCCGCCGGCGGGCGCGATGCCCTGGTACTCCAGCGGCGCCATCAGGATGCGCTCGACGGTGTGGCGGGGGTTGAGCGAGGAGAACGGGTCCTGGAACACCACCTGCACGTTGGCCCGGTAGTGGGCGAGCCGCGCGCCGGTCGCACCGGTGACGTCCTCGCCCTCGAACTCCAGGACGCCGGCGGTGGGTTCCATCAGCTTGGCGACGATCCGCGCGCTGGTGGACTTGCCGCTGCCGGACTCGCCGACCACCGCCAGCGTCTCCCCCAGCCGCACGTCGAAGCTCACGCCGTCCACGGCGGTGAACTCGGTCTTGCGCCCGTAGGGGCCGCGGGTGGTGAAGCGCTTGGTCAGATTGCGCGCGCTGAGCAGGATGTCGGTCACAGGGTCACCTCGTCGGCCGGGAGGTCGTCGGTGATGCGCGGGATGCTGTCCAGCAGCTTGCGGGTGTAGGCGTGCCGGGGTTCGGCGAAGACCTGCTCCGCGGTGCCGTACTCCACCGGCTCGCCCTGGCACATCACCAGTACCCGGGTGGCGATCGAGCTGATCACCGCCAGGTCGTGGGTGATGAACACCATCCCGGTGCCGGTCTGCTGCTGCAGGTCCGCCAGCAGGCGCAGGATCTGCGCCTGCACGGTCACGTCCAGGGCGGTGGTCGGCTCGTCGGCGATGAGCAGGGCCGGCGAGCAGACCAGGGCCATCGCGATCATCACGCGCTGCCGCTGGCCGCCGGAGAACTGGTGCGGGTAGTAGCCCGCCCGGCGCTCCGGTTCGGGGATGCCGACCTGCTCCAGCGCCTCGACGACGACCTTGGCCGCGGCCTTGCGCGAACCGCCGCGGTGGGCCCGGTACATCTCCTCGATCTGCAGACCGACGGTGTAGTACGGGTTCAGCGAGGACAGCGGGTCCTGGAAGATCATGGACGCCTGCTCGCCGCGGATCGCGCGCATCTCGCGGTCCTTGCGGCCGAGCAGTTCGACACCGTCCAGCCGGATGCTGCCCTGGGTCCGCGCGCCGCGCGGCAGCAGTCCCATCACGGCCAGGCTCGTCATCGACTTGCCGGAGCCGGACTCGCCGACGATGCCGACGGTCTCGTCCCGGCCCACGGTGAACGACACGTCCTTGACCACGTCCACCGGCCCACGGGAGGTCGGCAGCGTCACCGTGAGGTGCTCGACGACGAGCAGCTCGTCCTTGCGTTCGCCGGTCATCGGATCCTCACTCTCGGGTCGAGCCAGGTGTAGACGAGGTCGACCACGAGGTTGCCCACCACCACGAAGAACGCGGCGAGCAGGGTGACCGCCATGATCACCGGCTGGTCGTTCTTCGCGATCGAGTCGGCGGCCATCTTGCCGACGCCGTTGAGACCGAAGACGGTCTCGGTGATCAGCGCGCCGCCGAGCAGCGCGGCGAAGTCCATGCCGAAGATCGTGGTGACCGGGGTGAGTGCCGGCCGCAGGGCGTGCCGGCGCATGGTGAGCGCCGGGGGCAGGCCCTTGGACCGGGCGGTCCGCATGAAGTTCTCGGCCAGGGTGTCGATGACGTTGGCTCTGGTCAGCCGGGCGTACAGGCACGCGTACCCGGTGGCCAGCACGATCCACGGCATCAGATACGACTCGAACCACAGCACCGGGTCGTCGAAGAACGACACCGCCGAGGGAAACGGCAGGATCTGCAGCTTGACCACCAGGACGTACTGCAGCGCGAGCGCCAGCACGTAGTTGGGGATGCTGGCGCCGCCCAGGGCCAGGCCCATCATGGCGCGGTCCCACCAGCTGCCCTCCTTCACGGCGCTGATCAGGCCGGCCGCGATGCCCAGCAGCAGCCACAGCACGGCCGCGCCGACCGCGACCGTGGCGGTGACCGGGAGCCGCTCGGTGACCATCTGCCACACCGGCTGGCTGGTCTGGAACGAGTAGCCGAGACAGGGCGCCCCGCAGTGCACGAGGTTGGCGCCGGACCCGTAGTCCCGGCCCGCGAACAGCCCGCTGACGAAGTCCCAGAACTGGACCAGGAACGGCTTGTCCAGGCCGAGCGAGGAGCGGATCTGGTCGACCCGCTCCGGGGTGCAGGTCTTCCCGCAGATCATCAGCGCAGGGTCGGGCGAGAGCTCGAAGAAGATGAGATAGGTGAACAGGCAGACCATGAAGAGGATCAGCACCAGGCCCGCGATGCGTCCCGAGATGTAACGCGCCATCAGGCGGCCTCCCCCGCGTCGGTGGCGGCCCGGACGCGGTCTCCGAGCACGGTGAGGGACAGGACGGTGAGGAACAGCAGGACGCCGGGGACCGCGAAGTACATCGGGTCCACCGCGTACCAGCTGACCGAGCTGGAGATCATCTGGCCCCAGGAGGGGGTCGGCGGGCTCACGCCCACGCCCAGGAAGGACAGCCCGGCCTCGGTGCCGATGTACCCGGGCACCGCGAGGGTGGTCATCACGATCAGCGAGCTGCGCAGGTTCGGCAGGATCTCCTTGAACACCAGCGCCCTGGTGGAGGCGCCCGAGGCACGGGCGGCCTCGACGAAGTCCCGGTTCACCAGCGTCAGCGTCTGACCGCGGACCACGCGGGCCAGGTACGGCCAGCCGAAGCCGCTGATCACCACGACCAGCAGCAGCGAGCGGTTGCCGGCCGGCAGCGACGACAGGATGGCGATCATGAAGATCAGCGCCGGGAAGGCCATCAGGAAGTCCATGACCCGGGACACGATCTGGTCGACCCATCCGCCGTAGAAGCCGGCGAGCATGCCGAACACCACCCCGAGCAGCGTGGTGAGCACGGTCGCGGCCGCGGCGATCAGGAACGACACCCGCGCTCCGTAGGCGACGCGGGCCAGCAGGTCGCGTCCGTTGAGCGGCTCGACGCCGAGCAGGTGCTCGGCGCTGATGCCGCCCAGCGAGCCCTTGGGCAGCCCGCCGTTGTCGACGTTGATGGCGGAGGTGTCGAAGGCGGTCGGCCCGTGGCCGGTGAGCGCGCTGATCAGCGGTGCGCACAGCGCCATCAGCACCATCAGGGCGATGAAGCCGGCGCTGAGCACGGCCGCCCGGTCGTGCAGCAGGGCACCGGTGATCCGGCGCCCCGCCGTGGCGGGCGCACCGGGTGCGCCCGCCGACGGGTCGGCCTGCGCGTCACGCGAGGTGGCGGCGGCAGTGGTCATCGGGGGCCTACTTTCCCGGGTCCTTGAGGCCGACCGAGACCAGGTCGATGCCGCCGGAGTAGGAGTTGGACAGGTAGGCGCCGGCGATGTTGGAGCCGGTGACGGTGACGACCTTGTCGTAGTCCAGCGGCACGATCGGGGCCTGCGCCATGATCTGCTGGTCCAGGTCGCCGTACGCGGTGTTGGCGGCGGCGACGTCCTTCATGGCGGCGATCTTGTCGATCTGCTGGTTGACGCCGGCGTCGTTCAGCTGGGCCAGGTTGTTGTTCGCGGTCGAGGTGATGGTGCGGCCGTCGAACAGCGGCGGCAGGAACGTCGCGCCGGACGCCCAGTCAGGGCACCAGCCGGTGAGCGCCATGTCGTGCTGCTTGGCCGGCGTCGCGATCACCTCGTAGAACGTCGAGGTGTCGATGTTGTTGATCTTGACCTTGATCCCCAGCGGCTTGAGCGACTCCTGCACCGCGACCGCGACGGCGGTCTGGGCGGCCACCGGACGGGCGTCCAGGGTCAGCGAGAACCCGCTCGACAGGCCCGCCTCGGCGAGCAGCTGGCGCGCCTTGTCCAGGCTGTACGGGTAGGGGTCGTACTCCTTGCGGCCGAGCATGGTCGGCGGCTGGATCGCGGTCGCCTTGGCCGCGAGCTGCGAGCCGCCGAGCGCGGCCACCGTGGTGTCCTTGTTGACGGCGTACTCGATGGCCTGGCGGACCTTGAGGTTGTCGAGGTTCTTCCGCGTGGTGTTCATCGACAGGTAGGTGGTACAGCCGGTCAGCCCGGTCAGGGTGCGGGCCTTCAGCTGCGGGGTCTGGATCCGCGACACGGTCGCCGCCTGGATGGTGCCGGTGATCGCGTCGGCGTCGGCGCCCTGCCCGGCCAGCATCCGCTCGTCGATGGTGGCGCCGTCGAGACCGAAGGTCCACTGGAACCCGTCGGGCTTGGCCGCGCGGATGCTGTCGGTCGACTTGTTCCACTCGGGGTTGCGGACCAGCTTGAGGGACGCACCGTGGACGTAGCTGGCCACCTTGTAGGGGCCGGAGGCGATCGGCTTGGTGTCGAAGGCGTGCCCGGCGCCGGTGCCCTTGGGGAACGGCGTGAAGTTCGGCATGGTCAGGGCGCTCGCGAAGTCCGGGAAGGACTTCTTGAGGTGGAAGACGACCGTCGTGGCGTCCGGCGTCTCGATCGACTTCAGATCACCCGACTGGTAGGGCCCCTTGTAGTCGGCGGGCGCGTCGATCAGCAGCCGCGGGTAGGGCGAGCCGCCCATTTCCGGGTCCCAGGCGCGCTCGATGCCGAACTTGACGGCGGCGCTGTCGATCGGCGCGCCGTTCTCGAACTTCTCGCCGTCCTTGAGGTGGTAGGTCCAGGTCTTGGCATCGTCGGACGGGGTCCCGAGGTCGGTCGCCAGGTCGGGGACGACCTTGGTGCCCTTGGCACCGGCGCCCGCGCCGAACGTGGTCAGGCCGCGGTAGATGAGCCGGTAGAAGTTGTTGACCCCGCCGTCCCAGCCGAGGCCGGGGTCCAGGTGGGAGAAGTCCGCGTTGGCGAGCACGTGCACGGTGCCGCCGCTGGCGGCCGCCTGCCCGGGCCCGGCGCCGGCCTTGTTGGTCGCGCCCGGGCCGCCGTTGCAGGCCGCGAGCATCAGCATTCCGAGGGCGGTCACGCCGGTGACGGCGGTGGTTCTCCTCATGGGGCAGTCCTTTGATCGGTGGGGTGGGTGGATGCGGTCAGTGGGCCCGGAGCCATACGCGCATGGCCTCCGGCCTGCGGTTGCCCCACAGGAAGTAGGGGACGAGGGTCACGGGGACGGCCTCCGGTACGGCGGCGTCCGCCGTGCCGGGACCCTGCGGGGCGGCGTCCGTCCGTCCCGCCGTGAGTTCGGGGTACAGCTGCGCGGAGAGCGCGGGGGCGGCGGTCGCGGCGGCCCGCAGCAGGACCGCGCCGGCCAGGGCGTCGTCGGTCGCCTCGCCGTCGGGCTGCTGCGCGGGGACCGCCCCGGCAACATCGTTAGCGCTAACAACAAGGTCGTCGACGGGGAGCGCCGTGTCCTGCTGCTCCAGGCAGTAGACGAGCGGGCCGCGGGCGACGCCGACGGCACCGCGGGTCGCGTCCAGGTGCGGATGCGAGCCGTGGGCGCGGACCGGCATCGGGATGCTCAGCAGGATCGAGTCGCCCTCGGTCCACCGCCTCTCGACCGTGAGCCAGCCGTCCTCGGCCGCCACCGGCTCGCCGTCCAGCGTGACGTCCCGCGCCCAGGCGGGAATCCGCAGCTTGACCGCGTACGGGCGGTCGGCGGCGCGGTCCACGGTCAGCCGCACGTCGCCGTTCCAGGGGTAGGCCGTCTGCACGGTCACCGCCAGCGACGCGGTCTCGATCCGGGACTCGGCGTACTGGGCGACGAAGAGGGCGTCGTCGCGCTCGGCGGCCACGTGGTCCTGGAGCTGGGCCATCCAGCGCACGATGTTGGGCGGGCAGCAGGGGCAGCCGAACCAGCCGCGGCGCAGCAGCTCGCCGCCGGTCTCGGCGCCGCTGCGCTGCTCGTGGTCGGGGCGGCGCTGGAGCGGGTTGTCGTAGAAGAACGCCTTCCCGTCGGCGGACAGGCCCACCGCGTAGGCGTTGAACAGCACCAGCTCGAAGACGTCGAGGTAGGTGGCCCGGCCGGTGGCCAGGAACATGCGCCAGGCCCACTGCATGGTGGCGATGGCGGCGCAGGTCTCGCTGTAGGAGCGCTCGGACGGGAGCTCGTAGCGGTCGCCGATCGCCTCGTCGGAGTGCCGGCTGCCCAGCCCGCCGGTGAAGTAGAGCTTGGTGGCGGCCATGTCGTCCCACAGCCGGTCGAGCGCCTCGAACAGCGTCTCGTCGCCGGTCTCCAGGAAGAGGTCGGTGGCGCCGGCGGCCAGGTACACCATGCGCACCGCGTGTCCGGTGACGGACGGCAGCTCGCGGAAGGGCAGGTGGTCCTGGAAGTACTCGGGCGGGAAGATGCGGTGGGTGAGGTTCCCCTGGCCGCGGCGGTCCACGAACAGCCGGGCCTGGGTGAGGTAGTCGCGGTTGCCGGTCTCCCGGTACAGCTCGACCAGGGCCATCTCCACCTCGGGGTGGCCGCACACCGCCTCCTGGCCGCCCTCACCGAAGCGGCGCACCACCAGGTCGGCGAACTTCACGGCCACGGCGAGGAGCCGGCCGTCGCCCATCCGCCGCTCGGCCGCCACCGCGGCCTGGATCAGATGCCCGAGGTTGTACAGCTCGTGGCCCCAGGACAGGTCCTCCCACGGCTTCTTCTCGCCCGCGGGGTCCTGGAAGAAGGAGTTCAGGTAGCCGTCGTCGGCCTGCACCCGCTCCAGCATCCCGACCACCTCGTCGAAGAAGCGCCGCGTCTCCTCATCGGCGCCGCCGGCGGCGTCCGCGCCGATCTCGTAGGCCAGACCCTCCAGGGTCTTGTACAGGTCGGTGTCGAGGAACGGGTAGCGCCCGCGGAAGGGTGCCGGGTCCTCCTCGAGCAGGCGGCTCAGGTTCGCGACGTTGCCCGCCGCGCGCAGCTGCTCCACCGTGTGCGGGATCGTCGCGCGCCGGTTCCGGTCCTGCCACTCACCGAGCAAACCGCCGGTGATACGCACCGACGCAAGCGGAGCCACAGCCCCCGCTTGCGTGCGTACCGCTCCCGGCCGGTCGCCGGCACCGGCCCTGATCTGCACAGATGTCATTGAGTCTCCCAGTGGTATGTGGCATTGCACAGACCATAGGGCCTCGGCTGAGTGAACAGCAATGGGTCACCGCGAGAAATCCAGCCCCACTGGTCACGCCAGCCTCGCGGAGTGCGGCGCGGCCGGGCCGGCGCCCGCGCGACGCTCCGGCCGCGCGATGCCCCCTGCCGGCGTCGCGACGTCCGCGAGAAGCGACGGCCCGCGGGAAGGGCGCCACCAGGGGAGCAACGACCGCCCCCCGGCCGACACCGTGGCGAAATGCCGCACCGGCAGGGCGAGTTGCGGTCAGCCCTTCTTATGCCTTCCCCGCATTCGTAGCATGTAACATTGCATGGATCAGGGGGCTGTGCCATGCTGCACCGCGAACCCAACGCCGCACTTTCCCCCAGTAGTTGCCTACCGTTCGCCAGCAACTCTCA
This sequence comes from Streptomyces sp. NPDC020917, assembly GCF_044333795.1. Lineage (NCBI taxonomy): Bacteria > Bacillati > Actinomycetota > Actinomycetes > Kitasatosporales > Streptomycetaceae > Streptomyces > Streptomyces sp. NPDC020917. Next base: position 178,071 of record NZ_JBIRRR010000014.1, on the reverse strand, counting down.
GGCCGTCTGGATCAGTTCACCCACGCGCCAGGCGGCTCGGCCTCACGACTCCCGCGGTTTCGCCCCTCGGCCGCCGCGGCGATGTCCCCCCTGCGATTCCCGCGACCACAAGCCGCCGGGAGGCCCGCGATCACCAGCCGGACAAATTGTTAGCGCTCACAACACGCACCCACGGGCTGCTTCACCCTGCCCGACCACCTTCGAAGGGAACGAATGCAGATGAGTCCTCTGAGGCGGCGCGACTTCATGCGGGTGTCCGCGGTGGCGGTCGCCGCCGCGGCGACCACCCGGGGGCTGGCCGGCCCCGCCCAGGCCGCCGCGGCCCCCGCGGGCAGGACCGCCGCGACCACCCTGCCTCCGTTCGCCGGCGCGGGCAGCAACGCGCCGGTGCGGCCCTTCGCGCTCCAGGAGGTGAAGCTGGGCCCGAGCGTCTTCCAGGAGAAGCGGGACCGGATGAAGGCGTTCATCCGGGAGTTCGACGAGCGCCGCTTCCTGGTCCCGTTCAACGCGAACGCCGGCCGGCCCAACCCGCCGGGCGTGCCCGTCGTCGGCGGCTGGGAGGACGGCGGCCAGCTGACCGGCCACTGGACCGGCTACTACCTGACGTCGCTGGCCCACGCCTACTGCGACGACGGCGAGCAGGTCTTCAAGGACAAGAGCGACTGGATCGTCCGCGAGCTGGCGGCGGTGCAGGACGCCATCTCCGCCAGGACGGCCGGGGGCGGCGCGGCGCAGCCGCCGATCGGCCGCGTCGCCGGCCGGTTCGGCCAGGCGCTGAAGCTGGGCGGTGACGCTCCCGCCCAGTACGTGGCGCTGCCGTCCGCGGTCCTCGCGGGCCTCACCGACTTCACCGTCGCGACCTGGATCAACCGGGCCTCGACCGACGGTCAGGACTGGTCCCGTGTCTTCGACTTCGGCAGCGGCACCGGGACCAACATGTTCCTCACCGTGAGCGCGGGAGGCGGTGGCGCGCGCTTCGCGATCACCACCGGCGGCTCGCAGGGCGAGCAGCGGATCGACGCGCCCGACCCGATCCCCACCGGCTGGACCCATGTCGCGGTCACCCTCGCGGGCGGCACCGGCACGCTGTACGTCGGCGGCGAGCAGGTGGCCCGGAACACCGCGCTCACCCTCACTCCGTCCGACCTGGCGGGCGCGGGCAACGTGTGGATCGGCCGCTCCCAGTACGGCGACCCGCCCCTGGACGCCGCCGTCGACGAGTTCCAGATCTACGACCGGGCGCTGACGCAGGCGGAGGTGCTGTCGCTGACCGGGTCGGCGGCCGGGACCACCGGCGGCGGCAGCGTCGCCTGGTACGGGTTCGACGAGGACGGCGGCACCGAGGCCGTCGACTCCTCGCCGCACCACCGCCCGGCCACCGTTGTCCCCGCGCCCGACCCCGCCGACTGGGTGCCCACCCACCCCGGCTACCTGGGCGCGCTCCCCGACGACCTGGTCCTGCGGCTCGGCCCGCCGCGCTTCGCCACCTACGGCGGCGACACCGGGACCTGGGCCCCCTGGTACACCCAGCACATGCTGATGCGCGGCCTGCTCGACGTCCACTACGCCACCGGCAACGCGCAGGCCCTCCAGGTCGTGACGAAGATGGCCGACTGGGCGCATCTGACGCTGACGCTGGGCGACGTCAACAACCCGCAGTACCAGGGCCCGATCACCCGGGCCGACCTGAACCTCATGTGGGACACGTACATCGCGGGCGAGTTCAACGCGGTCGCCGAGCCGATCGCGGAGGTGTACGCGCTGACCGGCGACGCGAAGTACCTGGAGACGGCGAAGTTCTTCGACAACCGGCAGTCGCTGTTCGGCGCCTGCGACCGGAACGAGGACATCCTCACCGTCACGCACGACAGGAACCCGGGCCCGCGGCGGCCTGACCGCCTGCACGCCAACCAGCACATCCCCAACAACCTCGGCTACCTGCGGATCTACGAGCAGACCGGGGAGCAGGAGTACCTGCGGGTCGCGAAGAACTTCTTCGGCATGGTCGTCCCGCACCGGATGTACGCCATCGGCGGCACCGGCGGCACGTATCCGGGCTCCAACGCCAACGACGAGCAGTTCCAGAACCGCGGCGACATCGCCAACGCGCTGACCCACAGCGGTTCGGAGACCGAGGCCACCCACAGCCTCGTCAAGCTGGTCCGCAACCTGTTCTTCCACGTGCCCGACGCGGCGTACGTCGACTACTACGAGCGCGCGGTGGTCAACCAGATCCTCGGTTCGCGGCAGGACTCCGACAGCACCGGCGATCCGCTCATCACCTACTTCCAGTCGCTCGCCCCGGGTGCGAGCCGGGACTTCGGCAACCTGGGCACCGGCGACGGGGGCGCGGGCCTGGAGGACCAGACCAAGTACCAGGAGCTGGTGTACGCGCGCTCCGCGGACGGCTCTACGCTGTGGGTCAACCTCTACCTCGCCTCCACGCTGACCTGGCCCGAGCGCGGCTTCACCGTCGACCAGCAGACGCGGTTCCCGCGCGGCGACACCTCCCGGCTGACGATCACCGGCAGCGGCCGGCTCGACGTCAAGCTGCGCGTCCCGGCGTGGGCCACCGGCGGGTTCACCGTCCGGATCAACGGCGTCGACGCAGGAGTGCACGCGAAGCCGGGCACCTACCTCACGCTCAGCAGGACGTGGCGCAGCGGCGACGTGATCGACGTCGCCATGCCGTTCCGCATCCGCATCGAGCGCGCCACCGACCGGCCCGACACGCAGTCGGTGTTCTGGGGGCCGGTGCTGATGTCGATCCTCGGCGACCCGGGGAACGGCGCGTACCGGCGGCTCACGCTCTACTCCGGCCTGAAGCGCGACGGCGACTACACCCGGGCCGCCCTCACGCCGGGCGCGCCGACCGCCGCGGGCGACCCGACCTTCACCGCGGGGACGCTGCGGCTGCAGCCGTGGTACGTCGGGGACCCGCAGCCGCAGTCGGCCTACTTCCGCCGCGTCGAACCCGACATCGTCTTCGGTCCGGTCGCCACCGGAGTGCCCAACGTCAAGCGGGACGACGGGCTGCCCGCCTACGACATGCCGGTCGAGGGCGTCGCCTCGCCGGGCCACGACGGCCTCACGTTCCTGGACGTGGTGTGGGACCAGGCCCCGTTCCACACGCACGGCGACTTCGTCTCGGCCGTGGCCCGCACCGCGGACGACTTCCAGGGCCGCGGCCTGCTCACCGCGGCGCAGAAGGACACCGTGGTCGCGGCCGCCGCCCGCGCCCGCACCCAGCTCACCCCCTGACCGCGCCCCGTCCCTCCCCGGGCGGCACCCCGGCCGCACCGCGCGGCACCCGGCTCCCGAGGCCGGGCGCCGCGCGGATCAGTACTCGCCCTTGATCACGAAGAAGGAGCCGCGGATCTCGCCGGCGAGTTTGGACTTCTGGCGGGCGAACTTGAAGCGGGAGGCCAACTCCTCGGGTACTTCCATGCCTTGGGAGAGCTTGAAGCCTACGGCGCGCTTCTTGCCGTCCTCGATGCCGTACATCACGTTGATCGACAGGCCGGACTCGTAGAAGACGTAGGCCATCCGGAGGCCGTCCACCTCGAAGGACGTCACCTCCAGCGGGCGGGAGGAGATGGCGAGGTCGCGCTCCTTTGAGAGGATGCGGTTCACCCAGTCGAGCACCTCGGGCGCCTCGCCCGCGGGGCTGACGGTGAAGACGTGGTCGTACTTGTTCCGGTAGTAGCGTGCCTCGTTGGCGCGCAGTCCGGCCAGGGCATCGGCGACCGGGGACGATTCCAGGCCGGTCGTGGCGACGTTCTCGAAGTCGACGGTGTACGGCATGTGGCCTCCTGAGGACAATCCACCGCACATCCTTGCAGATCCTTCGCGCTCGGGCAGTTCCTGCCCTCGGCAGCGGGTCTCGCGGGCGGTCAGCCGAAGGTGCGCCGGTACGCCTGCGGGCTGACGCCGGTCGTGCGTTTGAAACGGTCGCGGAAGGCCGTCGGCGAGCCGAAGCCGACCTGGGAGCCGATGCGCTCGACGGAGTGCTCGGTGGTCTCCAGCAGGTGCTGCGCCTGGCGGACGCGGGCCCGGTGGAGCCACTGCAGCGGGGTGCTGCCGGTCTGCTCGCGGAAGCGGCGGATCAGCGTGCGGGTGCTGGTGCCGGCCTGGGCGGCGATGTCGGCGAGCGTCAGCTCGCGGCCGAGGTTGTCCCGCAGCCAGTCGAGCAGCGCCTCCAAAGCGGAGCCCTGCGGCGTGGGCGCGTGGTCGTAGGCGATGAACTGCGCCTGCCCGCCCTCCCGTTCGAGCGGCATAACGGAGAGCCGGGCGGCGTCGGCGGCGACCGCGGAGCCGTAGTCGCGGCGGATCATGTGCAGGCACAGGTCCAGGCCCGCGGCGGCGCCGGCCGAGGTGAGGATCAGGCCGTTGTCGACGTAGAGGACGTCCGGGTCGACCTCGAGCTCCGGGTGGGTGGCGGCAAGCAGCCCGGCCGCGAGCCAGTGGGTGGTCACCCGCAGCCCGTCGAGCAGCCCGGTGGCGGCCAGCGGGAACGTGCCGGTGCAGATGGAGGCGATGCGCGTGCCGTCGGCGGCGGCCGCGCGGAGCGCGTCGCGGACGTCCGGGGGCAGCGGGGCCGTGGGGTCGCTGACACCGGGCACGATGACGGTGTCCGCGTCGCGGAGCCCGTCGAGGCCCCAGCGGGCGCGCAGCGTGAAGGTCCCCGCGTCGACCTCCTCGCGCTCGGCGCACACGCGCACCTGGTAACCGGGGCGCCCGTCGGGCAGCCGGGCGCGCGTGAAGACCTCGATCGGAGTGGACAGGTCGAATGGGATCACCTGGTCCAGCGCGAGCACGGCGACGGTGTGCATGGCAGGAACCTACCTCCTCGACGATCTGCCGCTTCGGCCAGGATCCGCGGATATCCCCATGTCACCGCCGTTGCGGGCCCTCATCCAGCGGTTGGCGATATTCCGTTGAAACACGTCACTCACGCCACTGGGACGCCGCGCCGGCAGCGGGTTGACTTCGCAGCGACCAACAGAGATCGACACCGAAGGAACGTCGATGCACATCCAGATCGTCCTTTTCGACGGCTTCGACCCGCTCGACGTCGTCGCCCCCTACGAGGTGCTGCACGCCGGCGGCGTCGCCTCGCGGGGCGCGGTGAGCGTGGAGCTGGTGTCCGCGGAAGGCCCCCGAGAGGTGGTCAGCGGCACCGGGGGCCTGGCACTGCGCGCCACCGCCGCCCTCGACCCGGAACGCGCGGACCTGGTCCTGGTCCCGGGTGCATCCGGCCGCGTGGGCGCACCCGGCGAGGTGCCGCAGCAGGAGGCACCGGGCGGGGAAGGGCCGGACGGCGCGGTGGGAGCCGCCGCGGGGAGGGAGGACGAGCTCATCCCGGTCGTGCTCGCCCGCACGCTGACGACCGGACTGCCCGCGCTGCTGAAACGGGCGATGGACGACCCCGAGGTGACGGTCGCCGCGGTCTGCGGCGGCTCGCTCGTCCTGGCCATGTGCGGCCTGCTGGAGGGGCGCCACGCCACCACCCACCACCTGGGTCTGGACATGCTCGACGCCACCGGCGCGCGCGCCGTCGCCGCGCGGGTCGTCGACGACGGCGGCCTGGTGACCGGCGCTGGCGTGACCTCAGGACTCGATCTGGGCCTGTACCTGCTGGAGCGCGAGGTGGGCCCGCGTGTCGCCCACGCCGTCGAGGAGCTGTTCGCCCACGAGCGGCGCGGCACCGTCTGGCGCGCGCGAGGCCCGGCGCCCGCCGCTTTCTGAACCACCTCCGGGCCCCGGCCGCCGGTTCGGCGGCCCCCCTTTGTCGACCAGACGTCCCACCTGTCAGAAAGACCCTCAGCATGTCCGCAGAAGGCACCTGGAACCTGTCCCTCCGCACCCCCATCGGAAAGATCCACGCCGTGGTCGACCTCCGCCGGCAGGACGGCGTCCTGACCGGGACGGCCCGAGGAACCGGTGAGGAGGTACCGCTGACCGGCATCGTCCTCGACGGCGACCGGCTCACCTGGACGCAGGCCATCACCAGACCCCTCCGGCTGAACCTCGCCTTCGACGTGACGATCGATGGCGACACGCTGACCGGCACCTCCAGGGCGGGCCGGCTGCCCGCCTCGAAGGTCACCGGCGAGCGCCGCACCGCCGCGGAGGACCGGTCATGACGAAGTTCCTGCTGGCCGTGCACGTGCTGGCCGCCGTCATGGCCGTCGGTCCGGTGGCCGTCGCCGCGAGCATGTTCCCCCCGGCGCTGCGGCGCGCCCGCGCCGAATCCCGGGAGACCGCCGGTTCCGGTGACCCCGGTGACCCCGGCGGCCCGGGTGGGGGCGACGCGCCGGCGACGCTGCGGACGCTGCACCGCATCTGCCGCGTCTACGCGGGCGTCGGTCTCGCCGTTCCCGTCTTCGGGTTCGCCACGGCGAGCAGTCTCGGCGTCCTCGGGAGCGGCTGGCTGATCGCCTCGATCGTGCTGACGGCGGCGGCCGCGGGTGTCCTCGCCCTGCTGATCCTGCCCGCGCAGAGCGAGGCCCTGGCCGGGACCGTGGCCAACTCCCTTGCGGCGCCGCAGCGTCTGGCCATGCTGACCGGCGTGTTCAACCTGCTGTGGGCCACGGTCACCGTCCTGATGATCGTCCGCCCCGGCTCCACCACGGGGGTGTGACCGTGCCGTTGCGTCACCTGCGCATCGCCGCGCACGCCGAACTCGTCTCGCTGATCGCGATGCTGGCCAATCTGTTCACCGCTCATCTCCCGTCCCTGTCGGCGCTGTTGGGGCCCACCCACGGCTGCGCGTACCTGTTCGTCGTGGCCGCGACCTGGCGCCTCGACCAGGCCACGCCCTCCGCGAAGGCCCTGTCCCTGGTCCCGGGCGCCGGCGGACTGCTCGCCCTGCGCCGTCTGCGCCGCACCCCCGCGACGCCGGACCCGCGTCCCAGGCAGCCCGCCCCGTCCTGACCCGCGCGGCGCAAGAGGGCCGGCCGCCCGGACACCACTCCACCGCGGGAGGGGCGTCCAGGCGGCCGGCGATCCAGCGGGCGGGGGCCGCTGCCTCCCGGCAGGGACCAGGGCCGCTACCGTGCAGGTCACGACCGGCGAGCGGGGCGGGACCCGCCGTGCCGCCAGATACCGGACCGGCGCTCGCGAACGCCCGCCGCCACCGGCTCCCCCGCCGCCTACCGCCAGAGAGCACGCCATGCCCCAGCCCCCCGCCCCCGCCGGAGCCGGCTCCAGTTCCACGGCGGCCGCCGCCGCGATACCCGACGTCGACCGGGCGCAGGCCCGCATCCTGCGCGTCCTGGTCGCCTCCCAGATCCTCAGCGGCGCGGGCCTGGCCGCGGGCATCACCGTCGGCGCCCTGCTGGCGCAGGACATGCTCGGGACCGCGGGCCTCGCCGGGCTGCCCAGCGCCTTGTTCACCGCGGGCAGCGCGCTCGCCGCGATCACCGTCGGCCGCATCTCGCAGGTGAAGGGGCGCCGTCCGGGTCTTGCCGCCGGATACCTCACCGGCGCCGCCGGCTGCGCCGGGGTCATCGCCGCGGCCACCCTGAGCAGCCCCGCCCTGCTGTTCGCCGCCCTGTTCGTCTACGGCGCCGGCACCGCCACCAACCTCCAGGCCCGTTACGCCGGTGCGGATCTCGCCGCGCCCACCCACCGCGCCCGCGCGGTGTCCACCGTCCTGGTCGCGACGACCCTCGGCGGTGTCGTCGGCCCCAACCTCGCGGCTCCCACCGGGAATCTGGCCGCCGCGCTCGGCATCCCGCGGCTGGCCGGGCCGTTCCTGCTGTCCGGAGTCGCGTACGCGGCGGCCGCCCTCGTGCTGGCGCTCTTCCTCCGCCCCGATCCCCTGCTGCTCGCCCACTCCCTCGCCGCGGCCCCGGCGCCGGACGCCGGGGCCCGGCCCGATGCCCCGGAACCCGTCCCGGACGCCGTGAAGGAGGCGGACGCCGCAGAGGACGCGCGCCCTGGGACCGTCCCTGCCCGCGTGGCCGACGCGCCACGGCCGGCGAACCCGCCGGGCGGCGTCGTGCTCGGCGCGCTGGTGATGATCACGACACAGCTCGTCATGGTCGCGATCATGACGATGACGCCGGTCCACCTGCACGACCACGGCCACGGAACGGCGGCGTCCGGCCTGGTCATCGGCACCCACGTCGGCGCGATGTACCTGCCGTCACCGCTGACCGGGCGCCTCGCCGACCGCCTCGGCCGCACCACGGTGGCCGGCGCCGCCGGCGTCACCCTCCTCGCCGCCGGCCTGCTGGCCGCCCTCGCACCCGGCGACTCCGTCGCCCTCCTGGCTCTGGCCCTGGCGCTGCTCGGCCTGGGCTGGAACTTCGGCCTCGTCGCGGGCACCGCGCTCATCACCGACGCCGTCCCCCTGGCCACCCGCGCCAGGACCCAGGGCATGGTCGACGTGGCGATCGCCATCGCGGGCGCCACCGGCGGGATCACCTCCGGCGTCGTCGTCGACCTGGCCGGGTACCCCGTCCTCGCCCTGACCGGCGGCGTCCTCGCCCTCGCCGTCCTCCCGGCCGTCGCCGCCACCGCGCACGGCCGCCGCCCGGCCGTCCCGCAAGCCGGGCAGGCCGGGCAGGCCGGGCAGGCCGGCTAGACCGGTAGCCCGCCGCCCGCAGGCAGTGCCGAAATCGCCGCGGCGGCTCGGGGTGGTTCGTCGCGACCCGGCGCGAGGGCGTCCGCATCCACTACCAGGGTCCCCAGCGACGCCGTCGCCCAGGTGTTCGCCCCCTGGGTCGCCCTTGAGTAGGAAGAACCCCATTCCCTCGGGGTCGACCAGGACGTGCCACGGCTCAACCCCGCTCCAGCCGACGCCAGCCCGTTCGCCCGCTGGGAGCGCGTGTCGCAAACCCTTCGCCCGCCGCAAGGTACGCGCATGACGCGCTCCAGCGTCGGAGAAGGAAACGGGAAACACCATCGATCGCCTTGTCCGTCCGGTGGGCTCTGCCGCACTCTTTCGTGCAGCGCTCCTCGACCGGGACGGACGGTCTTGGGAGGTTTCCGTGCCGCAGCCGTCCACGCTCTTCGGTGAAGAGCTGAGGAGGCGACGTCTCGTTGCCGCGATGAGTCTCACGGCGTTGTCCCGGGTCGTGCACTACAGCAAGGCGCAGCTCAGCAAGGTCGAGCGAGGCATCAAGACACCGAGCCACGACCTCGCCCGCTTGTGCGACGCCGCCCTCGGCGCCGACGGATCCCTGATCGCCCTGATCACCACGACCCAGCCGATCCCAACCTGCGAAGCAGCTTCGGACGACGCCCCCCACGAGGAGGAGTGGACCATGCAGTTGTCCCCGGACGGCCCGAATTGGTTCCACCCCGTAGGCCGACGGGAGGTGATGGGCGCCGGCGTCGCCTCCCTCATGACGTGGCGGTCCGACGAGAGGGGAGCGCTCGCCCCGGACACCGGGGCAGGGATGCTCGAGGCATCCCGTTCGCTATTCACGCACTACCGGCGGCTCGGTCAGAGCGTGGAGCCCGGGCTGCTCCTGCCTGTTCTCATCGCCCAGACCCACACGCTGCGGGAGTTGTCCACCCACGCCGACGCCCGCACCCGTGCGGAGTTGCTCGCGCTCGGCTCCCGCTATGCCGAGTACGTCGGATGGCTGGTGCAGGAGACCGGAAACGACCGGGCGGCCCTGTGGTGGACACAGCGCGCCGTCGAACTCGCGGGGGCCGGAGGCGATCGGGCGCTGGCCGGCTACGCCCTGGTCCGCCGGGCACTGGTCACGCTGTACCGGAACGATGCCGCGCAGACGATCGCCCTGGCCCACCGCGCCCAGAACGGCACTCTGCCTCCGCGGATTCGCGGCCTGGCCGCGCAGCGTGAGGCGCAAGGTCACGCGCTCGCGGGCGACCGCAGCGCCTGTATGCGCGCCCTCGATCGTGCCCGGGAGTTCCTGGCGCAGGGGAGCGACTCCGAGGGGCCGGTGATCGGCACCATGCATCTTCCCGATCCCGTCGGCATGGTGACCGGATGGTGCCTGGTCGATCTCGGGCGGACACGGGAGGCGAGCGAGCACCTGGACCGCCAACTCGCCCTGGTGGGCGCGGACGCACTGCGTACCCAGGTGAGGTACGGGGTGCGCCGGGCACTCGCGTACGCCGCGGACGGCGACATCGATCACGCCTGTGCACTGGCAGGCCCGCTGCTCGACGGAGTGGCTGCGGTGCGGTCGGCAACCGTGACGACCGATCTTCGGCGACTGGCCCGCGTCCTGTCCCGCCATTCCGATCACCCGTCGGTCCGCCTCCTGGCGCCGCGGCTCGGCACATTGACCTCCTTACCCACACCCTGAGAAGAGGGATGACCGTGGAAGAGATCTTCATCAATTACCGGACTGGTGACGGCGAGAAGACCGCCGCGCTGATCGATCAGGAGCTGTTGCGCCGGTACGGCCGGGATCGCGTTTTCCGGGCGTCGCGGTCCATCACCGCCGGCCAAACCTACCCCGACAAGCTGCTGAGGAGGCTGCGGGGCTGCTCCGTGCTCCTGGCGGTCATCGGGCCCGACTGGATCAACTTCCAGGCCCGGCTGCGCGATCCGCAGGACTGGGTCCGCAAGGAGATCGAGGAGGCGTTCGCCTGCGCGCTGCCGGTGGTCCCGATCTTGGACGGCCGCAGGATGGACCGCTTGGACAAGGCTCAACTGCCGCCGGAACTCGCCCGGCTGGCCGACATCCAGTCCATCCCCTTCGACACGGCCGACCCCGAGTCCGGCTTCCGTCGCATCGCCGACGCGGTGGCCGACATGGTCCCCGGCTTACCGGACCTGACACAGGTCGAGCCGGTGCCCGCGGCGGGCTCGGTGACCAACTCGGTGGGTGACGTGTCGGGACCGGCCCTCCAGGCCGGGACCATCACCGGGGACGTCACAGGGGACTTCGGGGGCACGGTCATCAAGGACTCCCGGGGAAGCACCATCCACACGGGTACGGGTGACATCAACCAGAACACCCGCCATGTGACGGGCGGCAGGCACTTCTCCGGCGACGGGATGACGTACTTCGAGGGCGACAACCAGGGCGGGGTCCGGAACCGGCTCGGCCGGGCGGAGCGGAACGAGGACGACGGTCGGTGACGCACTCCTCCAACACGTGGGTCGGGAACGCGAGCGGCTTCATGCACACCGGGAGCGGAGATTTCCATCTTCACGCGGCGGCGGACTCCCCGGACTCTGGCGGGCCCTCCTTCCGCCGCGTCGCCGACGACCAACTCGGCCGGTCGCGCAGGGTCCTGGTCGCACCCGGCAACATGGGACGGGCCCGGACCCTGCTCGCCAGCACCGGCACCGTCATCCTGGACGGCACGCCCGGGTCCGGCCGGACCTGTGCCGCCCGGGTCCTGCTGCGCGAGTACCACCGCGACGGCGGCACCCTCCAGGAGCTGCAGCCAGAGGAGGACGACGACGAGCTCCCCCTCCGCGACCCCGATCTCGTCGAGAAGGGCGATCAACTCCTGCTGGACCTCTCGTCCGCCGTGGACACCCGGTGGATCCGCGCATGCGGTGACCTGCCCGCCCTGCGCAAGACCGTGCACGACCGGCGGGCCCACCTGGTCGTCGTGATGCCGCACGGACGAAGGCTCGACGCCGACCTGCAGCACTACCGCGTGGTGATCTCCCCGCCTCCCGCGCTCGACGTCCTCAGAAGGCACCTGCGCGAGCACGGCTTGGCATACGAGGACTGCATGCGGCCGGACAAGACGTCCACCGGCTTCCTGCGGGACCGGCCACTGCGGGAGGTTGCGGAGTTCGCCGATCTGGTGCGCCGCGCCCGCGAGGCCGCACCAGACGCGGAGTTCGCGGCCTGGTGGGACGAGGCCGAGAGCGCGGGCATCGACCGGCGGGCCGACGTCGCCACGCTGGCCCGCTCGTTGCGCGAGGCACCGCAGCAGGCACTCCTGATCACGGTCGCCATGCTGCACGGCTCCCACGCGGACGTCGTCCACCAGGCCGCCCGGATGCTGCTGCGCATCGCTGGTGCTCCGCCCGACGAGCTCACGCTGCTCGAACGCAAAGACCTGTCCCAGCGGTTCGAGGAGATCCGCGCCGAAACCGACGCCCGCGGACGAGTGCGGTTCGGCCAACTCGACTTCGACGCGGCCGTCCGGGCCCACTACTGGGACCACGTGCCCGACCTGCGCAGGCATCTGGGCACCTGGGTGGCCCAGCTCCTGGATCTCAAGGACCCGCACATGACTGCCGAGGTCCACAGCGAGCTGGTGGATCGCCTGGCCGGTCAGTACCTGCGGACCGGACGCGGAGAGGAGCTGATGTCCCTTGCCGAGGGCTGGAGTTCCGCGCCGGCAAGCCGGTCGTCAGCGGAAGCCGCCGTTCGGGCGCTCGCATGTGGTCTCAACGACCCCGTGCAGGGTGCGCGGTTGCGGAGTCTCGTCTACCAGTGGTGCAGGGAGCGTCACCTCAAGAGCCGGTTCGGGGAGGTCCTGGTCAGGGTCTGCGCCGACGTCATCGCCGCGACCCATCCCGACCGGGCCCTGATCCGCCTTTACCACCTGGCCCGGCGCGCGCCCGGCACCACTCGCGCACGGGAGGAGTTGCAGGTACTCGTGGCCACGAGCCGCCGCTTGCGCAGGCTACTGCTCGACCGCCTCGCAAGAGCGCAGTTCGAGCCGGTCGTGCTCGCGATCTTCCTCGAGACCTGCGATCCGCTGCCCCTGTCCTTGAACGGCGAGGCGATGCGGCCACTCGTACGGGAGGACGGTATCCAGCGTTCCCTCACCACCTGCTGGCACGGGGTTCTCGCCTCGCTTCCGCGAACGCAGTGGCAACCGCAGGTCGCACGCTGGCTGCAGACCGCCGCAGGCGACGACGGGGCCGGCGGTGACATGCTGCTCGACGTTCTCGTCGGCGCGGCCGGGCGCTGCGACGGGAGGAGCGGCAGTGTCTTCGCCGCGCTGTACACCCTCGCGCGCGAAGCCGAGCGCTCCACGCAAGGAGACCGGAAGCGTGCCGCGGCGACCACCGAACGGCTCCTCTCGAAGATCCGCACCGCCCAGGGCCTACGCCCAATCGACTCAACGACAGCCTCAGCCGGGGGGACCCGACCATGACGACCGGACGCAAGACGACGACCGTCTTCCTCACCGTGCTCTGCGGCCTGCTGCTGACCATCGTCGGCCTGGAGCAGCGATGGCCCGTCTGGGCCTGGCCAGCGCTGGCAGCACTACTCCTGGCCGTGCCGACTGTGGCGTTCAAGGCCGCCGCGCTCCGCCGCGGCCCCATCCCGGTCAGCTTCGAGGAGCAGCTCACGGCGGCCCCGGTGGAGCGCAGTGAACACCGCGTCAGCCAGGTCGCGCTCCCCAGCCAGTGGCCCGACTACGACTTCGTGTTCTCAGCGACCGTACGGTGGTACCTTCTCTCGCCCTCAGGCAGCGAGCCCGTTCTCAATCCCGCCGGCCTCGCAGTCGATTCGGTCCTGGATCGGGCCCGTGCCATCACCGAGAAGCGCGAACCCGGCCGCGCCTCGCTCGTCCAGCACGAACTCAGCGGCGCCCTCAGCAGAATGCGCCCGGACCTCACGGGACATCTTCAGGCCATGGCGGAGAACGTCGCAGTCACGCTGCTCACACCCGACCAGGAGCGCCTGGACCGGCTCGCCGACGTACGCAAGGACAAGGCCGTCTGGGAGCACCAGCGCAAGTACGAGCAGAGCAAGCGGCAATACCTGGGCGAGGACGTACTCAAGGACACGGGCAGCGCTGTGGTCTGGTGGCTCGCGAAGAACGATGAGCACGTGGAGAAGACGGTGACCGACCTGGGTCTGCTCGCACAGCTCACGTCGGCGGCCAACGACAGCGACATTCCCGAGCGGCTCCAGGAACTGCTTGCACAGCAGCTCGGCCGACCGATTCCCGTGGAGTTCCCGGCGGAGTTCCCCGCACAATTCCCGGCGGGGTTCGAGACGAACGTTCCTCCGACGGCCGAGCCGAAACCGCAGGCTGCCGACCATCTGGCAGGATTCTTCGACTCGGTGGGCTTCGCGGAGGGCGACGACCGACGGTCGTTCCTGGCCAAGCAGCTCGCCGACATGATCAGGGCCCAGGATCGGCACGAGGCAGCCGATGATGTGCTGCGCAGGTTCGATGACCAGCCGCCAGCGACCTCGCAGGACGACGCCCACGTGCCGGAAGACACGACCGACGAGCCGGACCATAGGCACCCCGATTACCGAAGCACCGAGGAGATGTGATGAACAGCGAGCTCACCGCTCTGGCAGCGTCGGGAGCGACCACGCTGGTTTCCCTCATGGCCACGGACTCCTGGACCCATGCGCGCCAGCTTGCCGGTCGCTTCCTCGCACGCAGCGGTTCAGGCGGCACGGCACTCGCAGACCTGGACCATACGCGAACACGACTGGTGAATTCGGACACCGCCGACGTCGAGAGGGCCGCCCGCGAACTCGTCGATCAATGGCGCACCCAGCTGGTGCGGTCGGTCACATCGGGCCTTGCCACCTCAAGGGAACTGCGCGATCTCCTCAACTCCTTGCGGCGCCTGGCCGACACGGCGGCACCAGGTCAGTGCACCGTGCACAACGAGGTCAACGGCGGAGTCCAGAACGCTCCCGTCATCCAAGCCGGCCGCATCAGCGGACTCACCGTCCATGTCCAGCACCCGCAAGATGGGCGGGACTAGGCGGGCCGCCAGGCCAGGAGGGTGAGGAGGTCCGCGGGGACGGGGGGAGATGCGCGGTGGAGGGTGGCGAGCATGGCTGCCACGGCCTCGGTGACCGCGGTGGTGCCCGCGCGGCGTTCGGCCCAGTGCCAGTCGCCGTCGGGGTTGACCTCCAGGAAGACCGGCTCGCCGGCGCGCATGAGGAAGTCGAACGCCCCGAAGCGCAGGGACATCGCCGCGGCGAGCCTCGTGGTGGCGGCGGCCACCGGGGGCGGCGGTTCCACGAGTTCGGCACCGATCCGGCCCGGGGCCGTCCACGGCTCGTCGGGCGCGCCCTTGGTGACCCGGAAGGCGACGATCCGGCCCGCCGCGTAGTAGACCCGCAACTCCGCTTCGTGCGCGATGTGTTCCTGGACGAGCACGGGTGGTCCCGGGCGGGGGCCGGCGGCCAGTTCGTCGCGGTCGGTGATGACGGGGAAGACGCCGGTCAGCCGGCCGGGGGCCGTCTCGACGAAGTGGCGGTGCGCGGCCTTGACGACCAGCCGGGGGCTGTCGAAGCGGTCGAGGACGCCGTGCGGGTCGGTGGTCAGGACGGTGCGCGGCACCGCGACGCCGTGGCGCCGGGCGAGCCGCAACTGCGCGAGAGTGCCCGGGCGGTGGGCGCGGATGGCCGTGCCGGAGACCGCCGCCAGGTCGTCGCACGCGGCGAGCCAGGACTCCCGCAGGAACGCGGTCGCGGCCGCGGCCGCGTCGGGAGCGTCCGGGACGGCGGGCGGCACGGCGGGCGGGTCGAAGTGCCGGATCCACGCGACCGTGGGTGCCAGCAGGCGGCCGTTGACCCGGACGCAGCGCCCGTCGGGCTCGGCGCACAGGTCGGCGCCGCGGGTCTCGTCGGCGTTGAGCCGCACGCACGGCACGCCGTCCTCGGCGAGCCGCCGCGCCACCGGGTCGAGGTCGGTGTCGCAGGTACGGGAGAGCAGGAGGACGGCCGGCACGGGACGCGGCCGCACGTCGATGACCCTTGCGCGGCACGAGAGTTGGGCCAGAAAGGTCTCGTGGCCGTCAGCCATCGCCGGCGGCCAGCAGCTCGTCGGCCATGGTGAGCAGCTTGGTCACGGTCGCGGCCACATGCTCCGGGGCGCGGGGCAGCCGGTCCGCGACACGTCGCAGCAGCGCGTCGTCGCCTCCCGGGGTGTGTGCGCCGTCGTCTCGCGGCGTGCGTGCGCCGGCTGCTCCTGGCGTCGGCCGCGCCTCGGTGGAGGCGGGCGACGGGGCCGGCCGCCCGGCCTTCCCGGCCCGCAGGTGGACGACGAGTTCCAGCACGGTCGCCATCTCGGTGGCCAGCAGTCCGAGCGAGGCCATGTCGCCGAGGTCGGAGCGCGGGCGGCTGTCGCGGTCCAGGACTTCCAGCACGCCGACGCAGTCGCCGCCGCACAGCAGCGGTGCGGCCATGAGGCTGCGCGGCACGTAACCGGTGGACTCGGCGGCCTTGCGGGCGAACAGCGGGTTGTCGGTCACGTCGTCGATCGCGAGCGGCTGGCCGGAGGCCATCGCCCACCCGGCGATGCCGGTGCCGCTGGGGAACCGGCTTCCCACCAGGTGCTGTTCGCCCTCGCCCGCGACCGCTTCGAAGACCAGGTCGTCGTCGGCGGGGTCCAGCAGGAGCACGGAGGCCGCGGCTGCGCCGAAGATGCTGCGGGCGACCTCGACGATCGACTGGAGCAGCCGTCGCTGGAGGGCGTCGGCCATCTCCGGGGCGTCAGTGGGCACGCGCGCCTCCCTCGGGTACGGCCACGTTCCGCGCGGCCAGGTAGAGAACGGACTTGAGCTGGAACGGCGTCAGCGACGGGTGCTTGCTGAGGACGAGCGCGCAGATTCCGGCGATGTGCGGCGTGGCGAAGCTGTTCCCGGTGCTGAGGAACTGCCGGTTGCCGGGCCCCGCGACCGGCACGCGCACCCCCCGGGCGTAGAACTCCACCGGCGGCGTCGGGTTGTAGTAGTAGGTCATCGGGTCGGGACTGTCGTGGCTGGCCACCGAGATGACGGAGGCGAACGGCCACGGATAGCTGCGCACCGGCATGTTGTGCGCCGAGGCGACGATGACGCACCGCCGGAAGTAGGCGCTGTCCGCGAGGTCGCGCAGGTCCTCGCGGAAGGCGGCCTTCGTGGTGGACAGGCTCATGTTGATGACGTCGAAGCCCTGCTCCACCGCCCAGGCCAGGCCCGCGAGCAGCGCGGGTCCGCTGCCGAACCGGCCGCCGGACAGCACCCGTACGGAGGTGAGGGACACGGCGGGGGCCACGGAGCGGATGACGCTCGCGCACGCGGTGCCGTGCCCCGCGGTGTCCCCGACGTCGGCGGGTGTGACGGTGAAGGCGCCGTCGTCCGCCTCGACCACGTCCAGGGCGCCGTCGAGGCCGCCGACCATCGGGTGGTCGGCGTCCACCCCGCTGTCCAGCAGGCAGACCCGCACGCCGGAGCCGTCCGCGCCGCCCCAGGCCCACTGCGGGGTCACCGGGCCGTGCCGGACGACATCGAAGGGTTCCTCGGGCATGGCGGCCACCGGCATGCTCCAGGCGGGCACTCCGGGGAAGTGGTCACGCGGCGGTCTGCGCCAGGGCGGTGAGTCAGTCACCAGGACCTCCTCCCCCGCCGTCGCCCGCCGTACCACCGTGACCGGCCGGCCTCTCGTCGCCGGCCGCGACAGCCCCGCCCGCCGCAACGCCCTCGCCGGCCGCAAGCCAGCCGCGGACCTGCCCGGCCGGCAGCGCGGCCCCCTTGGCCTCGAAGCTGCGCAGCGCCTCGATCGCCGCTGCGGTGGCGCGCGCCGGCTCCCCGGCCGCCCTGAGCACCACCGCCAGGTCGAACAGGGTCTCGCCGGTCAGGCACAGGTCGTCGGAGGAGGTGCAGAGCGCACGTGCCTCGGTGGCGGCGGCGACCGCGTCCTCGTGCCGGCCGCGGGCCGACGCGATCCTCCCGCGCAGGGCGGCGGCGCCCAGCCGGGCCCGCAGGCCGGGGTGCCCGGCGTCCGCGTCCTGCTCCTCGATCCGGTCGAGGGCGGTGCGGGCGGCGTCCACTCTTCCTTGCGCGAACAGCGCCCTGGCGACGGCGACTTCGGTGCCGCGGGTGTCCACCGCGTGCGGCGTGGTGCGGAGCACGCCCAGGCTCTGCCGGTACCGCGCCTCGGCGGCCTCGTGGGCTCCGGCCAGCGACTCGACGAAGCCGGCGGCGTCCAGCACCACGGCGTCGGCCAGGTCGAGACGGTCCTGGCGGGAGTACGCGAGGGCGCCGTCGAGGGTGTGCCGCGCGCCGTCGATGTCGCCATGAAGCGCCTGCAGATGGGCCCGGGTCACCAGGACGGGCAGCAGCAGGGAGCGGCCGGCGGCGAAGCGCGCGGCGAGGGCGTCGCACAGCTCCAGCCCCGCGGCCACCGGGGTGGGTGCCCACTGGGCCAGTTCGCACAGGGCCGCGAGCAGCCGGTCGTCCTCGTAGGGGTCGGCCGTCCGCCGTGCCCGCTTCAGCGCGCGGGCGAACGACGCCTCCGCCAACGCGTATGTCTCGGCGGCGAGTTCGAGGTGGGCGCGGAGCTGCTCCAGCCGGCACCAGCCGAGGTCGTCGTCCGGATCGGCGCTCAGCTGCCCGGCGAGCCGCGCCGATCGGGCGGTCACCTCCGCCGGCTCGGCGAGGCCCAGCCGCAGGTCCACGAGGGCCCGCTGGATCGCGCAGACCGTCGCGTTGCGGGAGTCGCCGGGCAGCGCGGCCTCGGCGGCGGCGAGCGCGGCCAGGCAGCGTTCGGGGTCCTGCAACCACAGCCCGGCGTCGCACAGGTGGAGGGCGAGCGTGGTGTGGCGCCGGTCCCCGACCGGTAGCAATTCCCGTCCGCGCTCAAGCAGTTGGACGGCGGCGGGCAGGTCCTTGCGGGACAGGGCGTTCATGCCCTCGGCGACGAGGGTGTCGGCCGCGGCGCCGGCCAGCGCGGGCAACGCCGGGTCGCCCGGCCGTAGTTCGCGGCGCAGCCGGTACGCCGCCTCGACGTGGTACGCGACGGAGACCGGGTCCTGGCCGGGCTGCGCGGCGAGGTGCCCGGCGAGGAAGTCGTGCCAGTGCTCGCGGCGCGCCTTGGCCGTGCACTCGTAGGCGGTCTCGCGCAGCAGGGCCTGGGTGAAGCGGTGGGTGCCGGCGGGACCGCGTTCCAGCAGCCGCCGGCGGGACAGCAGGGCGACGCCCCGGTCCGTCGCGGCGGCGTCGATGCCGTCGGCGCCGGCCATCGACCGGAGCAGGCCGGGGGTGAACTCGCGTCCGATGACGGCGGCCAGCTCCAGCAGGGTCCGCTCGGTGCGCGGCAACTGGTCGAGCCGGGCGCCCAGCAGGGCCTGGATGGTGGGCGGGATCTGCGGGTCGGGAGCGCTGCCGGCCAGGACGTCCATCAGCTGCTCGGCGAACAGCGGGTTGCCGTCGCACAGTTCGACGACCGTGCCGTTGACCTCCTGGTAGTCCTGCGGGTGGACGTCGCCGCGTGCGGCCAGCCGCCCGACGAGCGCGGTGGTCTGCTCGGCGCTCATCGGTCCGAGTTCCAGGGTCATCGCGCAGGGCTTCCCCCCGCCCCAGGCGCCGCGGACGTCGAGCAGTTCGGGACGGGCGACGCACAGCAGCAGCACCGGCACGTCGTGCAGCCAGGTGGCGACGTCGTCGATGAGGTCGAGCAGGGTCTCCTCGGACCAGTGCAGGTCCTCCCAGACCATGACCACGGTCCTTGACCTGCCGAGGACTTCGAGCAGGTGGCGGACCGCCCAGGCGATGTCCTCGGCGCCGGCGCGCGCCGCGTCCGCCTCGGGGTCGAGGACGGTGCCGAGGGTGCGGGCCACCAGGCCGTGCGCCGGGGAGGGCCCGGCGGTGCCGTCGTCGCCCGGCCGCAGCAGCAGGGGCAGCGCCTGCCGGCCGCCGGGCAGCGAGCCGAGCATCTCGGCGAGCGGCCGGTAGGTGATCCCGCGGCCGTAGGCGGAGCAGCGGCCGGTGAGCACCGTCACCTCGCCGTCCGGAAGTTGGGCGAGGAACTCCTGCACCAGGCGGGACTTGCCGATGCCGGGCGCGCCGATGACCGTGGCCAGGCACGCCTGCCGCCGGGTGCGGGTGCGGCGCAGGCTGCGTTCGAGCTCCTCGAGTTCGTCGCTGCGGCCGATGAACGGCACCGGCTCCGGGGTGTCCGCGGCGCCTTCCAGGGCGGTGACCCGCCATGCCGGCACGGGCCGCGCCTTGCCCTTCAGCTCCAGCGGGGCGACGGCCTGCAGCCCGACGTGCCGGCGCACCACGGCCGCGGTGTCGGCGCAGATCAGCACCTCGCCCGGTGCCGCGGCGGTCTGCAGCCGGGCCGCGGTGTTGACCGAGTCGCCGATGACGCGGAAGTAGCCGCCCTCGCCGGTGATCACCATGACGTCGCCCGTGCAGATCCCGGCCCGTGCCTCCAACTCCACCTGGTACCGGGCGCCCAGCTCGGCGGTGAGGTCGGCGAGCGCGGCCAGGGCGCCGGTCGCGGCGCGCACCGCGCGCAGCGCGTCGTCCTCGTGCGCGACGGTGACGCCGAAGCCGGCGAGGATGGCGTCGCCGATGAACTTCTCGACGGCGCCGCCGTGTTCGGCGATGCGGGCGCCGCAGCTGGCGAAGTACCGGTCCATGACCTGCCGCAGCGGTTCGGGGTCCAGACGTTCGGCGAGCGTGGTGGAGCCGACGATGTCCAGGAAGAGCATGGACACCCGCTTGCGCGTCTCGCCCTCGGTACCGCCGGTGGCCAGCGGCGCGCCGCAGCCGGCGCAGAACCGGTCGGACGCGCCGGCCTGCCGCCCGCACGCCGAGCAGGTCACTGGGTGCCCTCCAGGGTCTGCTCGGCGGGCGCCGGGGCGGGGGCGGCGGCCGGTTCCCCGGTGTCGGGGAGGGCGATGCGGGCGTAGACGCCGGCGAGCACCACGACGAGCCCGGACACCGTGAAGATGGTGTCGATCGGCCCGAACCGCAGGCCGGCCACCGACCCGTCGAGGTGGCGCAGCCCGCTGCCGGCCAGCCAGCCGGAGAGCACCGCGGCCAGCATCGCCGCCAGTTGGGTGACGGGGTAGAACACCGCGACGACCCGGCCGCGCAGTTCGCGCGGCGTGGCGGCCAGCAGCAGCGGTGACATGGCGGTGTTGAGCATCGTCAGCGGCAGGGCGAAGACGAACAGCAGGGCCAGCGCTGCCGGGAAGTGCGACTGCCGTGAGTACAGGACCAGCAGGGCGCCGCCGGCCAGCAGGCCGATCCAGGTGGTCCTGCGGGCGCCGATCCACTCCACGACCCGGCCGGCGCACAGCGCCCCGACGATGCCGCCGATGCCCATCGCCATTCCCAGGTAGCCGTAGAGGTGGGCGGAGGCGTGCAGGTTCCTGGTGGCGAAGAAGACGTTCAGGGTGTTCAGGGCGCCGATGCCGAGCTGGCCGATCACGGCGAAGGTGAGCAGGGCGACCAGGAACCGGTTGCCGCGGAAGAACCTCAGCCCCTCGGTGAAGTCGTGCAGGAATCCACGGCGTTCGGGCGCCGGGCTGTCCGGTTCCGTGCTCGGCGCGGGGCGGGCGTCGACCGAGCTGATGGCGATGTAGGACACCAGGTAGGAGAAGGCGTTGAACAGCAGCGCCCACTGCAGGCCGACGGCGAACAGCAGGGGCGCGGCGAGCGGCGGCCCGATGATCCAGGCGGTCTGCCCGGTCGCCTGGGCAATGCCGGCCGCGCGGGCCCGGTCCGCCTCGCCCGTGACCAGTTCGGCGATGACCGAGAACCGGGACGGGTTGAAGAACTGGGTGGCCGCGTTGAGGACGAACACCGTCACGTAGACCATGGCCAGCCACGCCCAGATCCCCAGGTCGTGGGCCGGCAGGAAGGAGACGGCGGCCAGGGCGGCGACCAGGCCGCCGCGCAGCACCTCGGTGCGCAGCATGGTGGCGCGCTTGTCCCAGCGGTCGACGAACACCCCGGCGACCGGGCCGACGAGCAGCACGGCCGCGCCGGTCGCCAGCAGCACGCCGCTGACCGCCTCGGGCGCCCAGGGCCGGCCCTTGGCCAGGACGGTGGCGACCCACAGGACCAGCGTGGTGCTGAACACGGCGTCGCCGACGGAGGAGACGGCCTGGCCGAACCACAGGCGGGTGTAGGCCGGGTTGATGAGGACCAGCCGGCGCCTCACGCGACACGCACCCGGGACACGACCAGCGCCATCAGGGCGGTCACCAGGGTGGTGTGGTAGCCCTTCTCGAACCGCACGGCCGCCGGGTCGGCCGCGGTGGCGGCGGTGCGGGGCGAGCGCCCGGGGATCGAGCCGTCCGGCTGCTGGGCCCGGGCCAGGCAGGCGACGGCCTCGGCGCCCCAGGGGGCCGCGAGCGGTTCGGCGCCCAGGCAGGCTCCGGTCAGCAGCAGTTCGGCCGCCAGGTCCCACCATTCGCGCTCGACGCAGTGGCCGAGCAGCAGGTGGACCAGCGGCAGGGCCGACGCCGCGGTGCCGGCGGGCAGTTGGGGGGCGGTCGCGCCGAAGTCGCTGAGGTAGAAGCTGGAATGGGTGAGCGCGTAGGCCTCGGGGATCGTCACCGGGGCCTCCCCGGGCGCGGGCCGGCGTTCGGCGACGGCGGCGGGCAGGGTGGCGAGGACGCCTGCGGCGGCGAGTTCCTCGTAGGGTTCGAGCGTGTGCGGCACCCCGGCCTTGTCGGCGTAGTACCGCAACTCCAGTCGCTGGTAGGGGGATGCGCCCGCCGCGGACAGCTCGTCGCCGGCCAGGGCGGCGAGCGCGCCGCGGCACACCCGCTCGTCGATCCCGCCGGGAGCGAACGCGACGGACGCCAGCGCGTAGGAGGCGGCGTAGCGGGGTTCCGCGCCGAGCAGCCCCGCCAGGTCCGTGCGCTGCCACAGCGTCCGCACCAGGTCGGTGGCCTGGTCGGCGCGCGGGTCGTCGCAAGTGCCGGGGCGCGCCGCGCAGTGGCACAGCAGCGCCAGTTCCAGGGCGGCCTTCGCCTTCCCGTGCGCGGACGACCGTGCGGCTTCCGTGGACGGGTCGAAGTAGTCGAGGTGGTGCTGGAGCCAGTCGAGGGTGCCGGTCCGCAGCCGGTCCAGTGCTCCGGACATGTCTACAGCCGTCCCGTCTCGTCGAGGTAGTCCAGCAGGGCGGCGTCGACGGTGTCGCGGAAGTCCGCGCGCGCCCGCTCGTCGTCGCCGCGCAGGTAGAGGTCCTCGCAGCCGATCCAGCGCGGCCGCGTCTGCCCGTCCGGCAGGTACCCGCCGCCGACCGTGCCGACCTGCCAGTCGCTCTTGCCGGCGGTCTCCCAGCAACTGGACAGGGTGCCGTCGGCGCTGACCACGGCGCCGTAGCGGCCGTCGCCGTAGCCGCAGGTCGCGCAGAGCTGCCGGGCCCGGGGGCGGCTGACCGCGAAGCCGAGGTCGAGTGCCCTGCGCTGCCACGCGGTGAAGCGGGCCGACAGCGCGCCGGTGTGGAGCAGGTCGTTGGCGTAGCCGACGCCGACGTCACCGACCTGCGCGAAGTACAGGGTGCACCGGCCGGGGTCGAGGGACGCGGCGAGGCGGTCGATCAGCGCGTCCACGCCGCCGATGGTCTCCTGCGAGATGTTGACCCGCAGGATCCAGCTGATCGGGGCCGCCTCGCAGGCCCGGACGATGTTCCGGACGATCGTGTCGAACGTGCCGTCGCCGTCTGCCCGCTGGACCCGGATGCGGTCGTGGTCGGGCCGGTCGCCGTCGAAGGTGACCTGGATCCGGTCCAGGCCCAGGGCGGCCAGCCTGCGGGCCAGGGACGGGGTGAGCAGCGTGGTGTTGGAGATCATCCACGCCCCCGTCAGCCCGCGGTCCTGGGCGCGTTCGAGCAGTTCCAGGCAGCCGCGCGGGTTGAGCAGCGGCTCGCCGCCGAACAGCAGGATCCTGAGCCGGTCCAGCCCGGACGCGGCCATCTGGCGCCCGGTGAAGTCCAGCACGGACGCGATGGTCGACGAGGTCAGGCGGTTGCGGCCGATCCGCGGGGGCCGGCTTCCGCCGCCGTCGGCCTGGCCGGTGTTCTGGAAGCAGTAGCCGCAGCCCAGGTTGCAGTGCGTGCTCGTCAGCACCGTCAGCGAGTAGGTGCGCGGCGGGCCCGCGGAGAGCAACCCGTGCTCCCGCAGCCGGCGTTCGGTGGCCGGCCGCAGCGCACCGCCCTCGGTGAGCTGGCTGTCGCGCAGCCGCGCCACTCCCCCGCCCGGTCCGAGGAACCACCAGTTCCGCTCCCCGCGCAGGAGCCGTACCGCGCCGGCGCGGTCCTCGTCGACGCGGCTCATCGCGCACCTCCCGCGGCGGGTGCCGGGGTCCGGACGCCTGCGTCGTCCGTGCCGGTGGCGGTGGCGGTGGCGGTGGCGGTGGTGCGCGCATCGCCTCCGGGCCTGGCACTGCACACGATCAGGGTGGACAGCGCCGCCACCAGGGTCGCCTGGTAGGCCATCCGGAAGAACGCGGCGGGGGTGGTGGCGTCGTCGGCCCGCTGCTCCGCGCAGCGCCCGGGGATCGCGCCGTCCGCGGACTGGGCCTCGGCGAGCATCCGCAGGGCGGCCGTTCCGGACGCGGTCTGCCGGGGGTCGAGGCCCAGGCAGTGCTGGGCGAGCACGAGCTTGGCGGACAGGTCCCACTCCCCGCGGGCCGTGCAGCGGTCCGTGAGCCGGTCGACGACGTCCCGGGCGCGCCGCAGGTCCGCGGCGTCCAGCCCGGGATCGCGGAGCCCGAAGTCGCTGAGGTAGAAGACGGTGTGCGTGACGTTGCAGACCTCCAGGCCGGCCACGGACCGCCCGCCGCCGTGCCGGGCCAGTTCGCTCGCCGCCCACAGGTCCCGGTAGGAGTGCAACCGGTGGGCCACGCCTGCGACATCGGCGTAGTACCGCGTCTCCAGGTGCAGGTAGGGCGACTTGCCGCGCGGTGCCAGGAAGCCCTCGGCGGCCAGCCCGCGCAGCACGTCGGGGTACGGGCTGCCGGCGAGGCCCGCGGGGGCGAGCGCGCCGTACATCAGCCGGAACGGCTGGGAGTAGCGCGGGTCGAGGGTGAGCTGGCGCGGGTACTCGGGGCGCCGCCAGACGCGTTCGACGGTCGCGCGCACCTCCGCAAGTGCCGGGTCCGCGGGCGCCGCCCGCTCCCAGTGGCGGCAGAGCAGGGCGAGTTGGAGCAGCGCCTTGACGCGCGGGGTCACCGGCAGTTCGGCGTGCCCGGACGGCGCGTCAAGAAATCCCGAGTGCAGCCGTATCCACCGCAGCGCGCCCGTCGAGACCCGCTCCGCGGCCGCGGGATGCGGGCCGGCTGATCGCGTACTCATGGTTCTCCCTCGAGGTAGCGGACTGCTGGACCACCTGGTCGATGACGTCGGCCGCGCGCGCGGGACCGCCGGCCGCGGCCAGCCGGCGCCCGAGCGCGGCGGCGCGGTCGCGGAGCTGTTCGTCGCGCAGTGCGGACGTGAGGAGCGCGGCCGGACCCGCGGCGGCGCTCCTCACGTCCTGACTCGGGTCGGGCGCCTTGGGCAGGTGCACGGCGACGCCCGCGCGCAGGCAGGCCCAGGACAGCAGCGGCTGCTCCGAGCCGTTGGGCGAGACCGCGAGCGGCCGGCCGCGCAGCAGCGCGCCGAGCACCGGCGCGGAGGTGCCGCTGGTCAGCACCAGCTCCGCCATGTCGACCAGCGGTCCCATCCAGGGCTTGCGGACGAGCAGGATGTCGGCGCCGGCGGCGGGTCGCGGATCGGTGGACCGCCCCTGCTCGACGACGGCCTGCAACGGGCCGCCGGTGAACGCCTCGTTGAGCTGCGGCCACGGGTCGCGGCCGCCGAAGAAGCGCCCCAGGTGGACGTAGACGACGGGCTTGCCGCGGCGCGCGGTGTGCGCCCTGATCGCCGCGGTCTCCGCCGCGTCCGCGGCGGGTTCCCACGCCAACGGCCCTACGTGGTGGACCCGTTGGGGAAGCTCGGACCCCGGATGCTCCAGTTCGGGGTCGCCGCGGAGCAGCAGCGCCTCGCCGAGCAGAGGACTGCCGGGGCAAGGGTGGCCGCGCGCCGGGTCGTCCGGACGGCGTGTTCGGCGCGGCGGCAGCCCGGCCTGCTCCCTGACGCTCTCGTAGAGGTCGAGCGACACCGCGGTGCGGTTCTCCCGGGTCCGCCCCCAGGACTGCTCGCCGGCCCCGCCGGACCGGTAGTCCCACAGATGGGCCGCGAGCCCGATCACCACGACGGGGATGTCCAGGGTCTCGGCGGCCAGGAGTGCGCCGTTGCACAGCACGGAGGTGACCAGGAGGTCGGCGCGGGCCTGCCGGGCGGCGCGTACGGTGGCGCGGTACTGGGCCACTCCGGTCCGCCCCCACCAGGTCGCGGAGAAGGCCCGCCGCCCGCCGAACTCCTCGGCCGCCGCGAACGGCAGGCCGGCCTCGGCGGCGATGGGCGCGGCGCCCGCGCGCGCGAGCACGCTCACGTGGTGGCCCCGGCCGCGCAGCTCGCGTCCCACGGCGATCGCCGGGTAGAGGTAGCCGCCGTCACTGAGCGGGCAGAGCAGCACGTTCACGGAGCCTCCAGGGCGGCGGCGGGAGCGGGCGGACCGGGACGGCCCGGGCGGCCGGCCCGACGCCGCGGTACGGCTCCGGTCCCGTGGCCGCCGCCGGGATGCGGCGCCCGGCGGGGTTGCCCGTCCTCGCCCGGTCGGTTCGACCGGGCTGCCCGGTGCGCGGCGGTGTGCCGGCGGCCGGACGGCCCGGTCGGTGGGCTCGTGCGCCTCAGAGGGCCGAGCTGTTGTTCACGATGCAGCCGGACTCGACCGCCTCTTCGCCCTCGCCGTGCGCGACGACGTCGACGTCCTCTTCCTCGGCCTCGGTCGGCTCGGGGTTGATGTCCTCGGGCATGCTTCCTCCTTCGCCAGGCGGCGCCTGCTACGCCGGTCCGAGTCCGATGGTGGGGAACGCCGGTTCGACGGCGGGTAGCCGCCGGTTGGAAATCGGTTTGACGGCCGTTCCCGCGCACGTCCAGGGCTCCGCCCGGAGTTGCGCGGGAGGGTGCGCGGGGTGCCGGCCGGGCCCGCGCAGGCGCACCCGGGCCAGGGCGCACCCGGGCCAGGGATGCGCTCCGTGCCGGGGTCAGGTCCGGGACACCGGAACCCGGGCGGCCGCGGCGGACTCCCGCGCGTAGGCGTACGTCAGGGCCGGCATCTCGTACCGCACGGTGTGCCCGGCCTCCTCGTCCACGTCCATGTGACGGACGGTCAGGACGCTGGCCTCCATGAGGTTCTCCAGCACCCGCACGGCCGTGTCCGGGTCGCGGTCGAGCGCGGCGGCCGCCTGCTCCAGGGTGAACTGCGGCTCCGGCAGCACCCCGAGGCGCAGCACGGCCCCGTACGCGGCCGCGGGCAGGTCGTCGATCGACTCAGCGAGGCGGACGCGCACCGCCACGTCGTCCCCGCACAGCTCGTCCAGGAGCGGCCGGGTGCCGGTCATCCGCGCCCCGTACTCCCGCAGCGGGACGTGCCGCAGGAAGGCGAGGCGGTCGGCCACCAGCCGGATCCCGAGCGGCAGCAGGCCCGCCGCCCGGACGATCTGCGCGGCCGAGGCGGGGTCGGCCATGACCCTCTCCGCCCCGATGACCCGGCCCAGGAAGTCCACCGCCTCGTCGACGGTCAGCGGGGAGAGGCACAGCCGGAACGCGCCGTCGAGGCCGATCAGCCGGTGCCGCGCCGTCACCAGGACCGCGGTCTCCCCCACCTCGGGGAGCAGCGGCCGCACCTCGGACTCGCGGCGCGCGTCGTCGACCACCACCAGCGCCCGGCGCCCGCCCAGCCACAACTGCCAGGCCCAGCGCAGGTCCGTGCCCGGTGGCGGCTCCGGGCGGCCGACGGCGGCCAGCAGCTGGCGCAGCACGCCCTCCAGCGCGCGCGGCCGCCCGTCGTCGCCGCGCAGCCGTACAAAGAACCGGCCGTCGGGGAAGTACTCGCCGAGCCGGTGGGCGACGTGGACCGCGAGCGCCGTCTTGCCGGTGCCCAGCGCGCCGGTGACGACGGCCAGCCGGCTGCCGCGCGCCGCCAGCGCATCGGTCAGGAGCGCGGTGGCCGCGGTCCTGCCGGTGAAGGCCGGCGGTGCGGCCGGGACCAGATTCGGTGCCGTCGCGGGGCCGCGCCTCGGCGTCTCACGCCGGGCGGCAGGCGCCGGTTCGTGCAGCAGCGAGTCGTAGAACCGGGTCAGGGCCGGGCTCGGCGACAGCCCCAGCTCCTGGGCGAGGGCGCGGCGCAGCTCGTCGTAGACGGCCAGTGCCTCGGCCCGGCGCCCCGCCTGGCACAGCGCCGTCATCTGCAGCATGCGCAGCCGTTCGCGGAACGGGTGCTGCTGAGCGATGTCGGTGGCGCGCTCGATCGTGGTCGCGCCGGAGCCCGCCGCGATCTCCGCTTCCATCCAGTCCTCGAAGACCCCGAGGAACCGCCGGTCGAGGCGCTGCGCGGCGGCGTCGATGAGGGGGATGTCGCGGAACCCGTCGAGCGCCGCGCCGCGCCACAGGGCCAGCGCGTCGGTCGCCGCGCCGGAGCCGGCGAGGCGGGCGAAGCGCAGGGCGTCCAGTTCCTCGGCGTCGCTGTGCAGGACGTAGCCCCCGGTCCGGTGGCTGATGCGGCACTCCGAGCCGGCGCCGAGCACCCTCCGTAACGAGGACACGTACACCTGGACGTTCTTGCGGGCGGTCCGCGGCGGGGCGTCGTCCCACAGCGCCTCGACGAGGTCGTCGAAGGCCACCCGGGCGTTCGCGTGGCACAGCAGCGCCGCGAGCAGGATCTGCTGTTTGCGCGTTCCCAGGTCCAGCGGCCGGCCGTCCTCCAGCACCTGCAGGGGGCCGAGAATCCCGAAAGCCAGGCTCATTTCACGCCAGCTTGATCGCGGTGGAATGCCCTTCCACATCCGCGTCCGACACCGCTTCGAGTCGCTCTCTGACGGAGTTGAGGACGGTGACTTCCTCTTCGGTCAGCCCGGAAAGGACGTCCTGCTGCTGCGGGGTCAGCATGTCGACGGGGTTGCCCGCTTCCCGGAGTGCGGCGAGGGCGTCAAAGGTCATGCGGTGCCTCCTGTGTGGGGTGAAGCATCAGCGTTTTCCGCCCCTCTGACGACCGGGGGGCCGGTGGGCCGCGCGGCGCCAAGGAACGGGCTTGAGGTGACCCGTGCGCAAGTGGTGCGGCCCGCAGGCGGGTTGACGAGCCGAACGGGGCCGGGCCAGGCACGCGGTGACGCGGCGTTCCGGCCGGCGGTCGGCCCGGCATTCGCCGGACGGGCCGGACTTCGCGGGTACTTCGGTGCTAGCCGGGCCTGCAGGGGAATGCGTCGGCATCCGGAAGGGCCAGGGTTTCCTCCGATGGCATCGGCGCACTCTCCTCTCGGCCGCACGACGCGGTGGCCGTCCTTCATGCTGACGGCCTTTACCGGGCCGTAGCAAGGGCGCATAGGGAGGCGCGGGCCCTCCGCTTACCGGTTCGCCAGCGTTTTTCGGACACGCCTCCGCCGAGGTCGCAGGGGGTGCATGCGCTCCCTCGTGCGCCGTTGTGCGCCCCTCCGCGATCTCCCCCGGCCGGGGGTGGGCGCCGTCCCTCCTTTCCCGTTCCGGCAGGCAGGACGGCGGGGCGCGGCGCGAATTCCGTGTCCCCCGCATCCACTTCGCCCCGGCCGGGTATCCGGGGGCGCAGGAGATTACCCCGCGCCTGAACACCACAGGCACCCTGTTTCACAGGAATCACCGAGCAGCGAGGCCGCGCCCGCGTCCCCGCCGCAAAGGCCCTTCGCGAACCTGTCCGAATTCCCCGCACCCCGATCCGGGTTCACCCTTGGACGGGGATCCCGGATCGCTCGTGCGTGCAGCCCGGAGCGGACGAGTTCGAGGCCCCGGCCCGTCCGGTTGCGGCCTCGCCCGGCGTTGTCGCCCCCGAAGGCGGAATCCGCGGACCGCCGGCGCGCGGGTTCGGGGTCGGCGTGCGCGGGCCTGTCGCCGGTTCTGCCGACAGTGAAGACCCGCCCGTCCGGGGGGCCGCCCGGGCTACCGTCCCGTCCATGACGACAGGCACCACGAAGGTCATCACGCGCACGGTCGCCTACCCGGCCGACGGCCTCATGATGAGCGGACACCTCGCCATCCCGGCCGGGACCGGCCGCCGGCCCGCGGTGCTGCTCGGGCCGGAGGGGCCGGGGCTCAGCGACGTCGAACGCGGCCGGGCCGACGCGCTCGCCGAACTGGGCTACGTGGCGCTGGCCTTCGACCTCCACGGCGGGCGCTACCTGCGCGACCCCCAGGAGATGCTGGCCCGTTGCATGCCGCTGCTCGCCGACCCGGACCGGATGCGGGGCATCGGCCACGCGGCGCTCGACGTGCTGCGCGCGGAACCGCGGACCGACCCCGACCGGATCGCCGCCGTCGGCTACGGCACCGGGGGCGCCGTGGGACTGGAACTCGGGCGCGACGGCGTCGACTTGCGGGCGATCGGGACGGTCAACGCGCTGACCACGGGCCGGCCGGGCGAAGCCTCGCGCATCCGCTGCCCCGTGTGGGCCGGGGTCGGTTCGGAGGATCCGATCATGCCGCCCGCCCAACGGGACGCGTTCACCGCCGAGATGCAGGCCGCGGGCGTCGACTGGCGCCTCGTCGTGTACGGCGGGGCCCAGCACGCCTTCCACCACCCGACCGTCGCGCAGGCCGTCGTCCCCGGCGTCGCCTACCACCCGTTGCACGCGCGACGGGCCTGGCGCGACATCCTCGCCCTGCTCGCCGAGTGCCTGCCCGTTGACGGAGCCTCCCCGGACACGCCTTAGCCTCCGGCCCTGTCGCGGTCGTGGCGGTGGAGGTGCATCCACGGGACGGCGTACTGCCGGGTTCGGGTGCCACGGGGCCGTACTTGGCCACCAGCGGGGTGAGCGGGTCGAGTTCGCCGGTCCGCCCGCCCGGGGCGCCGGGCGGGCGGTGTGCCGAGGATTGTGCTGACCGGCCGTCAACGAGAGTGCTTCACGGGGCCGTTCGCGGACGAGCCGTTCACAGGAGGGGCACTGACCGCGAGCGCGCGCGGGGGCCGCGTCACGCCGGGTCGCGCCCGTTCACGCCGGGACCCCCGCGGCCTCCTGGTCGGATTCGGGTTCGGCGTCGGGGTCGTGGCCTTCCAGGTAGTCCTCGTTGATCTCCTTGGACCCGAACGGCCACACCTTCTCGTAGCGCGACCACAGGACGAAGGCGACGAGGCCGATCGCCACCCACGCCAGCGACCACTCGATGGGGTGGCGGCCGGGTGAGTTCTTGTCCGCGTAGCCGTAGATGACCAGCCATCCGACCAGGGCGACGGCGGCCGGCACCGGGTACAGCCACATCCGGTACGAGCGGCGCAGACCGGGCTGGCGCCTGCGCAGCACGCCGAGCGCGATGATCTGCGCCAGCGCCTGGACGATCACCATGACGGTGGTGAGCAGCCCGATGAGCGTCGCCAGGTTGGTGTGGCGGCCGATCAGGAAGCCCGCGGCGGTGATGACGCCCATGGTGGCCAGCCCCCACATCGGGAAGCGGTGCCGCTCGTGCAGCCTGGCGTACGGGCGGAAGAACACCCGCTCGCGCGCCGCGTCGTAGGGGACCCGCGAGCCGCCGAGCAGTCCGGTGAAGACGGAGGCGAACGCGGTGATGAGGATGAGCACGGTGACGGTGTCGGCGGCGCCCTTGCCCCAGGTCTTCTCCAGCACCGCGGACGCCACGGACGTGGAGGCGATGTCCTTGGGGTCGGTCATCCGGTGCCAGTCGATGACGCCGAGGGTGCCGATCTGCAGCAGCAGGTAGATCGCCATGATGCCGAGGATCGAGAAGATGATGGACCGCGGCAGCACCCGGCCCGGGGTCCTGATCTCGGCACCCATGTAGGCCGTGGTGTTGTAGCCGAGGTAGTCGTAGATGCCGATGGTCAGGCCGGCGGCGAACCCGGTCCAGAAGTGGCCGGTGTTCAGCGCGAAGGCGTGCGCGGGGTAGGTGAAGGCCATGTGGCCGGAGAAGTGCGTGGCCGAGGCGATGATCACCAGCAGCACCGAGAGGATCATCACCGCCCACATCACCGCCGTGATGCGCGCGATGTGCTCGATGCCGCGCCACAGCAGGCCGATGACGACCACGATCATCGCCAGGCCGACGAGGTCACCGGTGGTCTGTCCCATGTGCGGCGCAAGGTACCCCAGGTACTGCACGAACCCGACCACCCCCGTGGACATGATCAGCGGGATGAAGAGCATCGCGGTCCAGACGAACAGGAACGGCATCAGCTTGCCGCTGCGGTACTGGAACGCCTGGCGCAGGTACACGTAGGAGCCGCCGGAGCCCGGCATGGCGGCGCCGAGTTCGGCCCACACCAGCCCGTCGGCCAGCGCGAGGACGGCACCGGCGACGAAGCCGAGGATGGCCTGCGGGCCGCCGAACGCGGCGACCATCAGCGGGATGGTGACGAACGGCCCGATGCCGCACATCTGGCTCATGTTGATGGTGGTGGCCTGGAACAGGCCGATTCTGCGGACGAAACCGCCTGCGGGCGCGGGGCTGCCGGACATGGGGGCTCCCTGGCGGGTGCGGGGACGGACGGGTGTCGAGAGGGACTGCCGTGCGCGCGGCCCTGCGCCCTGGGCGCGGGGCGTGCTTAAGTTAAGTTCCTTTACTAACGGCGTCAAGGGGTCCGCACCACATCCGCGCACGGGTACGTGAGAATGCCGATATGACCAGCAGCGACAGCGGGCCCGGCCAGCCCTGGAACCAGCAGCGGCTGCGCAGTTCCAATGAGCGCCTCCTGCTGGAACGGCTGCGCACCGCGCCCGCCTCCCGCGCCCAACTCGCCCGCGAGACCGGCCTGTCCAAGCCCACGGTGTCCAGCGCGCTCGCCTCGCTCGTAGCGGCCGGCCTGGTCCGCGAGGCCGGCCACCACACCCCCGAACGCGGCCGCGCCGCCGTCCTCTACACCCCCGACCCGTCGGCCGGCCACGCGCTGGGCATCGACATCGGCCGGGCCTGGCTGCGCGTCGCGCTCGCCGACCTCGACGGCACGGTCGTGGCCCGCACCGACGTCAGGAACAGGGCGCGCACCTCGGCCGCGATGGCCGACCTCGTCGTGACCACTGCCCACCGGCTCGTCGCCGACTCGGCCGTCCCCGCCGGCGACGTCGTGCACGCCGTCGTCGGCACACCGGGGGTCTACGACCCGGAGGCCCGCCGCGTCCGGTACGCGCTGCACCTGCCCGGCTGGGGACGCGCCGGCCTCTTCGACCGCATGCGCGAGGAATTGGGCGTGCCCCTGGCCGTCCACAACGACGCCAACCTGGCCGCCGTCGGCGAGCACGCCTTCGGCGTCGGCGCAGGCAGCCGGCTCTTCGTCTACGTGATGATCGGGACCGGCCTCGGCATGGGCATCGTCGCCGACGGCCGGCCGTTCACCGGCGCGAGTGGCGCCGCCGGCGAGATCGGCTTCCTGCCCTGGAACGGCCGCGAACCCGACACTCTGGAGGACGCCGTCTCCGGCGACGCGGTCGTGCGCGCCGCCCGGGCACTGGGCATGACCGGCACGCTCACCGCGAAGTCGGTCTTCGAGTCCGCCCGGGCCGGGGAGGCCGCAGCCGTCGCCGCCGTCCGGCAGGAGGGCGAACGCCTCGCCCACACCGTCGCGGCGGTCGCCGCCGTCCTCGACCCCGAACTCGTCGTTCTCGGCGGCGGCGTCGGCCACAGCGCCGACCTGCTCCTGCAGACGGTCGGCGACACCCTGCGCCGCCTCACACCGCTGCGGCCCAAGGTCGCGGCCAGCGCGCTCGGCGAGGACGCGGTGCTGCTCGGCGCTGTCGCGACCGCCCTCGGCACCGCGCGCGACGTGGTCTTCGCCCAGCGCACCTGACGGCCATCCGGCCCGGCACCCCGGTCGGCCTCGCCCCTGCCACCGGCGGTCCGCGGTCCGGGCGCGCGGCGCCGCGCCGGCCCGCACCGTCTCCTGGCCGGGCAAGCGGCGCGACCGCATGCCGAACCCCGCCGCCGGCCGCCGCTGAGGAGTCGTCCTCGGCACCGGCACCGTCGCCTCGGTCCGACTCGGCTCCGCCCGTGATCTCCGCCGGATCTAGTCGCCGGTGGTGCCGTCGAGCATCTCGCGCAGGATGTCCAGGTGACCGTTGTGCCGGGCCGTCTCCTCGGTGAGGTGGAGGAGGATCCAGCGCAGATCGACGTGGAGGCCGTTGCGGACGGCTCCCTGGGCCTGCTTGTCCAGTCCGTTCTCAGCGACCAGTTCGCGGTAGCGGGCGCTCTGTTCGGCGTATTCGTCGAGCAACTGCGTGATCGGGAAGTCGACGGCGATACGCATTTCGCGGTCGGGGTCCTCGTCGGTCCAGGGGCCCAGGTCCTCCTCTCCGAGGAGGACCACTTGGAACCAGTAGTACTCGACCCAGCGGAGGTGGTTGATCACTCCGCTCATGGTCATCAGGGGTGAGCCCGGCAGGAGCGCCTTGCGTGCGTTCTCCGCGGAGACGCCGGCGCACTTGGCGCGGGCGGTGTCACGTGCGTAGTCGAGGAACGTGGTGAGCTGGGTGCGCTCGTCCCACGCGGATGGCGTGTCGTCGATTCTGGTCATCGCGCGAAGCGTCCCCGATCACCGCGACCGATGTCGAGGCAATTATCGACGGACCCGCCTGCTCCACCCAGCTCCCTGCGTGGCAGGTCGCTACAGCGATTCAGCACCGACGGGGCCGCCCGGCATGATCCGCCGGACACCGCGCAAGGTCTCGATCTCGCCGGCCAGGGCCACGCTGGACAGGGGCGCGGTTGCCAGTCCGCATGCCTGGATTCGAGTTCGAACCCGGCGAGCTGCGCCATGAGATCGAGTTCCGATGGCAGATGTAGCGGTGCGGGCTCTGGAACAGCTTTGCGAACCGTTGGCCTTCTTTAAGGGCTGCCCCGCAGATGATCTCTCAGCAGACCCCGACGAAAGGTCAGGACTGCGCGGTGCGGAACGCGCGATACCGGCTGAAGGCTTCATGGCTGTCGGGGGTGAAGCGCCACTCCGTCAGGGCCGAATGAAGCTCCGACTCGGTCAGCCAGCCGTGCCAGGCGACCTCATCGGGATCGGGGGTCAGTGCGTCCGGAATCACGGCTTCATGCACGCCGAGCCAGTGAGGGCTCAGGCCGCTGCGGTTGATGAACGTGAACAGCAGGCGCGGCAAGCCACGGATGCCCAGCTCCTCGGCCAGCTCCCGCCCGGCAGCCTGCTCATAGGACTCGCCGACACCCACGGCGCCGCCGACCATGAACTCGTAGAGCCCGGGGAAGCGCGCCAGATGGGCCGACCGACGGTGGACGAGGATCCGGCCACGCTCGTCACGGCACACCGTCGTGGCGATGCGATGCAGCCAGCCCTCCTGGATGGCCTGCCCACGGGTGACCACCCCCAGGACACGATCTTGATCGTCGACACGCTCCACCAGTTCATCCACGAAGCACACCCTGGCGGAACCCACTGACAACGCCGTCTCCCGGCGAGCCGTTCTCGGAGCTCGACAGAATTCTGGACCCGCTTGACCGGCATCGGCTGCCTGAACCCGGCAGCCGCCGGGCCGGCGGTGTCCTCGGGACGGTGGTTCGGCCCGAGGGGCAGGGACGCGCGAGCGGCCCGCGGCTCACAACACCCCGGGCCGGCGCCAGTGGGCGGGGACGCGCCAGAGCCAGGGGGTGGTCGTGGAGGGGTCCGCGTCGAGGCCGTGGCGGTAGAGGCGGTCGGCGGCGGCCTCGTCCCCGGCGCGCTCGTGCAGCTCCACCATCTCGTTCAGTGCGGTGCGCAGGCCGGTGTCGGCGGCCCACCACCACAGGCGCTCCGCGCTCGCCCGGTCACCGCTCTGCTCCCGCAGCCGGGCCAGCTCGCCGAGCATGCTGACGTTTCCCGCGGCCGCGGCCAGCCAGGCGAGCCGCTCCGCGCCCTCGGCGTCCCCGGCCCCCTCGCGCCGCCGCGCCAGTTCCACCAAGGCGGTGCTGTCGCCGGCACGACCGGCGCGCTCCCACAGGCGTACCGCGCCGTCCGCGTCCCCCGCGGCCTCGTGGATCCGCGCCAACTCGACTATGAGCATCGGGCTGTCGATGTCGTCGGCCGTCCGGCACAGCCGTCTCAGCCCCGTCCGGTCGCCGGCCCGTTCGCGCAGGCGCGCCAGCGTGTTGACGGCTGTGGGGTCCCCCGAGGACAGCGCCTGCCAGGCGAGACGTTCCGCTCCGTCGCGGTCGCCGGCCCACTCGCGCAACCGTGCCAGGCCCGCGAGGGCGTAGGTGTTCCCGCGGTCCGCCGCCTGCTGCCAGATCCGCTCCGCGCCGCCGAGGTCCCGCGCCTTCTCCAGGCGCAGGGCCCGCTCGTGGAGTGCGCCGATGCTGTCGCGGTCGGCGGCCTGCCGTCGCAGGAGTTCCACGTGGCGCGCCGCCTCGGTCTCCTCGGGTTCCGGGGCCTCCTCCCAGGGCCGCTCGGGGTTCATCCCGCGCCCGACCGGGCGTCCCGGGAAGGCGCGCCGCCACATGCGCGCCGCCCCGTCGGCGTCGCCTGCTCCGGCGCGGCGCCGTACCAACTCCTCGACGCCGCGCTCCGTGCTGCCCTGGACGGCCTGTTGCCACGAGCGTTCCGAGGCGTCCTCGTCCCCGGCCCGCCAGTGGAGCAGCGCCAAGTTCTCCCAGGCGCGGTCGCAGCCGGCGTCCGCCGCGTGCTGCCACAGCAGTGCGGCCGCTTCGGTGTTCCCGGCGGCCTCCTGGTCCTCGGCGAGTTCGGCCAGGGCGATGCCGTTGCCGAGAGCGGCTGCGCGACGGATCAGCAGGCCCGCGGCGTCCAGGTCGCCGGCCCGCTCACGCTGCCGGGCCACTTCGACCATGCCCCCGCTGTTCCCGGCGTCGACGGCCTGCTGCCACAGGCGCTCGGCGCCCCGC
Source organism: Streptomyces sp. NPDC020917 (assembly GCF_044333795.1). Classification (NCBI taxonomy): domain Bacteria; kingdom Bacillati; phylum Actinomycetota; class Actinomycetes; order Kitasatosporales; family Streptomycetaceae; genus Streptomyces; species Streptomyces sp. NPDC020917. The sequence continues at coordinate 141,481 of NZ_JBIRRR010000014.1, read as the reverse complement.
ACGTCCCCGGATCTCCTGAACAGCCCGTCCAACTCCCTCAGTGCTCGCGCGGTTCCGAAGGCGGCGACGCGCCGGTAGAGCCGCTCCACCCCTGCCGCGTCACCGGACTCCTCGCGCGAGCGCGCCAGCGCCTGGACGACGGCCACGGCTCCCGCGTCGGCGGCCTGCTGTGCCAGCCGTTCGGCGGCCTCGGTCTCTCCTGACCGTTCCCGTTCCCACGCCAGTTCCCGCAGAGCCACGTAGTCGGAGGACCGTTCGGCGAACCGTTCCGCGGCCTCCTTGTCGCCGGCCAGCTCGCTGAGGAACGCCAGATGGGTCAGAGCGGGATAGCCCTCGCGTTCGGCGATGTGGGCATCGGGGTCCCCCGCTTCGACGAGCCGCTGCCAGAGGCGCATGGCCTCCGCCGCCTCCCCGGCCCGTTCTCGCAGGAGGGCGAGCGGCCGCAGCGCATACGGATCACCGCGGTCAGCCGGGACCTGGTAGAGCCCGGCGGCGATCCGGAAGCGGAAGTGCCTTCGCGCGTGCTCCGCGAAGGTCCTGAGGTCGGTGGTGCCGGTGACCTGGTCCCGGACGGCGGTCCAGAAGGAGTCGGGCGGAAAGGCCAGGCGCCGACCCGCGGTGCGCGCATGGTTGTCGAGGTAGTCGTTGAGGCGGTAGACGCCGGGGAGGGCGCCGACGCCCTCCGGGTCGGCGACGGGTTCCAGCGCCGCGGCCACGCCCATCACCTTCTCCCGCGCGTACTCCAGCGCGGCGGAGAACCAGGTGTCGCCGTCCGCGGCGGCGCGCTGCTCGTCGGTCAGGTACCCGACCGCGGCCGCTTCGAGGAGGGCCGCCGGCAGCAGCGGGGAGCTGTGGCCCAGCCGCCGCGCGTCCATGGCCGCGGTGATCACCGCGTGGCCGTAGGGGCCGTGCGGGGGGACGGCCTGCTGGTAGTGGTCGAGCAGTTGCGGGCCGGCCGCCAGCACCTGGGTGATCCTGCCGTCCATGCCGGCACGCGCGGCGATGCCCAGCGGGTCGTGGACGTGTGCGCGCAAGGCCCTCAGGGCCTGGGGGTCGAACGACGGCGGCACGTCGACGAGCGCTGCCTGGTGGAGCAGGGCGCGGGCGTGCGCACGCTCGTCGGCGACCGCGCCCGGCGGTGGCGAGCCGGTCAGGGCGCGGTGGTACTCGGGCCACAGTGTGCCGAGGGCCACGATCGGGCCGGGTTGCTCCAGCCTGCTGCGGAGTGCGGCGGCGGCCTGCTCGCCGTCGGTGCCGGTGAAGACGTTCTGTGCCTCGTCGATCCACAGGACGGTGCGGGGTGCGAGGGCATCCGCGTCGAGCAGGGCGAGCAGTTTGGCGGGGCTCTTGGGGAAGACCAACTGCCAGTCGGGCAGGCAGGAGTGAACGGCCTCGAACGCGGTGCGGGTCTTGCCCGTGCAGGACGAGCCCCGGATGAGGACGAACGCCGGCAGGTCGGCGGTGGCGGCGCCGCTCAGGTGGTCGCGCACGGCACGGTCGTGGTCGCGTTCCAGGTACTCCGGCAGGACGAAGCCGTCCGGGGCGTCGAAGGGAGCGGACCCGTGGATGGCGGGGTGAACGCCGAGTTGCTGGGCGGTCCAGTCGGCGACGGGACGCGGACGGTCGGCGGCAGCCTGCTGCCGGTCCTGCGGTGCGGAGACGACGAGCTGTCCGATGCTGTGGGCGGCGATGCCGCCGTGTGCGGCGTGGACGGAGACGGAAGGGTGCTCGCCGGGGGCCTGATCGGCGCCGGGACCGCTCAGCCCTGGGGCGGCTCCGGCTTGGGAGGGTTTCCCACGGTCACATCACCCATGGCCCAGGCGGCGGCCGACCCGTCCCGCGCCTCGATGTGGACGTCCCCGCCGACGTATGTGCCCCCGTGTGCCCTGCCCTCGGCCGCACGGACCTGTGCGACCGCATGGTCCAGCGCCTGGCGGAAGCCGGCGTCCTGCTCGGCGGCGTCCTCCAGCGCCAACTGAACCTGCAGGCGCGTCCGCACGCTCGGGCTGTCGCCCCCGGCGGCGGCTTCGTCGGCGAGGCGCCGCAGCGCGGGGTCCTCGCCGAGCCTTGCGCTGACCAGGTCGTGGAGGTGGTCCATCGCGGTGTCCAGCGTGCGATCGACCTCGGCGTCGGCCCGGCCGCCGACGCGCCTGGCCTTGCGCACCAGCCAGGCGAACATGTACCCGATCGCCACTTCGATGCCCGACATCCGTCCCCCTCACGGTGTGTGACTGTGCCTCACATCGTAGTCGGCGAGCGCGAGGGCGGGCCGTGAGCCTGTGGACAACCGACGGCGCGGCCGGCGGATGCCCGGCGTCTGCGGATGCCTGGGGTCTTCAGGGCCGGGGAGGTGGCGGGCGGCCCCTACAGGCTGAGGCTCCAGCGGCCCGCGCGCCCGGTGAGTTCGAGCATCGACAGGGGGCTGACGTTGATGTTCCAGTACGTCGCAGGAGGCGCCTTGAGGGCGTAGACGAGCGCGGCCCGTACGACCGCCGGCTCGGCGACCGCGACGATCCGCCCGCCGTCGTCGACCGGCCGGGTGTCGAGCCAGCCGCCCACGCGCGAGATGAACGCGAGGAGGGACTCACCGCCGTGCGGCGCCGCGCGTGGATCGCCGAGCCACACGTCGACGGCGCCCGGTTCCCGGGCCGTGACCTCGGCCAGGGTGGCCCCGCTCCAGCGGCCCATGCTGCAGTCGCGCAGGGCGGGCTGCGCCAGCGGCATCAGGCCGAGCGCCTCGCCGGTGTCCCGGCTGCGCTTGGTCGGCGAGCAGTAGCGCAACTCGGCGGCCCCGAGCGGCTGCAGGGCATGGGCGGCACGCTGTACCTCGTACCAGCCGGTCCGGTCGAGCGGCCGGTCGTCATCGAAGCGCTCGGCCAGCAGCGGGGCGCTACGCGCGGCCGTGAGGAATGTGAGCCGAACATTCATACGGCGATCGTATGGGCGCGCCCGCCGTCAAGGTACCTCCGAGACCATGCATGATCTCGTCCATCGCTCGGCGGTTGCCCTCCCTGCGTTGCCAACCGCGGTCCGCCGAGCGGCACCTGCGCCCGGTGCGGAACGGAGCGATGGACGACGACCTCGACGCCGTGCTGGCCGCGGTCGGGCCGCGGCTGCGCGAGCTGCGCCGTCGCCGCGGGGCCACGCTGACCGCCCTGTCGGAGACCACCGGGATCCCGATCAGCACCCTGTCCCGGCTGGAGTCGGGGCAGCGCAGACCGGGCCTCGAACTCCTGCTGCCGCTGGCCAGGGCCTACCGGATGCCGATCGACGAACCGGTCGGCGCGCCGGACGACCTCGACCCCCGGGTCCACCCGCAGCCGTTCACCCGCAACGGCATGACCGTGGTCCCGCTGACCCGCAAACCCGGCGGGCTGCAGGCGTTCAAGCAGCTCCTGCCCGCCGGCCTGACCGACGGCCGCGAGCCCGATCCCCGTTCACACGACGGCTACCACTGGCTGTACGTCCTGCGCGGCCGGCTGCGGGTCGTCCTCGGCGACAAGGACCTCCTCCTCGCCGAGGGAGAGGTCGCCGAGTTCGACACCCACCTGCCGCACTGGTTCGGCAACGCCGACGAGCGTTCCGTGGAGTTCCTCAGCATCCTCGGGCCGCAGGGCGAGCGCGTCCACATCAGAGCGCGCTTCCGCCCCGGGACGGATCCGGAAGGCCCGGCAGGCCCGGAAGGTCCGGTGCATCCGTCAGGTCCAGCAGATCCAGCAGGTGCCGGGTGAAGCCGGCGGTCGTACCCGTGCCGCCGAGGTCGGGGGTCACGGCGCTGCCGTCGGCGAGGGCCGCGGCGATGGCGGCGGTGACCTCGTCGGCGGCCTCCGGGTGGCCGAGGTGGTCGAGCATGAGGGCCGCGGACCAGATCGCACCGATCGGATTGGCGACGCCCTTGCCCGCGATGTCGGGTGCTGAGCCGTGCACCGGCTCGAACATCGAGGGGTGCTCACCCTCCGGGTTGAGGTTGGCCGACGGTGCGATGCCGATGCTGCCGGCCACCGCCGCGGCCAGGTCGCTGAGGATGTCGCCGAAGAGGTTGGAGGCGACGACCACGTCGTAGCGGGCGGGGTCGAGGACGAACTTGGCGGCGAGGGCGTCGATGTGCTCCTGCTCCCATGTCACGCGCGCGTGGGCGGCGGCGGCCTCGGCCACGATCTCGTCCCAGAAGGGCATGGTGTGGACGATGCCGTTGGACTTGGTCGCGGAGGTGAGCCGGCCGCGGCGGCGGCCGGCGAGGCGGAAGGCGTAGTCGACGACGCGGGAGACGCCGGCGCGGGTGAAGACGGCCTCCTGGACGGCCATCTCCTCGGGGAAGCCGCGGTTGAGCCGGCCCCCTATCTCGCTGTACTCGCCCTCGACGTTCTCCCGCACCACGACGAAGTCGACCTCGCCGGGCAGCGCGCCGCGCAGCGGGCTGGGGATGCCCTCGAAGACCTTGATCGGCCGCAGGTTGACGTACTGGCGGAAGGCGCGGCGGATGGGGATGAGCAGCCCCCACAGGGAGACGTGGTCGGGCACGCCGGGGTAGCCGACGGCGCCCAGCAGGATCGCGTCGTGGGCGCGCAGCCGGTCGAGGCCGTCGGGGGGCATCATGGCGCCCTCGCTCAGGTAGCGGGCGCACGACCAGTCGAACTCCTGGAAGTCCCAGTCGATGGCGTGGCGGGCGCCGATGGTCTCCAGGACCTGCCGGGCGGCGGGCAGCACTTCGGTGCCGATGCCGTCGCCGGGGATGAGGGCGATGCGGTGGCTCGTCATGGACCCGATTGCAGCAAGATCACCGCCGGCGCGTCCAAGACGCATCAGCGATTTCCTTGATAGGGCTGACCTATAGGTCCGGACCCGCCCTCTCCGGACCCGCCTTCTGAGGACTCGCCGGCTCAGGGCCCGCCGGGTTCAGGACCCGCCGGGTTCAGGCTCGGGTCCCAGCTCGCCAGATCCAGGCACGCGCGGGCCGCGGGAGTGAGTTCGGCCCGCCGGCTGATCAGCGCGACGGTGAGGGAGGCGGGCGGTTCGAGGTCCAGGACCCAGGCGCCGGCCCGCTCGGCCAGTTCCCGCCAGGCGTCGGTGACGACGGCCAGCCCGGCGCCCTTGAGCACCAGCGGCAGGATCGAGACGCGGTGCTCGCTCTCCACCGCGACGGTCAGGTCGATGCCCTGCTCGCGCAGCCCGTCGACGAAGATGCGCATGCCGGTGCCGCGCTGCCCGACGATGAGCCGGTGGCCGTGCAGGTCGCGGCAGTCGACGGGGCGTCCGGCGGGGAAGGGCCCGTCGGCCGGGGTGATCAGGACGAAGCGCTGCTCCCCCAGCGGGTGGACGGCCACCTCGCGTTCGGGGAGCGCTCCCGGGGTGGCGAGCAGGCCCAGTTCGCAGGCGCCGGTGCGGACCAGTTCGACGACGTCGCGCGGCGTGAACGCGGCCCGGATGTTGACGGTGACGCCGGGGTACTTCTCGGCGAAGCGCTGGACGAGGCCGGCCAGCGGCTCGACGGCCTGGGAGGGCATCGCGGCGATGTCGAGGGCGCCGCCGCGCAGCGCCTGGACGGAGCCGACCGAGGCGCGGGCGAGTTCGAGGCTGCGGACGGCGGCGCGGGCGGGTTCCACCAGGGTGTGCCCGGCCTGGGTGAGGACGGCGCGGCGGCCGATGCGGTGGAACAGGCTGCTGCCCAGCTCCCGTTCCAGCGACTGCATCGACTGCGACAGCGTGGGCTGGGACAGGTAGAGCGCCGAGGCGGCCCGGTTGAACCCGCCGTGGTCGACGATCGCGAGGAAGTACTCCAGTTGCCGGACGTCCATGGTCCGCATTCTCACTCATCGCGGCTGCTTATAGGTAGGCCCTATCAGAGGCATCGGCGAAGAGTCTTGGACAGCCGCGGGGAGCGGTTGCTGTGATCTGGGGCATGACCGATGAGCTGCTCCGCGGGTTCTCCTCGCGGCTGGTGGACGCCGATGACGTGCGCATCCATGTGCGCACCGCCGGCGAGGGCCCCGCCGTGCTGCTGCTGCACGGCTATCCGCAGACCCACCTCATCTGGCACCAGGTGGCGCCGGCGCTGGTCGCGCGGGGCTACTCGGTGGTGCTGAGCGACCTGCGCGGGTACGGCGACAGCGACAAGCCGGCCCCGGCCGCGCCGGAGCACGCCGACTACAGCAAGCGGACGATGGCCCGCGACCAGTGGCTGGTGATGCGGGCCCTCGGCTTCGAGCGGTTCGCGGTGGCCGGGCACGACCGCGGCGGCCGGGTGGGCCACCGGATGGCCCTGGACCACCCGGAGTCGGTCACCGCGCTGGCGGTGCTGGACATCGTGCCGACCCGGCACGCGCTGCGCCACGCCGACAAGGACTTCGGCCTCGGCTACTACCACTGGTTCTTCCTCGCGGCCGGGAACGGCATCCCGGAGCACCTGATCGGCGCCGACCCGGGCTTCTGGGTGCGGACCCGGATGCGGGCCCGCCACCACGGCGGCACGCCGTTCCACCCGGCGGCGCTCGAGGAGTACGTGCGCTGCTTCTCCGACCCCGCGGCGATCCACGCCTCCTGCGAGGACTACCGGGCCGCCGCCGGCATCGACCTGCGCCACGACGACGAGGACTTCGACGCCGGCCGCCGCGTCGCCTGCCCGCTGCTGGCCCTGTGGGGCGAGCACAGCTTCGTGGGCCGCAGCTACGACGTGCCGCGGGTGTGGCGGGAGTACGCGGCGGACGTGCGCGGCCGGGCACTGCCGTGCGACCACTACGTGCCCGAGGAGGCTCCCGCCCTCACCGGGCAGTCTCTCGCGGACTTCTTCGCGGAGGTGAGCTGAATGGCAGCAGCACCCGGGCCGGCCGGACACGACGGCGGACACGGCGCCGGCCGCCAGGACCCCGCCCGGGGTCCCGCCACCGAGCGCATGGTGCAGCGGCTGGCCGCCCTGGTCGGGCACGAGACGCCGTCCGGGCACCGTCCCGGACTGGAGCCGCTCTACGACCTGCTGGAGGCATGGGCCCCGGCAGGACTGGGGACCCCGCGCCGGATCGTCAGCGGCGACGTCCCCCATCTGTACTGGCCTGCCCGGGAGTCCGCCGGGTCGCCGGTCCTGCTGCTCTGCCACGCGGACACGGTGTGGCCGCTGGGCACGCTGGCCGAGCGGCCCTTCCGGCGGGAGGGGGACCGGATCACCGGCCCCGGGGTCTTCGACATGAAGGCCGGCCTGGTGATCGCGATGGACGCGCTCGCGCGGGTCCGCGCGCTGGACCACGTGAGCATGCTCGTGACGGGGGACGAGGAGGCGGGGTCCCTGACCTCGCGCGCACTGATCGAGGAGGCGGCCCGCGGCTGTTCTGCGGTGCTGGTGCTGGAGCCCGGTGAGGGGGACGCGGCGAAGACGGCCCGCAAGGGCGCGGCCTTCTACCGGATCTCGTTCCGTGGCAGGTCCGCGCACGCGGGCCTGGAGCCGGAGAAGGGCCTGAACGCCCTCGTCGAACTGGCCCACCAGGTGCTCGGCGTCGGCGCGCTGGCCGACCCCGAGCTGGGGACCACGGTGACCCCGACGGTGGCGCACGCCGGCACGACGACCAACGTGGTGCCGGGCGCGGCCGAGCTGTGCGTGGACGTCCGGGCCTGGAGCGCCGACGAACTCCGGCGCGTGGACGCCGCGTTGACACAGCTGTCGCCGCGCTCGGCCGATGTGGGGGTGACGGTGGCCGGGGGCGTGAACCGCTACGCCCTGGAGGAGGCGCAGTCTGCGCCGCTGCTGGCACTGGCGCGTTCGGTGGCCACCGCCCGAGGGCTGCCGGACGTGGGGTCCGCGCGGGTCGGCGGCGCCTCCGACGGCAACTTCACCGCCGCGCTCGGGATCCCCACGCTGGACGGGATCGGCGCCCGCGGCGACGGCGCGCACGCCGTGCACGAGTGGGTCGACGCCCGCTGCCTGGTGCCCCGCTCCGAGTTGCTGACCGGGCTGATCGACGCGCTCGGGGAGGCCCGATGAGCAGTCCCAGCCGCCCGCCGCCCCGGGCGGTCGCCCCACCCCCAGCCCGCCGTACCCGCGTCTCCCTCTCCGGCCCCTCGCCGCGCCCCCTCTCGCAGCCTCCACGTCCAAGGGAAGGCCGATCACCATGAACCACCTGCCGAGCAGCACCCCCGCCGAACCTGCCAGATCCCCCTCCGGCATACGCATCCCCCTCTGCGCCGCGCTGGGCGCCCTCGCCCTCGGGCTGACCGCCTGCACCAGCGGCACCACCCCCGCGACGACCGCCGGCACCCAGCAACAGCAGCAGTCGACCACGGCCGTGCGCCAGGGCGGCAGCATCGTCATCGGCGCCGAGCAGGAGCCCGACTGCGCCGACTGGCTCGGCACCTGCGGCGGCTCGATCTGGGGCACCTACATCATGGAGACGCCGACCATCCCCCAGGTCTTCACGGTCCGCAGAAAGGGGTCGGACTGGGTACCGGCCGCCTCGGACCTGATGGCCGGCGAGCCGACGATCACCACCGGCGCGCAGCCGCGGATCACCTACAAGCTGAACCCGAAGGCGGTCTGGTCGGACGGGCAGCCGATCACCTCCGCGGACCTGAAGTACACCGCGCTGCAGGTCCGGGACGGCAAGAACATCTTCGACAAGACCGGCTACACCGAGATCGCGTCCGTGGGCACCCCCGACCCGCGCACCGCCGTGGTGACGCTCAAGCACCCCTACGGCAGCTGGAAGACGCTCTTCAGCGGCGAGTACGGGGTGCTGCCCAGCCATCTGCTCCAGGGCAGGGACCGCAACGCGGTGATGAAGAACGGCTACACCTTCAGCGGCGGCCCGTGGAAGATCCAGAGCTGGAACCGGGGCACCTCGGTCACCCTGGTCCCCAACGACCGCTACTGGGGTGCCAAGCCCAAGCTCGACAAGGTCACCTTCCAGTTCACCACCGACACCGCGGCCGCCTTCCAGGCGTTCCGCACCGGGCAGTTGGACGCGCTGTACCCGTCGCCGCAGCTCGACGTCATCGACCAGATCAAGCAGGGCCTGCCCGGCACCGCGCTGCAGACCGACGCGCAGACCGGCAACCTGGAAGCGCTGTGGCTCAATGACTCCCGCTTCCCCTTCGACTCCGTCGACGTCCGCAGGGCCCTGGCCTACGCCATCGACCGCAAGGCCATCGTGCAGCGGCTGTACGGTCCGCTCGGGGTCACGAAGCCGAACCAGAGCTTCAACTCCCCGCTGGTCTCCCGCTACGCGGGCACCGACTTCTCGCAGTACTCCCTCGACCAGGCGAAGGTCGACCAGCTGATGCAGGGCGCGGGCTGGGCCCGCGGCAGCGACGGCATCTGGGCCAAGGACGGACGCCGGGCGCGGTTCACCATCGTCTCGCTGGCCGGCAACAAGCGCCGCGAGCTGACCGAGCAGGTGCTGCAGGCGCAGCTGCGGACCGCCGGCTTCGACCTGCGGATCCAGAACACCACCGCCGCCAACCTCTTCGGCAAGGTCGCCCCGAACGGGGACTTCGACCTGGGGCTGTGGACCCTCGTCGACTCCTTCCCCGAGCCGTCGCTTGACGCCACCTTCTCCACGCCGGCGATCCCCTCCGCGGCCAACGGCCAGACGGGCATCAACTTCATCCGCGCCCGGGTGCCGGGGCTGGACCCGCTGCTCCAGCAGGTCGCGAACGGCACCGACGACTCCGCCCGCCGCAGCGCGTCCCTGCGGGCCGACAAGCTGCTCGCCGAGTACGTCCCGTCGATCCCGATCAGCGCGGTCCCCAACGTGCTGCTCTGGAACAAGCGGATCGGCGGCCCGATCGCCATCAACCCGGTCGAGGGCCCGTGGTGGAACCTCGCCGACTGGGGACTGGTGAAGTGAGCCGGCCATGGTGACCTACATCGCCCGCCGCCTCGTGTACTCCGTCCCGGTCCTGGCACTCGCCTCCTTCGTCCTGTTCTGGGCGGTCCGCACCACCTTCGACCCGCTGGCCAAGCTCCGCCAGAGCCACGACCCGGCGGTCCTGGCCCGGGAGACCGCCCGGCTGGGCCTGAACCGCTCGGTGGCCGAGCAGTACGGGCTGTGGATGAAGGCGTTCCTCACCGGGGACTGGGGCACCAGCACCAGAACCGGCGGCGCCGTCTCGTCCATGATCGGCTCCGCGCTGGGCAGCACCCTGCAACTCATCGGCTGGGGCGTGCTGTTCGCCGCGGTGCTGGCGCTGGCCATCGGGCTGTACTCCGCCGCGCGGCAGTACTCCGCGGGCGACTACGCCTTCACCGCCCTGTCCTACCTGGGCATCGCCATGCCGCCGTTCTGGGTGGGGCTGCTGCTCATCCAGATCCTCGCCGTGTGGCCGCAGCAGCAGTTCCATCTCGCCCATCCGCCGCTGTACTTCGTCGGGCTGCACTCCCCCGGGCACAGCGGCCCGGACCTGGACTACTTCCGCCATCTCGTGCTGCCGGTGCTGACGATGACCGTCGGCCTCGTCGCCAGCTGGTCCCGGTTCTCCCGGGCCACCCTGCTGGAGTCCCTGACCGGCGACTACGTGCGCACCGCCCGGGCCAAGGGGGTGCCGCGGCGGCGGATCCTGGTCCGGCACGCGCTGCGCAACTCCCTCGCGCCGTTCGTCACCGTGGTCGCCATGGACGCCGCGCTGCTGTTCGGCGGCCTGGTGGTCACCGAGCAGATCTACGCGGTCCCCGGGATGGGGCGGCTGTTCCTGGACTCCATGCTCGCCGGGGACGTGTTCACCCTCCTGCCGTGGATGCTCGTCGTCGCCGTCGCCATGATCCTGTTCAACCTGCTGGCCGACATCGGCTACGCGCTCCTCGACCCCCGGGTGGCCCTGCGATGACCCGAACCGCCCCCACCACCCCCGCTCCCGCGTCCGCCGGCTGTCCCGCCGCCGCGATCGGCAAGAGCGCGTCCGCCTCCCCTGAACCCGGGCCCGCCCGCATCGCCCTGCGGCGGTTCCTGCGCCACCGGCTCGCCGTCGCCGGCGTGCTGGTCCTGCTCGCCCTGGCCGTCGGCTGCTTCGGCGCCACCTGGCTCGCCCCCGCACCCCGCAACGCCCAGAACCTGCTGCTCGGCGCCACCCCGCCGTCGGGTTCGCACCTGCTGGGCACCGACGAGCTCGGCCGCGACTACCTCAGCGAGGTGCTGTACGCCGGCCGGATCTCGCTGGCCATCGGCCTCGGCGTGGCCGTGCTGTCCACCACGCTCGGCACCGTGGTCGGCTGCGTCGCGGGCTACTTCGGCGGCTGGGTGGACGAGGTGACGATGCGGGTGGCGGACCTGTTCCTCGTCGTGCCCGCCATCGCGCTGCTGGCCCTGGCCATCCAGGGCCTGGGCTCCTCGCCGGTCACCATCGTGCTGGTGCTGGCGGGCCTGGGCTGGACGGTGATCGCCCGCGTGGTCCGCGCCCAGGTGCTCAGCCTGCGCGAGAAGGAGTACGTCGAGGCCGCCCGCGTGCTGGGCGTCCCCACGGTGCGCATCCTGTGGCGGCACCTGCTGCCGAACCTCGTCGGCGTCGTCGTCGTCAACGTCTCGCTGTCCGTCGCGGCGGCGGTGATCCTCGAATCCACCCTCAGCTTCCTCGGGTTCGGCGTCCAGCCCCCGCGGAGCAGCTGGGGCAACATGCTCAGCCAGGCCTCCGGGATGGTCGGCACGTCGCAGTCCTACCTGCTGTACGCGCCCGGAGCCGCGATCCTGCTGACGGTCCTGGCCGTCAACTTCGTCGGCGACGGCCTGCGCGACGCCTTCGACCCGCAAGGGAGGCACTGATGACGCCCACCCCGCCGCTGCTGGCGGTCGAGGACCTGACGGTGCGCTACCGCACCGACGCCGGCCCGGTCACCGCCGTGGAGAACCTCAGCTTCGAGATCGCTCCGGGCAGCACCCTCGGCATCGTCGGGGAGTCCGGCTCCGGCAAGACCGCCGCGTCCCTGGCCCTGATGGGCCTGCTGCCGCGCACCGCCGAGGTCACCGGGTCGGCCCGGCTGCACGGGCAGGAGCTGCTGGGCCGGCCCGACTCCGCGATGCGGGCGATCCGGGGCCGCCGCATCGCGGTGATCTTCCAGGACGCCCTGTCCGCCCTCAACCCCATGATGACCATCGGCGCCCAGCTCGCCGAGGCCGTCCGCGTCCACGACCGCACCAGGACCTCGGGCGAGTTGCGCGAGCGGGCCGTCGAACTCCTCGACCTGGTCGGCATCCCCTCCCCCGCCGCCCGGCTCGACCAGTACCCGCACGAGTACTCCGGCGGCATGCGGCAGCGCGCCCTGATCGCCATGGGCATCGCCAACGATCCCGACATCCTCGTCGCGGACGAGCCGACCACCGCCCTCGACGTCACCGTCCAGGCGCAGGTCCTCGACGTCATCCGCCGCGTCCAGGAGCGCACCGGCACCGCCGTCCTGCTGATCACCCACGACCTGGGCGTCGTCGCGGGGCTGGCCGACCGGATCATGGTGATGTACGCCGGCGCGAAGCTGGAGGAGGGCGACGTCGAGCAGGTCTTCTACCGGCCCGCCCATCCCTACACCCGCGGGCTGCTCGCCGCCCTCCCCCGCATCGACCGCCGGCTGGCCCGCCTGGAACCCATCCCCGGGCAGCCCCCGCGACCCCATGACCGTCCCGGCGGCTGCCTGTTCCAGGCCCGCTGCCGCCACGCCGACCCCGGCCGGTGCACGCAGCCCCTGCCCGCGCCGGCGGAGGTCTCCGCCGGGCACCTCACCAACTGCGTGCGCGTGCACGAGATTGCGAGCGCCGGGTGATGACGGCCACGACCACCGCGCCGCCCGTTCCCGCCGTGGAGATCCGCGGCCTCGTCGCCGAGTACCGCACCCGCCGCCGTCTCGGCGGGCGCGGCCGGACCGTGCAGGCCGTTGCCGGCGTGGACCTGACGCTCGCCCAGGGCCGCACGCTGGGCCTGGTCGGCGAGACCGGATGCGGCAAGAGCACCCTCGGCCGCACCCTGGTCCGCCTGGTGCGCCCGGCCGCCGGCTCCGTGCACGCCGAGGGCATCGACGTCGCCGGCGCCAAGGGCAGCCGGCTCCAGCAGCTGCACCGCACCGTGCAGCTGGTGTTCCAGGACCCCTACGCCTCGCTCAACCCGCGGATGAGTGTCCGGGCGCTGCTGGCCGAGCCGCTGAAGGTGCACGGCCTGCACGTCCAGCGGCGGGAGGAGCGGATCCGTGAACTCCTCGGCCTGGTCGGCCTGGACCCCGCCCACGCCGGCCGCTACCCCTACCAGTTCTCCGGCGGCCAGCGGCAGCGCATCGGCATCGCCCGGGCCCTGGCCGTCGAACCGCGCGTCCTCGTCCTGGACGAGCCGGTCAGCGCGCTGGACGTCAGCGTCCAGGCCGGCGTCGTCAACCTGCTGGACGACCTGCAGCGCGACCTCGGGCTCTCCTACCTGTTCATCGCCCACGACCTGTCCGTGGTCCGGCAGATCAGCGACGAGGTCGCGGTGATGTACCTGGGGCGGATCGTCGAGCACGGCCCCGCCGAGCGGCTCTACGACCACCCCGCCCACCCCTACACGCAGGCGCTGCTGTCCGCCGTGCCGGTGCCCGACCCGCGCGTGGAACGCGCCAGGAAGCGCATCGTGCTCACCGGGGACGTCCCCAGCCCCCTGTCGCCGCCCTCCGGCTGCCGCTTCCGCACCCGCTGCTGGAAGGCCACCGACCAGTGCGCCGCCGTCACACCCCCGGCGGTCGACCTGGGCGGCGGCCACACCGCGGCATGCCACTACCCCGCCCTCGCCGACACCCCGGCCGGAAACGGAGCCTGACGATGTCCGACACCTGGCAGCAGTACTTCGACTCCCGCCAGTTCCTCAAGTTCCGTACTGGACGCGGTCCGCACGACCTGGAGCTCGCCGTCCTCGACCGCGACCCGAGCCCGCAGCTCGCCCTGTGGGACGTCGCCGCCGGGCAACTGCACATCCTCGACGGGGACTTCGGCGACGCCCTGGAGGCGGTGCCGACCGCGGACGGCCAGGCGGTGCTGGCGCTGCGGGACTTCCACGGCTCCGAGATCGGCCATGTGTGGCGCACACCGCTGGACGGCGCGTCGTCCACGGACCTGACCCCGGACCTGCCGCCCTACGTGCTCCGCGGCATCGACACCGCCCGCGTCGGGCCCCGGGTGCTGCTCACCACCGTGAGCGCCGACGGCTTCCAGCTCTGGCTCGCCACCGAGGACGCGTCGCGGGCACCGCTCCTCCTCCATTCCTCGCGCAACGAGGCGTGGAACGGCGTGCTGTCCGCCGACGGCCGCCTGGCGGCGGTCGACACCACCGACCACAACCCCGGCGTCCGCCGCTTCGCCGTCACCTGCGTCAGCGCCGACGACGGGCGGCCGCAGGCGACCCTGACGGACGGCCCGGACGGCCCGGTCCGCGCCGTCCGCTTCTCACCCGTGGCCGGCGACCCCCGGATACTGGTCAGCACCGAGCGCACCGGCTTCGCCCGCCCCTGCGTGTGGAATCCGGTGGACGGCAGCCGCGTCGACGTCACCGCGCCGCACCTGTCGGGCGACCTGGTCGCACTGGACTGGTCGCCGGACGCTGCCCGCCTGCTCGCCGTCCACGTGGACCGGGGCGTCCACCGCGTCCACGAGTACGACCTGGCCACCGGCGAGCTGCACGCCGTCTCCCATCCCGACGGCGCGTACTTCGAACCGGACGTCGCCGCGGCCCATCTGAACATCTGGGCCTCGCACTACGGCGCCGCGGGTGAGATCCGGCTGCTGCGGCAGCGCTTCGACCTGCCGCTGGGCGTCCTGCGCGTCGACCGTCCCGGGGCGAGCCCCGTGCCGATCGCGCCGCCGGCCGCGGACCGGCCGGCCCCGGCTCCCGCCGGCACGCCGCTCTCCTCGTTCACCCTGCGGTCCAAGGACGGCACCCCCGTCCAGCTGTGGGCGGCCCGCCCGCCGGCCGCGACCGAGCCGGGTCCCCTGGTGCTGTACCTGCACGGCGGGCCGAACATGGTCACCGTCGACCGCTACAGCCCCAGCGCCCAGGCGTGGCTGGCGACCGGCGTCGGGTACGCCGCCCTGAACTACCGCGGCTCGGTCACCTTCGGCCGCGACTTCCGCGAGGGGTTCCTCGGGAGGCTCGGCGACCGCGAGACCGAGGACATCGAGACCGCCGTGAGGTGGCTGGTGGACGAGGGATACGCCCGCAAGGACCAGGTGTTCGTCACCGGCGTCTCCTACGGCGGCTTCCTCAGCCTGCTGTCCGTCGGCCGGCTGCCCGGCCTGTTCGCCGGCGCGCTGGCGCACGTGCCGATGGCCGACTGGATCGCCGCGTACCCCGACATGAACCCCGCCCTGCAGGCCGCCTGGCGCGCCTTCCTCGGCGGCACCCCGCAGGAGGCACCCGACCGCTACCACCGCGCCTCCCCGATCAGCTACGTCGCGGACGTCCGCGCCCCCGTGTGGATCCGCCACGCCGAGCACGACACCCGCACCCCCGCCAACCAGGCGTACCGGTACGCGGCCGCGCTCCAGGAGGCCGGGGGCGACGTGCTCCTGGAGTGGTACGACGGCGGCCACGAGACCTCCAGCCGCAGCAAGTCCGTCGCGGACCACGTCCGGATGTCCGCGCTCGTCCGCGCCGCGGTCGACGGCGTCCCCTGGTCGACCGGGCCCGTCCCTGAGCCCCCGGCCACGGCCTGACGGCGGTGACGGGCCGGCGCCCTGACGGGCCGCCGGACCGCACGGGCCGGCCTCCAGGACGTGCCGGCGACCCGAGGCCGGCGGGCGGGCCTCCACCGGGCGGGCCCGCCTTGGGCGTCAGGCCGGCGAGCGGGTGACCGCGGCGCCCTGCCGCAGGGCGCGCGGGATCTCGGCGGCGTCGTCGACGGTGGCGAGCAGCCGGTCCACGTCCTCCTGCGGCGAAGCGCTGTCGATCTCCACGGCGTAGGAGATGCCGGTGGACTTCCAGCAGGAGGTGTCGAAGCCGCCCTCCGCCCGCACCCGGACGCCGCGCAGGTCCACCCCGCCGGCCTCGGCCTCGCGGTAGAGGTCGTTGAGGACGCAGGCGGCCACCGCCAGGTTCAGCACGTGCCCGCCGGTGAACGCCGTCCGCACCCCGACGCCGCCGGGCGTCCACCGGTGCGGGAGGCGGACGTCGTCGCCGTCCTCCCGCAGGAACGACCCCGCGCTCGCCACCACCGTGAACCGCTCGTCCATGCCCTGCCTCCTGTGCCGGGTCGTGAAGCTCCTCGGGGAGGGCTGCGCCCTCACCGGAAGTACACACGGAACGCGGTCGCAAAGGGGGTGGTTCGGCGCGCGGCAGCCGGCCCTTCCCGTCGGCGACCCGATGCCCTGGAACGACGGGCCGGACAGGACGCGGCCACCCCGGACGTTCCTGCCGCGGTCCGAACCCTCAGCCCGTGGCGGCGAGTTCGGTGGTCCGCCCGGACAGCGCCGCGGAGAAGCGGTCGGTGACGTTCGCCAGCGCCTCGGCCGTCGCGGGCGCCACGACGGGCGTGCCGTCCCCGCGGGTGATGTCCCGGTCGAGGGTGAACCAGCCGGGCACGATGTGGGCGGCGCCCATGGAGCTGAGGACCGGGCGCAGGGCGTAGTCGATGGCCAGGACGTGGGCGAGGCTGCCGCCGGTGGCCAGCGGCAGCACCGTCTTGCCGCTCAGGGCGTACTGCGGGAGCACGTCGAGCAGCGACTTCAGCAGGCCCGAGTAGGCGGCCTTGTACACGGGCGTGCCGATCACCACGCCGTCCGCCCGGGCGAACAGGTCGGCGGCGGCGACGATGGCGGGATGCTGGAGGTCCGCCCCGAGCAGCGCCTCTGCGGGCAGCGTGCGCACCTCCAGCGGGGTCACCTCGTGCCCCTGCCGCCGCAGGCGGTCGTCCAGGTGGCGCAGGAGGCGGTTGGTGCGGGAGGTCGGGGACGGGCTTCCGGAGACGGACAGGACGGCGGCCATGCGAGAACCTTCCGGATCGCGGTACGGGGGTGACGTGCGGGAGCGGAGGTGACGGTCCGTCACCAGGCGCTGAACTGCACGGTGGTCAGCGGCAGCAGGTCGTTGCGGAGGGTCTCCAGGAAGGAGACGACCTCGGCGGCCACCGACCGGTGCTGGAGGTCGTTGAGGACGTCGTGGTGGGCGCCGTGCACGACCGAGAGCCGGGCACGGGGCAGCGATCTGGCCGCGCGCTCCAGTGACTCGGGGTCGGCCAGCGGATCGGCGTCGCCCACCAGCAGCAGCACTGGCAGTCCGGTGTCGGCGTCCTGGTAGGCGGCCGCGACGGCCTCCGGCAGGGCCTCGCCGAGCAGTCCCTGCCGGACCCGCGGGTCGCCGCTGAGGGTGGCGCGGTGGGCGGGGCAGGAGGTGCGGACGTCCAGCTCGTCGTCCCAGCTCCCCACGGGTCCGCCCGCCCGGCCGGGCAGCCCGGCGAGTACCAGGGCGTCGGGCCGCACCCCGGTCGCGGTTCCGGCGCGGCCGTGGAGCGCGGCCAGCGCGGCGGCGCCCGAGTCGGCGCCGACGACCACGAGGGGGCGGGGGACGCCGCCCTCGGCGGCGGTGCCCTCGACGGCGCCGGCGAGCCGGGCGTCCAGGTCGCGGAGCGCGGCGGCGGGGTCCGGCGCGTCGAGGACCGGGGCGTCGACGACGCGCACGCGGTAGGCGTCCGCGGCGAGCCGCTTGCCGAACCGGGCGTAGGTCGCCCGGGTCTCGCCGCGGCCGGGGACCACGACGACCGTGCCGCGGACACGGAGGCCCTCGGGCGCGAAGTGGTCGCTGTACTGGGTCATGTCACACTCCTGCGGGTACGGGATCGGTGGCGTGCGGGCCTCAGCCGGCCGCGAGCGCGCGCTCGCGGCTGTGGCGGTTGGCGGGGATCGGCAGGCCGAGGTTGCCGCGCAGGGTGTCGGCGGTGTACTCGGTGCGGAACAGGCCGCGCTGCTGGAGGATCGGCACGACCCCGTCGACGAAGAGGTCCAGTTCCTCCTCGGTGCGGAAGGCGAGGTTGATGCCGTCGAGGGTGCCGGCGCCGAACCAGTGCTCGATGGTGCCGGCGACGGTCCGCGGGTCGCCGACGAACGGGGACCTGCGGAACTGGTTCACGGAATCCGCGACCTGGCGAAGCGTCAGGTTCTCTGTGCGGGCCCGTTCGATGATCTTCGCGGCGCCGGTGCGGCCGCCCTTCTCGGCGAGGTGCGCGACGTCGGGGAAGGGCGCGTCCAGGTCGTGGACGCTGAAGTCGTAGGCGCCGAAGGAGCGGCCGAGCAGCGCGAGGTTGCGCCCGAAGTCGTTGTCCTCCTCGAAGATCTCCCGCTCGCGCCGCCGGGCCGCCTCGTCGGTGGCGGCGACGACCGGGCCGCCGTGCAGGAAGATCTTGATGTGGTCGGGGTTCCGGCCGTGGGCGGCGGTGCGCCTCTTGATGTCGGCGTAGTACTCCTGCGCCTGCTCCAGGGTCCCGCCGGGTGCGTAGATGCCCTCGGCGACCCGGGCGGCGAGGTCGCGGCCCTCCTCGGACACCCCGGCCTGGAAGATCACCGGCTGGCCCTGCGGCGAGCGGGAGAGGTTCAGCGGGCCGGCGACGCTGAAGTGCTCGCCGAAGTGCTGGAGTTCGTGCAGCTTGGCCGGGTCGAGGAAGACGCCGCGCTCGACGTCCGCGGGGAAGGCGTCGTCCTCGTAGGAGTCCCACAGCCCGCGGGCGACCTGCACGAACTCCAGCGCGCGGCCGTACCGGGTGGCGTAGTCGAGGTGCTCGTCCAGGCCGTAGTTGCGGGCCGTGCCGGTGTCGAAGCTGGTGACGACGTTCCAGCCGGCCCGGCCGCCGCTGATGTGGTCGAGCGAGGCGAACCGGCGGGCCAGGTTGAACGGCGAGTTGTACGTCGAACTCGCGGTGCCGACCAGGCCGATGTGCCGGGTGTGGGTGGCGACCGCCGACAGCAGGGTCAGCGGCTCCAGGCGGTTGAGGTAGTGCGCCGGGTAGGTGGCGTTGATGAACTGGCTGTCGACGATGAACAGGGCGTCGAACAGGGCGTGTTCGGCCGCCTGGGCCTGCCGGATGTAGTAGTTGATGTCGATGCTCGCGTTCTTCGCCACGCGCGGGTCCTTCCACAGGCCGTGCTGGCCGGGGCCGCCGACGCCGTAGGGGTGGAGCGCGAGATGGAGGGTGCGGGACATGGCAGTTCCTGTCTGTGGGCGGGGGCGGGCTCAGAGGTGGAGCAGGGCGCGCAGCGCCTCGCGTTCGGCGCGGTCGGCCGGTGCGCTGTGCAGGGTGGGCGCCGAGCGCACCAGCAGCCGGGTGTAGGGGTGCCGCGGTGCGCCGATGACGTCGCGTGCGGCGCCGGTCTCCACCAGCTCCCCCTGGTAGAGCACGGCGATCCGGTCGGCGGCCCCGGCCACGGAGCCGAGGTCGTGGGAGATGAAGACCAACGCGACCCCGTCGGCGCGCAGTTCCTTGAGGATGTCGAGGATCTGGACCCGGTTGGCCGAGTCCAGGGCGCTGACCGGCTCGTCGAGGATGACCAGGCGCGGCTCGGTGACCAGGGCGCGGGCCACCGCGACGCGCTGGCGCTGCCCGCCGGACAGCTCGCCGGGCAGCCGGTCGAGGAGGTCCGGGCCGAGCCGCACCCGGGGCAGGAAGGCCCTGACGCGCCGGTCCGCCTCGCCGCGGTCCCGGCCCTGGATCAGCAGGGGCTCGGCCAGCGAGGTCCCGACCGTGAGGTCGGGGTCGAGGCTGCGCAGCGGGTCCTGGAAGACGTACTGGATCACGCCTCTGCGGCGCAGGGCCCGCCACTGGCGGGGGCCGTGGGACGTGACGTCCTCGCCGTCGACGGCGATCGTCCCGGCCGAGGCGCGCACCAGGCCGAGCGCGGCCCGCGCGAGGGTGGACTTGCCCGAGCCCGTCTCGCCGATGACGCCGACGGTCTCCCCGGGCGTGACGCTCAGCGAGACGCCGTGCAGCGCGCGGCGGCGGCGCCGGCGCGGTCCGTAGTGGACCTCCAGGTCCTCGATCCTCAGCACCGGGCCGGCGGCAGCGGCGCCCGTGCCATCCGGCGTCCCCGTGTCCCCTGCCGTACGGGGGTCGCCTGCCGTGCTCATGCGTCCTCCTCGACGGCCAGGTACTTCTCCAGGCCGTACTGCTGATGCTCGGCGACGAGCAGGCGGGTGTAGTCGTGCCGGGGGTGGTGCAGCACCTGGTGGGTGGGTCCCTGCTCGACGACCTCGCCCTCGCGCATCACGAGGACCTCGTCGCACAACTGGGCGACGACGGCCAGGTCGTGGGAGACCACGACGAGCGCCAGCCCGGTCCGGTCGCGCAGGTCGGCCAGCAGGTCGAGGATCTCGGCCTGGACGGTGACGTCGAGCGCGGTGGTGGCCTCGTCGGCGATCAGGATCCGCGGACCGGCGGCGATGGCCGCGGCGATGAGCACGCGCTGGAGCATGCCGCCGGACAGCTCGTGGACGTACTGGCCGTGGACCAGTTCGGGGTCGCGCAGGTGCACCGCGCCCAGCAGTTCGACGGCCTCCCGGCGGGCCGCTCGGCGCCCCACGCCCTTCTTGACCCGGATCACCTCGGCGACCTGCGCGCCCACGGTGATCGAGGGGTTGAGGTAGGACGCGGGGTCCTGGAAGACCGCGCTGATCGTGGCGCCCCGCAGCGCCGTCCACTGGGCGGGCGAGAGGTCCGCGATGTCCCGCCCTTCGATCTCGACGGTCCCGTGGGACACCTCGAAGTGGGCGGGCAGGATGCCGAGTGCCGCGCGGCAGGTGAGGGTCTTCCCGCTGCCGGACTCGCCGACGATGCCGACGGTCCTGCCGGGGGTGAGGCTGAAGCCGACGCCGTGCACGATCTCGCGGCCGCCGGCCCGGTCGGTGATGCGCACGTCGCGCACGGCCAGCACGGGCGGCGTCGCGCCGGCCGCGGTCCCGGGCGCGGACTCCCGGACCGCGGCGGGCTTCTGGGACAGGGTGCTCATCGGGCGCCTCCGGCGGGAGCGGGGCCGGACTCGTCGAGCCGGCGGTCAAGGGCGCGGCGGCGCAGGACCAGCGCGCGGCCGGCCTCGCCGGAGACGTCGCGCAGGGCGTCGGCGAGGACGTTGCAGGCCCAGACCGTCACCATGATCAGCAGGGCGGGGGTGACGGGCGCCCACGGCCGCTGGGCGAGGTAGCCGAGGTCGGAGGCGAGCAGGCCGCCCCAGGTGGGGGCGGGCGGCTGCACCCCGATGCCCAGGAACGTCAGGCTCGACACGATCACGAAGCCGACCCCGATGGTCTGGGCGAGGGCGACCGCGATGGGCGGGAGCACCTTCGTCCAGACGTGGCGGCGGACGACCCAGCCGATAGACGCGCCGCCGATGACCGCGGCCTCGACGTACGGCGAGCGGGCCACCGCCAGCGTGGCGGCGCGGGAGACCCGGTAGAACAGCGGGGACACCAGCACTCCGGTGACGAGCATCGCCTGGGTGATGCCGTTGCCGAGCAGCGCGACGACGGCGACGGCGAACAGCAGGAAGGGAAGGGCGACCAGGGTGTCGGCCAGCCGCAGGGTGATCCACTCGAAGGCGCGGCCGAGGTACACCGACAGGATGCCGGGGACCACGCCGACCGCCAGCGCCGTCAACGCGACCTCCAGCGAGCCGAGGACGCTGACGCGGGAGCCGTCCAGGAGCCGGCTCAGCATGTCCCGCCCCAGGTAGTCGGTGCCCAGCAAGTGGGTGCCGGAGGCGGCGCCGAGCGGGTGGTCGCCGGTGGCGAGCGGGTCGTGCGGGGCGAGCAGCGGTCCCAGGGCCGCGAGGAGCGCGATCACCGCGAGGACGGCGACGGCGATGCGGGCGGAGGGCAGGGCGAGGACACGGCGCAGCACGGCTCACACCCCCCGCTGGGACGCGGGCGTCACGCGCGCCAGCACCAGGTTGACGACCAGGTTGAACACGACCACCAGGACGATGGACACGACGAGCACGCCCTGCACGGCGGGCACGTCGCCGGACTGGGCGGAGTCGTTGGCGAACCGGCCGAAGCCCTGGAGCCCGAAGACCCACTCGGTGACGACCGAGGCGCCGACGAGCGCCGGGAACTTCAGGCCGAGGGTGGCGAGCGCGGGGCCGAGCCCGTTGCGCAGCACATGGCGGAAGAAGATCCGCCGCGGGCTGAGCCCCCGGACCACCGCGCCGGTCACGTAGTTCTCCCGGTAGGCGGCGACGAGGCTGCCGCGCAGCTGGCGGGCCACGTCCGCGACGACGTCGAAGCTCAGCGCGACGGCCGGCAGCGTGATGTGGGCGAGCCACGGGCCGACGCCCTGCTGCGGTGTCACATAGCCGGCGGACGGGAAGAGGTGCAGCCCGACGGCGAAGACGGCGACCAGCACGATCCCGACGACGAACGCGGGCATCACCGAGATCAGCGTGACGAAGCCGGTGATGGCGCGGTCCACCCAGGTGGTGCGGCGCAGCGCCGCGAGGGTGCCCAGGCCGAAGCCGAAGACGATGCCGATGAGCAGGGCGAGGGTGGCCACCGACAGGCTCACGCCGAGGCCGACCCCGATGAGCGAGGAGATGTCCGCGCCGTTGGTCCAGCTCGTGCCGAGCCGGCCGTGCAGGAGCCCGTTGAACCAGTCGCCGTACTGCACCAGGAAGGGCCGGTCGAGGCCCCACTGGGCCTCGACCCTGGCGATCGCCTCGGGTGTGGCCTGCTCGCCGAGTTGGAGGCGCGCCGGGCTGAGCCCGCTGAGCGAGCGCAGCGCGAACGTGACGAACGTGGCGACCAGGAACACCGGGACGAAGATCGCGGCCGACCGGGCGAGGGTGGCCGTCGCGCGGCCCAGCGTGTGCCGCGCGCGGGCCGCGGTGCGGCGGGCGACGGGCGGGGCGGGTGCCTGCGCCTGCGTCGTCGTCATGGGGATGCCCCCTCTCGATGATGGGCTGTCAGGGATGGGCGGATGCCGGGGCATGGGCGGGATGTCGCGGGTGGACGGGCCGTCACTTGCCGCCGATGGTCACGCCGGTCCAGTCGATGTGGGCCGGGTTCTTCGGCAGGCCGCTGACGGACCGGTTCTTGGCGATGAGGTTGGGCTGGGAGAAGGTGAAGACCAGCGCCTTGCTCTGCAGGCCGGCCCGGGTCGCGGCCTGGAGGACCCGTGCGTAGTCCGGTGCGTCCAGCGGCGTCCTGCGGACCTTGGCGACGGCCGCCTCGAAGCCGGCGGGCTCGTACGGCGAGCTGAGGTTGAGCGGGCCATTGGGTCCGAAGTGCGCGGTGAGCGTCTGGACCGCGGAGTCGCGGCCGGTCGTCGAGTACAGGGAGAACGTCAGGTCCTTGGCGAAGAACGGGGTGGCCCAGTTCTTCTCGATCTTGATGGTGACCTTGATGCCGACCTTCGCCAGCTGCGACTGGACGATCTCCGCCTGCGGGTCGTCGGTGGGGATGACGAGGTCCAGCTTGATGTCGCCCGGCTTGTGGCCGGCCTGGGCGAGCAGTTCCTTCGCCTTGGCCGGGTCGTAGGGGTAGGTGTCGGCCGAGCCGGGGTCGTAGGCCACGTATCCCTTCGGGAACGGCTGGTCGGTCACCTCGCCGTAGCCGAACGTCAGCTTGTCGACGAACTCCTGGCGGTCCACCGCGTAGCGGACGGCGTCGACGACCCTGGCGTCGTCGAACGGCGCCTTGTTGACGTTCAGGCTGATGTTCGAGGCGTTGAACCCGGGCTGGACGAAGACGTCGAGGCCGGCCTTCTTCGCGGCCTCGGCCTGGCTGGGCTCGATGTCGGCGAAGTTGTAGACGCCGGTCTGCAGGCCGGAGACCACCGTGGAGGCGTCGGGCGCCGAGGTCAGCTCGACGCTGTCGATGTGGATGTCCTTCGCGTCCCAGTAGTCCGGGTTCTTCTTCAGGACCGCCTTGGTGCCCGGGACGATCTGCGTGACGATGAACGGGCCCGCGCCGACCGGGTGCTGGTCCAGCGTGGCCGGGGACCGCGCCGCCTTGGGGCTGGCGATCTGCAGGACGCGCTCACCGAGCAGTTGGGGGATCTGGTAGTCGACCTGGCTGAGGTGGACGACGGCGTCCAGGCCGTCGGCGTCGACCTTGGTGATGGACGTCAGGTCGCCGAAGAGCGCCGAGTCCTTCTGGGTCTTGGCGCGTTCGATGGCCGCCTTCACGGCGGCGGCGTCGACCGGCTCGCCGTCGCTGAACTTCAGATGGGGCCGCAGACGGAAGGTGATCTGGTCGCCCGCGGCGTTGTACTTCCAGCTCTCGGCAAGGTCGGGAACGGCGTTGCCCTTCGCGTCGGTGCGGGTCAGCGACGCGTACACCAGGGCGAGTTCGCGGAACTGGGCGCCGCTGCCGCCGACCACCGGATCCCAGTGGGTGGGGAAGTAGGACGAGGCCCACTTCAGTGCGGCGGCACTGCCGCCCGCGGCCGTGCCGTCCCCCGCGCAGGCGCTCAGGGCCGAGCCGAACGCGGCGACGAGGACGGTCCCCAGGGCCGCGGCGCGCAGCCGGCCTCGTGGGGTGCGGCGCGGGGCCGGGCCGGGCCGGCGGGGCGTGAGTCGTCCGGACATCTCACTTCTCTCTTCGAGGGCGGCGGCACGCGTCGGGGCTGCGGGCCAGGGGGCGGTGGCGTGAGCAAGGGCGGGGCAGGGAGCGGCGGTTCCCACCGCCGGCTCGCCGGCGGGCGGGCATGACGGTGCGTCGCGTGGCGCGCCGCGGGCGTGCCGCGGCACGCCGGCGGGCGCGGGCGAGAACCGGGAGGTGCGAGCCGAAAGGCCGCGGCGGCGGGTACGGGCAACCGCGGTCAGGTACGGGCAGGAGACGGCGGCCGGAGGCAGGCAGGGGCCGGGAGCACGGTCCCGGTGACGGGCACCGGGGCGAGGGGAACGGCAGGGCTGCGGTTCGGAGGGGCGGGAGCTCAGGCTCCAGCGCGCCGTGGGAGGCGGTCGGTCAGCGACAGAGAGCGCTGCAGGTGCGCCGCAGGTCCACGTAGCGGCACACCACACCGGGGTGCGTCGTGAGCATGGTGCTCATCCTGGGGTCAGCCGTCGCCGGCTGTCAATGGACACCAATTGGTGTCTCATTCGGTGGGACGGGCTCTGACCGCAGCTCAGAGGCCCTTCAGGAAAAGGACGGTGCGCCGGGGCCGGCGGCCGGGTGCACCGCGGCCTCGTCGGGGTGCAGCCACAGGGGGCCGCCGGCCGTCTCCACCCGGACGGCTCGCGCCGGGTCCCAGGGGCCCGCCGCCAGCACAGCGCGCTCCGGATCGGTCAGGCTCCGGTACCGGGCGAGTGCCGCATCGGAACCAAGGGCCGCCGGGTCCGCGAGCAGCCCCGGCGCGAGCGCCTCGAAAGCCGCCACGTAT
This sequence comes from Streptomyces sp. NPDC020917, assembly GCF_044333795.1. NCBI lineage: Bacteria > Bacillati > Actinomycetota > Actinomycetes > Kitasatosporales > Streptomycetaceae > Streptomyces > Streptomyces sp. NPDC020917. Next base: position 116,205 of record NZ_JBIRRR010000014.1, on the reverse strand, counting down.
TCCTCGTACGGCCGCCAGCCGGGCACCGCACGGACTCCGGCCGGGGACCGGAGGAGCAGGGTGGGCAGCGCGTACCGGTGCCCGCCGTCCGGCGTCTGCCGCGCGGCGCCGGGGTGCGGGGAGTCGCCGCGCGGGGACAGGACGTCGGGGACCGGGCGGCGCGCCTCGGCGCGGTCGCGGCGGACCGCCTCCGCCACGGCCGCGGATGCCGCGCCGGCGGCGAGCCGGTCCAGGTCCAGACCCGGCACGCCCCGCACCGCCGACAGCGCCCGTTCGGGCGTGTCCGCCGGCTCGCCCAGCACGAAGACGCTCTCCCGCAGCCGGCGCAGCACCCGGTCGGCGACCGAAGCGCCCTGCGCCTCGGCCGACTTGGCGACGAGCGAGGACGGCCACGAACTCGCCGCCACCCGGCTCAGCCGGAACGGCCGGGGCGCGTGCGTGTGGCCGCTGATGTCCTCGACGTAAGTTCCGTACCACGCGGTCTCCGCGGCCGGGTCGGGCGCGGGGTCGTCGTCGTGGTCGAAGAGGATGCCGTACACCCGACGCCAGCCCACCCGGCCGCCGAGGGCCGCGCGGAGCCTGCGGAAGACCGGCTCCGACCCCCAGGCCCAGGGGCACATGGGGTCGGTGTACTCCACCACGTCGACCGGCGCGCGGCCGTCGGTCCGCGTCATACGGCTCCCGTCGGCTCCCTGCGCGCCGCCGCCCCCTGGGGCAGCAGCGCGGTGAGCGTCGTGGCGCCGAGCAGGGTGGCGGCGTCCGTCTCGATCCGGCGCCACACCCCGGGCAGCGCGGCGGCGGGGTCGGGGTAGTCGAGGCCGGCCAGCGACGCGCCCCGCAGGGTGATCAACTCGCCGTCCACCGCGCGCACGACGTCCAGGAGCGTGATCTCGTCGGCAGGCCGGCCGAGCCAGTACCCGCCCTCGCAGCCGCGCTGGCTGCGCACCAGACCGGCCCGGCGCAACTCGCCCACCACGGACTTCAGGAAGCGGAACGGGATCGCCTGCGAGGAGGCGATGGCCTCGCAGGTCAGGGGGCGGGCGGGTTCGCGGGCCAGCTCCAGCAGGGCCCGCGCGGCGTAGTCCGCCTTCGCGGAGATATGCATGCGCTCATGATGCCCGACCGGCCGGCCGCTGCCAGGGCCGCTGCCTGCTCCCCGCGTTCGTTGCGGGAACATTGCCGCAGGTGAAGGGCAATGGACACCCCTTGACATCTTTTTCCGGGCGGCCCTAGCGTCCGACCCATGAGCGACCCGCTGACCACTCCCGGCGAAGGCTTCCACCCCCACCTCGGCGATGCCGCCGGAGCGCCGGCAGCCTCCCTGCGCACCCGGCTTCACCACATCCGCGGCGACGCGCTCGACGACGGCACGGCCCAGACCGAGGGCATGCGCCGGTTCGCCGCGGTCAGCGGGAGGACGACCGGGTCGGAGAAGCTCTGGATGGGCCAGACCCATGTCGCTCCCTCCACGTCCTCCTCCGACCACCACCACGGCGCGTCCGAGACCGCCATCTACGTGGTCAGCGGCCACCCGGAGTTCGTCTTCCTCGACGGCTCGGGACCGAAGCCGGAGGAGGTGCGGCTGCGCACCGCGCCCGGCGACTACATCTTCGTCCCGCCGTTCGTGCCGCACCGCGAGGAGAACCCGGATCCGGCCAACGAGGCCGTGGTCGTCATCGCCCGCAGCACGCAGGAGGCGATCGTGGTGAACCTCCCGGAGCTGTACGCGCTGGAACACGAGGACGGCTGACCGCGCCCGGCCGCGCACCCCGTTCACGGTTTCGACCACCGCTGCACATCCGGGATTCCCGGACGCGCCATCACCGTGACTCGCACCGTTTAACAAAGCTTTGCAGACTCCATAGCGTCCCTTGAGTGTTCACGTGCTGCAAGCGGGAGCTGAATTGAGCCACGGCCACACCCACGCCCCGGGTCACCACCACCATCACCACCACGGCAGCGACGACGCCACGTCCCTGCCGCCCGCCCTCGACATGTCGGTTCCCGACACCGAGTTGACGCCCAGCCAGCTTTCACGGCGGTCCATGCTCCGCCGCACCGGCCTGCTGGGCGCCGGCCTGGCGGCCGGCAGCGTGCTCACCGGCGCCGGCCAGGCGGCCGCGTCCCCGGCCGCGGCGGCCTCGTCGGCCTCCTCGCAGAGTTCCCGCCCGCACGGCTACCTCTGGCTCGCGGGCGACCACCACATCCACACCCAGCACAGCTCCGACGCCAAGTACCGCGTCATCGACCACGTCCGCCAGGCCAACGCGCACGGTCTGGACTGGATGGTGATCACCGACCACGGCAGCGAGACGCACGCCAAGATCGGTGTGGAGAAGGTCAACCCGGACATCGTCGACGCCCGCGACAGGATCGGCGACACCCTGGTCTTCCAGGGCCTGGAGTGGAACATCCCCGCCGCCGAGCACGGCACCGTCTTCGTCCACCCGGGCAAGAACGAGGTCGCCGTGCTCAAGGAGTTCGAGAACTCCTTCGACGGCTCGGTGAAGCAGGCAAGCGGCAACACCCCGGCCAACGAGGCACTGGCCATCGCCGGCCTCAACTTCCTCGCCGACCAGGTGCGCCGCCGCAACGTCAAGGACGCCCTCTTCCTGGCCAACCACCCGGCCCGCAAGGGCATCGACTCCCCGCACGAGATCCGCGGCTGGCGCGACGCCCAGCCCACGATCGCGGTCGGCATGGAGGGCGCCCCCGGCCACCAGGCCGCCGGAATGCCCGCCCCGAACGGTCCGGGCGAGGGCCGCGGTTACTACGACGGCAGTCCCAGCGCCGACTCGTTCCCCGGCTACCCGCTGGAGAGCTACCGCACCTGGGGCGGGTTCGACTGGATGACCGCCACCGTCGGCGGGCTGTGGGACAGCCTGCTCGCCGAGGGCAAGCCCTGGTGGATCACCGCCAACTCCGACTCCCACAACGTCTACGCCGACTCCTCCGTGCGCGGCCCCAACGGCGACTTCAACGCCGACGGCCGCTACGCGGACCCCGTCTACGGAGGTGGGCTGAACCTCAAGGACGGCGACTTCTGGCCGGGCCAGTACTCCCGCACCCACGTCGGCGCCTCGTCCTTCGCCTACCAGGCGGTCATGGACGGCATCCGGGCCGGCCGCGTCTGGGTCGACCACGGCGGGCTGATCAGCGGGCTCGACGCCCAGGTCCGCTCCGGGTCCAAGGCGGTCACGCTCGGCGGCTCGCTGCTGGTGCGCCGCGGCAGCCAGGTCGACCTGGTCATCGAGATCAGCCTGGCCAACGGCCCCAACTGGGCTCAGTTCGTGCCGAAGCTGGCCCGGGTGGACGTCATCCAGGGCGCCGTCACCGGCCGGGTCTCGGACAAGGACGCCTTCGCCACCCCGGACACCAAGGTCGTGAAGTCCTTCGAGGTGAACAAGTCGACCGGTTCCGTCCGGCTGACCTACTCCCTCGGCCGGGTGGACCAGCCGCTCTACGTGCGGCTGCGCGGCACCGACGGCAACCGCTCCGCGGTCGGCCTGAACGGTGCTGCGGTGGACCCGGCGGGCCCGGCCATCGACGTCGTCGGCGACGCCGACCCGTGGAAGGACCTGTGGTTCTACTCCAACCCGATGTGGGTCCTGCCCGCATGACGGCACCCCATCACGTGACCGGCGTCCACTCCGTCATCGGGGTGGACGCCGGCACGGCGAGCCTGCGCGAGGCCGACCACCTGGTCCACCGGCTCGCCGGCGGCCTCGGCCTCCCCGGCGGCACCACGGCCTGCACGCATCTGATCCGCACCGCGGAACGGCGCGGGACGACCGTCTCGTTCGCCCTCCCCGACCCGGACACCGCCTTGGCCGCATGGCAGCGCCTGGGCGGACTCGCCCATCCGGAGCCGGACTTCGGGGCCGTGCTCGGCGACCTGGCGTACGGCCCGGCCGCGCCGGCCCGTTCGGCGGCGCAGGGGGCAGCCGAACACGCCCGGCGCAGCAGTGGGCGGGCGGTGCTCTACCCCGGCGCGGACCGCCTCACCGGCACCGTCGTACTTGCGGAGCTGCTGGCCGTCACAGCTGTCGACCGGGTCGTCGTGCTGGGCGCGCCCGACGCGGAGGCGCCGGACCCCGGCACCCCGGTGCTCACCCGCGACCATGTGCGACCCGAGTGGCGAAAGGGCCTGCTGACCCTCGTCCTGGTCCCGGCGGCCGGCGGGACGCTCGCACCCTTCGAGGTGCCCAACCCCACGCCCTGCTGCGCCGACCACGACTGACTCCCGCTCCGCACAAGCGGGTTCGCCGTGACGCGGGGCAGCGCCCGGCTCATTCCTGGTGCACCGGGAAGCGGCGCGGCGCGAGGAACAGGACGACGAGGAACGCCGCCGCCGCGGCGCATCCCGCACCCAGGTAGACGGCGTGCACGGCGGCGGCGACCGCGCGCCGAGTCGCCTCCTGGGCGGCCCCCGAACGGGACGCGCCCAAGACGGAGTTGAGGTCCTCGGCGCCGCCCAGCCGTGACGACAGCACCGCGTTGACGATGGCGCCGAAGACGGAGGCCCCGAGCGTCTGGCCGGTCTGCCGGCAGAACAGGATCGAGCCGGTGGCCGTGCCCCGCTCCGACCACCCCACCGCCGACTGCACGCCGACGATGAGCGGGAGCGAGAAGAGGCCGAGGGCGCCGCCCAGCACCAGCATCAGGGCGGCCGGCTGCCATGCCTGCCCCGGGTACGGCAGCAGCGGGAACGCGAACAGGACCAGCGTCGCCGTGCCGATGCCGAGCAGCGCGGTCGTGCGGATGCCGATACGCCGGTAGACGTGCTGGCTCAGGGCCGACGCGGCCGGCCAGCTGAGCGTCCAGACGGACAGCACGAATCCGGCGGCCACCGGGCCGAGGCCCAGGACCGACTGGGCGTAGGTCGGGAGCACCAGGCTGGGGGCCACGGTCAGCAGGCCGAGCGCGGCCAGGCCGAGGTTGACCGCGGCGATCGGCCTGCGGCGCCACACCCAGCCGGGCATGATCGGCTCGGCCGCCCGCCGTTCGACGCCGACGACCACGCCGATCAGGGCGAGTCCGGCGGCGAACAGCGTGAGCGACGGGGCCGACAGCCACGGCCATGCCACGCCGCCCTGCACCAGGGCGGTGGTCAGCACGCCACCGCAGGCGAACACCGCCGCCGCGCCCGCCCAGTCGATGCGCCGGCGCTCGGCCGTCCGGCGGCCGGGCTCATGGAGGTGGCGGACGACCAGCCACAGCGCGGCCGAGCCGATCGGCAGGTTGATCAGGAAGATCCAGCGCCAGCCGGCGTACTCGGCGAAGACTCCGCCGAGCAGCGGACCGGTGATCGCCGACACCGCCCACACCGTGGACAGGCTCGCCTGGATCCTGGCCCGCTCGGCCATGGGGTACAGGTCCGCGGCGAGCGTCTGGACCGTGCCCTGGAGCGCGCCGCCGCCGAAGCCCTGCACGATCCGGAAGGCGATCAGCGCCGCCATGTTCCAGGCGCCGGCGCACAGCAGGGAGCCGGCGAGGAACACCACCGAGCCGGCGATGAGCACCGGCTTGCGGCCCATGGTGTCCGACAGCCTGCCGTAGATCGGCAGGGAGACCGTCACGGCGAGCAGGTAGCCGGAGAACAGCCAGGAGAACAGGGAGAAGCCGCCGAGGTCCCCGACGATCTGCGGCGCGGCGGTCGACACGATCGTGGAGTCGAGCGCGGCCAGCGCCGTGGTGAGCATGAGCGCGGCGACGACGACGCCCCGTCTGCGGGGCGCGGCCTGCCGCGCCGTGCCGCCTCCTCGTACCGCGAGCTCGGTGCGTCCGCCGGGCGCCCTGGTCACCGTTCCTCCTCCAAGATCGGGTCGTGATCCATCGTTGGCGACCCGGCACTGATTGGAAAGGGGAATGGATTCAATAAGTCTTATTGGATGTCGCAATGGGTGCGGCTAGCATGGCGCCGTGGTCCTTCCTCCGGAGCAGGTACGCACCTTCCTGGCCGTGGCCCAGTCGCTGAGCTTCACGCAGGCCGCGGCGACGCTGGGGCTCGGGCAGCCCACGGTGAGCCAGCACATCAGCAAGCTCGAACAGGCCGTGGGGCGGCCGCTGCTGGTGCGCGACACCCGCAGCGTGACGCTGACGGTCGACGGGGAGGCGATGGTCGGCTTCGCCCGTTCGATCCTCGCCGCCCACGCCCAGGCGGCGGACTACTTCAGCGCCGCCGGGGTGCGGGGGCGGCTGCGGTTCGGGGTGACCGACGACCTCGCGCTCACCCAGGTGCCCCGCATCCTGCGGCAGTTCCGGCACCTCAACCCCGGCATCAATCTGGACCTCAGCGTCTCCCAGGGCGTGCACCTGCAACGCCGGGTCGAGTCCGGCCACCTCGACATCGCGTTCCTCAAGTCGACCGCGGGCGACGGGTGGGGGCGGCTGGTCCGCCGGGACCGGCTGGTGTGGGCGGCCGCCGAGGGCACCGGACTTCAATGGGCCGGGGAACGACCGGTGCCGCTCATCGTCTACCCGGCGCCCAGCCCCAGCCGGGCGCTGGCCGTCCAGAAGCTGGAGCAGGCCGGCATCAGGCACCGGGTGGTCTGCACGGTGCGCGGGGTCAACGCCGCGCTGGCCGCCACCCGCGCGGGGCTCGGCCTCGGGATCTTCACCCGGAGCCTGCTCCCCGGTGACCTGGTGGAACTCCCCGTCGGCGCGGGTCTGCCCGAACTGGGCGACATCGACCTGGTGCTGCTCACCAACCCGCACGCCCCCGCCCAGCCCGTGGAGGCGCTGACCACGGCGATCCTCGCGCACACCCACCGCATCCACCCCCTCCACGGCGAGCCGTCCCGCGCGGGAGGCACCGGGCCGCGCCCCGCTGCGGCGGGGTGAACGGCCCGGCGGCGCCGGGGAGCCGGGGGCGCCGGGGAGTCGTCGGGAGTCCCCTGGGCGGCGGCGTCAGCGCGGGTCGATGACGTGCTCGATCCCCCGCCCCTCCAGATGCCCGGGCTCGTCGACCCGGCCGGCGAGGACGATGGCAGGGTGCGTGCCCGCGTCGACGAGGGCGAAGAAGCGATCGGCGAACGCCCAGTCCGGGGCGCGGGTCTCGTCAAGGAGCAGGGCCGTGGTCCTGGCGACAGGCTGCGGCGGGCGGTCGCGCAGGCCGGCGATGAGACGGGCGAGCCGCTGTCCTGCGGGCTTGGGGCGGTTGCCGGTGGTGAGCAGGCCGAGCTCGTACTCCAGGTCGGCGAAGCCGGTGAGGCCCCGGTCGATGTCGTGGGAGGCCCACCAGGTGATGCCCCAGAGGCGGTCGCAGGTCAGGGCCGCGTCGACGGACGCCTCGGCGAAGCCGGGGATGTCCGCGGCGGGTATCCACTGGGGAGCGGCGCCGAACTCCTGCAGCCAGACCGGCCGTTCGGGTCCGGCCTGGTGGGCTCTGGCGAGTTCCAGGAGGTACTCGGCGAGGTGACGGGTGCCGGTGGACGGGTGCCCGTAGCGTGCGAGGGCCCCGGTGAACTCGATCCACGCGTGGACGGGGGTGGCGGCGCCGGTGCCGGCCAGGACGTCGCGGCTGAACGGTGCGGAGTCGGTGAGCCAGGGCTCGTGGTCGAACCCGGCGACGTGCAGCCGGCCTGGCACGAGGGTCTCGCAGTGGCCGAGCAGGCGCCTGGTCCAGGCGTCCCCTTGCTCCCTGGTGGTGGCGTTGCCGGTGAAGTGGCACAGCACGTTGGGTTCGTTGGCGATGTCGAATCCGAGGAAGCGGGGGTGGGTGCCGATGCGCTCGGCCATGGCGCTCAGGAGGTCGAGTTGCGCGGCGACGGCCCCGGGGTCGGCGAACATGCCGACCTTCTCGTGCTGCCAGGCGGGACGGAAGTAGAAGCCGCTGAGCCAGCCGTTCAGGACCGTGACGCTGACGTCCAGCCCGCAGCGGTCGGCGATGTCCATGAGCTCGTGCAGGCGGTCGAGCGCGGTGGGGCTGATGTGCCCGGGATTGGGCTGGAAGACCGGCCACAGGCAGTGGATCCTGATGTGGTCCATGCCCAGGCCGGCTATCGCCCGCAGGTCGGCGGCGACGGCGGACGGCTCCCAGTCCAGCCAGCTGTACCACCACCCCCGCGAGGGGACGTAGTTGACCCCGAAGCGGGGCGGCCTGGCGGCGGTCGCGGCGGATGCCCCGGTCGGTGTGCGCGAGTCGCTCATGTCCTGTGCGTTCTCCGGTGGTGGTCGGGTGGGTCGCCGGCGGGGGCGATGCCCTACAGGGCGGCGGTTCTGAGGTGTTCGGGCCAGTGGAGCTGGAAGCCCAGTGCGGTGGTGAGGAGTTGCTGGAAGGTCTCCAGGCGGGCCGGGTCGTTGCGGACCGCCCGGGGTGTGCTGCCGGTGTCGAGGCAGTGCGCGGCCAGCGCGCCCGCGGCCTCGCCGATGTTCCACTCCACGGGGTGCAGCCGGTAGCAGCCGTTGGTGACGTGCGTGGTGCCGATGTTCTTGCCGGCCGGCAGCAGGTTCTCCACCCGCTGCGGGATCAGCGCGCCCAGCGGTATCTGGAACGGGTGGTCGGCGATGTCGATGTAGGTGCTCGGCCCGTCAGGACCGCCGGAACCGGGGTGCAGGTCGATGCGGTACGCACCGACGCCCACCGAGTCCGCGAACACCTCGGAGCCGGCCGGCAGACCCGCCTTCTCCCGGGCCTCGACGCCCACGTGCTGCTCCAGCACCGTGAGTTCGGCCCTGATGCGGCGCGACTCGCGGATGTAGGGCCGCATCGCCAGCCCGTCACCGCCACCCAGCGCATCACCGCGGGGCCGCAGTCCGCGATATCCGGTACCGCCGTCGAGTCGCGGCGCCTCGGTCTGCATCCAGTACAGGAACGACAGGCTCTGCCGCCGGGACGCCTCCAGATGACCGGCCCGGGTCCGCTCGTCCACACCGGTCAGCGGACCCGCCATGTAGTCGATCTGCGGCCAGTTCACCAGGGTGATGTCACTGGCGTACCGCCCGGGTACGTGGTGGGCGGCGCTGAGGATCCGGCGGTAGTTCCACCAGTCGTCGGCCACGTGTCCGCGCGGCGAGTCGGGGTGCGCGAAGATCGGCCGGTGCCTTCGTGCGAGGGTCCGCGGGTGCACGTCTTCCCAGGACAGCAGCGGCACGGGCCAGATGTCCGGCTGGTAGCCGCGCCAGAAGGCGTAGTCGGCGGGGCGGTCGATCGTGAAGTCTCCGTCGGGGTGGTGGTCCATCGCGAAGCACCAGGTGAACGACTGCTGGTCCAGCGGTTTCGCCGGGCCTTCCAGCGCGTGCAACTCGTCGGTCTGCGCGCGGCTTTCGGCACCGGTGACGTGCTCGACGCCCGCCAGTTCCAGCAGGTCGCCCAGTTCGGTGGCGTCCAGGACGTACGGGGCCGTGATCGTCAGCCGCTCCCCCGACTCCCTGGACCGCACGGTGACCGCGGTGACCCGGTCCCCGTCGGTCTCGGCAGCGACCGGCTCGTGCCCGGTGAGCACCAGCACCCGGGCATCGGCCCGGTGGGGAGCCAGCAGTTCCTCGATCGCGGCGACCCCCACGCGCGGCTCGTGGCAGACCGCGCTGACCAGCCCGCCCCCGGGATTGAGCAGCGGCGCGACACGGGCGTCGTCACTCAGGTCGTAGGTGCGCCGGTAGTAGTCACGGATGTTCTGCCGCAGCCGACGGTAACTGCGCGTGGCGCCCTGCGACTCGATCCACGGATGCTCGTCCGGCGGCACGGCCTGCGAGGTCATCTGGCCACCCAGCCACGGCGATTCCTCGGTCAGCACGACACGACGCCCCAGCCGGGCAGCGGCCAGCGCGGCGGCGACACCGCCGAGACCCCCGCCGACCACCAGGACCTCCGTCTCCTGCACCGTCATGGTCGTCCTTTCCGAAGAGGGCCGGCATCCGGTCGATGCCGCGGCATCAGGCGAGGGCCTTGGCGAGGAAGCGGATCTGCTCGGCTGTCTGGTGGGCGCTGCCGCCCTCGTGGCCGTTGAACTTCCACACGGTGATGTCCTTGTCCGTCCCTGCCCAACGGTGGTACGCCGCGAACACCGTGGAGGGCGGGCAGACGGAGTCCATCAGCGCCACGGAGAACAGGGCCGGTGCGGCTGCCCGCGCCGCCAGGTTGACGCCGTCGAAGTAGTCGAGCGTGGCGAACACCTGCTCCTCCGACAGGCGATGGGTGGCGCAGTAGGTGGTGATCTCGCGGTACGGATGCGCGTCGGTGATCTCCACCGCCCGCCGGAAGTGGCACAGGAACGGCACGTCGACCATGGCCGCGGCCACTCCCCGCGCCAGTCCGGCAGCCGCGATGGCGATGCCACCGCCCTGGCTTCCCCCGTGCACCGCCACCCGGTCCCGGTCGATCCGCGGATGCTCCCCGGCGGTGTCCACGGCGCGGACGGCATCGGTGAACAGCCGCCGGTAGTAGTAGGTCTCCGGTGAGCCGATCCCCCGGGTCACGTACCCCGGAGTGGCCGGGGTGCCCACCGGGTCGGGGTCCGCCGTCACGGCGTGCGCGTGTCCCCCGCTGCCCTGGCCGCGGCTGTCCATGACCAGATGCGCGTAACCGGCCGCCGACCACGTCAGGTACTCGTGCGGCAGGCCCCGGCCGCCGTTGTAGCCGATGAACTGGACCACGCAGGGCAGCCGTCCCTCGATGTGGCGCGGCAGCACCAGCCAGGCGCGCACCGGCTGCCCGGCGTATCCGCTGAACGTCACGTCGAACACCTCCACCGTGCGCAGCCCGCTCTCGCAGGGCTCGAAACGCGCGGGCCCGGCGGCCGCGCGGGCCTGCGTCACGGTGCGCTGCCAGAAGGCGTCGAAGTCGGTGGGCTCGGTGGGCTCGGGACGGTAGGAACGCAGTTCCGCCAAGGGCATGTCGACGAACACGGGGGACTCTTTCGCTGGGACGGTCGTGGAGGCGTGGGGGCGGGTCGGGGATCGTCAGGCGGGGTAGGGCGGGTAGACCGGGGCCGGGTAGGCGCCGCAGTACGTGCCGCTGATACCGGAGTTGCCGATGCCCTCGACGACGGTGAAGCTGCTGCCCTCGCAGGAGTACACCGGCGCGGGGCCGTTGACCCCGGTGGCGGTGACGCCGGTGAACGTCGCCGAGCCGGGGGTCTGTTCCTGCAGGGCGAAGGTGCCGGTGCCGGCGATGGTCACATTGCTCAGGTTCACGTTGCTGATGGTGCCTTCGACCCACTGGATCGCCTCGTACGGGCTCTGCTCGATCAGCGCGTCGGTGACGTTGATCGGCCCGATGATGGCACCCTCGCTGCCGTCGAACCACAACGCCCCCACGCCGAACCCCCAGTTGGGGTCGAGGTCGCCGTCGCGGATCAGGGTGTTGCCGGTGATGGTGGTGGTGCCCACCGGGGTGGAGGAGTACCGCTGGCTGACGTGGATGCCGCCGCCCTGGGTGATGCCGGAGTCCTGCACCAGGTTGCCGCTGACGGTGTTGTCGTGGCCGCCGTAGATCGCGATGCCGTTGGCGAGCATCTGCAGTTGCACGGTGTTGTTCGAGAAGGTGTCGTTCACGTCCGCGCCGAGGGGGCTGTGCGCCCAGGCGGCGATGCCGTCGTCGCCGGTGTTGCGGATGTCGCTGCCGGTCACCTTGGAGTTGGTGATCCCGCCGTGGAAGTTGACGCCGTCCGCGGTGGTGTCGCGGATGCGCATGCCGCTGAACGTGAGGTTGTCGAACGGGCCGTCCACCCAGGCGCCGACCTTCATGTGCTCGATCCACAGGCGCGACACCGTCGAGTCGGACAGCGCGCCTCCGATGCCGTTGACCTGGGCGCTGTCGTCGCGCTCCTGGACGTCGCCGAAGATCGCGAAGTCCTGGAGGTGCACATGGGTGCTGGGGGCCGGTGCGGCGTTGCCGTAGAAGCCGGGCGCGGCGCCGGTGACCGTGGAGTACCACATGCCGGCGCCGGCGACGGTGACGTTGTTGACGATGATGTGGCCGGGGACCTTGAAGGTACCCGGCGGGATCCACACGGTGCCGCCCGAACCGGCCGCCGCGATGGCCGCGTTGAAGGCCGCGGTGGAGTCGGCGGCGCCGGTGGCGTCGGCGCCCTTGCTGGTCACCGACACCGAGCCCGAGGGCTGGCCCAGTGCCGGGCCGACGTTCTCGAAGTCGGCGAAGTCGATGGTCGTGGCGGCGCCGCCGGACGGGACCTGGAGCGTGAAGGTGGTGCCCGCCGGATACGTCTGCGGCAGCAGCCGGTGCGCCTCGTCGTAGAAGTGGTGCGGGTGGGCGCCGGGGGTGTTCGTGAAGGGCAGCAGGGCGCCGTAGTACCAGCTGTAGGCGTTGGTCAGCGTCAGGTCCGGCTGCTGGACGCCGCCCACGGAGAGCGACAGCGGGACCGTGCGGACCGAGCCGTCCGAGGTGTCGGAGATGCTGTAGCGAAGGTCGAGGGAGTTCGTCGCCACCGGCGTGGTGAAGGTGACGTACTTGCCGCTGCCCGACAGCGTGACCGCCTTGCGGTACGACGCCTCGTCGGCGAGCTGCCCCTGGGTGTAACTCGGGCCGATCACGGTGCCGTTGGTGGCGGAGTTCTCCGCCTGCACCTCGGCGTAGGGCAGGTTCGCGCCGCTGCCGCCGGTGGCGGCGGCGGTCGCGGCGGCCGCGGGCGGGGCGGCCGGCGTGAGCAGTCCGGCGCAGGCGAGGAGGACGCAGGCGCCCCCCGAGGCGAGTGCGCGGCGCACCCGGGTGCGGGGCGTGGCGGCCGAGGACATCTCGTGCTCCTTTCGGTGCGGGGCGGCGTTCCCGCCGCCCCGCGGTCTCGTGGGGTTGGAGCAGTTGCCGGACCGGCCGGCCTTGGGCACCGAGCTGCCGTCAGCCCGCCGCCACCCCGAGCGGCTGCTCGTCGAGTCCGGTCACGGATCGCGGGGTGAAGCCCAGCAGCCGGACGGCTGCGGCCGTGTCGATCGGCGTCCGGCGGCCGGGGAGGGGACGGCGCAGCGGGGTCTGCGGGTGGTAGGCGGCGATCAGGTCCTGCGTGGGGTAGGGGGCGAGGATGTCCGGGGCCGAGGTGAACACGGCGTGGAAACCGCTGAGCGGCTCCGTGACCGCCCGCCAGGCGGCCTCGGCCGCGTCGTCGATGTCCAGGTAGGCCCACGAGTCGGCGGCCGCCGCGCCCGGGTCCGCCAGCGTGATGGCCAGCCGCTCCGCCATCCGGGCCTCGTCGGAGATGAAGGGGTAGCGGATCGCGACGATGTCCATGCCGTGGCGGTGGGTCATCATCCGGGCGGTGGCCTCGTCGGCCTGTTTGGACAGCGCGTAGGGATCGGTGACCTGCAGCGGGAGTTGCTCGTCGATCGGGTAGTAGGCGGGGTGCAGCCGGGTGGCGGCCCAGGCCAGCCCGAGGATGGAGTAGCTGCTGGCGATCATCGCCCTGGTGATGCCGGCCTGCCCGGCCTCCTCGAGCACCGTGAAGGTGGCTCGTGTGTTGTCGGCGAAGACCTCCAGCGGGGTGCCGTGATGGGGCGAGGGCCGCGCGGCGAGATGGATGACGGAGTCCACGCCGTCCAGTGCCTCGCGTACGGCCGCGGGGTCTCCGGCGTCCCCGGTGACCACCCTGTCGACGGGCAGATCCCCCGGGTCCTCCAGCACCAGAGCGGTGGCCTTGACGTCACGGGCGTACAGCAGCCGGTTGACGGCTCTGCCGACCAGTCCGGCGCCGCCGGTGACGAGGACCCGCCGGGGCTGCCGGGCCTGGCCGGTGCGGGCGGCGGTCACGGGGCCTCCAGCCCGCCGTCGGGCCGGCGCACCCGGGCCGACCAGCTCTCGTGCAGGAACTTCGTCGGGGGATGCTCCGCCGCCGCCTTCTCGTCCAGGTCCACGCCCCAGCCGGGTTCGGCGGAGGGGGTGAGGTGGCCGTCGTGGACGACGGGTGTGCCGGGGAAGACCTCCTGGGTGGCGTCGTTGTAGTCGTGCGACTCCTGGAAGCCGAAGGCGGGAGTGGAGACGTCGACGGCGAGGTTCGCCGCCACGCCGACCGGGGAGATGTCGCCCGGCGAGTGGAACGCGGTCCGCACGCCGCACAGTTCGGCGAGCGCCACCAGTTTGCGGGTCGGCGTGAGGCCGCCCACCGAGGAGGTGTGGAGCCGCAGCAGGTCCACGCCGCCGTCCCTGACCAGCCGGGCCGCGTCGGTCACCGAGCCGATCTGCTCGCCGACCGCGATCGGCACCGGGGACGCGGCCCGCACCTCGGGCAGCCGGTCGTAGTGCTCGGGCGCGATGACGTCCTCCAGGAACGACAGCCCGTACGGCTCCAGGGCCCGGGCGAGGATCACCGCCTGCTTGGGGGTGAGCCGGCTGTGCACGTCGTGCATCAGGTTGATCTCCTGGCCCAGCCGCTCGCGGGCGGCGGCGAACAGCGCGGGCGTACTGCGCACGTAGCGTTCGGCGTCCCAGCCGTCGGGGTGCGGCGAGCGCGGGTAGCCACCGGGACTGCCCGGGGCTCCGTAGGCGCCGAGGCCCGGCTGGCCGGTCTGCAGCCGCACGTTGCGGAAGCCGCGGGCGATGAACTCCTCGGCCTGATCGAGGGTTTCCTCGATCGTCGGGGCCGCGGCGTGCGTGTAGACCTCGACGGCGGCCCGGGAACGGCCGCCGAGCAGCTCGTACACCGGCAGGCCGGCGCGCTTGCCGGCGATGTCCCACAGCGCCTGGTCGACGCCGGACAGCGCGTTGTTCAGCACGGGGCCGTTGCGCCAGTACGCCGAGTAGTGCACGAGCCGGGTGATGTCCTCGATGTCGGCGGGGTGGCGCCCGGTCACCAGCGGCGCCATGTGCCCCTCCACCGCTGCCACGACTGCCTCGTAGCGCTGGGTGAAGGTGGCGCAGCCGAGTCCGTAGAGGCCGTCGTCGGAGGTGTCCACGCGGACCACCACCAGCGGGATCCCCTCCGGCGCCGTGACGATCGCCCGTACGCGGGTGACGCGCAGGTTGTCGCGATGCGTCCAGGGCGGCGCCGCCTGGGGCAGGGCGCCGGTGGCGTCCAGGAGGCGGTCGGGACGGTGCTCGGTCATGTGTGTCCTGGTTCTGTGAGTAGCGGTGGCGGTCAGCCCTTGGAGCCGGGGTGGCCGGCTCAGCCCTTGGAGCCCGTGTGGCCGCCCACTCCGTTGACGACCTGCCGCTGGAAGATCACGAACAGCAGCAGCGGCGGCACGCTCGCCAGGAAGAGTCCGGCGATGAGCAGTCCCTGGTCGGAGGTCTTCGCGATCAGGGGCAGGGCCACGGAGATGGGCTGCTTGTGCGGGTCGGTGATGGCGATCAGCGGCCAGATGAAGTCCTTCCAGGAGGCGATGAGCGCGAACAGCGACACAACGGCCAGGACCGGCCGGGACATGGGCAGCACGATCCGCCGGAGCAGGGTGAGCGGGCCGGCGCCGTCGACCTTGGCCGCCTCGTACAGTTCGGCGGGGATGCCGTCGAAGAAGCGCTTGACGAGCAGCACGTTGAAGGCGTTGGCGCCGGCTGGCAGCCAGACGGCCCAGAAGGAGTTGATGAGGTTCGTGCCCAGCCCGGGCATGTGCTGCACGGTGAGGTAGAGCGGGACCAGGCTGACCGTCGCCGGCACCAGCAGGGTGGCCAGCACCAGCGCGTAGACGGCCTTGCCGTAGCGGGGTCTGAGCACCGACAGTGCGAAGCCGGCGCAGGTCGACACGATCAGCTGGACCGCCAGGCAGCCCGCGGCGAGGACGACGCTGTTGAGGAGGTAGCGGCCGATGTCCAGCGAGGTCAACGCCTCGGACAGGTTGCCGAAGCGGGTGTGCGAGGGCCACACCGACAGCGGGTGCGCGACCACGTCGCTCGCCGGGGAGACCGCCGCCTTGAACATCCACAGCACGGGTCCCGCGCAGAAGACCAGCAGCAGCGCCAGGACGACGACCTCGGTGAGCCGCAACCCCACACGCACCGCCGGGCGTTGCCGGTCGTGCGGCGAGATGAGCCGGCTCACCGGCTCCTGGTCCGTTCGGGCCGCCGGGCGATCCTGCGCCTGCGGGGAGGCGTGGTCGGAGATCAGGGTCATGAGGTGCTCCAGCGGCGGGTGGACCACAGATACACGGCGGACAGCAGCGACAGGGCCGCCGCGAGCATGAGCGACATGGCGCTCGCGGCGCCGTAGTCGCCGTCGACGAAGGCGTAGCGGTAGATCAGCAGCAGCACGGTGACGGTGGCGTTCTCCGGTCCGCCGTCGGTCATCAGGTACGGTTCCGCGAACACCTGCAGGGTGCCGATGAGTTGGAGCAGCAGGAGCAGCAGGACGGTGCCGCGCAGCTGCGGCAGCGTGATGTGCCAGACGCGGCGCCAGATCCGGGCGCCGTCGGTCTCGGCGGCCTCGTACAGCTCCGCCGGCACCCGGGTGATCGCGGCCAGGTAGATCAGGGCCGCCGAGCCCATGTTGGCCCAGGTCGACTCCAGTACCAGGCTGAGCATGGCCGAGTGCGTCGACTGCAGCCACGGGTAGGGGCCGAGCCCGACGGCGCCCAGGGCCTTGTTGAACAGGCCGTGGTCCGGCTCGTAGAACATCTGCCAGAGCAGGACGCCCACCACGGGCGGCAGCATGACCGGCAGGTACACCAGGTAGCGGTAGAGCCCTCCCAGCCGGCGGAGCGTCGACATCTGCACGGCGAGCAGCAGCGGCACGGGGAAGCCGATGACCAGCGCGAGACCCGCGAACAGCAGGGTGTTCTTGACCGCCGTCGCCAGCAGCGGGTCGTCCGCGACGTGGCGGAAGTTGGTCAGCCCGACCCACTGCGCCGGATCGACGAGGTTGGTCTGCTGGAACGACAGTTCCAGTCCCTTGACCAGCGGCCACCAGGCGAAGAACCCGAAGCAGAAGATCGCGGGGAGCAGGAAGAGCAGCGCCACCAGGTCGTTCCTCGTGCGCTGCCGCACCCGGCGGCGCGGGGCCTGCCCGGGTACGGCTTTCGCCAGGCGGGCCGCCGGGCCGCTCGGGGCGGAGCGCAGGTCGGTCGAGCTCACTGACCGCGCTCCAGGTCTGCCGAGACCTGTCGGGCGGCCTGCTGCAGCAGGGCGGCGGGGTCGGCGTCCTTCTTGGTGAGCACGGCCTGGACGACCGGGTCGAGCGCGGCGTAGAGGTTCTGCGCCGCCACCGGGGGCTCGGGCAGCAGGTCGAGCTTGGCGTCACCCGTGACGTACGGCTGGAAGTTGCTCAGCGGCACGTTCACGTACGGCTTGCGGGCCGCGTCGACCTTCTGCTGCACGGTGTCGGAGAAGGCGGCCACCGCCGGTATCCCGATGAGGTTCTTGGGGTCCGCGGCGAGGATCTTGGCCTGCGCCACCGCGGCCTGGGGGTCGTAGTAGGGCTCCACGTACTCGAACAGGATCCACTTGACGGCGGCATCCGTCTGGGCCTGGGTGGCCTTGGCCGTGACCATGAGCACCGTGCCGCCGAGCTGGGTGGCGTTGCCCCCGTCCTGCGGCATCGCGCCGATCCCGAAGTCCTTGAGCGTACCGCCGTACTGCTGCACGATCGGGCCGACCGAGCCCGCGCCGTCGATGAACATGCCGACCTGCCCGCCGCCGAACCGGCGCCAGACGTCGGTCTGGTTCTGGAGCTGGTTGCTGCCCATGGAGTTGTCGGTGAAGCGCATGTCGTGCAGGAGCTGCAGGGCGTCCTGGGTCGGCTGGCCGGTGAAGTCGGGGACGTACTTGTCGCCGTCCTTCTTCTCCATCTGCCCGCCGCGGGAGTAGGTGTAGGAGGTCAGGTGCCAGCCGCCGGTGTTCTTGGTGGTGGTCTCGGCGTAGCCGACCTGGCCGGTCTTGTCGTGGATGGCCTTCGCGGCCTGCCGCACCTCGTCCCAGGTGGTCGGCGGCTTGTCGGGGTCGAGACCGGCCTTGGCGAACAGCGCCCGGTTGTAGATCAGGCCCATGCTGTAGGCCCCGCCGGGCGCGGTGAGGCCGTAGACCTTGCCGGCGGCGTCCTTGCTGGGCAGCAGCAGCTTCGGGTTGTACTGGCTGTACTGCGGCCAGGTCTTGAGCGCCGAGGTGAGGTCCTTGACCTGCCGGCGGGCGATGAGGCCCTGCGGTTCGGTGAGCGGTACCGCGACCATCGTCTCCGCGCTGCCGCCGGCCAGCTTGGCGGCGAAGGTCTGCGGATCCCACGCGTTGTCCGTCGCCTTGACGCTGATCTTGGGGTTGGCCTTCTCGAACGCGGTGACCCTGGCCTGGAAGGCCTTGCGGCCGGTGGGGTCGCTGGTGGGCGGCAGCCCCTGAACGGTGATACTCACCTTCCCGTCGGTGCTGCCACCGTCGCTGGACGAGCAGGCAGCCAGCGAGCCGGTGAGGGCCGCGGCCACCGCGAGGGCGGCTACCCCGGAGACGAAAGTGCGATGCATGGACGCGCTCCTGCCGTAACATGGATGCGAAACGATTGGCATCTGGACTGGAGACGAAGCTGCCACGGCGCTCCGAGCCAGTCAATAGGCGTGCGGGAACCGGTGGGGTACGCTGCGGCCCGCACAGGAAACGGAGGTTCGGTGGCGGGGTCCGACGATCGCGGGCGCGTCAGCATCACCGACGTGGCCAAGAGGGCCGGCGTCAGCACCACGACCGTGTCCTATGTCTTCTCCGGGCACCGCCATGTGGCGCAGAAGACGCGCGAGCACGTGCTCGAGATCGTGCGCGAGATGGGCTACGAGCCCAACCAGCTGGCCCGCGGCCTGCGTACCAGGCGCTCGCACACGATCGCGCTGATCATCCCGGACATCACCAACCCGTTCTACACCTCGCTCGCCCGCGGCCTGCAGGACGTGGTGGGCGCCGACGGCTACCAGGTGTTCGTCTGCAACACCGACGGCGACCACGCCAGCGAGCAGGCGGCGCTCAAGCAGATGGTGGCCCGCAGCGTCGACGCGGTCGCCTTCGCCGGCTACTTCAACCACCGTCGCGACGTCGCGCCCCTGGTGGCCAACGGCACGCCGGTGGTGCTGGTGGGCGCGGGGACGCCGGGCCCCGGGGTGGACGTGCTGTCCACCGACGACGTCGCGGCCGGCGAACTCGCGACCCAGCACCTGCTCCACCGCGGTCACCGCAGGATCGCCTTCATCACCGGCCCGGAGCGCGAGGGCCCGCCGGCGGACCGGGTGGCGGGGTACCGCAAGGCGCTGGCCGAAGCGGACGCGCGCTACCGCAAGGCCTATGTGGCGCGCACGAGTTTCAGCCGTGCGGGCGGGGCCGAGGCCATGGGCCGGCTGCTGGACCTTCCGCAGCCGCCGAAGGCCGTGATCTGCACCAACGACATGGTGGCCATAGGCGCCATCGACACCGCCAGGTCCCGCGGCCTGCACATCCCGGACGACGTCGCGGTGATGGGCTTCGACGACATCGAGGCCGCGGCCCTGATCTCCCCCGCCCTGACCACCGTGTCGGTCCGGCCGCACGAGCAGGGGCAGGGCGTGGGCCGGCTGCTCTTGCAGCGCCTCGAGGATCCGGAGGCGATCCGCCAGCGCGTGCTGTACGCCCCTGCCGTGGTGGCGCGGGACAGCGCCTAACCCCGTCCTTCACACCCGAACCACCCCTTTCCGCACGCCTGCCCGAGCCGAACGACCGCGTCGTCGCGGAGACTTCGGCTCCGGGTATTGACATCGGTCACGACCTTCACCAGTCTGACGCCACCTCATGCCAAACGTTTCGCATGACGGGACTGGAGGTCTCGGTGAATCTCACGAGAGCCGCTCGATGGTTGGCTCTGGCACTGCTCGCGCCCATGACCGTCGCCCTCACCCCAGGTGCCGGGCACGCCGCCGACACCCCCTCGATCGCCCTCTCGGAGGCGACCGTGGGCAATGTCTTCACTGCCGGTCGGACGCCGGAGGTCGACGTCACCACGACCGGTGACGCGCTCGCGTGGACGGCCACCGACACGGCCGGCACGGTCGTCGCCAAGGGGCAGCAACCCGTACAGGCCGGCCGGACCGCGCTGCGCCTGCCGCTCGACCGCCTCGGCTGGTTCAGCGTCGCGGTGACCGCGTCGCGCAGCGGTACCGTCCTCGGCACGGCCACCACCACGCTCGCCCGGCTGGACCCGCCCGGCCCCGTCGCGGCCGGCGGTTCGCCGTTCGGCGTCTCCGCGCACTACAGCTTCCCCGGCGTGACCACGGACTCGGTCCCCCTGATGGCCAAGGCCGGTCTCACCAACGAGCGCGACGAGATGATGTGGGGATCCGTCGAACGCACCAAGGGCCAGTACGACTTCCCCTATGACGCCTACCGTGACCAGCTCGCCGGGAACGGCGTCGCCCCGCTGGTCATCCTCGACTACGGCAACCCGAACTACGACGGCGGCCAGGCCCCCACGTCCGCCGAGGGCATCGCCGCGTTCGCGAAGTACGCCGACGCGCTGGTCGGGCACAACGCCGGCAAGGTCGCCGCCTACGAGATCTGGAACGAGTGGAACATCGGCTTCGGCGGCACCCAGCGGACGCCGGAGAGCTACTTCGCCCTGCAGAAGGCCGTGTACGAGACCGTCAAGGCCGATCACCCCGACGTCACGTTGGTGGCGCCGACCCTGGCCGGCACGGATATGCAGTGGCTGGAGCAGTGGATGAGGCTCGGCGGCCTGCGCTACACGGACGCCGTCTCGCTGCATCCCTACATGTACCCGCAGGCCCCCGAGGGGCTCGCCCCCGTCCTGGCCCAACTGCAGGACCTCGTCAAGCGGTACAACGGCGGCGCGTCCAAGCCCGTCTGGATCACCGAGCAGGGGTGGCCGACGGGTACCAACGTGACGGCCGGCAGCGAGACGCAGCAGGCCGCCGACCTGGTCCGCTCCGGTCTCCTGGCCGTCGCGGGCGGAGCCGCCCGCTACTTCTCGTACGACTTCGTCAACGACGGCACCGACCCGGGCAACCTGGAGCACAACTTCGGGCTGCTGCACAACCCCGCCGACCCCCTCGGCGCCTACACCCCCAAGCCCGCCTACGCCGCCTACGCCGCGTTGACCCGGCAGTTGAGCGGCGCGGCGTTCGACCGCGAGGAGGCGGTCGGCGCCGGTGTCCACGACCTGGTGTTCACCCGCGGGGACGCGCCGTTGCGGGCGCTGTGGTCGGAGACCCCCACCTCGGTCAGCCTGCACACCGGCACGAAGCTCACCGTCACCGACCTCTACGGCAACGCCGAGACGTACGCCCCCGACGATCGGGGCGACGTCACCCTGGCACTGACCGGCGACCCGCTGTACGTCACCGGGCCGGTCACCGCCGTGACCGCGGACGGCAGTTCCTCGCTTGCGGCGCGGCCCGCGTTCGTGGGCGACCCGCTCACGGTGAACTGGACGGCGGACAACACCGGCGGCCGGAAGCCGCTCGCCCTGCGGCTCAAGCTGGCGGGCGGGACCTATCCGGTCCAGGTGCCCGCGGGGCAGTCCCGCACCCTGGCCATCAGCCTGCCGGCGCCCGGCGGCGCCGGTGATCGCTCGCTCGTCGGCGACGTCTACAGCGCCGACCGGCGCATCGGCCGGCTCCGGGCCGACCTCACGGTGCGCGACGCCCTGCAGTTGCAGGCGAAGCACGTGATGGACGGCAGCGGCGCGCAGCAGTTGCGGGTGTCGGTGACGAACCTGTCGGCCACGGACCACACGCTCGGCGCGCTGGACTGGACGCTCGGATCGGCCAGTGGCACCGCGCTCCAGGGAGTGGCCGTGCCCAGCGGCGGGCGGCAGCAGGTCGACATCCCGTTGAGCGCCGGCACGACGCAGACCCCGTACACCGCGAAGCTCACCGTGCAGGGGCAGCCGACGCTGGACCTCAGCGGCACCGTGAAGCCGGTGGCGGCCGGCTCCTCCACCGCGGTCCCCTCGCGTACGATCACCGTCGACGGGCAGCTCGACGACCTCAGCGGCCTCCCGGCGATCCGGTTGCCGGAGGACGGCACGGTCCAGATGAGCGGCTACGGGGGCGCGTCGGATCTCAGCGGCTCACTGTGGTTCACCTACGACCAGCAGAACCTCTACGTGTCCGCCGACATCACCGACGACGTGCACTCGCAACCGGGGACGGGCAGCGACATCTGGCAGGGCGACTCCCTGCAGTTCGCCGTCGGCAGCGGTGCGCCCGGCGAGCAGACCGCCTGGAGCGAGATCGGGGCCGCGCTCACCACGTCGGGACCCCAGCTGTACCGCTGGGTGGCCGACGGCGAGAGCTCCGGCGCCATCCCGGGTGCGCAGGTCGCGATCACCAGGGACGAGGCGACCCACCGGACGACGTACGAACTGGCCGTCCCGTGGTCCCACCTGCAGCCGATCCAGCCGGCGGACCGCCTGATCAGCCTGTCCCTGCTCGTGAACGACAACGACGGGACCGGACGGAGGGGCTGGATCGAGTGGGGCGGCGGTATCGGCGGCGCCAAGAACTCCTCGCTCTTCAACCCCGCCGAACTCACCGGCTGACGGCCTGACGCCCCGTCACCACGGCCCCGGGGCCGGCGCTCTCACCGAGCGCCGGTGCCGGGGCCGGACGTTCACCCCTCGCCGATCACCGCCAGGAGGTCTCCGCCCTCGACCTGCTGGATGCGGCTGATGGCCAGGCGGGAGACCGTCCCGGCCCGCGGGGCGGTGATGGTGGCCTCCATCTTCATCGCCTCGATGGTGGCCACGGTGGCGCCGGCCTCGACCTCGTCGCCTTCGGCGACGGTCAGCGTGACGACGCCGGCGAACGGGGCGGCCACGTGCCGCGGATCGGACTTGTCGGCCTTCTCGGTGACGGGGATGTCGGAGGCCGCGGTGGTGTCCCGCACCTGGATGGGGCGCAGTTGGCCGTTCAGGGTGGACATGACGGTGCGCATGCCGCGCTCGTCGGCCTCGCCGACGGCTTCGAGGGCGATCAGGAGCCGGACGCCGGGTTCGAGGTCCACCGCGTACTCCTTCCCGGGGCGCAGCCCGTAGAAGAAGTCCTTGCTGTCCAGCACGCTGGTGTCGCCGAAGCTGTGGCGGTGGGCGGTGAACTCCTTCGTCGGGCCGGGGAACAGCAGCCGGTTCAGGGCCGCCCTGCGGTCCTTGTCGAGTTCCTCGCGGTCCTGGTCGGTCAGTTCGGTGACGGGCCTGGCGGCGGGTCGGCCCTGCAGGGCCTTGGTGCGGAACGGCTCCGGCCAGCCGCCGGGCGGGGTGCCCAGTTCGCCGCGCAGGAAGCCGATCACCGAGTCCGGGATGTCGAAGCGCTGCGGCTCGGCTTCGAAGTCCGCCGGTGACACGCCCGCGCCGACCAGGTGGAGCGCGAGGTCGCCGACCACCTTCGAGGAGGGGGTGACCTTCACCAGGTGGCCGAGGATGCGGTCGGCGGCGGCGTACATCGCCTCGATGTCCTCGAAGCGGTCGCCGAGACCGAGCGCGATGGCCTGGGTGCGGAGGTTGGAGAGCTGGCCGCCGGGGATCTCGTGGTGGTAGACGCGCCCGGTGGGCGCGGCCAGCCCGGCCTCGAAGGGGGCGTAGACCTTGCGCACCACCTCCCAGTAGGGCTCAAGGTCGCCGACCGCCGCGAGGTCCAGGCCCGTGGGCCGGTCGGAGTGGTCGGTGGCGGCCACGATCGCCGACAGCGACGGCTGGCTGGTGGTGCCCGCCATGGAGGCCACCGCGCCGTCCACCGCGTCCGCGCCCGCGCCGATCGCCGCCAGGTAGGTGGCGAGCTGGCCGCCGGCGGTGTCGTGGGTGTGGAGGTGCACCGGGAGGTCGAACTCCCTGCGCAGCGCGGTCACCAGCTTCGCCGCGGCCGGGGCGCGCAGCAGTCCCGCCATGTCCTTGATCGCCAGTACGTGGGCGCCCGCGGCCACGATCTTCTCGGCGAGCTCCAGGTAGTAGTCGAGGGTGTAGAGCGTCTCGGACGGGTCGGACAGGTCGGAGGTGTAGCACAGGGCGACCTCGGCGACCGCGGTGCCGGTGCGGCGCACGGCGTCGATGGCGGGCCGCATCTGGTCGACGTCGTTGAGGGCGTCGAAGATCCGGAAGATGTCGATGCCGGTGTGCGTGGCCTCCTCGACGAAGGCGTCGGTGACCTCGGCCGGGTAGGGCGTGTAGCCGACGGTGTTGCGGCCGCGCAGCAGCATCTGCAGGCAGATGTTCGGGACGGCCTCGCGCAGCCGGGCGAGCCGCTCCCAGGGGTCCTCGGCGAGGAACCTCAGGGCGACGTCGTAGGTCGCGCCGCCCCAGCACTCCAGGGACAGCAGCTGGGGCAGCGTCCGTGCCACCACGGGGGCCACCGCCAGCAGGTCCTTCGTCCGCACGCGGGTGGCCAGCAGCGACTGGTGGGCGTCGCGGAAGGTGGTGTCGGTGACCCCGATCGTCGGCGCGTCGCGCAGCCACCGCGCGAAGCCCTCCGGGCCCAGTTCGAGGAGCCGCTGCCGCGAGCCGGCGGGCGGCTCGATGCCGGGCAGCGGCGGCAGCTTGGTCGTCGGCTCGACGAGCGCGGGGCGTTCGCCGTGCGGCTTGTTGACGGTGACGTCGGCGAGGTAGGTGAGCAGCTTCGTGCCGCGGTCGGCGGAGTGGCGCGCGGTCAGCAGGTGCGGCCGCTGCTCGATGAACGACGTGGTGACGTTCCCGGCCCGGAAGTCCGGGTCGTCCAGCACGGCCTGGAGGAACGGGATGTTCGTGGCGACGCCGCGGATGCGGAACTCCGCCACGGCCCGCCGGGCGCGGCCGACCGCCGCGCCGAAGTCGCGGCCCCGGCAGGTCAGCTTGACCAGCATGGAGTCGAAGTGCGCGCTGATCTCCGTGCCGGCGTGGGTCGTTCCGCCGTCGAGGCGGATGCCCGAGCCGCCGGGCGAGCGGTAGGCGCTGATCCGGCCGACGTCGGGGCGGAAGCCGTTCGCCGGGTCCTCGGTGGTGATGCGGCACTGGAGCGCGGCCCCGCGCAGCCGCACCGATTCCTGCGAAAGTCCGAGATCGTCCAGCGTCTCGCCGGCGGCGATCCTGAGCTGCGCCTGCACCAGGTCGACGTCGGTGACCTCCTCGGTCACCGTGTGCTCGACCTGGATCCGCGGGTTCATCTCGATGAACACGTGCTTCCCGGCCCGGTCGAGCAGGAACTCCACGGTGCCCGCGTTGCGGTAGCCGATCTGCCGGGCGAACCGCACCGCGTCCGCGCAGATCCGCGCGCGCAGCTCCGGATCCAGGTTCGGCGCGGGCGCCAGCTCGATCACCTTCTGGTGCCGGCGCTGCACCGAGCAGTCGCGTTCGAAGAGATGGATGACGTTGCCCTCGCCGTCCGCGAGGATCTGCACCTCGATGTGCCGCGGTTCGACCACGGCCTTCTCCAGGAACACGGTCGGGTCGCCGAACGCGGAGGCGGCCTCGCGGGACGCCGCCTCGATGGACTCGCGCAGCGTGCCCGGGTCCTCGACGCGCCGCATCCCGCGCCCGCCGCCGCCGGCCACGGCCTTGACGAACAGCGGGAAGCCCAGCTCCCGCGCCGCCCGGACCAGTTCGTCCACGTCGGTGGAGGGCTGCGAGGAGCCGAGCACCGGGACGCCGGCCGCCCGGGCGGCGGCCACCGCGCGCGCCTTGTTGCCCGTCAGTTCCAGGATGTCCGCGCCGGGGCCGACGAACGTGATGCCGGCCTCCTCGCACGCCCGCGCGAGGGCGGGGTTCTCCGACAGGAAGCCGTACCCCGGGTAGACCGCGTCCGCGCCCGCCCGGCGCGCCGCGCGCACGACCTCCTCCACGGAGAGGTACGCGCGCACCGGATGGCCCGGTTCGCCGATCTCGTACGCCTCGTCGGCCTTCAGCCGGTGCAACGAGTTGCGGTCCTCGTACGGGAACACCGCGACGGTCTTCGCGCCCAGCTCATAGCCGGCGCGGAACGCCCGAATCGCGATCTCACCACGGTTGGCAACGAGGATCTTCCGGAGCATTGCGTCTCCCGCTTCTTCGGCCGGACCGTCGGTCGGCTCTTCACCGCGCCTGACACCGCAGAGAACGCTAGCGGCACTGCGTGCCATTGCAAAGGGCACGGCGTGCCCGATTGTCGGCGGCTCGCGCGGTACAGACCCAAGGTGACGGAGTTGCGGCCGGGGCGGGCGCCTTTCTCCGGCCTGCGGCGTGTCTTCACCGCGCCGGCCGGTGGCGGCCCCGGGTCACCCCGGCCGGGCAGCCCGCGCCGCGCGCCTAATCAACCCCGCATGCCGGCGCACCCGTCGCCGTGGCCGGTGCCAGGGCCCGGTCGTGGAAGGCGCGGCGGAGGGCGGTGATGCCGTCGCCCGCTCTCGACGGGTGGACGCGGTTGGTCAGCAGGACGGCGTAGCGGCCGGTCGCGGGGTCGACCCAGATACTGGTGCCGGTGAAGCCGGTGTGCCCGTACGCGTCGGGCCCGAAGGACTGGCCGACCGGGGAGTCCTCCGGGTCCTGGCCCTGCCAGGCGAGGGCGCGGCGCAGTCCCAGGCCCTCGGTGTGGACAGCGGTCATCTGCGCGAAGGTGCCGGGGCGGAGCAGTTCGCGCGCGCCGCCGGCCAGGGACCTGCCGAGGCGTTCCATGTCGGCCAGCGGAGCGAAAAGGCCGGCGTGCCCGCCGACTCCGCCGAGCACCACCGCGTTCTCGTCGTGCACCTCGCCGACCACGACCCGGCCGCGCCACCGGCAGTCCTCGGTGGCCACCGCCCGCCGCCGGGCCTCGGCGTCCGGGCGGAATCCGGTGCCGGTCATGCCGAGCGGGTCGCACACCAGCCGCCGTACGAGCACGTCCAGCGTCTCCCCCGAGGCGGCCTCCGCGATGAGGCCGAGGACGATGAACCCCTGCGAGGAGTACTGGACCCGCGTGCCCGGTTCCGCGGTCAGCGGCAGCACCCGGATCGCCTCCAGCAGGGAGTCGCGCGTGGGGTGTTCGCGGTAGAGCGGGACCTGGCCGGGGATGCCGGAGGTGTGGGCGAGCAGCTGATGGACCGTCAGCCGCGCCTTGTCGCCGCCCCGGTACTCCGGCAGGTGGTCGCCCACGGTGTCGGTCAGCCGCAGGGCGCCCTCGTCGGCCAGC
The DNA here is from genome assembly GCF_044333795.1 of Streptomyces sp. NPDC020917. Lineage (NCBI taxonomy): Bacteria > Bacillati > Actinomycetota > Actinomycetes > Kitasatosporales > Streptomycetaceae > Streptomyces > Streptomyces sp. NPDC020917. The sequence continues at coordinate 89,265 of NZ_JBIRRR010000014.1, read as the reverse complement.
GCCATCACCGCGAGCCCGACCACCGGCTTGGTGACCGAGGCGAGGTCCCACAACTCGCTGCCGTCCAGGGGCTTGCCGCCCCAGCTCCTGGTCCCGGTCCAGCCGCGGTCGAAGGCCCCGTCGGCGTCGCCGACGGACCAGGCCGCCCCGGAGTAGATCAGGCGGTCCCGCCCGTCAGCGAGGAGTTCGGCCGAGCGGCTCATGCGCGTCCTCCGTCACGTCCGGCGTCCTGTACCGCCGCGGCGGAACCGACCACGCCCAGGGCCGGGGCCCGGCCTCCGAGGCCCGCGGAGACGGTGCGGGCGGCCGCCCGCACCATCGGGCCGAACAACCGCACGCTCTCCTGGTCGAGGGTGAACGTCAGTCCCGACAGGGCGATCGCGCCGACCACCCGTCCCGTCCGGTCGACCACGGGCGCGGCGACCGAGCGCACGTCGGGTTCGCCGTAGCCGTCGTCGACCGCGTAGCCGAGTTCGGCCGCGTCCCGCAGCACATCGCGGACCCCGGCGGCGCCGCCGAGCGGGTGCCCGGCCCACTCCCGCGGCGGCACGCCGTCGAGCACCTCGGCGCACTCGCCGGGCGGCAGTGCGGAGAGCATCGCGAGGCCGACGCCGCTGCGGTACAGGGGCGTGCGGCCGCCGGGCGGCATGCCCAGCCGGAACTCGGGGGGCGACTCGGAGTGTTCCAGGTGCACCGCGTCGCCCCCGTGCCGCACCGCGTAGTGGGCGAACTGGCCGGTGCGCCGGTGCAGTTCGGCCAGCACAGGGCGGGCGAGCCGCAGGTCCTGGTCGTCGTGCAGCGCCGCGGCGGCCAGCCCGAGCAGCCGCGGCCCCACCTGGTAGGAGCCGCCCTCGACGGGCTGCGCGAACCCGAACTCCACCATGGTCTGCAGGTGGCGGTGGACGGTCGGCTTCGACAGGCCGGTACGCCGGGCCAGATCGGCCAGCCGGTGCGGCCCGCCGGGCTCCACGAGGGCTTCGAGCACCTCCATCGCCTTGTCGATCGGGCCCTTGACGCGGCCCTCTTCGGTGCTTCGCGTGTTGACGGTCTTCGCCATGTCGCTTAGCTTAGCGCATCACCATTCCATCTGCCGGAACGGATGTGCTGTTCAATGGAACGACTTCGGCGCGCGAGAAGCGTGGACCGCGGGGGCCCGGCCCGACGCGACGTCCTGCGGCTCGGCGGCCTGCTGATCCCCGCTGTCGCGGCCCCTGCGCTGCTCACCGGGTGCGGTACCAACCCGGCGAGCAGCGCGGGGAACGTCCTGCGGGTCTCCCAGTCCGGTGATCCCAAGACCATGGATCCGCACAAGCAGGGCGACATGACGTCGATGAACGCCCTGATCAACATGTTCGACACGCTCACCACCCGCGGCACGGACAACCTGCTGAAGCCGCGGCTGGCGCTGTCCTGGGCCGCCCGCGGGGCGACCACCTGGCGCTTCACGCTGCGTCCCGGCGTCACGTTCCACAACGGCGAGCCGTTCGACGCGGCCGCGGTCAAGTTCAGCATCGAGCGGGTCCTCGACCCCGCGACCAAGTCGCCGATCGTCGAACTCCGCTACGTCAAGGACGTCACCGTCGTCGACCCGCTCACCGTGGACGTGCACACGACCGTGCACGACCCGATCCTGCCGGACAAGCTCTCGCTCTTCGGCGGCATCGTCGTGCCGCCGCGCTACCTGGCCAAGGTCGGGGACGCCGGGTTCGCCGAACACCCGGTCGGCACCGGGCCGTTCACGTTCGTGCGCTGGCAGCGCGACCACGAGCTGCGGATGCGCGCCTTCGCCGGCCACTGGCAGGGGCGCCCGCACGTGGACGCGCTGGTGTTCAGCCCGCAGCCCAACCCCTCGTCCGCGCTGGCCGCGCTGCAGAGCGGCCAGGTCGACCTGGTGGCCGGCCTCACCCCCGACGCGGCCCAGCAGCTCGACGGCTACGGCGGCGTCCGGCTGGACGGCTACACCGGCATCAGGACCTCCTACCTGTCGCTGAACACCCTGGAGAACGGCCCGTTGAAGGACCGCCGGGTGCGGCAGGCGCTCAACCACGCCGTGGACGTGCCGCTGCTGATCAAGGCGGTACTGGGCGGCAAGGCGACCGAGGTGCCCGCGATGATCCCGCGCGGCGCGTTCGGCTTCGACCCCTCGGTCAAGCCGTTCACCCGCTCCGTGGACACCGCCCGCGCACTGCTCGCCGAGGCCGGCTACCCGCGCGGCTTCTCGACCACGCTGACCGCCTCCAACGTGGACTCCAACGTCGCGGAGGCGATCTCCGGCCTGCTGTCCCGGGCCGGCGTGCGCGCCAAGGTCCAGCTCCTGGACCCCGGCACCTACGCCGACCGCCTCACCTCCGACGACCACGGCGCGCTCGGGCCGATGTACCTGGCCGCCAGCACCGTCTGGACGCTGGACGGGGAGAGCATGCTCCAGTCCAACGTGCGCAGCGACCGCCGCCAGAGCCGCTGGCACAGCACGGACGCGGACCGGCTCATCGACGTCGAGGAGCTGTCCGGGGACCCCGCGGAGCGCAAGCGCGCCTTCGCCGACCTCCAGCGGCTGATCCAGCAGGAGGCCCCGTTCGTCCCCCTGTACCAGATCGACAACATCTACGCGCGCAACAACCGTCCCCGCTGGAAGCCGGGGTCCGCCGGCGTGCTGGCCATGCAGACTGCGGAGATCTCCCGATGAGCGACCTCACCCTCCGGCCGCCGCGCGCGGCGAGCCGGCCGCGGCTGGACGCCCGCTCCGGGCTGCTGCGCGCCGTCCTGATACGGATCGGCACGGCGCTGCTCGTGCTGCTGTGCACCGCGACCGTCTCCTTCTTCCTCGTCCGGCTGTCCGGCGACCCGGTCAAGCAGCTGCTCCCGCCGGACGCCACGGCCCAGCAGGAGCACGTGCTGCGCGCCAGCCTGGGTCTGGACCGGCCGCTGATCACGCAGTACCTCGACTTCCTCTGGGGCCTGCTGCACTTCGACTTCGGCACCTCCATCTCCTACAACGAGCCGGTCGGCCACGTGCTCGCCGAGCGGCTGCCGGCCACCCTGCAACTGGCAGGCGCGGCCCTGGTGGTGACCCTCGTCATCGCCCTGCCGGCCGGCATCATCGCGGCCATGCGCCGCGGCCGCGCCTCGGACCGCGGCATCATGACCGGCGTCCTGCTCGGGCAGTCCACCCCGCCGTTCTGGGTGGGCATCCTGCTGATCCTGGTGTTCGCCGTGGGGCTGCACGCGCTGCCCGCCTCCGGGTACGGCACCTTCGCCAACCTCGTGCTGCCGGCCGTCACCCTGTCCGTCTACTCCGTCGCGGTCGTCGCCCGGCTGCTGCGCTCCTCGTTGATCGACGTGCTCTCGTCCGACCACATCCGCACCGCCCGCGCCAAGGGCTTCGGCCCGGTGAAGACGGTGCTCACCCACGGCCTGCGCAACGCGTCGCTGCCGGTGGTCACCGTGATCGGGCTGGAGGTGGGCAGCCTGCTCGGCGGCGCCATCCTCACCGAGCGGGTGTTCTCCTGGCCCGGTGTCGGCCAGTTGACCATCGAGGCCATCTCCAACCGCGACTTCCCGCTGGTCCAGGCGACCGTGCTGTTCTTCGCGGCCACCTTCGTCGTGGTCAACCTGCTGGTCGACCTCTCCTACAGCCTCCTCGACCCGAGGGTGAGGACCTCCCGATGACCATGACCTCCCACGCCGCTCCCGCCGCGCGCCCCGCGGCGAAGGCGAAGCGCGGCCGGCGCCCCGCCGCGCTGGGCACCCTGCTGCGCAACAGACTGGCCGTGGTGGCGCTCGCCCTGCTGGCGGTGCTGCTGGTCGCCGCGGTGTTCGCCCCGCTGCTCGCGCCCGCCGACCCCAACGCGCAGGACCTGCTGATGCGGTTGAAGCCGCCCGCCTGGCAGCACGGCGGCAGCACCGCCCATCTGCTGGGCACCGACCAGCTCGGCCGCGACATGCTCTCCCGGGTCATCTACGGCACCCGCGTCTCGCTCATGGTCGGCGCCGGAGCCGCGCTGCTCGCCGGCGTGATCGGCACCGTGGTGGGCCTGGCCGCCGGCTACTTCGGCGGCTGGCCGGACCGGGTGCTGATGCGGCTGGCGGACGTCCAGCTCGCCTTCCCCTCGATCCTGCTGGCGCTGGCCATCGTCGGGTTCTTCGGCTCCGGCCTCTGGTACGTCATCCTCGTGCTCGGCATCACCGGCTGGGTGTCGTACGCCCGGGTGGTCCGCTCCGAGGTGATGTCGCTGCGCACCCGCGACTTCGTCACCGAGGCACGGGCGATCGGCGTCACCGACGTGGCCATCATGCGCCGCCATCTGCTGCCGAACGTGATGGCGCCGCTGGCCACCATCGGGACGCTGCACATCGCCGCCGCGATCGTCGCGGAGGCGTCCCTGAGCTACCTGGGCCTCGGCGTGCCCAAGGAGACCGTCACCTGGGGATCGATGCTGGCCGACGGCCAGCTGTACCTGGGCACCTCGTGGTGGGTCGCGGTCTTCCCCGGCATCGCCCTGATGCTCACCTCGCTCGCCGTCAACATCACCGGCGACGCCCTGCGGGATGTCGCGGACCCGAAGGCGTACCGCCGATGACCACTGACAAGCCGATCACCACCGGCAGCAAGGCGACCGCGGAGCCGGTCCTGGAGATCGCCGACCTGAGCGTCGACTTCCGGCTGGACTCCACCACCGTGCACGCCGTCCGCGGCGTGAGCCTGCGCCTCGCGCAGGGCGAGACGCTCGCCGTCGTCGGCGAGTCCGGCAGCGGCAAGACGGCCACCGCGCTGTCCGTGCTGCGGCTCAACCCGCAGCCCCCGTGCGTCTACGCGGGCGGCAGGATCCTCTTCGACGGGCGCGACCTGCTGACCCTGTCCGAGAAGGAACTGGGCGCCGTCCGGGGCCAGGACATCGCCATGGTCTTCCAGGACCCGATGACCAGCCTCGACCCGTTGCGCCGGGTCGGGTCCCAGGTCGCCGAGGTGCTCCGGCACCACCGGGGCCTGTCCCGGGCGGAGGCCGACGCGGCCGCCGTCGAGGCGCTGGACGAGGTCGGCGTCCCCGACCCCGAACGCCGGTTCCGGCAGTACCCGCACGAGCTGTCCGGCGGTCTGCGCCAGCGCGTGATGATCGCCGGCGCCCTGGTGGGCCGGCCGCGCGTGCTCATCGCCGACGAGCCGACCACCGCGCTGGACGTCACCGTGCAGCGGCAGATCCTCGACCTCCTGGTCTCCCTCCAGGAGCGGCACGGGATGGCCGTCCTGCTGATCACCCACGACCTCGGCGTGGTCGCCGAGACCGCGGACCGGGTGGCCGTCATGCACCAGGGCCGCGTCGTGGAGACCGGCGACGTGCTGGACGTCTTCCACCGCCCGGCCGACGACTACACCCGCCGGCTGCTGGCCGCCACCCCCCGATTGGAGCTGGCATGACCACCGACGCCAAAGCGGCATCCCGGACCCGCCGGCCCCTCCTGGAACTGGCGGGACTGCGCAAGGAGTTCGGCGGGCGGCACGCGACCGTCGCGGTCGACGACGTGTCGCTGACCGTCGGCGAGGGCGAGACCCTCGCGCTGGTCGGCGAGTCGGGCTGCGGCAAGACCACGCTGACCCGGCTGCTGCTGCGGCTGGAGCAGCCCACCGCCGGCAGCGTGCGCTTCGACGGGCAGGACCTCGGCGCCCTCGCCCCGGCCGAACTGCGCCGTCTGCGCCGCCAGATCCAGGTCGTCCTGCAGGACCCGTACTCCAGCATGAACCCGCGGCTGACCATCTCCGCGATCGTGGCGGAGCCGATGGTCACCCACGAGCCCGAGGCCCGCGGCCGCAGCGCCCGGCGCCACGTCAGGGAACGGGTGGGCGCGCTGCTGGAGTCGGTCGGCCTGGACGGCTCGATCCAGGACCGCTACCCGCACGAGTTCTCCGGCGGGCAGCGCCAGCGGGTGTCCATCGCGCGCGCCCTGGCCGTCGAGCCGCGGCTGATCGTGCTGGACGAGCCGACGAGCGCCCTGGACGTGTCGGTGCAGGCCCGGATCCTCGATCTGCTCGCCGAACTCCAGCAGCGGCGCGGGCTGACCTACTTCTTCGTCTCCCACAACCTCGCCGTCGTGCAGCAGGTGGCCGACCGGATCGCCGTGATGCGGCAGGGCCGGCTGGTCGAGGTCGGGGAGGCGGCGCAGGTGCTGCGCGACCCCCGGCACCCCTACACCCGGCAGCTGCTGGACGCGGTGCCGGTGCCCGATCCGCGCCGGGGCCGCCGGGCCCGCGCCGCGGCGGGGGCCGACGCCGCCGCCACGGCCGGCGGTACCGGCGGCGGCTCCGGCGGGGCGGGCCACGGGGGCCCCGCCACCGCCGGGGGCGGTCGATGACCGTGGACGGGCGGGGCCGCCGCGCGGCGGCCCCGCTACACCTGCGAGAGCACCATCCCGGCGCCGCCGAGCAGCGCCACGTCGTCGACGGCGGCGGTGCTCACCACGACCCGCGGCTTCTCGGCGCCCTCCCAGACCACGTCCGACCGCAGCCGCTCCTCGATCAGCCCGCGGAACCGCTCGCCGCCCTCGCGCGCCTCGCCGTGCAGCACAAACAGGCCGGGCGCGAACAGCTGCTGGACGTTCACCAGGCCCAGCGCGACGTTCTCCGCGTACTCGGCCAGCACCTGCCGCGCGGCCTCGTCCTCGCGGCCCACCAGGGCGGCGAGCGACATCCGCTCCCCCAGGCCGGCGGCCCGCGCCCTGGCCCGCAGCCAGCGGGTGGTGGCGACGGTCTTCCAGCAGCCGCGGCTGCCGCAGGTGCAGCGCTCGCCGCTGGCCGACACGGTCATGTGGGCGCCGCTGCGGCCGCCGGGCGGGGCGAGCACCTGGCCGGCATAGAGGATGCCGACGCCCAGCACCTCCCCGGTGGAGACCGACGCGAACGTGCGGCGGCCGCGGCCGGGGCCGAACCACCGGTCGCCGAGCACCTGGAGCCTGGCGTGGTGCTCCACCCTGACCGGCACCCCGGTCAGCGTCCGCAGCCGCTCCACCACCGGATAGCCGCGCAGCGCCGGCACGTCGTTGACCTCGGTGATCAGCCCCGCGTCGGGGTCGACCAGCCCGGCCGCGGCCACGCCGATGCCCTGCGGCGGGCTGTCGGCGAACACCCGGGCGGCGCGGGCGAGTGCCGCGTCGAGGTCGGCGGGGAGCGCGGCGGCCGCGTCGTACCCGGTCTCGGTCCGTTCCAGCACCGTGCCGGACATGTCCAGGACCGCGGCCCTGATCAGGCCGGGCACCAGCTCGACCGCCCCCAGCCTGCGCGGAGCACGCGGGCGGACCGGTTCCGGTTCGAGCTCGGGCACCAGTCGCAGGGGGAAACGTTCATCGGTCATGGCCCGACTCTGCCACGACCGGCATTCAGGAAGGTAGCGCTGTGATCCACAGAAAACTGGCCGAGTCGACCTGGCAGGAGGTGCGGGCGGCCGGAGCGCGGGGAATCGCGCTGCTCCCCATCGGGTCCCAGGAGCAGCACGCCGGCCACCTGCCGATGGGCACCGACACCCTCCTCGCCGAGGAGGTGCTGGACCGGGCCACGGCCCTGCTTGCGCAGGACGGCGACCTGGAGCTGGTGCGCCTGCCCGCACTCCCCTTCGGCCACAGCCCGCACCACCTGTTCGCGGCCGCGGTGTCGCTCGGTGCGGCGACGCTGGGAGCGGTCCTCGACGACGTCCTGGACTCGCTGGCGACGTCCGGTTACGGCCGGGTCATGGTGGTCAACGGGCACGGCGGGAACGACGAGATCATGCGGCTGGCCGTCAAGCGGTTCGCGCTGCGCCGCGACGTCACCGCCGCGGCGTGCTCGTACTGGACGGTGACCTCCGAGGACGACGGCGGCGCGGACGGCGGGGAGCGTCCCGAGGTCACGCCCGGGCACGCCGGCTGGTTCGAGACGTCGCTGATGCTGGCCGCGCACCCGCACCTGGTCCGCACCCCCGTGGCGGCGCGCGCGCTGGTGGAGCCGCCGCCGCTGTTCGACCACCCGCCGTATCCGGGCCTGACCGTGGAGCGCCACGGCGAGTGGGCCCGGGTCGGCGGGGCGACCGACGACGCGTCGGCGGCCGACGCGGACCGCGGCCGCCGGCTGCTGGAGGCGCGGGCCGAGGGACTGGCCCGCGCGATCCGGGCGTTCGATGCGGCCACCCGCTGAACCCCGGCCCCTGCCACCGCGGCGCCCGGTACCGCCGGGCGCGCCACCGCTGAGCCCGCCGTCACCGGGCCCGGCACCGCAGAGCACCACCGAGTTGGAGAGAAGAAGCATGAAGATCGTCGATGTCGACGTGTGGGTCGTCAACCTGCCGCTGGTCAACCCGTTCACCAGTTCTTTCGAGACGAAGACGGGAGAGACCCGCACGGTGGTCCGCATCCGCACCGACAGCGGCGTCGAGGGCTGGGGCGAGACCATGTGGGGCCGGCCGGTCGCCGCGATCGTCGAGACGCTGGGCAAGGACCTGATCGGCACCAGCCCGTTCGCGCTGGAGAGCTTCCACCGCAGGCACCACATGGTGCCGTTCTTCCACGGCTACCTCGGCTACGCGGCACTCGCCGCCATCGACGTGGCGTGCTGGGACGCGATGGGCAAGGCGACCGGCCAGCCGGTGACCGACCTGCTGGGCGGCCGGGTGCGCGACGAGGTCCCGATCACGGCCCTCATCACCCGCGCGGACGCCCCCGGGGCGAGCGGCGCGGCGCTGGCCGACGCGCTCGCCGAGCACGCGGTGCGGGTGGTCCGGGAGGGCGGCTTCGACGCCGTCAAGCTCAAGGGCACCCGGGACGTCAACGGGGACGTGGCCATCCTGCGGGCGCTGCGGGCGGCGCTTCCCGAGGTGAACCTGCGGGTCGACCCCAACGCGGCCTGGTCGGTGCCGGACTCGGTGCGCGCCGGCATCGCCCTGGAGGAGCTGGACCTGGAGTACCTGGAGGACCCCTGCTCGGGCATCGAGGGCATGAGCCAGGTGAAGGCGAAGGTCCGCATCCCGCTGTGCACCAACATGTGCGTGGTGCGGTTCGAGGAGTTCGCTCCCGCGATGCGGCTGAACGCCGTCGACGTCATCCACGGCGACGTCTACAAATGGGGCGGCATCGCGGCCACCAAGGCGCTCGCCGCGCACTGCGAGACCTTCGGGCTCGGCATGAACCTGCACAGCGGCGGCGAGCTGGGCATCGCGACCGCGGCGCACCTGGCGGTCGTCGCCAGCACGCCGGTGCTCTCCCGGGCCATCGACAGCATGTACTACCTGCACGCCGACGACATCATCGAGCCGCTGCACCTGGAGAACGGGCGGCTGCGGGTGCCGGAGGGCCCCGGTCTCGGCGTCACCGTCGACGAGGACAAGCTGCGGCACTTCGCCGCGGTCAACGAGCGCGAGGGGGACCTGACGCGATGAGCGGGCACGGCAAGCAGGCGGTGCGCACCGAGAACGCACCGCGCCCCGCGGGGGCGTACAGCCAGGGCGTGGTGGGCGCCGGGCTGCTCTTCACGGCCGGGTTCGGCCCGCAGGACCCGGTGACGGGCGCGGTGGCCGACACGGTCGAGGAGCAGACGGCGCAGGTGCTGCGCAACGTGGCGGCGGTGCTGGCGGCCGAGGGGCTGACCACCGACGACGTGCTGAAGGTGACCGTCCACCTCCAGCACCTGCGCCGCGACTTCGCGGCCTACGACGCGGTCTACCGGCAGTTCTTCACCGAGCCGTACCCGGTGCGCACCACCGTCGGCTCGGACCTGATGGACATCCTCGTGGAGATCGACGTCGTTGCCGCACTCCCCCGGTGAAGCGCGGGGCCCCCGGCCGTCGCGGCCGGGGGCCCTGGCCCGGGTCGCCCGGGCGGGTCGCGTGACGGGCGGCGGGTCAGCCCGCCGTGCCGGCGCCGACCGCGGACCGGATGCTGCCGTCGCCCCGGCGCAGCGCCTCGGCCGCCTCGTCGCGGGTCAGGCCGCACAGCAGCATGACGATCGCGGTCTTGGCGTGGCCGTCGGCGGCGGTCAGGGCCCGCTCGGCGTCCTCGGGGGCGGCACCGGTGGCCTGGACGACGATCCGCCGGGCGCGGTCGACCAGCTTGGCGTTGGTGGCGCGCACGTCGACCATCAGGTTCCCGTAGACCTTGCCGAGCCGGACCATGGTGGCCGTGGACAGCATGTTGCAGACGAGCTTCTCCGCGGTGCCGGCCTTCAGGCGGGTGGAGCCGGTGAGCACCTCGGGGCCGGTGACGACCTCGATGGCGATGCCGGCGTGCCGGCTCACCTCGGCGCCGGCGTTGCAGGCGACGGAGACGGTGGCGGCGCCGACCTCGCGCGCGTACCGCAGGCCGCCGACCACGTACGGGGTGCGGCCGCTCGCGGCCAGGCCGACCAGCACGTCGGCGGCGCTCAGCCCGGCCGCCCGCAGATCGTCCACCGCGCGCTGCGGCTCGTCCTCCGCCCCCTCGACGGCGGTGATGAACGCGCCGGGGCCGCCCGCGAGCAGGCCCATGACCTGCTCCGGCGCGGTGCCGAAGGTCGGCGGGCACTCGACGGCGTCCAGCAGGCCGATCCGGCCGCTGGTGCCCGCACCGAGGTAGATCAGCCGGCCGCCCTGCCGCAGCGCCGCCTCGGCGGCCGCCACCGCCTCGGCGATCTCCGGCAGGGCCCGGCGCACCGCGGGGGCGACGGTCCGGTCCTCGTCGTTCATGGCGGCGAGCAGCTCCGCCACCGGCATGGCGTCGAGGCCGGCGGTGCGCTCGTTGCGGGTCTCGGTGCCGAGGCTGCCCAGCGTGCTGATGTCCACGTGGGGTCGTTCCTTTCCGGGTGGTGCGGGCGGCGGTCAGCCGCCGGACGGGGTGCGGCGGCCGGCCGGGCGCTTGCGCCGTTGCACGGCGCCGTAGGTCCGCTGCAGGGCGGTGGCCGTGACGTCGAAGGAGCGTTGCGCCACTCCGACGAACAGGCAGTCCACGACCGCGAGTTGGGCGATACGGCTGACGGTCGCGCCGGACCGGAACGGCGTCTCGCGGGCGCACGTGGTCAGCACGATGTCGGCGGCGGCGGCCAGGCTCGATCGGGGGAAGTTGGTGAGGGCCACGGTGGTGGCGCCGAGTTCGCCGGCCGCCTCCAGGGGCTCCACGGCGTCGGCGGTCTCGCCGGAGTGGGAGATGGCCACGGCCACGTCGCCGGGGCCGAGCAGCGCGGCGGCCGTCAGTGCCGCGTGCACGTCGGTCCATATGAAGGCGATCAGTCCGATGCGGTGCAGCTTCTGCTGCAGGTCCTGGCCGACGAAGGCACTCGCGCCGACGCCGAAGACGTCGATCCTGCGGGCACCGGCGACGGCGTCCACCGCGCGTCCCAGTTCGGCCACGTCGAGGCTGGCGCAGGACTCCTCCAGCGCCCGGACCTCGTTGTAGATGATCTTGCGGACGACGTCGTCCAGCCGGTCCTCGGCGCTGATGTCGGTGCCGAGCGCGGGGCGGTCGCCGCCCAGGGCGTTCTCGTGCGCCGCCGCCGCGGCCAGCGCGAGCCGCAGCTGGGGGTAGTGGGTGAGCCCGACGGCCCGGCAGAAGCGCATGACGGTGGCCGCGGAGGTGGTGGCCCGCTCGGCGAGCGCGCTGATGGCCAGGCCCGCCGCCTGCGCCGGGTCGGCCAGCACGGCGTCGGCCACCCGCCGCTCGGACGGTGCCAGGTCGGGCAGCGCGGTGCGGATGCGCTTGAGGACGTCGACCGCGGCGGGGTCGTGCGACGCCCCCGCGGGTGCGCGACGTGAGACCTGGCGGGCCATGGATCCTCCTGGGTGGGTGGGCGTCAGCGTAGTCTCCCAGCGCACCGGATGGCAAAAAGTTACGAAGCGAGGGGTTCAAAGTTACTTATTGACATCCGGAGGATGTTGTTCCGATACTCGCTCCACCGCACTGTACGGCTGTCGCCACAGGTCACGGCGTACGCCAGCGGTCCCCATCGGCAGGGAAACGGCAACGGAAAGGCAGGCAGATGTCGGCGGTACTGGCCGTGGATCTCGGCAAGACCGGCTGTCGCGCCCAGATCTGGGACGCCGCGGCCGGCGCGGCCGTGGCCGCGGGCGAGGCGCCCGGCGCGCCGGGCCTGGCCGAGTCCGGCGGGGTCGCGGCGGCCGTGTCGTCGGTGCTCGGCGCGGCCCGTCCGCTGCTCGCCCACCTCGGCGGAGACCTGCTGGCCTGCGTGTGCGTGGGTGCGGCCGGTGCCGCCTCGGCGCCCGCCGCCGCCCGCGAGTTCGCCGGGCTGCTCCAGGAGGCGCTGCCCACCGAGCGGACCGCGGTCACCAGCGACGCAGTGACCGCGCACGCCGGCGCCCTCGGCGGCTCCACCGGCGTCGTGCTGGCCGCGGGCACCGGCGCCGTCACCATCGGCCTCGGCGCCGGGACGTTCACCCGCGTCGACGGCTGGGGCCCCTGGCTCGGCGACGAGGGCAGTGGCGCGTGGATCGGCCGCGCGGGCCTGAGGGCCGCGCTGCGCGCCCACGACGGCCGCGGTCCCGCGACCGCGCTCACCGAGGCGGCCGCGCGCCAGTTCGGGCCGCTGGAGCAACTGCCGCACGCGGTCGGCGGCACGGGCAACCCGGCCCGGGCCGCGGCCTCTTTCGCCCCCGCCGTCGCCGGGGCGGCGACCGCCGGCGACGCGGTCGCCACCGCGGTCCTGCGCGAGGCGGCCGGCGCCCTGGCCGAGGCCGTCGCCGCGGCCGCACGCACGGTGGGCGGCGACGGGCCGGTGCCGGTCGCCGTCACCGGCGGCCTGATCCACCTGGGCGCGCCCCTGACCGGTCCCCTGCACGCGCTGCTCGCCCGGTCCGCGCCGCCGCTGGAGATCCGGCCGGCGCTCGGTGACCCGCTCGACGGCGCGCGGCGGCTCGCGCTCGGGGGCTGCGCCGCCCACGAACCCTTCCTCGTCCGCGCCGGCCGCACGGCCGTTCCCGCGGCATCGCCCTGAGGCCGGGGCCGTACCGCTCAGGGCCGGACCACCCCTCCGGCCGGCGGCCCCACCGTCCCATCGTCCCCGGTGTCACCACCGGCCAGTTGTAAGGAGTGAGCGTGCGTCAACTCGACCTCGTGGTGATCGCCGTCTATCTCGTCGCCATCGCCTGGATCGGCCTGCGCCTGTCCGGACGGCAGAAGTCCGCCAAGGACTACTTCGTCGGCGAGGGCCACATGCCCTGGTGGACCGTCTCGTTCTCAGTGGTGGCCACCGAGACCAGCGTCCTGACCGTCATCAGCGTCCCCGGCGGCGCGTACAGCGGGCAGGGCTTCGGCAACGTCGAACTCGCGCTCGGCTACGTCATAGGCCGGATCGTGGTGGCCACCGTGCTGATCCCGCTGTACAAGCGGGGCGGCTTCGTCAGCGCCTACCAGTACCTCGGGCACCGCTTCGGGCTCAAGCTCCAGGGCCTGGCGTCGGTGACGTTCGTGTTCACCCGGCTCCTCGCCGAGGGCGTGCGGCTGTTCGCTTCCGCCATCCCCATCAAGCTGCTGCTCGACGAACTCGGCGTGCACGCCGGCTTCAAGGTCATCATCCTGGTGCTGACGCTGATCACCGTCGTCTACACCTACCTCGGCGGCATCAAGGCGGTCATCTGGACCGACGCCATCCAGATGGGCCTCTACCTCGGCGGCGCCATCCTCGCCATTGCGGTGCTCACCGGCCACGTCGGCGGCCACGGCTTCTCCCAGGCCCTGCACAACGGGCAGTTCAAGCTGTTCGACACGAACTTCGGCCTGCAGCACGTGCTCACCAGTTCGTTCGCGCTGCCCACCGCGATCATCGGCGGCGCCATCTTCGCGATGGCCAGCCACGGTTCCGACCAGCTGATCGTGCAGCGCATCCTGGCCACCCGCACCCTGCGCGACGGCCAGAAGGCGATGATCGCGTCCGGCATCTTCGTCACCATCCAGTTCGCCGCCTTCTCGCTGGTCGGCGCGCTGCTGTGGTCGTACAACAAGGGCCGCAGCTTCAAGGACCTCGGCCTGAGCAGCTCCGACAACCTCTACCCGCAGTTCATCCTGCACAGCCTGCCGGTCGGCATCTCGGGCCTGCTGGTGGCGGGCATCCTGGGCGCCGCGATGGGCTCGCTGTCCTCCGCGCTGAACTCGATGTCGAACTCCACGGTCTCCGACATCGCGCACAACCTCTTCAAGCGCTCACCCTCCGACGAGACGCTGCTGAAGCTGGCCAGGGTCATGACCCTGGTGTGGGCGGTGCTGATGGCGGTGTTCGCCTGCGCCTTCAGCGCCAGCTCCGGCAACGTGTACCTGACCGGCCTGACCATCGCCGGCTACACCTACGGCGCGCTGCTCGGCGCGTTCCTGCTGGGCCGTCTGGTCAAGCGGGCGAACGAGGTCGACGCGGTCGTCGCGTTCGTGGTGACCGTGGCCGTCATGACGTACATCGTGCGCCAGGTGAAGATCGACGTGTCCGTGGCGGGAGCGACCGTGCCCACCGCCATCGCCGCGCAGTGGCTTGTGCCGATCGGCGTCGTCGTGACGCTCGTCGTCGGCGGAGTGATGAGCCTGTTCCACGGCGCCCCGGCCCCGGCCCCCGCCGTGGCCCCGGGCACCGGTACCCACGAGGACCAGGCCGCCGGCCCGATCGACGCGGCGGCCGGCCGGTCCTGACCGGCTCCGGGCGGGGCGTGCCGCGATCCGGCACGCCCCGCCCGGTCTACGGTCGTCTCTGCTGAGCCCGAACCTCCGCTGAGCCAGACCCTCCGCGGAGTCCGGCGCTCCGCGAGGTCCCCTCCTCCGCGGAGTCCACCCACTCCGAAGTCCGCCCCTTTGAACGACGGGAGCCGCATGCGCGTCATCGGCCTGATGTCCGGCACCTCCTACGACGCGATCGAGGCCGCCGCGGCCGACATCACGCTGGAAGGCGACGTCCTCGTGATGCGGCCGCTGGGCCGGATCAGCACGCAGTATCCCGAGGCGCTGCGCGGCGCGATCGCCGCGGCCCTGCCGCCGTCGGCGACGTCCACGGAGGCCGTCTGCACCCTGGACACCGGCATCGGGCAGGCGTTCGCCGACGCCGCGGTGCGCGCCCAGGCCGAACTGTGCGACGGGCGGGCCGACCTCGTGGTCTCGCACGGCCAGACGATGCACCACTGGGTGCTCGACGGCGTGGTGCGCGGCACCCTCCAACTCGGCCAGCCCGCCTGGATCGCCGAGGCCACCGGGCTGCCGGTGGTGTCCGACCTGCGCAGCCGCGACGTGGCCGCCGGCGGGCAGGGCGCCCCGCTGGTCGGCCTGACCGACACGCTGCTGCTGCGCGGGCTGCCCGGGGTCCCGGCGGCCCTCAACCTCGGCGGCATCGCCAACATCACGGTGGTCGCCCCCGGCACCGACCCGGTCGCCTTCGACACCGGACCCGCCAACGCCCTTCTCGACGCGGCGGTGCGGCACTTCACATCGGGCGCCGCAGCGTACGACGAGTCCGGCCGCGGCGCCGCCGCCGGCACCGTCTCCCCCGCCCTGCTGGGCAGGCTGCTGGACGAGCCGTACTACGCGCTGCCCGCGCCCAAGAGCACCGGCAAGGAGCTGTTCCACCTGCCGTACCTGCTGGCCGCGCTCGCCGACGTGCCCACCCCCGACCCGAACGACGTACTCGCCACGCTCACCCGGCTGACCGCGGTCACGGTGGCCGGCGCGTGCCGGGACCGGGGCGTGACGCAACTGGCCGTCTCGGGCGGCGGCGCGCACAATCCCGTCATGATGCGCATGATCGCCGGCGAACTGCCGGGCGTGCGGCTGCTGTCCAGCGACGACCTCGGGGTGCCGTCCGACGCGAAAGAGGCGCTGGCGTTCGCGGTGCTGGGGTTCCTGACCGTGCACGGGCTGCCGGGCACCCTGCCGTCGGCGACCGGCGCCCGGCATGCTTCGCTGCTGGGCAGCATCACCCCCGGTCGCGGGCCGCTCAGGCTCCCCGCGCCCGCCGCGGTGGCGCCGCGTACGCTGCGGGTGGCCACCCCCGGCGCCCCGGGCGACGGCCCGGCAGCCGCCCCCTCGACCTGCTGAACCCCTCGCCCCCGACGCCGTCCTGGAGAAGCCGCATGAGCCGCACCGCACGAACGTCCGCCACCCACGCCCCGGAAGGTGCCGCACCGGACGGCGAGGGCGCGGCCGACCTGGTGGCGATGCTGCGCGCGTGCGTCGCCGACCCGGCGCGCGTGTCGGCCGAGTTGCCCCGCCGCGCCGCGCTGGCCCATGACGCCTCGCCGTACCTGCTGACGCCGCAGGCCGTGGTCCGGGCGGCGTCCGCCGCGGAGGTCGCGGCGCTGATGGCCGGCGCCCGCGAGGCGGGGATACCGCTCACCCTGCGCTCCGGCGGCACCAGCCTGTCCGGCCAGGCCGGCGGCGACGGCGTGATGGTCGACGTCCGCACCCACTGGCGCGAGGCCGAGGTGCTCGACGACGGCCACCGCATCCGCCTGCAGCCGGGCCTGACGGTCCGTCAGGCCAACGCGCGGCTGGCCCGCTACGGGCGCAGGCTCGGACCGGACCCGGCCAGCGAGTCGGCGTGCACCGTCGGCGGGATGGTGGCGAACAACTCCAGCGGCATGAACTGCGGGACGAAGGACAACGCCTACCGGACCCTGGAATCGCTCCAGTTCGTGCTGCCGTCCGGCACCGTGGTCGACTCGGCCGCCCGCGACGCCGACGACCGGCTGCGCGACCGCGAGCCGGAGCTGCACGCGGGCCTGCTGCGGCTGCGCGACCGGGTCCGGTCCTCGCCGCAGGCCAGGGCGACCGTGGAGCGGCTGTTCGCCATGAAGAACACCATGGGGTACGGCCTGAACTCCTTCCTCGACCACTCCTCGCCGGTGGACATGCTCGCCCATCTGATGGTCGGCAGCGAGGGCACCCTCGGCTTCGTGGGCGAGGCGGTGTTCCGTACCGTCCCGGTGCTCCCGCACTCCGCGACCGGGCTGCTGATCCTTCCCGGGCTGGCCGAGGCGACCGACGCCCTGCCCGCCCTGCTCGCCGCCGGCGCCCGCACCGCGGAACTGCTCGACGCGGCCTCGCTGCGGGTGGCGCAGGTCGCGCCCGACGCGAGCCCGGCGCTACGCGGCCTGCGGGTCGAGGGGCACGCCGCCCTGCTGGTCGAATTCGCCGAGGACCGGGCCGAGGAGCTGGAACAGGTCCTGGCCGCGGCCCGCCCGGTGCTCGACGCGCTGCCCGCGGTGACGGGCACGGCGCTGACCCGCGACGCCCGGGAGCGGGCCGCGATGTGGCACGCGCGCAAGGGCCTGTACACCGCCGTCGCCGGAGCGCGCCCGGTGGGGACGACCGCGCTGCTGGAGGACATCGCCGTCCCCATGGAACGGCTCACCGGCACCTGCGAGGGGCTGACCGGCCTGTTCGACCGGCACGGCTACCAGGACGCGGTGATCTTCGGGCACGCCCGCGACGGCAACCTGCACTTCATGCTCACCCAGCGGTTCGACACCTCCGCGGAGGTCGACCGCTACGCGCGCTTCACCGACGACATGGTCGACCTGGTGCTGCGCGAAGGCGGCACCCTCAAGGCCGAGCACGGCACCGGCCGGGCCATGGCGCCGTTCGTCCGCCGCCAGTACGGCGACGACCTGTACGAGGTGATGCGCGAACTCAAGCGGCTCTGCGACCCGTCGGGCGTGCTGAACCCCGGCGTGCTGCTGGACGACGACCCGACGGTCCACCTGCGGCGGCTCAAGGACGTGCCCGCGGTGGACGCCGACGTGGACCGCTGCGTGGAGTGCGGCTACTGCGAACCGGTCTGCCCGACGGCCGACGTCACCACCACCCCGCGGCAGCGCATCGCCCTGCAGCGGGAGATCGCGCTGGCGATCGCCGCGGGCGACGACGAGCGCCGCAGGGTTCTGGAGGAGGACTACGCGTACGCGGGTGTCGACAGCTGCGCGGCCGACAGCCTGTGCGTGACCGCCTGCCCGGTCACCATCGACACCGGCGCGGTGATGAAGCGGCTGCGCGGCGACCGGCACAGCGCGTTCGCGCAGGCCGCGGGCCGCACCACGGCCCGCCACTGGGGCGGCGCCGTCAAGGGCGTGCGGCTCGGCCTGGGCGCGGCCCACGCGGCGCCCGCGCCGGTGGTGCGCGCCGCGACCTCCGCGGCGCGCCGGCTCGGCGCCGGCGAGCTCGTCCCCGACTGGGCGGCGGGCGTCCCCCGCGCCGGCACGCCGCGGCCCGCGGCGCGGCAGGCGCCCGGCGCGCGGGCGGTGTTCTTCGCCGCGTGCATCGGCAGCGTCTTCACCGGCGAGCAGGACGACGCGCCGGCCGGCTCCCGTCCCGCCGGTGCCGCCGCCGCGTTCCTCCACCTGTGCGACCGCGCGGGCGTGCCGGTGACCGTGCCGGAGGGCCTGTCCGGGCTGTGCTGCGGCACCCCGTGGCAGTCCAAGGGCTACACCGAGGGGCACGGCGCGATGGCGTCCCGCACGCTCCAGGTGCTGTGGGAGGCCAGCGACCACGGGCGGCTCCCCGTGGTCTGCGACGCCTCCTCCTGCACGCACGGCCTGGAGCAGCTGGCCGGGGCGCTGCCCGAGGAGGAGCGGGCACGCTACGAGGCGCTGCGGTTCACCGACAGCGTGACCTTCACCCGCGAGCACGTGCTGCCCGCGCTGCCGGAACCGCGCCGGGTGAAGTCCCTGGCGCTGCACCCGACGTGCTCCACCGTGCATCTCGGGATCACCGACGACCTGCGCGCCCTCGCCGGCGCGGTGGCCGCCGAGGTGACGGTGCCCGACGCGTGGGGCTGCTGCGCGTTCGCGGGCGACCGCGGGCTGCTGCACCCGGAGGTCACGCAGTCGGCGACGTCCGCGCAGGCCGCGGAGGTCAACCGCCGTTCCCACGACGCCTACGCGTCGTGCAACCTCACCTGCGAGATCGGCATGAGCCGGGCCACGGGCAAGCCGTACCGCCACATCCTGGAGATCCTCGCGGACGCCGTCGACTGACGAGCGTCACCGCGCCCGTCCTCCCCCGGGGGATCAACCGCCCGCGGCCGCACGGCCGTCGACGGATCACCCCGGCACCCGCGATCCTCCGGGGCGAGGAACTGCCGCTCGCCGGAGGAGCGGTGGCCACGGCCCGCCGCGGTGCGGGCGAGGACGACGGCCGAGGCGCGCGGGCGGGGACCGGGGGACGGCGCACGGTCGGGGACCGGGGAGCCGGAGGTCTGCCGTTTTGTCCCCCGGGTCTTCGGGCGTGCCGTCGTGCTGGCCCGGCCGGTCGAACCGGTGGGACCGGCCGGGCGTTCCCGGCGCCTTCTCCCAGCCCGGCATCGACGCCGCGGCACCGCCCGGCCGGGGCGGCACGCCGCCGTCGCCTTCCCCACCGGCGCCCGTAGACTGCGGGCGTGGCATTCCTGAGCACTCCGCACTACTGCTTCGTCTAGCGGGAAGACGCTGAGGGCGGCGCCGGACGGCGTCGCCCTCCTCGGTGTGCCTGCTGCGTGAGCCGCGTTCCGGCGCCGTCCGTTCCGCCCCGAGGCGGCGGGTGCCGGGGCCCGGGCAGGCACGGCCCCTTCCCCTTCCGCCTGCCAGGAGTGCCCCGTGCCCGTGTCGCCTTCCCCTGCCCTGGAGTCGTCCCTCGACCTGCTGCGCTGCCCGGCGTGCCGCAGCCGCCGCCTGCATCCGGACCGCGGCGCGCTGCGCTGCCCCGCGGGGCACGCCTTCGACATCGCCCGCCACGGCTACGCGGCGTTGCTGACGGGTCCGCGCGCCACCAGCGGTGACGACGCGGCCATGGCCCGCGCCCGGTGCCGGTTCCTGTCCACCGGCTCGTACGCGCCGCTCCGCGACGCCGTGGCCCGGCTGGCGGCCGCCGGTGCACCCGAGCGGGCGACGGTGGTGGACGTGGGCTGCGGCACCGGCTACTACCTGGCCGGCGTGCTCGACCGGTTGCCCGGCGCCCGCGGTCTGGGGCTGGACACCTCGGTGCGCGCGCTTCGCGCGGCGGCCCGCGCGCACGAGCGGGCCGCCGCTGCGGCGTGGGACGTCTTCCGCCCCTTTCCGCTGGCCGGCGCGGCGGCCGACGTGGTGCTGGACGTGTTCGCCCCGCGCAACCCGGCCGAGTTCCACCGGGTGCTGCGCCCGTCCGGCCGGCTGGTCGTGGTCCGCCCCACCGGCCGGCACCTGGCCGAACTGCGCGCGCGGGTACCCGCGATGGTCGCCGTCGACCCGGCCAAGGAGCGTCGCCTGCACCGGGCGCTGGACCCCTGGTTCGACCCCGGCCTCACCGAACGGGTGGAGTACACCGCGCCGGTGACCGGGCCGCAGGCCCTGGACCTGGTGGCCATGACGCCGAGCGCGCACCACGTCGGCCGCGCGGACCTGGCGGTCGGCGGGCCCCTGCCCGCCGAGGTCACCGTCTCCGTCCTGGCCACCGTCTACCGGCGCCGCTGACCCCGGGCGGCGACGGGTCCACCGCCGGGGAGTGCAGAGCGGTCCTCCTCAACATCCCTGCTGCAACGGCTATATGAGCTGCCGTCAGGCGTCGATGGCTTCGGCGGTCTCGGGCTCGCTGTCGCCCGCCGTCGCCGCGCCCGCGTCCTTCGGGCCGCGCAGGAGGAGGACGACGAACAGCGCGGCCATGACGGCGACTCCCGCCCACATGGCCTGCCGCCATCCGTCGACGAAGGACTGCTGGGCGGCGTGGACCAGGTCCTGCGCATGCGGGCCCGTACTGCCCGCCACCTGGACGGCGTTGGCGACGCCTTCACGCGCGGTGTCCGCGGCCCCGCTCGGGATGCCGCCGAGGCGGTCGCCGATGGCGCTCCGGTAGCCGGCGGACAGCAGCGCGCCGAGCAGGGCGACGCCGAGCGCGGTGCCGAACTCGCGGGTGACGTCGTTGAGGGCGGAGGCGACGCCCTGCTTCTCGCGCGGCAGCGAGCCGGTGATGGCCTCGGTGGAGGGCGTCATCGACAGCCCCATGCCGACGCCCATGGCGAGCATGCCGGGCAGCACGGCCGGGTAGCCGCCGCGGACCGAGACGAGGAGGGCCATCAGGGCCAGTCCGGCGCCGGCGAGCGCGACTCCGGCGGCCATGGTCGCGCGGGCGCCGACGCGTGCGGCCAGCTTGGGAGCGAGGCCGGAGGTCGCCATCATCATGACGGCCATCGGCATCAGCGCGAGGGTGGACAGCAGTCCCGACCAGCCGAGCACGGCCTGGAAGAAGGGGAAGAGCACCACCGCGATGCCCGACTGGACGCCGAAGACGACCAGCAGGGTGAGCGAGCCGCCGGCCAGGCCGCGCTCCCGGAACAGGCGCACGTCCAGCAGCGAGGCGCCCCCGCGGCGCAACTCCCAGGCCACGAAGGCGGCGGCGGCCACGAGTCCGATGCCGAGCGCGAGGAGCGTCACCGGTGCGGTCCAGCCGCGCTCGGGCCCCTCCTGCAGCACGAAGATGAGCCCGACCACGGCGACGGCGGACACCAGCGCGCCGCCGGTGTCGAAGGAACGATCGGAATGCTCGCGGGAGTTGGGAACCGCCTTCAGCGTCATCGCCAGGGCCGCGGCGACCAGGACCACCGGCAGCACGAACAGCCACCGCCAGTCCGCCACGTCGACGAGCAGCGCGGACAGGAACATGCCCAGGATGCCGCCGCCTCCCGCGACGCCGGTCCACACGCCGATCGCCTTGCCGCGTTCCTCCTCGGGGAAGGTGGAGGTGATGACGGCCAGCGTGACCGGCATGATCATCGCGGCGCCGATCCCGGCGGCCACGCGCGCGGCCAGCATCACGGCGGCGGTCGGCGCCAGGCCCCCGGCGACGCTCGCCACACCGAAGACGCCCAGCCCGGCGAGCAGCATGGGCTTGCGGCCCAGCCGGTCGCCGGCCGCGCCCAGCGGCAGCAGCAGCGCGGCCAGCGTCAGGGTGTAGACGTTGATGATCCACAGGACGGTGCTCTGCGACGCCCCGAAGTCGACGGCCATATGCGTCTGGGCGACGTTCAGCCCGGACACCGACGCGATGACCGCCATCAGCGCGACGGACACGGCGATCAGGATGGAGCGCAGCCGGCGCGCGTCCGGTGCGCCCTCGCCGCTCCCCTCGGCGGCTGCCGGACGGGGAGGCTGGTGCGTGCTCATGGGTTCCTCTCGAAACGGGCGTGCGGAACCGGTGCCGGAGCGGGACCGGTCACGGAGTGGGTGGAGCGGGGCCCGGCCACGGCGCGGGCGCGCGGCGGGCGGGGGCGGCGGGACCGTCGCCGGTCGTGGCGCCGCCCGGGCCCTCCGCACACGACGCTAAGCGCACCCTGCTCCACAGGCATAGGCTGTTGCCCATGGAGCAAGAAAGTGGAGACCTGGACAGCCTGGTGCGCAAGCGGATCCGCGCCCTGCGGGTCGCGCAGGGCTGGTCACTGGAAGAACTGGCCTCCCGCGCCAACATCAGCCAGTCCTCGCTGAGCCGCATCGAGAACGGCCGGCGGCGCCTTGCCCTGGACCAGCTCGTCACCCTCGCCCGGTCGCTGGACACCACCCTCGACCAGCTCGTGGAGACCGCGGCCGACGACGTGGTCAGCAGCCCGATGATCGACAGCGCGCACGGCATGATGCGCTGGTCGGTCAAGGGCGATCCCGGCGTGAGCGTCGTGCGTCAGCGCATCACCGGGCCGCCGCCGGCCAATCCGGCCCGCATGCGCGCCCATCCGGGCCGGGAGTGGCTCGTCGTGCTGTCCGGTACCGCCGTCCTCATGCTGGGCCACCGCCGCTTCCGCGTGGAGACCAACCAGGCGGCCGAGTTCCCCACGATGATGCCGCACGCGCTCGGCGCGGAGGGCGGACCGTGCGAGATCCTGGGCATGTTCGACCGCGACGCCCGCCGCGGCCACCAGCGCGACACCGGCATCGACGGCCGCGACCGCGACCCCCAGGACACCCGCGACTGACGGCACCGACGGCACCGACGCGCGCCGCACGTCACGTTCCACCGCGGCTGTTTCGCCCGGCGTACGCGCTAATTCGTATTACCCCTTGACTTCCCGAGGGCTCGCAGCCACGATCCCTTCCTGGTGAACGACACGCACCCCAGCGGGACCTCTCGTCACACGCGCACCACTCGATCGATGCGAGCACAGCGGACGTCGCCCTCCACCGGCGTCCTGACCCGCCTTTTCCCGCCCTCACCAGGTAGAGCCGCAGCGCTCAGGCCGGACAGGAGACTCCGTGCGCACAAGGGTTTCAGCAGCAGCGGTCGTGATCGGATTACTCGCCGCGAGCTGTGCGGTGGCCTCCGGTCCCGCGCACGCGACGGCGCCGCCGCCGTCCGTCGCACTCCCCGCCGCACCGGCGCTGTACGAGGCGGAGGACGCCACCGTCTTCCACGGCACGGTGGACTCCGACCACACCGGCTTCACCGGGACGGGCTTCGTCAACACCACCAACGAGGTCGGCGCCTACGTCGAGTTCAGCGTGCCGGCAGCGGCCGCGGGTGACGCCGTCCTGTCCCTGCGGTACGCGAACGGGACGGCGACGGGACGCCAGGGGACCGTCAGCGTCAACAGCGCCCAGGCGGCCGCGCCGGCCTTCGGCCCGACCGCGAACTGGGACACCTGGGCCGTCGCGAGGGTCCCGGTGACCCTGGAGAAGGGCACCAACCTGATCCGCGTCGCCAGCACGACGGCCGGCGGTCTGCCCAACCTCGACTCGCTGACGGTGTCCGACCAGCAGACCACGGACTGGTCGGACGCGCTGGTGGACTCCACCATGCGCCGGTACACCCCGGCGACCGTCGGCGGATGGAGCTACCCGGTCGCCCTCTACATGATGGGCCAGTACCAGCTCGCGCAGCGCACCGCGGATCCCACGCGCCGGGCGGCCCTGATCGCGTACGTCAAGGCGTGGGCGGACCGCTTCGTGGACGCCTCGGGGCACATCAACAACAGCTTCAACAGCCTGGACAGCATGATGCCGGGCCAGGTGATGATCGCGATGTACCGCGAGACCGGCGAGGCCAGGTACCGGCTGGCCGCCCAGCAGATCCACGACCGGCTCCTGCCGGGCGCCGGCTATCCGACCACGAGCGACGGCGGGTTCTGGCACGCGAACAGCGCCGACCGGGCCGACCAGCTGTGGTCCGACGGCACGTTCATGGCCGACCCCTTCATGGCGCAGTACGGCGCGTACATCGGCGACAGCACCCAGTCGTTCGACATCGCCGTCAACCAGCTCCTGGTCTACGCGAGCCATCTGCAGCAGCCGAACGGCCTGATGAAGCACGCCTATGACGCGTCCAGGGCCGCGTCGTGGGCGGACCCGAAGACCGGGCTCGCGCCCGAGACGTGGTGCCGCGCCGTCGGCTGGTACGGCGTCGCCGCCACCGAGATCCTCGACCTGATCCCGCCCGACCAGCCCCACCGGGGGCAGCTGATCGCGATCGTCCGCAAGCTGGTCCACGGCATGGCCGCCTCCCAGGACCCGGCCACCGGACGGTGGTTCCAGGTCGTGGACAAGGGCGGCAGCGCCGGCAACTGGACCGAGACGTCGTGCTCGGCGATGTTCACGCAGACCGTCGACACCGCGGTCAAGCGCGGCTACGTCTCCCCCGACGACTACCTGGCCACGGTGAAAGCCGGGAAGCGCGGCGAACTGGACCGGATCTCCCTGCACAGCGACGGCCTGACGTATCTGACGACGATCTCCGTCGGCACCAACGTCGGAGATTACGCGTACTACATCAACCGCCCCCAGGCCACGAACGACTTCCACGGGCTGGGCGCATTCCTCTATTTCAACGAGGAGTTGCACCACTGACGTGACCGTCGCCCTCCGGAACTGACCAGCGGGTCCGCCCCGGCACCGCAGCGCTTGCACCCGCGCCGCGATGCCGGGGCGGACCCGCGCCGGGGCTTGCGGGAACGCACACGCTCCGCGACCCCGGCGTCACGCCGTGAAGGCTTCCGCGCAGGCCACCCGCTCGGCGACAAATCGGGCATATACCGTTTCCTCGGGGGCGCAGCGGGCACAAGTAGGCGTGATGATCGCCCCGGCGGACGAGGAGGCGGTTCATGACCACCGGAACGGCGGCCGTGGCAGCGACGGGCGGTCGCCTGCGCGGACGCTTCCGCCGGGCACGATGACGGCCGCTTCGGAGCCGGTGATGGCCACGGCAGACGAGACGCCGCCGCAGGAGCCGGATCAGGCGCAGCCGCCGCGGAAGCCGGACGCAGACCAGCCGCCGCAGGAGCCGGGCGCAGAGCAGCAGTCTGCGAGCGCCGGCGCGAAGGGCGCGCGCTGCTATGTCTACGGCGTGGTGGCCGAGGCGAAGGCCGACCCGAAGGTCGGGGAACTCCCCGCCGTGGGTGGCGATTCCGGGGCCCGGGTGGGCTACGTCCGGCACGGCGGGCTCGCCGCGGCCGTCAGCCCGCTGCCGGACGGCGGGGCCCTGGGCGCGCCCGAGGATCTTCGGGCGCACACGCAGGTGCTCAACACGCTGGCCGCGACCGGCGCCCCGGTGCTGCCGTTCCGGTTCGGCACCGTCTTCCACGACCGGAAGCAGGTCGCCGAGGACCTGCTCGCGAGGGACCACGACGCTTTCGTGACGGCCCTTCAACGGCTCAGCGGCCGTGCGCAGTTCACGGTGCGGGCGGTCTACGACGTGGACGCGCTGCTGCGCCGGATCCTCGCCGAGCGCCCCGACATCGCCGAAGTGCGCGCGTCCCTCGGGGGGTTGCGGGAACAGGCCGCCCGTTACCAGCGGATGCGGCTCGGCGAGCTGATGGCCGAGGCCGTCGACGCCAGGCGGGCGGGGGACACCGCGTTCATGACGCAGCGGCTGGGGCCGCTGGCGGACGCCCTGGCGGTGTCGCCCGACCCGACGGACGACGCGGTCGCGGACGTCGCCTTCCTGATCAGCGACGACCGGCGGGCCGCCTTCGAGCGTGCCGTGGAGGGCCTGGCCCGCGAATGGCACGGGCGCGCCCTCCTCCGGCTGCTCGGGCCGCTGGCCGCCTACGACTTCGCCGCCGAGGCGATGGAGGGGGCCGGCGGGGCCGGGTAGCCGGGGGACCCGTCACCGGCATCCTCGCGGCTGCGGGGGCGCGCCGCCTGCGCGGTCGGCACGGGTGGTCCCCCGTCACCTCACCAGCGGTACCAGCGCCGGCGTCCACCGCCCTCGGCGGCCCTGAAGACGAACCCGAGCAGCCAGACCACGAGGACCGCGAGGGCGACCCACCACACGACCTTGACGGCGAAGCCGATGCCGAAGAGCAGCACGGCCAGAAGCAGAACGGCTATCAGACCGATCATCGTTCCTCCTTCCTTCAACCATCGCCTGCCCCGGGAGTGGGCCGCGATGCACGCGCCCGGCCCGGACCACGGTCGCCGGAGGTCAGGACCGCCGTGCGCGGCGGAGAGCACCGTGCGCGCCCGGGCCGGCGGGGACAGCGGGCGGCCGGGGCCGGGGCGGACGGTCGGGCCGCCGCGGCTCCGCGGTGCCCGGCGGGATCCGGTGCGGTCCGCGGGTCCGGCCCGCGCGTCCCGCGGATCGGGACGTACCGGGCGTTTGACGTTCCGCCGCAGGGGCACGCGCGGCTCGAGGGACCGGTCCGAGACGGATCGGTCCGCGGGGGGAACGGATGCCGGGGGGGGAGGACGCCCGCGAAGGGGGTCGCTCGACCATGGCCACGAGGACCGAACGGAAGACCGCGCACGAGTTGCTGGCGGCGCACGGCCGCACCTACGCCGAGGACGCGGGCATCCGTCTGCGGAACACCCCTCAGCCGCTCTACCAGCTGCTCGTGCTGTCCAGCCTGCTCAGCGCCCGGATCAGGGCGGAGGTCGCGATCGACGCCGCCCGCGCCCTGTTCGGCGCGGGGATGCGCGATCCCCGGCGGATGGCGGACGCCACGTGGCAGCAGCGCATGGACGCCCTGGGCGCCGGGCACTACCGCCGCTACGACGTGCGGACGGCCACCCAGCTCGGCGAGGGCGCCGCGCTGCTGCTGGAGCGCTACGGCGGCGATCTGCGGGCGCTGCGCGACGAGGTCGGGCGCAGGCCCAAGGGCGAGGCGCTGGCGGAGTACAAGCGCCTGCTGCGTGCGGTGACGCCCGGCCTCGGGCCGGTCGGCGCGGACATCTTCCTCCGGGAGGTGCAGGGGGTGTGGCCGGAGGTGGCGCCGTACTTCGACGGCAAGACGGTGCAGGGCGCCGGGCGGCTGGGCCTGCCGACGACCGCGCGGGAGCTGGCCGGGCTGGCGGACCGGGACCACTACCCGGCTCTGGCGGCGGCGCTGGTGCGTTCCGCGCTCGACAAGCGGGTCGCCGAGGACGTGGCCGGCCGCACCTCCCGCTGACCCCGGCAGCGCGGGCCCCCACCCTGCCACGAGAGCAGCGGTCAGGGGTCACCGTGCGGGAGCCGTCGCCGCGGCCGCCGCCGCGACGTCGCCGGGATAGGTGCGCAGCGCCAGGGTGCCGAGCAGGCTCGCGGCGAGGAGCGCGAGCACGGAGACGAGGAAGGTCCAGCGCAGCCCGTGCGTGGTGAACACGTGCGACGAGGCGTAGCCGAAGAGCAGCGGCGCGCCGAACTCCCCCAGCGTGCGGGCCGCGGTCCGCACCGACTCGGCCCTCCCCCACAGCGGCGGCGGCACGACGTCGAGGCGGGCGGCGTCCAGCGGCGGGTTGGTCGCGGCCAGCAGGCCGGTGCCCAGTATGAGCAGCGGCACGGCGATGCCCGGGGCGGGGATCACGAGTCCGGGGGCCAGGACGAGGGAGGCGCAGAACAGGCTGATCACGGGGACGATCACCCGCGCGTTCGTCCGGCCGCCGGCGAGCAGCCGGTCGGCGGTCCGGCCGCCGACCACGAGTCCGACGACCCCGCCGGCGCCGACCAGCAGGGTCAGGATGCCGGCCACGCCGCGCGTCACCCCGTACTGCTGGGTGGCGAACAGCACGGCGAAGGTGCGCACGCCGGCGAGGAAGAAGTAGCCGAGCGTGGACGCGACGATCATGATCAGTATGGTCCTGATCCGCAGGACGTAGCCGACCACGCGCAGCCAGGGCAGGTCCGCCGGGTCGGTGTCCCGGCGCAGCGCGGTGCTGCCCGCCGGCGTCCGGCCGCCGCCCGGCGGCCGATGCGGCGCGCCCGGTTCCGCGCCCCCGGCCGCCTCGCCCTGGTCGCGTCCCGGTGCGGCGAGGTCCCGCTGGGGAAGGTTCTGGCCGCCGCGCGCCGGTTCCCTCGCCCGCCAGGCGAACCAGGCGAGCACCGCCGCGGGGATCGCGGGCCAGGCGACGGCGTACCGCCAGGACAGCACCGCGGAGACCGCGCTGGTGACGGCGATCCCGACGCCCGTGCCCACGAACTCGCCGACCAGGATGTAGCCGTACAGCCGGGCCCGGTCGGCCATCGGGAAGTAGTCGCCGACCAGGGAGGCAACGGTCGGACCCGAGGTCGCGGTGACCGCGCCCAGCAGGGCGCGCGCCGCCACCAGCCAGCCGTAGGAGGTGGCCGCGCCGGAGAGCAGGGTCACCACGGCCCACAGCAGGATGCTGGCGCCGAGCAGCCGGACGCGGACCACGCGGTCGGTCAGCACGCCGATCGGCAGGGTGAACGCCGCGCTGGTCAGGGAGGCGATGGAGGCCAGCAGGCCGATCGCGGTGTGCCCGACGCCGAAGGCCTGCTCCAGGCTGACCGCGTTGACCGCCAGAGTGCCCTTGTCCGCCCCGTCCAGGCTGACCACCAAGGCCAGCAGCAGGACCGCGCGCAGCGACTGCTCGCCCCCGACCGTGCGGCCCGCCCGCGTCCGGGCCCCCCGGCCCAGGGCGCGCAGCCGGCGCAGGGCGGCTGCGGGCGAGACAGTCATCCGCGCAGTGTCGCACCCGTCCGGCGCAGGTCCGGGCGTTGACGTCACGTCAGTCGGGTGACCTGCCCGCGGCCGTACCGTGCCTCCGGCTCGGGAAGCGGCCGGACATGAGCGGCCGTCAGCCCCTGCCGCGCCGCGGGGTCACCGCCCGGCGACGAGGGCCGGCAGCTCGCGCATGTCGTGGAAGACGACGGTGCCGTGGCCTTCGAGGCGTTCGGCCGGGGTCGGTCCGCCGGCGTAGCCGAAGGCGCGCATGCCGGCGGCGCGGGCCGCCTGGACGCCGGGCCGGCTGTCCTCGACGACCGCGCAGGCCGCGGGGTCGACGCCCATCCGCCGGGCGGCGTGCAGGAACAGGTCGGGCTCGGGCTTGCCGCGCGGGACTTCGGTGGCGCTGTAGATGCGGCCCGCGAAGCGTGCGTACAGCCCGGTGCGGCCCAGGGTGTGCCGCATCTTGTCGTGCGATCCGCTGGAGGCGACGCAGGTGGGCAGGGCGAGTGCGTCGAGCGCCTCGGGCAGGCCCTCGACCGGGGTCAGCCCGGCGTCCACCGCCTCGCGGTGGAGTTGCTCGAACCGCTGCGACCAGACGGCGGCCGTGTCCTCGCCGAGCCGGTCGGCGACCTGCGCGCGGTTGGCGGCGTGCGAGCGCCCGATGAACAGGTCCACGGCCTCGGCCTCGGTCAGCGGCCACCCCAGCTCCGCACCGAGGGCGACCTGGACGCGTACGGCGATGCGCTCGGTGTCGACCAGGACGCCGTCGCAGTCGAAGATGACGAGTTCGATGGGCTTGATCATCACCGCAGCATAGGGCGCGGGGTGATCGCTCCGGCCGGGGGCCGGTTCCGGGTGGCCGCGCAGCGCGGCGTG
Organism: Streptomyces sp. NPDC020917; assembly: GCF_044333795.1. NCBI lineage: Bacteria > Bacillati > Actinomycetota > Actinomycetes > Kitasatosporales > Streptomycetaceae > Streptomyces > Streptomyces sp. NPDC020917. The sequence continues at coordinate 59,615 of NZ_JBIRRR010000014.1, read as the reverse complement.
CGCGATGCCTTGACGGGGTGTGAGGTCGGGCCTAAGGTCCGTTTCCTGCACCATCTTTCACATACCTGATATTGGTCTACAAGTGTGAACGGAGTCTTCCTCGTCCACCACCCACCACAGTCAGGAACGTCGATGATCACTCAGCCACGCGTCCCCCTGACCGGCCCGCGGACCGTCCCGGAGGTGGTCGCGTCATGATGCGCGCCCTCACCCGCGCGGCGATGGTCGCCGGCCTCGGTGTCGCCCTCTCCCTGCCCGGCACCGGTGCCGCGCGCGCCACCGGCCACGGCGAGCACTGGACCGCGACCTGGACGGCCGGTCCCACCGCGGCGAACTCCTCCGGCCTCTCGCACACCGGCCTGACCGACCAGACGATCCGCAACGTCGTGTACACCAGCATCGGCGGTCCGGCTGTGCGGGTGCGCCTCACCAACCGGTACGGCACCCGGCCGGTCACCTTCGACGCGGCGACCGTCGGGCTCGCCGGCGGTCCGGCCGCCACCGACGTCGCCCCGCTCACCTTCGACGGCGCGACGTCGGTGACCGTCCCGGCCGGCGAGGACGTGGCCAGCGACCCGCTGCCGCTGAAGGTCGGGCGGGGACAGGCGCTGGCGGTCAGCCTGTTCAGCGCCGCGGCCACCGGTCCCGCCACCTACCACAACGCCGCACACACCACCTCGTACCTGGCGGCCGGCGACCACACCGCGGACAGCGACGGCACCGCGTTCACCGGCACCACCTCGTCCTGGTTCTTCGTGGACGGCCTCGACGTCCTGGCCCCGCCGCACGTCGGCACGATCGTGGCGCTCGGCGACTCCATCACCGACGGCACCGGCACCGCGGACAACTCGAACACCCGGTGGACCGACGACCTGTTCGCCCGCATCGCCGCCGGTCCTCCCGGGCACCTGGAGGCGGTGGCCGACGCCGGCATCGGCGGCAACGAGGTGACGCTCGACCGGCAGCCGCCGCTGTACGGGGTCAGCGCGCAGCACCGGCTCGACGCGGACGTGCTGGACCAGCCGGGCGTGTCCCTGGTGCTGGTCTTCGAGGGCGTCAACGACCTCACGGCGAGCAAGGTCCCTGCGGACCAGGTGATCGGCGGGCTCTCGGCCATCGCCGCGCGGATCCACGATGCCGGGCTGAAGGCCGTCGGCTTCACCGTCACACCGTGCGGCGGCTACTCCAGCTGCGGCCCGGACGCGCTGGCCCAGCGCGCCCTGGTCAACGACTGGATCCGCACCTGCGGGGCCTTCGACGCGGTGGTCGACTTCGACGCGACCGTCCGCGACCCGTCGAACCCCGACCGCCTGCTGCCCGCCTACGACAGCGGCGACCACCTGCACCCCGACGCCGCCGCCTACCGGGCGATGGCCGGCACCGTCGACCTGACGACGCTCGGCGAACTGGCCCTGCGCCACCCGGACTGACCGGTGCCGCCTGTCTGGCCGCGCGGGGCGTCACACGGTGAGGGGGCCGTCGCCGGGAGCGATGGGCGCGGGCAGCGCGGTGCTGCCGGTCAGATGGCGGTCGACGGCCGCGGCGGCGGAGCGGCCCTCCGCGATGGCCCACACCACGAGTGACTGGCCGCGGCCGGCGTCGCCCGCGACGAAGACCCCGCCCGGCCCTTCCGGTTCCGCCCGGTGGGAGGTCTGTGCCGCGAAGTCCCCGTCGCGGGCGAAGTTGCCGCGGCCGTCCAGCGTCAGCCCGAGCTGCTCGATCAGTCCGGTGCTCCGTTCCGGGCCGGAGAACCCCAGGGCGAGGAGCACCATGTCGACCGGAATCACCCGCTCGGTGCCGGGCCGGGGGCGCCGTGCCGCGGGTTCCACCTCGGTCAGGTGCAGGGCGCACACCCGGCCGGCCGCGCTCCCCTCGAAGCGGAGCGTGGCGGCGGAGAAGACCCTCGGGTCGGTGCCGGCCCGGCCCCTGGCCTCCTCGTGGGCGTGCGAGATCCGGTAGACCTTCGGGTAGGTCGGCCAGGGTTCGGCGTCCCGCCGGGCCGTGTCCGGTTCCGGGTTGATGTCGAGCTGCAGCGCGGAGGCGGCGCCCTGGCGCAGGACCGTGCCCAGGCAGTCCGAGGCGGTGTCGCCGCCGCCGACGATCACCACCTGCTTGCCCGCCGCGTCGACGGGTGACGTGGCGTAGTCGCCCTCGGCGGTCCGGTTGGCGAGGGTCAGGTAGTCCATCGCCTGGTGGATGCCGGACAGCCGCCGGCCGGGGACGGGGAGGTCCCGCTGCTCGCGGGCGCCGACGGCGAGGACGAGCGCGTCGTGCCGCGTCGTGAGCTCGGCGGCGTCGAGGTCGCCTCCGATGTCCATGCCGGTGCGGAAGGTGGTGCCCTCGGCCCTCATCTGCCCGATGCGGCGGTCCAGCTGGCCCTTGTCCATCTTGAACGCGGGGATGCCGTAGCGGAGCAGCCCGCCCACCCGGTCCGCGCGCTCGTAGACGACGACCGTGTGACCGCTGCGGGTGAGCTGCTGCGCGGCGGCGAGCCCCGCGGGCCCGGAGCCGACGACGGCGACGCTTTTCTCGCTGAGCCGCTCCGGGGGCTGCGGTTCGGCGTAGCCGCGCTCCCAGATCTGGTCGGCGATCGCCTGCTCGATGTTCTTGATCGTGACCGGCTCGGCGTTGATGGCCAGCACGCACCCCTCCTCGCACGGCGCCGGGCACAGCCGCCCGGTGAACTCCGGGAAGTTGTTCGTGGCGTGCAGCCGCTCGGCGGCCGCCCGCCAGTCGCCGCGCTCCACGTACACGTTCCACTCGGGGATGAGGTTCCCCAGCGGGCAGGCGTTGTGGCAGAACGGTATGCCGCAGTCCATGCAGCGCGCGGCCTGCTCGGAGGCGAACGGCAGCAACTCCTGCCCGGCGTAGACCTCGTTCCAGTCCCCCAGCCGTTCCTCGACCGGCCTGGCCGGGGCCGGCCGGCGGGGGTACTTCATGAACCCGTGGATGTCGGTCATGCGCCGCCTCCCTCGCGCACGCGCGGGGCCCTGCATCGTTCCCGCCAGTCTATGACCGCTTTGTCCGTATATAGGGATTCCGTCCGGAGGGATACCGTCCGGCCCTCTCGCCCGATCCTCACGGGCAGGCCGGCCGGCGCGTCCGGCCTTCGCGGCCTCCTGCACCCACGGCACCGGGCCTCCGCGGGGGTCACGGCTGCATAACGGGCGGGCGTGCGTGCAGCAGGACGGGGGCCTCCTCCGTCTGGTGCGTGCGTGAGGACACTGAACGGATGGCGCGAACAGGGGGTGGGAATGCGTCCCGACGACTTGGCGGAGTTCAGCGCTTTCGTACGGGCGAGATCGGGGGCGCTGTTCCGGACCGCGGTCCTGCTGACCGGGGAGCGCGGGCAGGCCGAGGACCTGGTGCAGTCCACCCTGGAACGGCTGTGCCGCCACTGGAGGACGGTGAGCCGCGCCCAGGCACCGGAGGCGTACGCGCGGCGGGTCCTGGTGAACCTGGTGTACGACCGGCACCGGCTCCGGCGCGCCGCGGGCACCGAGGTGCCACTCCCCCGCGGCGACCCGCCTCGCGGCACGACGCCTACCAGCAGATCGTGTCCCGCGACGCGTTGATGCGGGGCCTGCGGGCCCTGCCGGTGAACATGCGGACCGTCCTGGTCCTGCGCTACTTCGACGACATGGCGGATGCGGAGATCGCCGCCGCGCTCGGGATCCGCGAGAGCACGGTGCGGTCGCAGGCCGCGCGGGGGCTGGCCAAACTGCGCGCGGCGGCCGACGACAAGGCTGCCGGCCCTACCGGGAGAGGTACCCGATGACACCGGAGCGCAAGGACGCGGCGGACGAGCCGACCGTGGAGCACGACTCGGCCGCCGACCCCCTCCTGGAAGCGGAACTCACTGCCGCGCTGGGCGAGTTCGCCGCGCGCGAGCAGCCGCCGCACTTCGATCCGCGGGCGATCGCGCGGGCGTCCGGCGCCACCCGGCGCTCGCGGTTCACGCTCGCCGCGGCCGTGGTCGCCGCCGCGGCCGCGACGGCCGCGGTGGCGGTGCTCGCCGCGGGGGGCGGCCACGGAGACCGGCCGCTGCCGCCGGCGACCGGCACCCCGACCCGCACCGCGGCGCCGTCGGCACCGCTCGACGCGGACGCGGTGGTGCGCGGGCTGTTCCCCGCGGCGACGAAGTACCAGAACCCCGGGACGCGGGGGAAGGTGCATCTGGCGCAGGTGCGCGCGCTGTTCACCAGCGCTGCGGCGTTCACCGAGGTGTGGGGCGACGGCGGGCTCGGGGCCACGTGCGGCGCGCGGGCCGACGGCGTGCTCGCGGCCGACCCGTCGAGCGTGCTGTTCTACCGGGGCACGACCCTGCTGGACCGGCACGCGTCCCTCACCCTGGATCCGGTCACCGGCCGGATCAGCGGGATCACCTGCGGTCCGCGCCGCGGCGATCCCGGCGATCCCGCCGTGGCCGGCCGCTACGGGCACCATGGGGCCGCCGGCAAGGGCGTCGCGGACTGCGGCCGTCCCGCGCCGGCCACCTGGCTCGCGGACACGCCCACCTCGGGCACCGTGGTCCACGGCTGGTCGGTGACGCTGGACGGCGCGCCCCCGTTCATGCTCGGCGTGGACGACACCACCGGCCGGGTGAGCGTCACCTGCCGGTGACCCGCACGGCCGCGGGCGCGGCCGGTGCCCCGCACCGACCGCGCCCGCCGGGCCGTGGCGCGGCCGCCGTGAGCGGGCCGCGCCGGGATGTCAGTGCGAGGGCGTGTCTTTGCCGTCACCCTCGGCCTTGGCCTCGTCCTTGGCCTCGTCCTTGCTCTCGCCGAGACGCTCGATGAGCCCCTGGGCCTTCTCGACGCCGGCCTCGATCTTGTCGCCGTACTTGTGGCTGGTCCTGTCGTCGATGAAGTCACCGACCTTCTCCAGCCCGCCCTCGATGGCGTCGGCATGGGTCTCGGCGATCTCCGCGGCCTTGTCCTTGAGGTTCTTGAGGTTCTTGAGGTTCTCGAACACCTGTCAGTTCTCCTTTCCCGCAGCGCGCTTCACGGCCCGTGCGGCAGTGGCGCGTGCACACGGCGGCCCCTGCCGGGACGCTCAAGTCATTGCGCAAGTCGGGAACCATGGTAGGTGACCTGCCCTCCCGTCAGCGTACGCGCGTCCCGGCGGCCGTCTCCGGCCGCAACCGACACCCCTGCCGGGACGGGCCGTCAGCCCGCCGACGCCACCGTCAGATCACCGTTCGACGTCGACAGGTCCAGGCGGTACCTGCCCGACGGGTCGTCGGTGAACGCCACGTTCCTGGATCCGTTGGTGGTCGTCGCCGACACCCGGTAGCCGGCGGCCGGGGCGGTGACCTTGAGGCTGCCGCTGGAGGTGTGGGCGGTGATGTCCTGCGGGGCGGAGGCCTGGATCGTCACCCCGCCGTTGGACGTCTTCGTGTCGATGCCGCCACCCCGGGCGTCCTTGACGGTGACGCTGCCGTTGGACGTGCGCAGCTTCACCGGCCCCGTCGCGCCGTTCACCCGGATCCCGCCGTTGCTGGTGTGCACGTCGACCGCACCGACGTCGTTGAGGGTGACGCCGCCGTTGGACGTGCTTCCCGAGACCGGCAGGCCCGCGGGCACCTTGACGACGTAGTCGACGCCGCAGTGGTGTCCGCAGCCCGACAGGGTCAGCACGCCGCCGGAGACGCTGAACGACGTGCCGCCCGGCTTGCTGCCGCGGTAGTTCACCTTGCGGTGCACCGAGACCGCGGAGGTCTTCGCCGAGGCGTCCACCGTCAGCCCGCCGTTGCCGCTGTCGAGCCGGATCGAGGTGATCTTCTGGGACACCGTGGCGTCGTCCTGGAAGGTCTTCTGTCGGCCGAAGGGCGAGCAGGCGGAGAGCCCGCCGGCGGTGAGTGCGGCCAGAGCTGCTGCGGCAAGGACGCGGGCGTGCAGGCGTCGCATGACGTTCCCCCGTTGTGGAGCGAGTCGGATCGATCGGACACCTGCGACGGTACGCACGAGCGGTACCACCCCACGATGGGGTAAACCCCCCAACGGCAGGGGCGCTGTCCTCCCGTTCCCCTGCTCTGGGCGAGAATGCGGGCACGCCGCGACAGGATCGCCACTGGGGAGACGCCACCGCATGAACGTGCCACCACCGCCGGGAGCCGAGCGGGCCGGTGCATCGCCCGTCCTGATCGGCGCGCTCGCTCCGCTGACCCCGCCCGGCTGGGTCGAGGCGGGCCGGCACCTGCTCGCCGGGCTGGAACTGGCGGTCCGCGACGTGAACGACGCGGGCGGGATCGTCGGGAGGCCGCTCGCGCTGGTGGTCAGGGACACCGCGGCCGATCCGCGGCGGGCCGCGGAGGCCGTCGACGAACTGGCGCGCCTGGGCGTGGCCGCGCTGGCCGGCGAATACCACAGCGTCGTCGCCCGCGCCGCCGCCGCCAGGGCCGACGCGCTCGGCCTGCCGTTCCTCTGCTCGTCCGCGGTACTCGACGCGCTCACCGAGCAGCCGACCGGATGGGTGGCGCGGCTCGCCCCCGCGCAGTCCCACGGCTGGCGCGTCTACGCGGACTTCCTCCTCGGCGAGGGCCACCGCCGCATCGCGGTGGCGACCCAGCCCAGCGTCTACTGGACGTCCGGGACCGGCATCCTGCGGGATCACCTCGCTCCGCACGGCGGCACCGTCGTCGAACTCGACACGCGCGCGCTCACACCCGCCGCGCTGTGCGACGCGCTCGCCGGCAGCGGCGCGACAGCCCTCCTGCTGCTGGTCGGCCACCCGGAGCCGGCGGTGCCGATCGTGACGGCCGTCCGCCGCGACGCGCGCCTGGCCGGGGTCATGATCGGGGCTCCGGCCGGGCAGCCGGAGCTCGCCGGGTGGGCGCAGCTGCTGGGCGAGGACGGCGCCGCCGTCCCGTTCCTGCGCTACCTGCCCGAGCGCTTCGGCCCGCTCGGCGCCCGGGTCGACGCGGCGCTCCGCGAGCAGTTGGCCGGGGAGCCGTCCTTCGTCGCCTTCGAGGGCTACGACACCGTGGCCGTCCTCGCCGAACTGCTGCGCTCGCAGGGCGCGGACCGGGGGCGCATCGCCGATTCCTGGCCGCGCGTGGCCGTCGAGGGCACCCGGGGGCCGATCCGGTTCCGCCGCACGCCCGGCATCGGCGTGTGGCAGTGGGCCTGGCCGCCCGTGCAGGTCGCCGACCGCGACCCCGCCGATCCCGCCCGCTTCCGGGTCCGCCACCGCGGCTGAGCCGGGACGACGCCGAGGAGGCGCGACTGCGCCCGGCCGGTCACCGCCGGCACTTCCCGCCAAGGGCGGGGTGGGCGCGCTGCGCGAGCGCACGAAGTGGCAGCAGTACCAGCGGCGTTCGGGCACGGCCATCGCCGGGGCCGCACCGCGCGGGCTGAACCGCGGCGTTCGGGCACGGCCATCGCCGGGGCCGCACCGCGCGGGCTGAACCGCCGGGACGGGGCGCTGGCTTGGCCGGTCTCCCGGCCGCACGGCGTGCGCCCCGCACCGCTGCCGCCCGCGCTCCGCCCCAGACCGCGTGCGCAATTCCCCCGCTCCACGCGGGATTTCATGCCCGGGCGGGGTGCGAGGAAGCAGACGGCCGTGGGGCAGCTGCGGCACGACGTGCCGGGCGGACAGGTCACCCTCGGCGGCATGCGGGTAGCCGGAGAGGGTGAACGCGTCCATGCCGAGGTCCGCGCAGGCACGGAGCTTGGCCGGCACCTGGTCGGGGTCGCCGACGAGGGCGGCGCCGGAGCGGGCCCGGCCGTTGCCGGTCCACAGGTGCGGCCCGGCGTATCCCTCGTCGTCGGCGGACGCGGGCTGTCAACCCCGTTGCCCCGCCCGGGTCCTGGCTTCTCACCAGGTGAGACCTCGTCGGACGTCGGTCACGACGCGAGTCCCCCGCACCCCGGCGGACGGCCCGCATCGCCACCGCCGGCGCGCGGGCGCGACCCCACGAGCCCGCCCCACGCAGAGGGCCCGCAAGCGAGCCTGTGGTACACCGGACACCCCACCACGGCTCACCCGGAGGTCCTCCATGCGCCGCCTCGCCGTCTTCCTAGCCTCGTCCGACGGGCACGACCCGGCGCACACCGAACTGGCCGCCGCCGTGGGCGCGGAACTGGCCCGGCGCGGCATCGGCCTCGTCTACGGCGGCGGCCGCCGAGGGCTGATGGGCGCCCTGGCGGACAGCGCGCTCGACGCCGGCGGCGAGGTCATCGGCGTCATGCCGCGCAGCATGGTCGCACGCGAGTGGGCCCACGAGCAGGTGACGGAACTCCTCATATGCGACTCGATGCACGAGCGCAAAGCGCTGATGGCCGAACACGCCGACGCGTTCGTCGCCCTGCCCGGCGGCCTCGGCACCCTGGAGGAGCTCTTCGAGGTGTGGTCCTGGCGCCAACTCGGCTTCCACGCCAAGCCCGTCGGCCTTCTCGACACCGGCGGCTTCTGGACGCCGCTGCTCGACGCCCTGCACGGCATCGCCCGCTCCGGCTTCCTCCCCCCGTCCACCCTCGACGACCTCGCCGTCTCCCCCGAACTGGCCGGCCTGCTCGACGCGTTGGAGACCCGGCTGCAAAGCTCCCCGCAGCCTGCCCACGGAGGCTGACGCCGGACCTACGGCGCGGAGTCCTTCACCTTCGGGGAGATCGCGTAGGCACGGGTCGGTGACGTGGAGTGCGGCGGGTTCGCGGCCGTGGTGACGTGGCCGGACGCGTCAACGCCTATCACGTCGTCGAACCTGCTGACCTTCGCGCACGTGCCCTTGTCGCTGCCCAGTTGCGAGTTCGCGCCGTCCAGGGCGGACTTCCGCTGGGCGTCGGACGCGTCGGTCCTCCCGCCGGGGAACGTCGTACCCGTCGTCCAGTCGGAGCCGACGACCAGCACGATGCCGGTCGCCGACGCGCTCTGCCGGACGTCCTTGGCGGGTATCCCCAGCGCCTTCGCGACGGCCTGCGCCTGCGCCGACTGCCCCGCGGGATACGTCACGGACGTCGCGGCCACCGGCGTGCCCGTGACCGCCGTCGTCCCCTTGCCGAAGCCCCGGTCGACCAGTTCACCCGCCACCACCGTCGCCCGCTTCTCCACCAGCCGGCCGTCGACCGCGGCGCCGTTGCGCACCTGGACGGCGATCGAGGAGAGCGGCACGGCGGGGGCTGAAGGGGACGCGCCGGCCTTCCCGCCGCTCGCCGTTGTCAGCGACTGGTCCGCGGCGATGGTCCGGAACAGTTGCGACGCCGCCGGCTGCACCAGGTGCGTCTCGTAGACGCCGTTCACCTTCGTGTCCGCGGTCTGCAGCGTGGCGAAAGTGACCCGGCTGGTGGGGACCTTGTTCAGGTCGGTGCCCAGGCCGATCAGCTTGTTGATCGAACCCAGCGACTTGTCCACGGTCAGCGCCTTGGTCGCCGCGTTGGCGACCTTCCACAGCTTGGTAGGACTGCTGAGCGTCCCGTCGTCCTTGAGCTTGTTCAGCAGCTCGGTGAGGAACACGTGCTGGCCCTCGGTGCGCCCGCGGCTGTCACTGGAGTCGCCGAAGCCGTGCCGGGTGCGCAGGAACTGCAGCGCCGCGGTCCCCTTCAGGACGTGCGAGCCCTTTTTGAGCTTCAGATGGCTGTACGGGTCGTACACATCGGCGTCGACGCACACCTTGACGCCGCCCACCGCGTTGGACATGTCCACCACGCCGGAGAAGTACACCATCATGAAGTGGTCGATCGGTATACCGGTCAGCTCGTGGACGGCGACGACGCTGCACCCCGGGCCGCCGGCGAGCGCCGCGTTGATCATCGTGTTGTGCTGCGGCCCCATGCTCGGATGGCCGTCGTCGTGGCAGCCGCTCCAATCCGCGCGCAGGTCGCGCGGCACGCTCATCACCGTCGCGTTGGAGCGGTCGGCGGATATGTGCACCACCATCTCCACGTCCGCGCGCTCCCCGCCCGCCTCCTTGCAGGCGCCGCCCAGTTTGCAGTCCGCGGCACTGGTACGGCCGTCGGACCCGATGACCAGGATGTTGATGGGCGTGCGCCCGAAGGCGTCGGGCTTCTCGTGGCCGGCGCCGTCCTTGCCGTTCGCGGACAGGTCGTCGGACTGGATGTTGCTGTTGAGCTTCCAGTACGCGTAGGCGGCCGCGCCGCCCGTCGCCAGCAGCACGAAGCCCATGGCCAGGCCCACGATCTTCAGCGCCCGCCGGCCGCGCCGCTTCCCGCCGCCGCGGGCCGCCCTGCGCGCGGCGGCCCGCCCGCCGGACGGGCCGCCCGCCGCGCTCCCGGGCGCACCGCCCGCCGGGCCGGCCGTGTCCGCGGCGGCGGAGGTCGCGTCGGCACGCGTGCTGTGTGCGCCGGCGCGCCGCCGCCCGGTGGTCCGGCCCCGGTGCCTGCGGGTGGGCTCGCTCATCGTCGATGTTCTCCTGAACCGTCGGCCCCGGCAGACGGGGCGGCCAACTCGACCGCCCCCTACGACCGTTCAAACCTCCGTAAGGTTGCATTCCGCTGACGATCCGCCCGGCGCGGCGCCTGCGACGGCCGCTCGGGGGCGGCTTGCGACGTGTGGCGCCCGCACCTGTTATTTGACGCGTCGCACCTCGCGCCGGGCGGGGGCCGGGCCGGTGGAGCCGCGGACGACCACGGAGACGTCCCACCCGACCTCCTGGCCGGCGTCCCGTACCCCGGCGCAGACGCCCAGGGCGCACCCGTCGTTGATCGCCATGGTGGCGGTGGGCGGTTCCGGGCCCTCCGGCAGTTCGCGCGCCGCGGCGCGCCCCGGCTCGGCGGCGTCGAGGTCGTCGACGTTGTCCGTCGACGCGCCGGAGCACACGATGACCGCCTCCGGCGGCAGTTCCGCGCTCTCCAGCGACCGCAGTAGTCCGCGGTACCGCTCCGAGCCGTTGACGCCGCCGATGGAGCCGGAGACGAACCCGAAGCGCCGGTGGCCGAGTTGGACTCCCCCGATCCCGTACCTGGGTCATGACCCCGCGGACCGTCCGGAGGTCGGGCGGGCACCCGCCCCGCGCCCCGGCCGCCCGGCCGCCCCGCTCCCCGCCGCGGCCCGGTGATCCGGCCGGCCCCCGATCCGGCCCGGTCCGCCGACGCTACGGCGGGACCCGCCGGTCAGGCCAGGAAGGCGTCGAGGGTGATCGGCAGGTCGCGGACGCGGACCCCGGTGGCGTTGTGGGCGGCGTTGGCGATCGCGGCCGCGGTGCCGACGATGCCGATCTCCCCGATGCCCTTGGATCCCATGGGGTTGACGTGGGGGTCGTCCTCGTCGATCCAGGAGACGTCGAGGTGGCCGATGTCGGCGTGCGCCGCGATGTGGTACTCGGCGAGGTCGTGGTTGGCCACCTGGCCCAACTGCGGGTCCATGTAGCTGTGTTCGTGCAGCGCCATGGACAGGCCCATCGTCATGCCGCCGCGCAGCTGCGAGCGGGCCGTCTTGGGGTTGATGATGCGGCCGGCAGCGAACACGCCGGCGAGCCGGGGCACCCGGACCTCTCCGGTGTCCGCGTCCACCCGGACCTCCGCGAACTGGGCGCCGAAGGCGTACATGGCGTACCGCTCGGTGTCCGGGTTCTCGCCCGTCTCGCCGGTGGCCTCGGCGCCCTCCGGCGGCTCGTGCCCGTACCGGTCGCGCAGTTCCTCCGCGGCGTGCACCACGGCCGAGCCCCAGCAGGTCATGCCCGACGAGCCGCCGGCGACGGTGGCGCGCGGGAACGCGGTGTCGCCGATCCGCAGGTCCACCCGCTCGACCGGTACGTCCAGCGCGTCGGCGGCGATCTGGGTGAGCGCCGTCCATGTGCCGGTGCCCAGGTCGGCGGCGCCGATCGACACCGTGTAGCGGCCGCCGGCGCCGGCCCGGATCCGGGCGCTCGACCCGGGCATCCAGAAGACCGGGTAGACCGACGCGGCCACGCCCAGCCCGACCAGGGCGCCGTCCTCGCGCCGCGACCTGGGCGCGGGGTGGCGCCGCTCCCAGCCGATGCGACGTGCTCCCTCGCGCAGGCATGCCACGAGGTTGCGGCTGGAGAAGGGGCGGCCGGTCTCGGGGTCGGCCGCCGGTTCGTTGCGGATGCGCAGCTCGACGGGGTCGAGCCCGCAGGCGTCGGCCAGTTCGTCCATCGCGACCTCGGCGGCGAACATGCCCGGGCACTCCCCCGGCGCCCGCATCCAGGACGGGACCGGGACGTCGAGCCGCGCCAGGCGGTGGGTGGTGCGGCGGTTCGGGGCGGCGTACATCATGCGGGCGGCGACGGCGGTCTGCTCGGCGAACTCCTTGATCCGCGAGGTCTGGGAGACCGCGTCCACGCTGATCGCGCCGAGCCGCCCGTCCTGGTCGGCACCGAGCCTGATGCGCTGGACGGTGGGCGTGCGGTAGCCGGCGAGGAAGAACAACTGCTGCCGGGTCAGGGCGAGTTTGACCGCCCGGCCGGGCAGCGCAAGGGCGGCCATCGAGGCGAGCACGACGTGCGCGTGCGCGGTGCCCTTCGACCCGAAGCCCCCTCCGACGTGCGGCGAGACCACGTGCACCCGCTCCGGGTCCAGCCCGAACAGCGGCGCCACCGCGGCGCGGACCGCGTACACGCCCTGCGTCGAGTCGTACAGGGTGAGGGCGCCGTCGGCCCAGAGCGCGACGGTGGTGTGCGGCTCCATCGGGTTGTTGTGGCACATGGCGGTCGTGTAGGTCCGGTCCACCGTCACGGGCGCCGCGGCCAGGGCCGCTTCGACGTCGCCCTGCGCGGTGTCGGTCGGGTACCCGCCGTTGACGCTCTCGGGGGCGTACAGGTCGTCGCGGTCGGCCCGCAGCTCGACGTCGTGCGGCTGCTCGTCGTAGGTCAGGCGCACCAGGCCGGCCGCGTACCGGGCGGTCTCCGTGGTCGTGGCGACCACGCCGCCGACCAGCTGCCCGCGGAAGGCGACGCGGTCGTCCTGCAGGATCGCCAGCTCCGCGTCGCCGGTGCCGGCCAGCCGGGGGGCGTTGCGGTGGGTGAGGACGGCCAGGACGCCGGGCACGGCCTCGGCCGCGGCGGTGTCGATGCCGGTGACCCGGCCGGCGGCCACGGTGGCCTGGACCGGGTGGAGGTGGGCGGGCTCGGCGAGCGGCTGCTCGTAGGCGTAGCGGGCGGTCCCGGTGACCTTGGCGGGCCCGTCGAGCCGGTCGAGGGGCGCGCCCATGGCCCGGGCTGCGAGGCGCGCTCGGGTCTGGGTCATCGCGGTGTGCCCCCGGCCAGCTCGCGCAGGGTCGCCACCAGGGTGTTGCGGGCCAGCGGCACCTTGAACGCGTTGCCGTCGAGCGGCCGCGCGGCGGCGAGTTCGGCTTCGGCGGCCCGCCGGAAGTGCGCCTCGGTGGCCGGCGCGCCGCGCAGTTCCCGCTCCGCGACGGCCGCCCGCCAGGGCTTGGGCGCCACTCCGCCGAGCGCGATGCGCACGTCGTCCACCCGGCCGTCGCGCACGACGAGCACCGCGGCGACGGAGACCAGGGCGAAGGCGTAGGAGGCCCGGTCGCGCACCTTGCGGTAGCGCGTGCGCGCGCCGGCCGGCAGCGGCGGCAGGTCCACCGCGGTGATCAGCTCGGCGTGGGCGAGCTCCGTGTCGCGCTGGGGCTCGTCGCCGGGCAGCCGGTGCAGGTCGGTGAGCGGGAGGCCGCGTTCGCCGCCGGGCCCCTGGACCAGGACGCGGGCGTCGAGCGCGGCCATCGCGACCGCCATGTCCGAGGGATGGGTGGCGACGCACGCGGGCGAGCCGCCGAGGATCGCGTGGTAGCGCTGGTAGCCGCGCAGCGCGGCGCAACCGGAGCCGGGGGCGCGCTTGTTGCACGGCGTGCTGACGTCCTGGAAGTATACGCAGCGGGTGCGCTGCAGGAGGTTGCCGCCGGTGGTGGCGAGGTTGCGCAGCTGGCCGGACGCCCCGGCCAGCAGGGCCTGGGAGAGCACCGGATACCTCGCGCGGATCACCGGGTCGGCGGCCAGGTCGCTGTTGCGGACGGTGGCGCCGACGCGCACGCCGCCGTCCGGCAGGGGCTCGATCGCGTCGAGCGGGAGCCGGGTGACGTCCACCAGCAGGCCGGGTGCCGCGACCCCCAGCCGCAGGTGGTCGACCAGGTTGGTGCCGCCGCCGAGGAACGCCGCCTGCGGGTCCGCGGACAGCAGGGCGACGGCGCCGGGGACGTCCTGGGCGCGCCGGTAGTCGAAGGGCTTCACCGGGCGACCTCGGCGATGGCCGGGACGATCGCGGCGTAGGCACCGCAGCGGCACAGGTTCCCGCTCATCCGCTCCTTGATCTCCGCGTCCGACAGCTCGACCGGCCCCGGGCCGACGGGCCCTGCCGGTTCGGTGGTCACCGCGCTGGGCCAGCCGGCCTCCGCCTCGGCGAGCATCCCGACGGCCGAGCAGAGCTGGCCGGGCGTGCAGTAGCCGCACTGGAAGCCATCGTGGCGGACGAACGACCGCTGCAGCGGGTGCAGGTCCTCCCCGTCGGCCAGCCCCTCGACTGTGGTGATCTCGCTGCCGTCGTGTTGGACGGCGAGGGCCAGGCAGCTGTTCACCCGCCGGCCGCCGAGCAGGATCGTGCACGCCCCGCACTGCCCGTGGTCGCAGCCCTTCTTCGGGCCGGTCACGCCGAGCCGGTCGCGCAGCGCGTCCAGCAGGGTGGTCCTGGTGTCCACGGTCAGCTGCCGCGTCTCGCGGTTGACCCGCAGGGTGATGTCGGCTTCCACAGCAGGCAGCTCCTTCGTCGCCGGGGAGGCAGTCTCCGTACCCGCCGGGCCTGGCGCCGTACCGCGCGGGACCGCGGAGGGCCTTCATGGCGTACACGGCGGCGGGGTCCACCGGGGCCGCAGGGTCCGCAGCGTCCATCGGTCGCGGAACAGCGGCGCGCCGGGCGCGGTGTGTCGATCCGGACGCAGCGGGCACGCGCGAAGGGGACGAAAGGAGCTGTTGATGACGAACCCGTTCCAGGACGAGCGAACGGCCGCGGCACGGCTGCCGGACGACGACGTCGTGGCGCTGCTGCTGGATCAGCACGCCCGGATCCGGGAGCTGTTCGCGATCACCCGGCGGGCCCGCGGCGCGAGCAGGCAGCGCGCCTTCGACGAGTTGCGGGCGCTGCTGGCGGTGCACGAGGCCGCGGAGGAGCTGATCGTGCGGCCGGTCGCGAAGCGGACCGCGGGGCCGGAGGAGGCCGACGCGCGCAACGCCGAGGAGAGGGAGGCGAGCGAGGTCCTGAGGAAGCTGGAGGGCATGGACGTCCGCGGCCCGGACTTCGAGGAGGTGCTGGCCGAGTTCGAGCGTGCGGTGGGCGAGCACGCCGAGCACGAGGAGCGCGAGGAGTTCCCCGCGATCGTCACGCATCTCATGCCGGACCGGCGGCAGGCGATGGGGGCGCGGCTGCGCCGGGCGGAGCACCTGGCCCCGCCGCATCCGCACCCCTCGGTCGCGGGGTCGCCCGCGGCGGTCGCCCTCACCGGGCCGTTCGCCGCGATGGTGGACAAGGCCCGCGACGCGATCGGCCGTTGACGATCCCGGGCCGCCCCGGGGGCGGTGGGACGGCAGCGCCGAGCCGATCGGGGCCCGAGGACGTGGGGCCGCCGGGCTCAGTGGGGTGCGGGCGGGGGCATGCGCAGCCGTACGTGCAGCCTGCCGTCGTCCACCCGGGTGTCGAAGACCGGCTGGGGGGCGGTGGCCGGACCCGTGCGGTTCCATCCGGTGTCGAGGCGGAAGGCGCTGCCGTGCCAGGGGCAGACCAGGCAGCCGTCCTCGACCGTGCCCTGCGAGAGCGGGCCGCCCTCGTGGCTGCAGCGGTCGGCCAGGACCTGGAAGGAGCCGTCGGCTCCGCGGACCACGGCGACGGCCACGTCCCCGACCCTGCGGCGGTCGACGGCGCCCTCGGCGAACTCCTCGACCCGGCCGATCGGCTGCCAGCCGGGCGGCACCAGATGCGGTACGGCCTCGGCGTGGTTGGCGCCGGCCGCCTGCCGGTAGGCCAGATGGCCGCCGATCGCGCCGGCCGCCCCCACCGCGCACATGCCGGCCAGGGCGAACGACCGCCCGCGCATCCGGTGCCCGGTGAGCCGCGCGTAGAGCGACGCGGCGTAGGCGGCGACGCCCGCGGAGTTCAGCGCCGCGTGCACCAGCCCGACGCGCGCCTGCTCCTTCTCCAGTTCGGCCCAGTCGACGAGCCCGGCCAGCACGGCGGGGCCGGCTCCGGCCAGGCCGACGGCGAGGAGGAAGGTGGCGGGCCGGCGGCCGCCGGGTGTCCAGTCCAGGACCGCCGAGGACGTCCAGGCGCCGATCGGCAGCTGGACCATCAGGGGGTGGACGGGGTGACCGAGCCAGCGGCCGTGCAGGATGTCCCTGCTCCTGCCCAGCGGGAGGGCGCGGACCGCCCGGCGCAGCGCCGCCGCCAGGCCGTCCAGCTGCCTGGCCTGCTCGACCCGGCCCAACAGGGTGAGGACCGTGCCGGGCCCGTCAGGGTCCGGCAGGGCGCGGCGCAGCACGGTGCCGGCCGTGGAGGCGACCGCGGACGCCACGGCGGACGCCGAGGTCCCGGACGACGTGGTGGTGGATTCCCCGGTCCCGGAGGACGCGGTCGTCGATGGCATGTGCACCGGGCGCTCACCCCTTTCCGGACCGACCATGGCACAGCCCCGCCACCCCCGCCTGTCGTCGGCCGTCCCGTCGGCGCGGGGTCGATGGCGGGTACACGGGTCGGCCCGGGGCGCGCGATCCCGGCCAGGGTGTCCGATGTGTTTCGGTGTGCCCGAATCGGTGAGGCGCAAAGAGACGGTCCACCGGGACCACGGAGACGGGGAGCGCCCGGGCGGTTGTCCGTGCGCGCGTTCCCCGGAGGCTCCGCAGCAACGGAAGAGGCATCGTGCACCGCAAGAAGATCGCCGGCCAGCCGGCCGGTCACCGCAGTCCCAGCCGTATCACCAACGCCCAGCCGGTGACAGGTCGCCCGCGCACCTGTCTCCCCGCCCGTCCCCCGCGCACCGGCCCCGAAGTGTGGCGTTATCCCGAGAGCGACGAGGCGTCGATCGTCCGCAGCGAGGACTGAACGCCGCGGGAGGCGCCCGAACGGCGCCCGCCCGCGGCGAAGGGCACGTGCCCACCCGGATCCGGCCCCCTCCTCCGGCCGCGGCCGCGGTCAGGGCGCCGGCGGATAGCAGCGGACGTCGAGGATCGCGGCCGGGGCGTCGCCCTGCGTCGACACGACCTCGACGGACAGCTCGTCCGTCTCCAGGGGCTCGTCGAACGTGAGGGTGCCGCGGGTCTGGTGGTTGTCCGTGCGTTCGGCGACGACGCGGTCCCCGGCGCGCACGACGTAGTGGCGTACGCAGAACGGCACGGCGCGTTCCGTGTGGTCCCACAGCACCGACTCCATGGCGTGGTCGAAGTCGGTGTCGAAGGCCAGGTCGATGCGGCCGATGCGGCGCGGCTCGGGCCAGCGCAGACGGAGGGTGGGGCGGGGGTCGTCGTACGCGGCCGCCCACGCGTTGGGGTGGGCGGTGGGCCGGGCGTGGCCGTTGCGGACGCTGGCGGCCGTCCACGCCCGGACCGGAGGGTCGATCGTCAGCGCGAGGTTGTGCCCGCCGGGGCGGCGTTCCGGCGTCCAGAACTCCACCCGGGGCCGGCCGACCGCGTCGTCCGCGTCCTGGGTGGACGCGTGCCGGACGGCGAGCAGGCCGGTGGCGCGGCGGGTGGTGGTCCGCACCGCGACGTCGTCGTTGCGCAGGAGCGCCACGAAGACGTACCGCGGCTCGTCGACCACCGCGTCGACGTCGACCGTGATCCGCTGCCCGTCACCGGCGTCGAGGTCGAAGTCCTGGGCGGCGAGCAGCACGTCGGGCGTGTAGTCCTGCGGCCGGTTGCCTGTGCGGATCTCGACCCGCAGGGTGGTGGGCGCGGCGACGTCGACGGTGAGCGTCAGCTGCGGCAGGCGGCCCGCGGGGAGCGGCAGCAACTGGGCGCGTGCGTGGTCGAGTTGCACCGCGGGCCCGTCGCCGGGCAGTTCGGCGACGGCCAGCTCGCTCGACGCGCTGAGTTCGGCCTGCCGCACGAGGTCGTCCGGGTCGTCGAGCCGCAGGTCGGGGATGTGCTGGCCGGCGCGCAGGAGTTCGCGCTGGAGGGCGCGCATCCGCCCGGGTTCCGTCAGGTCCGCGGGGAGCAGGCCGTCGCGGGCGCACAGCGCGGCGGCCATGCCGGCGGCCTGCCCGATCTGGGCGCAGGTGGCCATCACCCGGGTCGAGGCGAACGCGACGTGGCTCACGCTGATGATCCGGCCCGCCAGCAGCAGGTTGCCCACGTCGCGGCTGACCAGGCAGCGGTAGGGGACCTGGTAGACCCCGCGCGCGTGCAAGTGGTTGCTGCCGGGGTGCTCGCTGAACACGCCGTCGGCCGGGTGCAGGTCGAGGGACCAGCCGCCGGACGCGATGGCGTCCTCGTGGGGGCGCTGCTCGACGATGTCCTGCTGGCGGAGCATGTACAGGCCCTCGAAGCGGCGGCTCTCCCGCTTGCCGGGGATCAGGCCGACCCACTCCAGCGTCAGGGTCTCCGCCTCGGGGAAGTCGCCGGAGTTCTTCAGGTGGTTCCAGACGCCGTGGACGACCTTCCACAGTTCCCATTTGATCGCCTCGGTGTCGTGCACGGTGTCGAGGCGCCCGCCGTACTCGATCCACCACAGCCGGCAGCCCTGGACCGTGGTGTCGAAGCTGCGCCACCGCGGGATGCGGGTGATGTCGTCCAGCGCGTAGGCCGGCGGCACGAACGTCACCGGCCTGCCCACGTCCTTGCTGTAGAAGTAGATCGACTGGCCGAGGAGCCCGCCGTACGACTCCTCGGGCGCGAACAGCTCGCCGAACTCCTCGGTTGACTCCGCGCCCATCCGGTAGGCGGCGCCGGCGAGATAGCCGAGCACGCCGTCGCCCGAAGCGTCGCAGAACAGCGGCGCCGTCAGCTCGTAGCGGGTGGAGTTCTGGCTGCAGAAGGCGGTCACCGAGCCGATCCGGTCGCCGTCCTTGGACACCGCGATCGCCGCGGTGTCCAGCAGCAGCGTGATGCCGGGTTCCGCGGCGGCCTTCTCCAGCAGGACGGTGTCGAACAGCACGGCGTTGCCGTCGGGGTTGCGGTACATGTTCTCCACGAGGATCTCGTCGAGCACGCCGCCCTCGCGCGACCAGCGGTTGTTGTTGAACATGTGGGCGGTCGCGCCCAGGACCCACAGCCGGATCTCGCTGGAGGCGTTGCCGCCGAGCACGGGCCGGTCCTGGACCAGGACGACGCGCGCGCCGGCCCGGGCGGCGGTCACGGCCGCGCAGGTGCCGGCCATGCCGCCGCCGACGATCACCAGGTCGGCGCCGATCTGCTCGGTGCGGAAGTCGCGGCTGTCGCGGGCGGGTTCGGTGGCCAGAAGAGGGTGCTGGGTGGTCATGTCGCTTCGTCGCTCCTCGGGAACGGACGGGATGAGGGGGGCCGCACGGTGTGCGGCGCCACGGCCTTGCGGGGTCGGATGGATGCGGCCGTGGCGCCGCGCCGGGCCGGCGTGCGGCACGTCGCGTGCGGCACTGCCCGGCTGCCGTGGGGGCGGGGATCAGCCGGCGTCGGCGCCGATGTTCGGGGTGCCGGGAATGGCGTCCTGGTAGTAGTCCACGCCTCCGTTGCCGGACACGGCGACTCCCGAACCGGCCGCCGGGGAACCGGACTTCAGCGTGTACGCCGACGGGCACGGCTGCGGCCCGGTGCCGGACGACGGCGTCCAGGCGCAGGTGCCGCCGGAGCCGGGCGAGGTGAGCAGCGGGTCGCCCCAGACCGGGCCGGTCTCCAGGCCGGCGGCCTGCCAGGCGGCGAAGGTGCTGTAGGTGGTGCCGCCCCAGCGCCAGGTCGGGGAGCCCGCCGTGTAGTACAGGTTGTGCGACAGCGTCATGCCGGTCTGCCCGTAGGCGTTGTAGTAGAACTGGCCGGGGTGGCCGTACTGGTCGCGGTCGGCCAGGTGGCAGATGTTGTCCGCGACCAGCGACCCGCTGCCCCAGGTCCCGGCGCTGTAGCCGAAGTTGAAGCAGGCGCTGGCAGTGGACTTCGTGCTCTGCGCGACGTTGGTGAAGAAGGTGTTGCCGTAGATCGACAGCGCGTTCTTCGGCGCGCCGGGCACGACGTCCATCAGGCCGCCCTGGATCTTGCCCCAGTCGTCGTTCTCGGAGACGTTGTACCGGTAGGTGTTGGGGCCCCACACCTTCGAGTCGACGGTCGAGGTGTAGGCGAGCAGGCCGCTGCCGGCGTTGTGGTGGGTGTAGTTGTACTCCACCACCGAGTTGGTCGTGCCGCCGTCCAGGTCGATGCCGTCCCAGTCGCAGCCGGCCGTGAACGCCGGGGAGGGCTGGACGTTGTAGACCTCGTTGTAGCGGACGGTGACGTTGTTCGAGGTGTACGTCTCGATGCCGCTCGCGCCGCCGCACGAGGTCACGTTGGCGCCCACGTCGTGGATGACGTTGTGCTGGATCACCGCGCCGTCCCAGCCGTCGCCCGTGATCCCGGCACCGGCGTCCTTGGCGCCCATGCCCAGGTTGTACACGGTGTTGCCCTCCACCGTGACGTCGGTGATGTTCTCCCCCGAACCCCAGCCGTAGACGCCGGGACCGTCCGGCGCGGTGACGCTCGCGCCGTGCAGCTGGTTGTCGCGGACCACCACGTTGTCCAGCGGTCCGCTGTGCCCGTTGACCGCGTAGCCGAGGATCATGATCTCGCCGCCGAACGAGCTGCTGCTGCCCGTCGGGGTGGCGAACCCGGAGATGTCGGAGTTGCTCACCGTCAGGCCCTGCGTGGCGGCGGCGCCGTCCTGGTTCTCCAGCAGGACGCCGGCCGCGGTGCTGGAGCCGTTGACCAGCTTCAGGCCGTCCAGCTGGAAGCCGCTGACGTTGTCGGCCGTGACCGCGGCCGAGTAGTCGCCGGAGCAGTCGGAGCTGACGGTGGCCTGCCCGGTGCCGTAGGAGGTGACCAGGAACGGCGTCGAGGCGGACGAGGAGGGCACGTTGGCGGAGTTGAGGACCAGGCAGCCGGTGAAGGTCTGCCCGCCCTGGAAGGAGAGGGTGCTTCCCTGCGGGAAGGTGGAGCCGTTGACCTTCGCGATCGTCTTCCATGCCTGGCTGGGGGACAGACCGCTGTTGCTGTCGCTGCCGGTGGGCGAGACGTAGTAGGTCGCCGTCGCGGCGTGCGCCGCGACGGTGCCGGCGGGCAGGCAGCCGAGGACCACAGGTACGACCGCTATGGCGAGCGCCTTTGCTCTCATGGTTCTCCCTCACTACATGGGTGTTCCTTCTGATCAGGTGATCAGGAGGGTCTGGCGCGCGTGGGTGTGCGAGCTGGTGCCGGTGTGCAGGTGGATCTCGCCCGGTTCCACGGTGTGGACCCCGGCCGGGTCGTTCGTCCAGAAGCCGAGGTCGCCGGCCCCGAGCGTGAAGCGGACCGTCCGCTCCTCCCCCGCGGCCAGCCGGATCCGGCGGAAGCCGCGCAGCCGGCGGACCGGCTGGGCGATGCTCGCCGCGGGGTCCTGGACGTAGAGCTGGACGACCTCCTCGCCGTCGCGGGCGCCGGTGTTCCGCACAGGGACGGCGACCTCGACGGTGGCGCCGGCCTGCAGTTCGCCGGCCGGGATCCGCTCGCGGCTCAGCGCCGGGACGCCGAGGGCGAAGGTGGTGTAGCTCAGGCCGTGGCCGAAGGGGAACTGCGGGCCGTCCGCGACGTCGAGGTACTTCGAGACGTACTTCTCCTGCGGCGCGGCCGGGTCGTACGGGCGGCCGGTGCGCTCGTGGTTGTAGTACAGCGGGACCTGGCCGACCGTCCGCGGGAAGGTCACGGGCAGCTTGCCGCCGGGGACGACGGTCCCGGTCAGCACGTCCGCGACGGCCGGGCCCGCCTCGATGCCCGGGTGCCAGGCCATGACGATCGCCGGCACCCGGTCCGCCCATGCGCCGATCGTCAGCGGCCGCCCGCCCACGAGCACCACCGCGCAGGGCGTGCCCGTCGCGGCGACCGCCGCGACCAGCTCCTCCTGCCGGCCGGGCAGTCCCAGGTCGCTGCGGACCGCCGCCTCGCCGCTGACCGCGGGCGGCTCCCCCACCACCACGACGACCGCGTCGGCCGCCGCGGCCACGGCGACGGCTTCCGCGATGCCGGAGGTGTCCGGGCCCTCCGCGGGCACCCCGCGGGCGTGGGTGACGGCGGCGTCCGGCAGCGCGTCGCGCAGTCCCTGCAGGACCGGCACCGCCTCCGGGGCGCCGGGCAGCGACCACGTGCCCAGCAGGTCGCCGCTGTCGGCGAAGGGGCCGACGACGGCCAGCGAACGGACGGCGGCCGGGTCCAGCGGCAGCACGCCGCCGTCGTTCTTCAGCAGCACCATGCAGCGTCCGGCCGCCTCGCGGGCCGCGGCCCGTGCGCGGGTGCTCGGGCCGGTGATGGCGGCCGACTCGTCGACGTACGGCCGCTCGAACAGGCCGAGGCGCAGCTTCAGCCGCAGCACGCGGGCCACGGCGTCGTCCAGCCGCTCCTGGGCCAACGCCCCGGAGTCCAGCAGGCTGCGGCCGTGGTCGGCGAAGGTGGTGGACACCATCTCCATGTCCACCCCGGCCGACAGGGCCAGCCGCCCGGCGTCGGCCTCGTCGGCGGCGTTCCCGTGCGCGATGAGCTCCTGGACGCCGGTCCAGTCGCTGACGACGACCCCGTCGAACCCCCAGTCCTCCTTGAGGATGCCGGTCAGGGTGTGCGCGTTGGCGTGCGCCGGCACGCCGCTGATGGTGTTGAAGGCGGCCATGACGGTGGCCGCACCCGCCTCGACGGCGGCCTCGAACGGGGGCAGGTAGAGGTTGCGCAGCCGCTGCTCGGAGACGTCCACGGTGTTGTAGTCGCGGCCGCCCTCGGCGCCGCCGTACGCCGCGAAGTGCTTGGCGCAGGCGGCCACCCGGTCCGGGGCGGACAGGTCGAAGGGGTCGCCGCCCTGGTAGCCGCGCACCTTCGCGACCGCGTAGCGCGCGGCCAGGTAGGGGTCCTCGCCGGTGCTCTCGGCGATCCTGCCCCAGCGCGGCTCGTGGGTGACGTCCATCATCGGCGAGAACGTCCAGTGGATGCCGTTGGAGCGCGCCTCGGCCGCGGAGACCTCGCCGTCGGTCCGGGTCACGGCCGGGTCGAAGGCGGCGGCCTGGGCGAGGGGGACGGGGAACGTGGTGTGGAACCCGTGGATCACGTCGAGGCCGAAGACCAGCGGGATGCCCAGACGGGACTCCTCGACGGCGATCCGCTGCAGGGCGTTGCTGTTCGCGGCGCCGACGACGTTGAGCACCGAACTGAGCAGGCCCTTGCGTGCCGCGGCCTCGACGTCGGCGGTGCCGCCCCCGCCGGGGCCGGTGTTCCAGGCCCAGGCGAGCTGTTGGAGCTGCCCGAGCTTCTCCTCGACGGTCATCCGGCCGAGAAGGTCCTTGATCCGGGACTCGTGGTCGTCGCTGCGGGGTTCGTGCGGCATGGGCGGTTCTCCTGCTGCTGGGGGTGGCGAACCGCTGTGGGGTACCGGCTCGTTGGCGAACGGGTGGGGTGTGCGGGGGCGTTGCGGGGCGGCGGCCCGGATTCATCGTTCGTCGGCGCGGGTGCGGACCGCCTCCGGCCAGGCCAGCCGGATACCAAGGGTCTGGCTGAGCAGCCGCTGGTAATCGGCGAGTTGGGCCTGGTCGGAGCGGACCTTGCGGGGCGGCAGCGCCCGGTCGAGGCAGAATCCCACGAGGGCGCCGACGGCCTCGCCGATGGCCCACTCCACGGGGTGCAGGCGGTAGCAGCCGTTGGTGATGTGGGTGGTGCCGATGTTCTTGTTGGCCGGCAGCAGGTTGTCCATCCGGACCGGGATCAGGGCGCCCAGCGGGATCTGGAACGGGTAGGAGTCGATGTCGATGTAGGTGCGGCCGGCGGTGGAGGGGTGCAGGTCGATGCGGTAGCTGCCGAGGCCGACGGTGTCGGGGAAGATCTCGCTGCCGGCGCCCTGGGGCCGCGCCTCGACGCCGACGTGCTGTTCGAGGACGGTGAACTCGGCCTTGATCCGGCGGGATTCGCGGATGTAGGGGGTCTTGGCCAGGCCGTCGGCGGTGCCGGTGGCGTCGGGGCGCAGCCGCAGGCCCGGATAGCCGGTGCCGCCGTCGGGGCGCGGCGCCTCGGTCTGCAGCCAGTGCAGGAACGACAGCGACAGGTCGCGGCTGGCCTGGAGCGCCTGCTGCCGCGCCTCGGCCCCGACACCGAGCAGCGGCGCCTCCCAGTAGTCGATCTGCGGCCAGTTGACGACGGTGAGGTCGGAGGCGAACGCCCCGGGTGCGAACTGCTCGCGGGCCAGGATGCGCCGGAACTGCCACAGGTCGAAGTGCTGGCCCGCCTCGCGGTCGGCGCCCATCAGCGTCCAGGTGCGCTCCTCCAGGGTGATCGGGACGACGTCGGTGAGGGAGAGCTGCGGGCCGGGCCAGAACGGGGCGGTGGTGGTGCGCCAGTGGTCGTAGGAGTCCGGCCGGTCGACGACGTGGTCCTCGCCGGGCCGGTGCTCCAGGGCGAAGCACCAGGACACGGCCTGCTGGTCGAGGGGGTCGGCGGTGGCGGGCGCGTGCGGCTCCCCGGTCTCGTCGCGGCCCTCGGCGCCGATGACGTGTTCCACGCCGGCCAGTTCCAGCAGGTCCCCGAGTTCGGTGGCGTCGGCGACGTAGGAGGCGTGGACGGTGACCCTGCGCCCGTCGCGCCGGTCGGCGAGCGTGACCGCCTCGATGCGGTCGCCCTCGGTGTGCGCGGCGACGGGCTCGTGCCCGGTGAGCACCGTGAGCGCCCCGGAGGCCCGCCACGGCGCCAGCATCTCCTCGATGACGGCCGCGGCCACCCGCGGCTCGTGGCACATCCGGCTGACGACGCCGAGCCCCGGGTCGAGCCGGGGGTCCTGCGCCGCCGCGGTGGTGAGCGGGTAGTTGCGCCGGTAGTAGTCGCGCACCCGGCGGCGCAGGTCGGCGTAGCCGGGCGGGCAGGCCGGGCCTTCGATCCAGGGGTGCTCGTCGGGTGGCACGGCCTGGGCCGTGAGCTGGCCGCCGAGCCAGTTGGTGGGCTCGGTGAGCACCACGGTGCGGCCGAGCCGTGCGGCGGTGAGCGCGGCCGCCACGCCGCCCAGGCCGCCGCCGACGACGAGGATCTCGGAACGTATCTCTGCCATTGCCCAGGGACTCCTTGTGACAGGTTCTGCCGGTCGGAACGGTCGGTTCCGGCTCGGTGGCCGTGCCGGGGGGTGTTCAGGGCAGCCGTGACCGACGGACGCCGCCCGTTGCGTTGCGTGCGTGCCGGTCGGCCGCCCTTGTCAGCTCACCGCCGCGATGCTGGTGCCCGCGATCAGCGGGCACGGCACCAGCAGGCTCTCGGCCCGCTGATCGGGGTCGTCGAGCATGGCGTGCAGCCGGTCCACGGCGATGCGCCCGATCTCCTTGCGCGGGATCTCCAGCGAGGCCCACTGCCCGGCGAGGTCCGCCGGCGCCGCCTCCAGGACGGCGACGGACACATCGTCGGGGATCTTGCGGCCGCGGGCGGCGAGCCGGTCGCGCAGGGCCTCGGCGAGCCGGACGCTCTCCACCACGATCGCGGTCGCGGCGCCGCCCGCGACCTCGTCAAGCCATGCCTCGTCGATGTCGGGCCTGCCGCGGTGGCCGGGCGAGGTGTCCGTCAGCCCCAGCCGCCGGACGGCCTCGGCGTAGCCGGTGCGGCGGTCGGCGTACGGCTCCAGTTCCAGCCAGTCGCGCACGTAGCCGAACCGCCGGTGGCCGTAGTCCGCGAGGCGCTCGACGATCTGCCCGCTCGCCGACCGGTAGTCGGGGATGATCTGCGGGATCTCCGCCCCGGGCACCTCGCGGCGGCCGATGTGGACGAAGGAGTACCCCTCGTACCAGAGCCGGGCCAGTTCGCCGCGATCGGTCGACACACCGAGCAGGATGCTGCCGTCGGCCAGGTTCAGCCGGTTGGTGCCGCCCCGGTAGATCTTGCGCTCGCCGTCGCCGCCGGCTCCGGTGGAGGTGAACAGCACCAGGTCGAAGCCGCTCTCCTCGGCCCGCTCCTCGATCCCGAGGAGGAACTCGAAGTAGAAGTCCTCGCGGGCGTGCGGGAAGACGCGCTCGAAGGTGTGGACGCCCAGCAGGTTGTTGCGCTGCTTGCGCATGGCCCGGGCGGCGGGGTTGGCGACGTAGCCCAGCTCCTTGACGGCGTCGAAGACCCGCCGCCGGGTCTCCTCCGGGATCCGGGCGGTCGCCGCGTTGCCGCTGATCACCCGGGACACCGCCGACTGGGAGACCCCGGCGAGCCGCGCCACATCTGCCTGGCTGGGCGCCTTGCCGCGCCGTCGTACTGTCATCACGCCCCCTGAAGCGCGTCCCGCCGGGCAGCGGTCGCCGCGGCATGTGTCGTGTCGGCCAGTTCCCCGGCCCGGCCCTTGGCGTGCAGCCAGCACGTCGCCCAGTGCCCGCCGCCCAGTTCGGTACGCGGTGGGGCCTGGTCGAGGCACTCCTGCATCGCGAAGGGGCAGCGGGGGTGGAACCGGCAGCCTGCCGGCGGATCGATCAGGCTGGGCGGCTCGCCCAGCTCGTCGGCTCCCGCGAAGAAGACCTCGCGGTCTCCGACGCCACGCTCGGGGTCCGGGGAGGACTCTATGAGCAGCTTGGTGTACGGGTGCTGCGGGGACGCGATCACGTCCTCTTTTGGCCCGGATTCCACCATCTGGCCTGCGTACATCACGGCGATCTCGTCGCACAGGTAGCGGGCGCTGGCGATGTCGTGCGTGATGTACAGCAGGGCCAGGCCGTCCTCGGTGCGCAGCCGCTGCAGCAGGTTGAGCATCTCCAGCCGGATCGAGACGTCCAGCATGGAGATCGGCTCGTCCCCCAGCAGGACCTTGGGCTCCACCGCGAGCGCGCGGGCGATGACGACGCGCTGGCGCTGCCCGCCGGACAGCTCGTGCGGGAACTTCGCCGCGAACTCCGCGGCCGGGGTGAGGCTGACCCGCTCCAGCAGCTGTGTCATCCGCTCCTCCCGTTCGGCCGCGGACAGCTGCGGATGGTGCAGCCGCAGGGCCCGGTCGAGGTTGTAGCGGACGCGGTGCAGCGGGTTCAGGGAACCGAACGGGTCCTGGAAGATCAGCTGGACCTCGGAGTGGTAGGTCCGCCGCGCCCGCCTGCTGCCGCTCAACGGCTCGCCGCGCAGCACGATCTCGCCCCGCGTCGGTTCGTGGAAGCGGGCCAGCATCCGGGCGAGGGTGGTCTTCCCGCTGCCGCTCTCCCCGACCAGCGCCAGGATCTGGCCGGGCCTCAGGCGGACGGTGGCGTCCTCGACCGCGCGGACCACGGAGGTGCGGCCGAGCGCGCCGCGGACGGTGAAGTGCTTGGAGACGTCCCGCGCCTCCAGGACGTACTCCGGTGCCTCGGCCGCCTCGGCCTCCGGGGCCGCGCGGTCCGGAGCGGACGCGGCCTCGGCCATGGGCTTGCTCATCGGGTGTCGCCTCCGTTCTCGCCGGCGTTCTGGCCGTCGTTCTCGTTGAGCAGGCACGCCGCCTCGTGCCCGGGTCCGCGGCCCACCGGCAGCAGCGCGGGCAGGCGCTCGTCGCAGCCGTCCGTACGCCGCGGGCAGCGCGGATGGAACGGGCAGCCCGCCGGAAGGCGGCGCAGGTCGGGCGGGGTGCCGGGGATGCCGTTCAGCTTGCGCAACGGGGCGCGCAGCGGCGGGAAGGAGTCGCGCAGGCCCTGGGTGTAGGGGTGCCTGGGCGCGCCGTAGATGGCCGCCGCCTCGCCCACCTCGACGACGCGGCCGGCGTACATCACGGCGATGCGGTCGGCCAGTTCCAGCAGCAGCGACAGGTCGTGGGTGACGAAGACGACGGCGAAGCCCAGTTCCCGGCGCAGCCGCAGCACCTGGGCGAGGATCTGCCGCTGCATGACCACGTCGACGGCCGTCGTGGGCTCGTCCATCACCACCAGCTCCGGCCGGCAGGCCAGGGCCAGGGCGATCGCGGCGCGCTGGCGCATCCCGCCGGACAGCTGGTGCGGGTAGTCGCGGACCCGGTCGGCGGAGATGCCGACCAGGGCGAGCAGTTCGGCCGCCCGCGCCCA
This sequence comes from Streptomyces sp. NPDC020917, assembly GCF_044333795.1. NCBI lineage: Bacteria > Bacillati > Actinomycetota > Actinomycetes > Kitasatosporales > Streptomycetaceae > Streptomyces > Streptomyces sp. NPDC020917. The sequence goes on along the minus strand of NZ_JBIRRR010000014.1, from coordinate 31,526 downwards.
CGCGCCCCGCTTGTTCAGGGTGCGGTCGTGGGCGCGCAGCACGTCGGCGAACTGGGCGCCGACGCGCATCACCGGGTTCAGCGCGTCCATCGCGGACTGCAGCACGATGGACAGCGCCGTCCACCGGTAGCGGCGCAGCTGCCGGCCGTCGAGTCCGGCGAGGTCGACCGGCGGTGCGCCGTCCCTGCCGTGGAAGAGGATCTCCCCCGCGGTGGTGACGGCCGGCGGGCGCTGCAGCCGCGTCAGGGCGGTGATCAGCGTCGACTTCCCGGAGCCCGACTCCCCCGCGACGCCGAGGATCTCTCCCCGGCGCAGCGTGAAGGAGACGTCGGTGCAGGCGCGCACCGGGTCGCCGCCGGTGGCGTACTCGACCGTCAGGCCGCGGACTTCCAGGACGGCCTGGCCCGCGGGGATCGGTGACGGGCGGTGCAGCTCTGCCTGGACGGTCATCGGGCTCCCCTTCCGGGCCGGGCGGTCGTGGTGGAACGGGTCGTTCGTCGCGGGGGCTTCGGCCAGGCCGCCGCGGCTCGCGGGGGCGCCGGATACGCGGCCGTCACGCGGCACCCCCTGCCCGCGCCGGCTGCTTGGCCCGCCGCACCGGCACCGGGCGGACGGTGCGCAGCTTGGGGTTGGCCAGTTCGTCGATGCCGAAGTTGACCAGGGCGGCCGCGGTGCCGATCAGGGCGATGCACAGGCCGGGCGGCACGAACCACCACCACAGGCCGCGCAGGACGGCGCTCTGCTGCTGCGCCCCCTGGATCATCGTCCCCCAGCTGATCGCCGAGGAGTCGGAGATGCCGAGGAACGCCAGGCCCGCCTCGGCCATCACCGCGCCGATCATCGCGTGCAGGAACATCGACGCGATGAGGCCGGTCAGGTGCGGCAGCACCTCGGCGAAGACCAGCCGGCGGCCGCGCTCGCCGAGCATCCGCATGGCCCGCACGAAGTCGCGGTTCGCGATGCTCATCGCCTGGGCGCGCAGCGTGCGCGCCCCGCCCGACCAGCCGAAGAAGCCGATGATCAGGGCGATGGTGGTGAGTCCGGTGCCCTGCAGGTAGCCGGCCACGATCATGATGAGCGGCAGGGTGGGCATGACGAGGAACAGGTTCGTGAGGAAGTTCAGGGCGGCGTCGGCCTTGCCGCCGTAGAACCCGGCCGGTACCCCGACCACGATCGCGATCGCCGTGCCGACCACCGCGCCGAGCAGGCCGACGTACATCGAGCCGCGGGCGCCGGCGACGACCTGGGCGAGCATGTCCTGCCCGAACTGGTTGGTGCCCAGCGGATGTCCGCCGCCGGGCGACCGGGAGATGGCGGTGGTGTCGTTGGCGCGCGGGTCCAGGCCGAGCACGCTGTGCGTCAGCCACGGGCCGAACACGGCGAGCAGGACGAAGAAGGCGAGGATGCCCAGGCCGATGCGGACTTTCCAGCTGCGGAGGAACGCGGTGCGCAACTCCCGTCACCCCCCTTCCCTGATGCGCGGGTCGAGCAGGACGTACACCGAGTCGGCCAGCAGGTTGGCCAGCAGCACGGTCAGCGTGATGAGGAAGAAGACGCCCTGCATCACGGGGTAGTCGCGCTGCTGGAGGGAGGTGTAGAGCAGGTAGCCGATGCCCGGGTAGTTGAAGACGACCTCGGTGAGCAGGGCGCCGCCGACGACGTGGCCCAGCGCCAGGGCGAAGCCGGTGAAGTTCGGCAGGACCGCGTTGCGGGCCGCGTAGCGGAGCATCACCCGGCGGCCGGACAGGCCCTTGGCCTGGGCGAGCAGCACGTAGTCCTCGCGGACGGTGGTGACGGTCATGTTGCGCATGCCCAGCAGCCAGCCGCCGAAGGCCGAGAAGACGATGGTGGCGGCGGGCAGCGCGCCGTAGTGGAGCACGCTGAGCAGGAACGACGGCGAGAAGCCGATCGACAGGTCGGCGTTGTAGCCGCCGGACAGCGGGAACCAGTCCAGTTGGAAGGCGAAGAACCACAGGCCCAGCAGCGCCATCCAGAAGTAGGGGACGGCCGAGACGAACGTGGTGAGCGGGCTGACGACCGCGTCGAACCGGCTGCCCGCCTTCCAGCCGGCCATCGCGCCGATGCCGGTGCCCAGCACGAACGCGATGACCGTGGTGACGCCGACCAGCAGCATGGTCCACGGCAGGCTCTGCCGGAGCAGGCTGGTGACCGGAGTGGGGTAGTTGCTGATCGAGATGCCCAGGTCGAAGTGCGCCAACTGGCCCAGGTAGTCGAGGTACTGGCGGCCGATGCCCGCGTTGGGGTTGCCGAAGACCTTCTGGATGGACTCCATGGCGCTCGGCGACATCTGCTGGCCGCTGACGGTCTGGAGCTTCTCGACGATCGCGGCGGACGGATCGCCGGGCATCATCCGGGGCAGGAAGAAGTTCAGGGTGATCGCCGACCAGGTGGCGGCGAGGTAGAACCCCAGCCGGCGCAGCAGGAATCCCCAGCGGCGGGGGACCCTGGCCCGGCGTGCCGCGGGTGCGGCGGAGGCGGCTATCGCGGTCACTTGCCCGCCTGCTTCAGGTTCAGCAGGGTGAGGGTGGTGTCGGGGCCGAGGCCCGGGAAGGGCACGTAGGAGAAGTGGTCGGGGTTCGGCCAGCCGGTCCAGTGCATCGCGTTGATCAGCACGAACCAGTAGCTGTTGTAGATCGGGCTGAACGGCACCTGCTCGGCCACGATCCGCTGCATCTGCTCGCCGGCGCCCTTCTCGACGGCCGGGTCGTCTGAGGACAGCAGCTTGCCGATCGCGGCGTCGGTCGCCGCGTCCTTCCACCGGCCGAAGTTGGTCGCGGCCATCTGGCCGAGCGGGCGGTAGGCCCGGCTGCTCAGCGCGCTGTAGACGCCGGCGACCCCGGCCCCGCCGGAGGTGCTGATGGTGAGGTCGAACGCGCCGGTCTGCTGCTGCTCGTAGAGGTTGGCGCCGGGTGCGCCGACCGGCTTGACGTTGATCCCCAGGTGCTGCTGCCAGCTGCGGATCATCATGTTCGCGTAGGGGTCCCACCCGAAGTCCTGGTTGAACGACAGCTTCGGGGCGAAGGACCTGCCGTCCTTGACCAGCTTGCCGCCCTTGACCTCGTAACCGCTGAGCGCCAGTTCCCTCTTGGCGCCCTCGGCGTCGACCTGCTGCACCTTGCCCCGGTACTCGGGAAGGATCACGTCGCGGTAGATCTGGTCGACCAGCCCCGTCGGCCCGGCCTCCGTGCCCGGCCGCTGGAGCGTGGCGACGATGTCCTTGCGCGGAATCGTCATCGCCAGCGCCCGCCGCACATGGACGTCGTCGAACGGGGCCTGGGCTGTGTTGTAGAACAGGGAGTAGGCGCCGCCGGTGGCGTACTTCTGGTACAGGTGGTGCTGCGGGTCCTTCGCGGCGTACTCCTGCTCGCCATTGCCCCAGGCCGCGAGCGCCCAGTCCACGTCGCCGCGCACCAGCTGCGCCCGCAGGGCGTCGCCGTTGGTCGGGATGATCTTGAGCTGCTTCATGGCGAACCGGCCGCCCCAGTAGTCGCTCCGGGCGCGCAGGGTGATCTGCTGCGGGGCGAACCGGTCCAGGGTGAACGGACCGGTGCCGACCGGGTCGGGGTTGGTCCAGCTCTTGAGGTCCTTGCCGCTCCACAGGCGCGCCGGCACCACCGGGACCTGGGCGGAGGCGAGTTGGCTCAGCTCGCTGAACGCGGGGTGCGGCCAGTGCACGGTGACGGTGGACGCGTCCTGCCTGGCGACGCGGTCGTACGTGGTGCCGCCGATGTTGAAACTGGCGTCCTTCAGCGGGATGTTGAGCGAGAAGACCACGTCGTCGGCGGTCATCGGCCTGCCGTCGGAGAACGTCACGTCGTCGCGGAGCTTCACGGTGAGCGTGGTGCCCGTGGTGTCGAACTCCAGGCTCTTGGCCAGCCAGGGCTTGACCTTGGCGCCGTCGCTGTAGTCGATCCGCGCCAGCGTCTCGTAGATCATCTCGGCGTTGGGCGACTTCTGGATGGCGGGGCCGAAGACGTTGTAGTTGCGGATGAACGTCGTCCCGCCGTCGGTCTTCCCGAAGACCAGCGTACCGGTGGCCTTGCCGCCGCTACCCGAGGCGGCCGTGCCCCCCTTGCAGGCACTCGCTCCCAGCGGTATGGCGACGGCCACGGCGGCGGCACGCGCGATGAAGGCTCTTCTGGTGGACATGGCTGACTCCTGGCTCCTCGTGGGTGGCGACACGGCGCGGGCAAGGGGTGCGCATACGTATGAGCAGAGTGCGGTGCGTTGTCATGGCCTCTGCTTCTACGTATGACCAGGGAACGTACGCACGTTGCAAGTACGCGTCAAGACTGTGTCGGGGAGATTTTCCGGCCACCCGGAAGACGCGAGGAAGTTCGTGAGGGACCGCCACCGTGCTCCACCTGCGAGCCCCGCGCCGGCCGTGCCGGACGGCCGCGGAACGCGGAACGGGCGGAGGGTTCAGCCACGTTGACACCCCGGCGGAATCCGCCCTAGGTTGGCGCACCGGCTGATGCATCCCTCAGCGCCTGTCGTCATGGCCAGGCCCCGATCAGCCTCGCTCGGCGCCGTATCGCGAAGGGCGTGCGCAGCAATTCCCACGGCATTCCTGCCGGATCCCGGACCACTTGTCCGGACCCCCTCCCGGATCCGTTCCCGGGTTCGTTCAACGGTTTCGCCCTCAACTCCCTTTCCCGCCTTGGAACTTCCCCCGGGTGCGGTGGCCGCCGGCTGCGGCCTACCGTGCAGCAGCACCCGGGGAAAGCCCATCCGGCCCACGACCTGGGCGGGGCCGGCCCGGTGCCTCCACCGGCCCCGCTCAACTCCCCCCGTGCAAGGGCGCGTCCCCTTCCGTGAGCCCTTTCCCTGTGTTCCCGCTCCCCCGCACCCTTCGCATTCCAGGATTCAGGAGCCTGCGCATGCCGCGACCTGACGAGCCGCATTCCGTATGGGGCCGGATCCCGCGCCCCGCCTACGGCGCCGACTACAACCCCGAGCAGTGGGACAGGGCGACATGGAAGGACGACGTCCGCCTGATGCGCGAGGCGGGCGTCAACCTGGTCTCGCTCGGCGTCTTCGCCTGGTCGCGGATCGAGCCCCGGCGGGACGCCTTCGACTTCTCCGGCCTCGACGAGGCCGTCGCCCTGCTGCACGAGGCGGGGATCGCCGTCGACCTGGCCACCCCGACCGCCGCGCCGCCGCTGTGGTTCTCCCACGCCCACCCGGAGTCGCTGCCGGTGACCGCCGACGGGCGGACCCTGGCACCCGGCTCGCGCCAGGCGTACTGCCCCTCCTCGCCGGTCTACCGGGAACGCGCCGCGCTCGTCACCCGCCGCCTCGCCGAGCGCTACGGCGAGCATCCCGCGGTGGTGATGTGGCACGTCAACAACGAGTACGCCAACGCCAACGCCCACTGCTTCTGCGATACTTCCGCGCTCGCCTTCCGCACCTGGCTGCGCACCGCGTACGGCGACGACCTGGACGCCCTCAACGACCGCTGGGGCACCGGCGTCTGGGGCATGGGCTACAGCGACTGGGACCAGGTGACTCCCCCGCGCACCAGTACCAGCCGCCTCTCCCCCGGCCTGTGGCTGGACTTCTTCCGCTTCAGCGACGCCGAGCACCTGGCCTGCTTCCGCGCCGAGCGCGACATCGTGCGCGCCCACTCCCCCGGCCGCCCGGTCACCACCAACTTCATGGCCAGCGCGCTGCGGTGGTCGGACTACTGGCGCTGGGCGCGCGAGGTCGACATCGTCTCCAACGACCACTACCTCGGTTCCGAGGACCCCCACCGCACCGCGGACCTGGCCTTCGCCGCCGACCTCACCCGCGGGCTGGCCGGCGGGCGGCCCTGGCTGCTCATGGAGCACTCCACGTCCGGGGTGCAGTGGCAGCCCCGCAACATCGCCAAACTCCCCGGCGAGATGGCCCGCAACAGCCTCACCCATCTCGCCCGCGGCGCCGACGGGGCGCTGTTCTTCCAGTGGCGGCAGTCCGCGTACGGCCCGGAGAAGTGGCACTCGGCGATGCTTCCGCACGGCGGCGAGGACACCCGGATCTGGCGCGAGGCCCGGGCCCTCGGCGCCTCCGTGTCCCGGCTCGCCGACATCGCCGGCAGCACCTGCCCTCCGGCGGAGATCGCCCTGCTCCTGGACTACGAGGCCATGTGGGCACTGGAACTGCCCGACCGGCCGAGTTCCGACCTGACCTGCGGCGACGCGCTCCGCGCCTGGCACCGCGCGCTGTGGACCGCCGGCCTTGCCTGCGACATGGTCCCGGCCCCGGGCGGCCAACGGCTCCTGCTGGTCCCCTCGTTGTACGCGCTGTCCACCTCGACGGCCCGCGCCCTGGAGGAGTACGCCGCAGGCGGCGGGCACGTGGTCGTCGGCCCGTTCAGCGGCGTCGTGGACCCCGACGACCGGCTGCACCCCGGGCCCTACCCCGGCGCCCTTGGGGACATGCTGGGCCTGCGGGTCGACGAGTACCTTCCGCTCGCGGCCGGAGCATCCGTCGGCCTGGACGACGGCTCGACCGGCACCATCTGGGCGGAACGCGTCGTCCCGGACGACGGCACCGAGGTGGAGGCCCGCTTCCGCGACGGTCCTGCGGCCGGCGGCCCGGCCGTGCTCCGCCGCGGGACTGCCCGCTACCTCGCCACCCGTCCCGACAGCGCCTCCCTGCTGCGGCTGCTTCCCCGCTGGGCCGCACAGGCCGGCTGCACGCCGCCGCCTCAAGGGGCCGGCGACGGCGTGGAGATCACCCGCCGGGCCGGGCCGGGTGGCCGCTCCTGGCTCTTCGCCGTCAACCACACCGACCGGCCCGCGCAGGTGCGCGCGGCAGGAACCGAGCTGCTGACCGGCACCCGCTCGCCGGGCACGTTCACCGTTCCGGCGGGCGAGGTGGCGGTGGTCGAGGAAGTGGGCGCCCGGGGAGAGGGATGAGGAACGCGGTCCGGCCCCGGCCGAAGCGCCTCAGTGCCGTTGGTACGGGGCGCTGTCGTGGCGGGTCGTGGCGGTCGTGCGGTCACGGTGCGCGGACCGGCAGCGGACCGGAAGCGGTCCAGGGCCGCTGCCGGTCCGCGCGGTGACGGCGGCGCGGTCAGCTGCCCGCGGCCGACGGCGTGCCCGGCCGTCCCTCCAGGTCGGGCAGCAGGGCGTCGAGGACGATCAGGGCCCGCCAGGTCCTGGTCATGCCGAACGGCGCCGTGGCGCGGACAGCGGCGCGGACCTCGCTGGGCGCCGCCCCGGCGCCCAGCGCGCGGCCGACGTGGGCGCGGAAGCTCTCCTGGAGGGTCTGGTAGAGGACGTCCACCGTCAGGGTGGCGAAGGCCCGTTCGCGGACGCTGATCCTGGACATGCCGCCCCGCATCCGTGACTGCAGGTCCATGTACTCGGCGAAGTCCGGGTCGAGGGCCCGTACTTCGGCGCGCATCGCCTCGGGCAGGGGGCTGCCCGTGCCGTCCGCGTTCACCTCGTGGCCCTGTCCGGTCGGCCCGGGCAGGCCGTGGTCGCGCTCGACCTCGGCCAGCCGCTCCAGGGCGGCCAGCGCGGCCGGGTAGCCGCTGTCGTAGGAGATGAAGCGGAGCAACTCGCGCAGGTCGTCGGCGTCGAGGCCGCTGTCCAGGGCGGCCCGCACGTGCAGGGCGAACGTCATACCGAGGACCTGTTCGCAGACGTCGGCCACGAGGTTCACCACGCTCAGCTCGCGCGGCGTCAACTTCCCCGAGGACCTGGTGAGTCGGAAGGTCGCGGCGGCCATCTCCGCTAACACCGGGTCGAGTTCCCTGACCGTGGCCTGGGTGGGCAGTGTCATGACGGCTCTCCTTGAGTGAGCAGCTGTAAGGCTACGACTGTAGCCCTACGCCGGCTCCCCCTACAATGGCCGACCATGGACGCGACCACTCCGGCCCGAACCGCACGCAACACGGCGCCGCGCGGCCGCAATCCGCGCGGTCAGGGCGAGCGGCTGCGCGTCGAGATCGTCTCGGCGGCACTGCGGCTGCTGGACGAACTCGCCGACGACCAGGCGCTGTCGATGCGGGCGGTCGCCCGCGAGGTGGGCATAGCCGCGACCTCCGTCTACATCCACTTCGCCGACCGCGACGCGCTGGTGCTGGCGGCGCTGGAGCAGTGCTTCGCCGATCTGCTGGGCGCGGTGGACGACGCGGAGTCCGGCGCCGCCGACCCGGTGGCCGCGCTGCGCGCGCGGACGGCGGTGCTCGGCACGTGGTCGCATGCACATCCGGGGCTCTACAAGGTGCTGCACGAGAGTGCCCTCAACCGGCGCACGGACATGTCGTTCAAGGACGAGATGTCCCGGCGCACGACCGCGGCGATCCGCCGCTGCATGGACGCCGGCCTGGCGCCCGCCGGCGACGCGAAGACCGTGTCCCTCGACCTGAGCACCGCCGTCCACGGCGCCGTGTCCCTCCGCGTCAACCAACCCGACCTGCCCTGGCCTCCCTTGGATGCCCAGATCGACCGCTTCCTCGTCAAACTCGTCGGCCTCCCACCCCGCTGAGAACGTGCCGGCGACCATCCGGGCGGAGACTCCGCCCGGTTCGCCGCGCATCGGCGCGCCGGACTGCGCCTGCCCTACGGGGGTTCGGCCGCCCGCACGACGACGCGGGCTGAGTGCTGTCAGTGGTCGTGGCGATCGCAGCGGTCATGAGGCCCGCCGCGGTCGTGGCCGTGGTGCTTGATCGTGGTGGTGTCGGTGGTGGTGCGGGTGGTGGTGTCACCGCCTCCGGTGACGGTGGCGGTGTTGGTGACCCGCGCACGGGCGTTGCAGGAGATGTCGACTTTCAGGGTGACGGGCGGGTAGCGGTGCCCGGCAGGCAGGACGTCGCTGCGGGTACAGGTGAGGGCGGCCGGAGTGCAGTGCCATCCTCCGCCGGTGATCCGTTCGGCCCGAAGACCCGTGGGGAGGATGTCGTGGACGGTGACCGTGGTGCCGTTGGTGGGGCCGCCCGCGGTGACGTCGCCCACGGCGATGGTGTAAACGCCGTCCTCGCCCTGGACGAAGGTGCCCGCGTGATGCTTGCGGATGGTCAGGGAGGGGTGGCGGACCGGAATGACGGTGAACGTGAGGTCGGTGCTGTCGGTACTGCCGGTGCCCGCGGTGCCGCCGGGGTCGGTGGCGGCGGTGCCACGGGGTTCGGCGAGGCGGGTGGTGGTGAAGGCGTCCGTCACGGGCGCCGTCCCGTCGTTGACGTAGGCGCGCTGGACCGTGGCGGCCGAGGCCGCGGCCACGACGATCGCCAGGACGGCCAGCCTGGCCGTCACGACCGTTCCCGACGTGCGGGCGCACGCCCTCAGCCGCGATCGAACCATGCCGCGCGTGCCTCCCGTGCCGGGGCCTGCTCCAGCCCGCCCTTTCCCATGCCTGAACAGCGACATCTCCACTTCCCAATCGTCGATAGCAAGCCGTGGACACTCATCGTGAGGTGCTGCGGGGGCGAGGCTCGGCGGGAGTGGTCACCGGCGGCGCCGGAGGAACCTGGAGAGCGGAAGGCACAGGGCGACGAGGACGAGGGCTGAGAGCCCGGTGATCACAGGGGTGGAGAAGCGCCCCTGCTGGGCGGCCGACGCCGCGACCGTTCCGGCGCTACCGGACGTCGTCGGGAAGGTGACGGTGGCGCGCGTGGTGCGCTCGACCAGGCCGCTCCTGAGGGTGAGCGCCGCGGTCCAGGGGCCGTCCGGCAGCCGTGCATCCAGCGGGACGACCGCCTCCGCACGGTCACCCGGAGCCAGCGTGGTGCCCGACTCGGCGGTCGAGAACGGTCCGGCGCGCAGTCCGGCCGGCCCGTCGGAGAGGGAGAGTGCCCCACTGATGTCCAGGGCGCGGCCCCCCGTGTTGTGGATCCGGGCGCGGACCTCCTCCCTCCCGTCGCGGGCTCGGGTGGAATAGAGCCGCTCGATCGTGAAGTCCGAGGGCGGCTCACCACCGGGACCGACATCGATGTACATGCGGACGCCCACCCGGCCCAGCATCGTCAGAGTGTGCGAACGGTCCGTGCCGGTGGCCGTCTGCGCCCAGATGACGCCGTACCGCTCCCCGGCGGCCGCGTCCCTGGGTACCCGGATCGTGGCGTGTACCCGCGCTGTTGCGGAGGCCGCCAGTTCGAGGTCGGCGGTGTCGAGTGACGTCCAGCCGGTCAGCTCGTCGGGGGTGCGCTGCGCCGCGAAGGTGAACTTCCCCTGGGCGATGGTGGCCGCCGCGGCGTAGACGTCGACGTGGAGCGGTGTGGACGACTCGTTGGTGACCTCCACCCGCCGCTCGATGGTCGCGCCGGGCGCGAGGTGGTCGATGATGTAGGCGTGTGCCCTGGGATCCGCGCGGCGGCTCTCCGGAGCGTCGAGCAGCTTGATACCGATGGTCCGGCCCCCGGCCGGGCGCTGGGCGGAGGACACCCTGGGCGCCCCCGCCGCCGGCATCGCCCCGGCCGCCTGCACGAAGGCCAGCACCACCAGGAGAACCCAGTACCGGCGCGCGCCCTTCATTCCGTCAGGCAACGGACTGGGTGAGCGTTCCGGTGTAGGTCCCGCCGACGGCGCTGGCCGGCACGTGAACGGTGACGGTCGGGTTCCAGGTCGCGGTGTTGGCTGCGACTCCGTCGCTTCCGGTGACGACGACCTGCGCGGAGCTGCTCAGCGTCACGGATGTCGTGGTGGCGGTGATGGTACCGGTCGTCGTGATCGTCCCGGGATCGTAGCCGGCGCTGGTGGCGGGGATCGTCGACGCACCGTTCGTGAAGTCCGTCTCCGCCGCGGTCACCGACCAACTGGCCGAGGCCAGAGCGCGATCGTCGGTGACGGTCACGGGACCGATCGCCCCGCTGATCGCGGTGCCGGGCGCTCCCGAGCCGAGGTCGTCGCTGGCCGGTACCGACAGCGTCAGCGCACCGGACGTGACGGTGTACGTGACCGTGGTGGAGGGGTCGTCCGCCGCGACGGCGAGGCCCGGCTGGACCAGGACGAGTGCGGCGGCTGCGGCCGCGACAGACAGGCTTCGTGCGCGCACGGTATCTCCCGAGGTAGCCGCGTCCGCCAGCGAACGTGCTGGCCGACGGCGGACGTGCTGGCTGACGCGACGCAGACAACCGGGCGCGGCCTGCTCACACAAGCCGACGCGCGCCGCACTCCGCCACACGAAGGACCACATTTCAGTCGGAGCGAGCCCCGGCCCGCCTCGCCGGCACCCCTCGGATCGCCCGGCCGCGATGACGGCGGACGGCGATCGCCGCCGCACGGCTGTGGCTGCGGCCACGCCGGCGCCGATTGACGTATGCCGATATGGGCATACGATGGAGTCATGGCACGAGCAGCGACGACGTCGGACGCGTTCAACGCGATCGCCGAGCCGCAGCGCCGGGACATCCTGGCGCTGCTGCGGGCGGGTGAGTGGCCGGTGAACGACCTGGCCCAGGAGCTGGGGATGAGCCAGCCGCGGGCGTCCAAGCATCTGCGGGTGCTCCGCGAGGTGGGGCTGGTGCGGGTCCGCGAGGCGGGCAAGCAGCGCCTCTACGGCCTGGACGCCCGCGGGCTGCGGCCGATACACGAGTGGGTCGGCGGCTTCGAGCGGTTCTGGAACGAGAGTTTCGACCGGCTGGACACCTACGTGCAGGACCTCAAGCAGACACGTCAGGAGGACTGACCGATGGCAGGGGCAAGGCAGGAAACGCGGGCGGAGCCGGGGACGGCCGACCGGGAGATCGTGATCTCCCGGGTCGTCGACGCCCCGCGGGAGCTGGTGTTCGAGGCGTTCACCGAGGTCCGGCACCTTTCGCGGTGGTGGGGTCCGGAGGGATTCACCACCACCACGCGGTCCTTCGCGTTCCGCGAGGGCGGGGAGTGGGACTTCGTGCTCCACGGACCGGACGGGACGGACTACCCGGAGTGGATCCGCTGGCTGCGGATCACCCCGCCGGAGCGGATCGAGCTGCTGCACGGCGAGTCCCGCGACGACCCGAACGCCTTCGAGTCGGTCCTGACCTTCGCGCCGGACGGCGCGGCGACCCGGCTCGTGATGCGCACGGTGTTCCCCACCAGGGAACTGCGGGACGAGGCAGTCGAGAAGTACCACGCGATCGAGGCCGGCCGGCAGACCCTGGACAACCTGGCTGCCTATGTCGCCGAGACCGTTCGGAAGGGAGCGGAGGGCTGATGGCCGGAAAGGTGTTCTTCAGCGTGTCGATGTCACTGGACGGGTTCGTCGCGCCCGAACCGGTGCCCGGTGGCGACGTCTTCGCCCCGGGGAAGCAGGACGACCCGCAGGTCCGGCGCTGGCTGGCGCAGTGGATGGAACTGCAGCAGTGGATCTTCCCGCTGCGGTTCTTCCGGGAGAACCTGAAGCTGGGCGAGGGCGGTGAGGAGGGCCGCGACAACGACATCGCGCGGGAGACGTTCGAGCGCACCGGCGCGAGCGTCATGGGCCGGCGCATGTTCGACCTCGGCGAGCAGTCATGGCCGCCGGAGGCGCCCTTCCACACCCCGGTCCTCGTCGTGACGCACTCCAAGCGCGACCCGTGGGAGCGGCCGGGCGGCACCACGTTCCACTTCGTCACCGACGGCATCGAGCACGCCCTGGACCAGGCCCGCGAGGCCGCCGGCGACCGCGACGTCCGCATCGCCGGCGGCGGCGAGACGATCCTGCAGTACCTGAACGCGGGCCTGGTCGACGAGTTCTCGGTCGCGGTGGCACCAGTGCTCTTCGGCGCCGGCACCCGCCTGTTCGAGGGCGTGGACGCGTCCAGGATCGTGCTGGAGCCGGTCCGCGCGGACCCGACGCAGCGGGTGACGCACCTGACCTACGCCGTGCACCGGCGGTAGCCGGCGTGCCGCGGTAGGCCGAGCCAGTCCACGGCGAGGGATCGCGTCGCTCCCATGGCCGCCGTCAAGCCGACTGCGGGGAGCGGGAGTTGCGTTCTGGGTCAATCGGTGTGCACGCGGTGCCGATGACCGGTCCGGGGAAGCGGCGCAAGACTGGCCGCCCCGTCATCTGGACCGGTTGGGAGGCGGCGCGCGGTGCGGATCGTGTGTGTCGACGGTGGGCGCGAGTGGGACGTGGAGGTGCGGTTCGGCCGGCCGGACGCCACTCTCGCGGACCTGGCCGCGGCTGTGGGGATGCCGGGCCGCGTGCTCGCCGTCGACGGGCGGGTGATGCCTCCGGAGACGGTGGTCAACGAGTCCGGCCTCGTGCACGGTTCGCGGGTGTCCGGCTCCGACGGCCGGGTGGGCGGCGGGCCTGCGGCGCGCGGGCATGCCGGGGGCCGGCCCGTCGCCGCGGGCCTGCGCAAACCGGCGGTCGTCCTGCGCATGGCGGGCGGGCTGGAGGCGGGACGCGCCGTCCCGCTGACGACCGGCCGTACGGTCGTCGGGCGCGGAGTGGAAGCCGACGTCCGCGTCATCGCGTCGGGCGTGTCACGGCTGCACGCCGCCTTCGACGTCCTGCCCGACGGCCGGGTCACCGTCACCGACCTCGACTCGGCGAACGGCACGGACGTGGGCGGTGTGAGGACCCGCGGGACCGTGCCGGTGCAGGCCGACGATCTGGTGTCGCTCGGCGGGGAGGTGCTGCTGCGCGTGGTGCCCGCGGACCGGCTCGGCCCCGCGCAGCGGGTCAACGCCGTGCGCGAGGCCGGGCCCGGTGGGATGCTGCCGTTCAACCGGCCGCCGCGGGGCGGGCGTTCGGCCGGCGGCGCGCCGATCGCCGTTCCCGCGGCCGCGGCCCGCCCGCACAAGGCCCCCTTCAGCGTCGCGGCCCTGCTCGGCCCGCTGGCCATGGCCGCCGCGACGGTCGCGCTGACCGGTGACCCGCGCTACGCGGCCATCGCGGCGCTCACCCCGCTGATGTTCCTGGCCAACTTCGTCGAGGACCGGGTGCGCGGCAGGTCCGCGTCGCGCCGCGGCAGCCGCGAACACGCCGCCGCGATGGCCGAGTTCGAGGCGGCCGTGGAGCGCCGGCACGCCGAGGAGGTCCGCGGGCGCCGCGCCGCGCACCCCGATCCGGCCGAGGTCCTCCACCGGGCGACGGCCCCGGGGACGGCGCTGTGGGAACGGCGGCCGTACGCCGAGGACTTCCTCCAACTGATGGCCGGCACCGCGGACCTGCCCTGGGATCCGCCGCTGGCGCGGGACTCCGGTGAGCCCGCCCCGGACGCGGCCGCGGTCCTGGCGCGCCGGCCGGTGCTGCCCCAAGTGCCGGTCGTGGTGGGCGTGTCGGCCGGTGAGGCCGTCGGGTTCGAGGGCGGCAGGAAGGCGTGCCTGGCCGTCGCCCGGTCGCTGCTGTGCCAGGCCGCGGTGGGCAGCGGGCCCGCGGACGTCACGGTCGCGCTGTTCACCGACGCCGACCGGCTCGCGGACTGGGACTGGACGAAGTGGCTGCCGCACGGGGCCGACGTACGGTCCGGGGCGACGCGGCTGGTCGCGGTCGGCCCCGAGCAGGCCGACGCGCTGGCCCAGCATCTGCTGGGTGCGGCGCCGCCCCGGGAGGCGGGTGCCGCCGGGCCGGTGCTGCTGGTCGTCGTGGACGGCGCCACCCTGCTGGAGGGCCGGCCCAACCGGCTTCGGGACCTGATCGCGAGTTCCTCGCTGCGCTGCGGGGCGCTCGTGCTGACCACCCGGCTGCCCGCGCTGTGCACCTCCGTCGTCACCGCCTCGCCCGAAGGCATCGGCCGGGTGCGGGACGTGGCGACCGGCGTCACCGTCGAGCGGGTGCTGCTCGACGGGCTGCCTGCGGCCGAGGCGCGGGAGGCCGCCCGCGCGCTGGCCCGCTTCGAGGACCCCGAACTGCGCGTCGAGGGCGCCGGCCTGCCGGACCGCATCTCACTGCTTCCACTGCTGGACCTGGAACGGGTGGACGGCGCCGCGGTGGCCGGCCACTGGAAGCGGCGGGCGCCGGAGCTGCGGGTGCGGGCGGTGCTGGGCGTCACCGAACGCGACCTGTTCACCGTCGACCTGGACGACGACGGCCCGCACGCGCTGATCGCCGGGACCACCGGCTCCGGCAAGAGCGAGCTGCTGCGCACGCTCATCGCGAGCATGGCGGTCGACGCGGACCCCGAGCACCTCACCTTCGCACTGGTCGACTACAAAGGCGGCGGCGCGCTGGACGAGTGCGCCGCCCTGCCGCACACCGTCGGCCTGGTCACCGACCTCGACGAGCAGCTCAGCGAACGGGCCCTGCGCTGCCTGGAGGCCGAACTCCACCACCGCGAGAGGCTGTTGCGGGAGACGGGGCTGAGCCACGTCCGGGACTACCAGCGGATGCGGGACACCGGGCGCACCGACCTGGAGCCGATGCCCCGACTGGCCGTCGTCATCGACGAGTTCGCCACCCTGGTCAAGGCGCTACCGGACTTCGTGGACGCGCTCGTCGGCATCGCGCAGCGCGGCCGGAGCCTGGGCGTGCACCTGATCATGGCGACGCAGCGGCCGGCGGGTTCGGTCAACGACGCGATCAAGAACAACGTCAAGCTGCGCATCGCGCTGCGGCTGGAGTCCAGCAGCGACTCCCAGGACGTCATCGACAACCCGGCGGCCGCGGCGATCGGGAGCCGGCAGTGGGGGCGGGCCTTCTACCGGCTCAGCGCCCGCGAGGTCGTCCCGGTGCAGACCGCGCTGTCCACCGGCGTCACCCCCGAGGCGGCCGTCACGGCGCCGGCGACCGCGCTCCCGTTCGTGCTGGGCCTGCCCGCGCCCGAACCGGGAGCCGACGGGTCCGGCGGAGAGACCGACCTGCAGCGCCTGGTCGCGGCCGCCGGGGAGGCGGCGGAGCTGGCCGGCTTCGCCGAGCCGCGACGGCCGTGGCCCGACCCGCTGCCCGCCGTCGTGCCCGCGGCCGGCCTGCCTCAGGTCGCCGAGCGCGGGTTCCAGACGGACGTCCCGGGCCTGCCCGCGTACGCCCTGGCCGACGACCCCGACCGGCAGCGGCAGTACGCGGTCGGCTGGGATCCCGCCGCGGGCAACGTCCTGGTCTACGGCAGCGGCGGCTCGGGCACCTCCACCGCCCTGGCCGCCCTCGCCCTGGCCGTCGCCGGCGCCCGGCCCCCGGACCGCTGCCACCTGTTCGCCCTCGACATGGGCGCGGGCGACCTGGCACCGCTGACCGGGCTACCGCACACCGGGGCCCACATCGGCCCGGCCGAACGCGAGCGGCAGATCCGGCTCGTCCGGCTGCTGCGCCGGGAACTGGACGCGCGCAAGGCCCGCGGTGCCGCGGGACCCGGCCAGAGTGCGCCGCCCCCGGACTGGCTGGTGCTCCTGGACAACCTGGGCGCGCTGCTGTCGGACTTCGACAAGGACATCGCCGGGATGAACGTCATCGACGAGCTCGCCCGGGTCTACGCGGACGGGCCGGCCGTCGGCATCCGCTTCGCCGTCACCGCGGACCGGTCCGGCGCGGTGCCGTCCGCGTGGGCGGCGCTGACCCAGCAGAAGCTGCTGATGCGCCTGGCCGATCCCGGCGAGTACGGCTACTTCGACGTGCCGCGCGGCGCGGTTCCCGGCTACGTGCCGGGGCGGGCGCTGGTCGCCGCGACCCGCCAGGTGATCCAGATCGCGCTGCCCGACGGCGGCCTCGCCGCGGCGGTCGCCGCCTGCGCCGCCCGCCGGCCCGGCGCCGCCGCGAGCGCGCCCCGTGTCGGACTGCTGCCCACCGAGATCGCCCTCGGCGCGCTCGCGGCGCCCGCGTCGCTGTCCGGCGAGCCGTGGCACCTGCCAGTCGGCCTGGACGCCGACACCCTCGGCGCGACCGCCCTGCGGCTGTACGAGCACGACCACGCCCTGGTCACCGGGCCGCAGCGGTCGGGCCGTTCGACCGCCCTGTGCACGATCGCCCGGCAGGCGGCCGCCGCGGCGGACCCGCCGGCCGTCGTCGCGTTCGCCCCGCGGCGCTCGCCGCTGCGCGAGGTGCCCGGGCTCGCGGCGCTCGTCACCGAGTACGGCGGCCTGGAAGCGGCCCTGGCCCCGCATTCCGGGCCCACGCTGCTGCTCGTCGACGACGCGGAGTCGGTGGAGGACGATCTGGGGGTCCTGGACCGCTGGCTGTCCGCGCCGGGCCCCGGGCACCATCTCGTGGCCGCGGGCCGCGCCGACGCCCTGCGCCGCACCTACGGCCACTGGACGCAAGCAGCCCGCGACAGCCGCTGCGGCATCCTGCTCGCCCCCGACCACGACCTCGACGGCGACCTCCTCGGCACCACCCTCCCCCGCCACGACCGCCTCGCCCCCCTCCCCGGCCGCGGCTACCTCGTCACCGACGGCATCGCGGGGGGCGTCCAGGTGGCGCGGTGACAGCCGTGCGCGGGGTGTCTACGGATGTGCGTCCGGGATCAATGACAGCGGGGGGCGGTACCTGGAAAGTGCTGTTCGAGGCGCGTGTCGCGCAGTGGAGTACGGGAGCGCCGTCGTGGCAGACCGGGGTCGGGGAGCCGAAGGGAGCGGTGCGGCCGGTCCGGGTGGAACGTCACGGCCGAACGAGTCAAGGGGAAAGAACGGATGGCATCCACCGAGGCCGAAGCGGCCGATTGGCTTGAACATCAGCTGACCCAGCTCGTCGGGAAGTTGGGCGACCTGATCGACTTGCGCACCAGGAAACGCCACGGGTTGCTCGGCGATCCCGGCAGCGACAACTGGTCGGGTTCCAAACGGGACGGCTTCGAGACCGATTTCCGCGCTCAGCAAAACGCACTCAAGGCCCTGAAGCACACAGCACTCACCTTGCGGGGAACCGTGCACGACGCCCGGGAAAAGGCCCTCAAGGACAACAACTAGCGCGAGGATTCCCTCTCTCCATGGTGTCAGCCATTCCCGAGAACCTCACCAAGTATTCGGCGGCCTGTACCTGGGCGGCCCAGGACTTGCAGAACTGGGTCAGCAGCGTGCTGCGGCCCGCCCTGGTCGCCTACCAGAACGCCGGCCATCCTTGCGTCGAACTGGACGCCGACGTGGCGGCGATGCTCGCCAAGGCGTACTACACCGACCGGGACGTCCACACCGTCGCCCTGGCGTTCCAGCAGACCCAGCACGCCAAACTGGGCGACCGCGGGGTCATCAGCGCCGAGGAGTCGAACGTCATGGCGGCCTACGGCCGTGTGCAACAGCAGGGCCAGGCCAGTATGCAGGCAGGTGCGAAGCTCGCTGCACAGCTCATGGCGCTCAAGCCTCCCAGCGACGACAACCGGCGGGGATCGAGCCCCGAGGACGCCAAGCCGATCCTGCAGGAACTCGCGAAGCACACCGGCGATCCGTACTTCTGCGCCGGGTTCTACAACGCCCTCGACGCCCCGCACCTGGACACCGCACTCGCCGTCGGCGGCATCCCCGCTCTGGTCAGCGCCTACTCCAGCGGAGCCGTCAGCGCGCGGACGACCCGGCTGGTGGCGATGCGCCTGGCGGCTCCGGCGGGCCTCGGCGGGCCAGGGGCTTCGGGGTTCCCCTGGAGCCACATCAGCAGCGAGCAGAAGGGGCAGCTCCTGAACGCCCTGGCCGCCAACCCCTCGGCCTCGTACTTCCTGGCCAAGTCCCTGACGTCGCAGGAGATCCGCGAGATCTTCTACGGCGACCGGCAGTACAGCGCCAAGGTGATGACGATCCTGGCCGTCGGGATGAAGGGTGAGCACGCGCCGCAGGCCGCCCGTGACTTGATGCACAAGGTGTCACTGGGCCTGTTCGGTGAGGGCGCGCCGACGCTGACGAACAGTGAGTGGAAGCGCATCGCGGGAGCGGTGAACAACTTCTATGCGTACGGCGTGCTGCACGGCGTCGCGCCACCGACCGACTTCTCCAAGCGGGGGCTGGAGGAGTGGCAGCGGATCACGGGAGCGAACACCGGCCAGGACGTCGCATTGTTCCTGAAGGCTCTCAACGCGGCGAAACCGGACAACGAGCTGATCAAAAGCATGGTCCAGGGCGGCTACGTGAACGTGGCGTTCATGGTGGTCGAGCCGGAGGGCGTGGTGGCCACCGCCGCGCTGGGCGCACTGCAGAGCGCCTACTCCGCGGTCGATCCGGGCATGGAGGTGCTCGACAAGGTCTTTCCGGATGGCGACCATCCGAATGCGTACGAGGTCAACCGCAAGCTCGCCGCGGGCGCGTTCGCCCAGTCCCTCGGGCTGCTGGGCAATCAGGGGCAGATCCACGACCATTGGCACCACATGGTCCGTTTCACCGGCAACCCGGCGCACGACCAGAAGTACATCACCCGCATGCTCAACAACCCGGACGACTACACGGTCGGCAAGGGCAAGGTCACCGTTCACGAACTGCTGGACGCTTTCGGCACCTCGGAAAAGGACGAACCGCTGAACGCCCTTGCCAACGACCAGTACAAGCCGTCATACGGATGATCACCTCGAAGGTGCCCCATCCGATCGCCGGTCCCGCCTTGCGCCGGCCGCCAAGAGGTGTGCGCGGTGGATCAATGACGGTCGCGGGTCCGGCACCGACAATTTCCGAAGAGTCGACGCCCTGGCAGAAGGAGAAGAAATGGCGACCGTCAAGTCAACCGACATGGCCCATCAGGAAGCCGCGAAGATGATGAGCCTCATCACCAACCAGCTCCCCGGCCTCATCAGCCAGTTGAACGGGCACGGGCAGACGCTGAGCGACCCCAACCAGTGGGACGGGCCGCTCGCCCAGCGGTTCAGGGGCGAGGTGTGGCCGCAGGCCAAGGGCGACCTGGACAAGATGAAGGCGTCGCTGGAGCACCTGCAGCAGCAGGTCCAGAAGATCCTCACCAACATCTCGCACGCGGGCGGCGCGTAACAGCCGCGCAGGGGAGCGAAGAGGACCGAGGACGCCGCATGCCCGAGACGAACCCCGCCGCCCCCGGTGCCGGCCGGCCGCCCGAGGGCGAGCTGTCCGCGGACGACCTGGCGCTGCTGGGCGCCGAACCGCTGCGCCGCACCGACCCGGCCGGCATCGGCCCGTACCGGGTGCTCGCCCGGCTGGGCGGCGGGGGGATGGGCCGGCTGTACCTCGGCCGGCAGGCGGAGACTGAGGGGACGTACGGGGCGCGGTCGCTCGTCGCGGTGAAGGTGATCCGCTCGGAGTACGCCGAGGACGAGCGGTTCCGCCGCCGCTTCGAGCGCGAGGTCGAGGCGGTGCGCCGGGTCCACCCCACGTACACCGCCGAGTTGCTCGACTCCGGGTACGACCACGACGAGGTCCTGTGGATGGCGACCGCGTACGTGCCCGGACTCAGCCTGGCCGACGCCGTCGTGCGATGTGGGTCGCTGCCCGCGCCGGTCGTCTGGCGGCTGGCGCACCAGATCGGGCAGGCGCTCGCCGCGATCGAAGCCGTGGGCATCGTCCACCGCGACCTGAAGCCGTCGAACATCCTGCTGGGGCCGGACGGTGCGCGCCTCATCGACTTCGGCGTCGCGCACACCGCCGACGCCAGCTCGCTCACCATAACCGGCCAGCAGTTGGGCACGCCCGCCTTCATGTCCCCCGAGCAGGCCGACGGCCGCGAAGTGGGCACGGCCTCCGACGTGTTCTCGCTCGGCTCGGTCCTCGCCGTGGCCGTGACCGGCACGGCGCCCTTCGGCGAGGGGACGACCGGGGACGTCATCCACCGGATCATCTACGCGCCGCCGAGCCCCCTCGTGCTCGCCGAGGTCTCCCGGCGCGACCAGGACCTCGCCGCGCTGATCGGCCGGTGCCTGGACAAGGACCCCGGGCAGCGCCCGAGCCCGCAGGACGTCGTCGAGGCCACCCGCGCGCACGCCGCCGACGGCGGCTGGCCCGCGGCGGTCGCCGACACCATCGGGGGCCGTGCGGCCTGGTCGGGGACGGCCCAGGCGGTGCAGCCCATGGACCAGTTGACGATCCTGCGCCGCACCAAGCCGGAGGACCCGAAGCGGGAGGCGGGCCGCCGGCGCCGGTGGCCGCTGGCCGTCGCGGCGGCGGTGGCGGTCGCGCTCGCAGGAGCCGCCGTGGCCCTGGCGGCCTCGAGCGGCGGGACGAGCGGTCACGAGGCGGCGTCCAGCCCCACCGGAGCACGCACCTCAGCCACGGCCTCGGCGTCCCCGCACACCCCGGCCCCGTCCAGGACGCCCACGCGGCGGCCCACGAAGGGGGCGACGACCGTCGTCACCGTCACGGTGCCGGCACCGCCCGGTGGCGGCCCTACCGGAGGAGGGGGCGGCGGCGTGCCGTCGCAGCCACGTCAACCCGCCACGTCGGGGCCGGCCGCACCGCCCGCCACCTCCGCGCCGGCGTCCACGAAGCCCGCCCCACCGCCCACCACCCCGGCCTGGAAGCACTGCACGTACTACTCCGGCACCGCCCTCACCGTCTCAGGCCAGAAGAACTCCCGCGTGAAGCAGGTCCAGTGCATCCTCAAGGCCCGGGGCTACAACATCGGCCCCGCCGGCGTGGACGGCATCTTCGGCCCCGACACGGTGACCGAGGTCAAGAAGTTCCAGACCAAGCACCATCTCCAGGCCGACGGCCAAGTCGGCGTCAACACCTGGGCCGCACTGCGGTCGTGACAAAGACGACGTGGGCGCACCCGGCCGGTCCGGGTCAGCGCGTCGTCCGCTGCCGATGCTCGCGGTAGCGGCCCGGGGTCATGCCGTAGGCGGACTTGAAGGTGCGGTTGAAGACCGCGGGGTCGCGGAAGCCCCAGCGGCGCGCGATCTCGCACACGCCGCGCGCGGCGAGGGCCGGGTCGGACAGGTCGGCCCGGCAGTGCTCCAGGCGGCGTTCGCGCAGGAACGCGCCGACCGTGCGGCCGTCGCGCTGGAAGAGGTGGTGCAGATAGCGCAGCGAGACGTGGCCGGCGGCGGCGATGGCGGTCGGCGTCAGCTCGGGGTCGCTCAGATGCCGCTCGATGTACGCCTTGATGCCGTCCAGCAGCGCCTCGGTGCCGGAGGGGGCGGGGGGCCGGGACGGCCGCGCGGAGGGGGCGGGGGGCCGGGACGGCCGCGCGGAGGGGGCCGGTCGGGCAGCGGGGGCCGCCGGTCGCGGGCCGGCGGCAGCCCGCGGCGGCGCGGCCCGGCTGCCGAGGAAGGCCGCCGCGAGGTTGGCGGCCGCGCCGCCCAACCACGTGCTGTACGGGGCGCCTTCGGAGGGCGGATGCGCGGCGAGGCCGTGGACGAAGGACGCCAGAAGGGCGGCGGGGCCCGAACCGGTCGGTACGGGACGGCCGTTCAGGTCCCGCAGCGCCTCGGCGGCCAGCGGTACGGCCTCTTCCGGCAGGTGCAGGACCAGCGCCCGGGCCGGGGCGCCGGTGTCCGTGCCGGCGGAGATCCGGAGCGGCTCCTCGGGCTCCCACGGCATCACGCTGCCCGACTCCAGCCGGACAGGCCCCCGTTGGGGTTCGACGACCAGCGGTCGCCGGCCGGCGAAGACCAGGTGCCAGATCCGCGGGCGGCCGCCCGCGGACGCACCCGCCACCTCCACGGAGGCCGGTGGTGCGGGCAGGTCGAGCAGCGACAGCCGCACCGGCCCGAGGTCGATGTGCCGGCGCACCGCCGGAAGGGCTGCCGGCCGCCCTGGGAGCGGGAGTTCGCCGTTCAGGGACTGCGGTGCCGCCGGGCGCTCGACGGCGGCGCGCGGGCGGCGCCTCACCCGCATGCCCGGCCGGCTCGCAGTGGGCGGCCTGCGCCGCCTGCCGGTCGTCGTCGCCGTCGAATTGGTCGCCGTGTTCGCCGGTGGGTTCGCCGATGGGTTCGCGATCTCGCGCTCGTCCGGGCCGGACGAGTCGCCGTGGGCCGTCATCTGCTGAGTTCCCCGCATTTTCCCCGTACCGTGCATGAAGTACCGTGCGCACCCGCGGTGACACGCGCCCGTGGCCGGACGCGAAGCCCGGGCCGTGGGCCGGACGCGTTCGCTCGCGCTCGGCCGTCCGTACCGCCGCCACGACGCCCCTCCCGGTGGGGCGGTCGCTGCGGCGGTCCCGGTCCGGGGGCGTCTCCGCAGGTGCTGGTTCCGAGTCTGGAACCGGCCGGCGGTGGTGGGCCAGTGCCCGCCGCCGGATGCGTCAACTCCGGGACGGCACACCCGCTGACCAGCGGGGACGCCCGGCGTCCGGGTGCCGGGACGGGACGCCTGCGGGACAGTCGGGACGCGGAAGAAGGGGGACGCCGTCGTGGGACGCTGGCAGCCGCTGCGGTCCGACCTGCCGGCCGAGGCGGTCCGGCTGGTGCGGGAACTGCGCCAGTACGTGGACCGGTGCGAGCTGAACGCCGCGACCCTCGCCGCCAGGACCGGGTACAGCCGCAGCTCCTGGCTGCGCTACCTCAACGGCCGGCGGCTGCCGCCCTGGCAGGCGGTCGCGGGGCTGGGCCGGCTGGCCCAGGCCGACGCCGAACACTTGCGCGTGCTCTGGGAGTCGGCGGCCCACGCCTGGACGAAGCAGGGCCCGCCCGCCAACACCGGCCCGCAGAGCGGCCCTTCCCGCCCGTCCGGACCTCCCGACACCTCCGGCCTTCCCAACGCCTCCGGCCATCCGGACACCTCCAGCCCTCCGTACGCGTCCGCCTCTTCCCGCGCGACGGGCCCCGCCGCGGCCACCGGCAGCACCGGCACCGGCACCGGCACGTCACCTGCCACCGCGCGGTCGCGGACCCGTCGCACACCGGGCGGGACAGGAGCCCTGACCGCCGCCGGCGCGGCCTGCGCGCTGCTGGCCGCGGT
Source organism: Streptomyces sp. NPDC020917 (assembly GCF_044333795.1). NCBI lineage: Bacteria > Bacillati > Actinomycetota > Actinomycetes > Kitasatosporales > Streptomycetaceae > Streptomyces > Streptomyces sp. NPDC020917. Next base: position 7,899 of record NZ_JBIRRR010000014.1, on the reverse strand, counting down.
GCTGCTCGCCCAGCCGTGGGACAGCGGTCCCGCCGCGGGCCGCCCGCCGGACGGCGCCCCCTCCGGGGCGCCGGTCTGGCCCTGGCCGCTGCACGACGCCCAGGACCGTGCGGCGGCCGCCTGCCGGGCCGGCGGCTGCCGGGGCCTGGACCCGTACCGCGAGAAGTGCGACCGCGACAGCGTCGCCGCGCACCGCCTGCGCGCCTACGGACATGTGCTGACGCTGCTGTACAGCCCTTCCTGCCACGCGAGTTGGGCAGAGGTCGACACCCCGGCGGCGACGTCCGGGTTGCGCATCGCGACGGTCGGCGGCGACGAGCAACCGGCCGCGGCGGGCGGCGCGTACACGACGATGGTCGGCAGCGGGCCGGACGCGGCGCGGGCCACCCTCGTCGTGCAGGGCCACCAGCTCGGCGTGGCCCTCTACGACAGCTGGGTCGACGACATGACCGGCGGCTCATGAGCCCCGGTCCGGCTGAGGCGACAACGCGGGAACGCCGCGCCACCGCCGGTGGTCACCGCTCCCGCCCCTCGCGCTCCCGGACCGCCGGCAGGAGGGGACGCGCCCGGCAGGGTCCGGCGCCGCCTGGCGGGGCGGTGAAAGGTCTCCGCCCCGGACCGGCGCGGCCGACTCCGCGGCGTCCCACGGCTTGTGCTCACGCCGGGGCGGACGACGTCCCCGGATCAGCCGCGGGCGCGCCGTCCCCGGCCCGCTGCCGCCTGGGCAGCGCCGCGGTCAGCAGCAGGGCGAGCAGCGTCACGCCCATGCTCAGCATGATCGTCCCGACGACGGCGGACCGGTACCCGTGGCCCGGCAGCAGGGAGAAGAACACCGTGCCGAACAACGCAGTCCCCGCGGCCTGGCCGAGCTGGGCCGTGGTGTTGACCAGGCCGGAGGCGGCGCCGGCCTGCTGCGGCCGGATCTGCCCCATCGCTGTGCCGAACGACGCGTTGAGCACGCCGCCGATGCCGAAGCTGAACACGATGATCGGGCCGAGCAGTTCCCACACGCTCAGGTTGTCCCCTGCGGCGTGGATCACCAGGGCGAGGGAGGCCAGGCTCGCCGCCAGCACGGCGGCCATGACCGTGACGAAGGAGCGTCCGGTCCTGGCGGCCGACCACATGGCCACGGCGTTGCCGGCGACGATGCCGATCGTCCCCGGGGCGAAGGACAGCGCGGCCCGGACCGGCGAGAAGCCGAGCCCGAGCTGCAGGTACAGGGTGAGCATGAAGAAGACGCCGATCGCCGTCTGGGTGCACACCAGCACGGCCTGGCTGGACCACAGGCTGCGCGTCCGCATCAGGGCCGGAGGGACCAACGGCTCGCCGCCGCGCCTCTCCTGACGGCGCTGGTGCACCGCGAAGAGGCCGGCCAACGGTGCCGCCGCGGCCATCAGCAGGACCGACCACAGCGGCCATCCGGACGCACGGCCCTGCACCAGCGGGTAGAACACCGCGAACCCGGTGGCGGTCAGCAGCGCCAGACCGCCGAGGTCCAGCCGGTGGCGCGGGAGGCCCGGGCGGGACGGCATGGCCACGAGGGCGCCGAGCAGTCCCGCCACCCCGATCGGGATGTTGACGAGGAAGATGGCGCGCCAGCCCGACCCGAACAGGTCGGCCTCGGTCAGCACGCCGCCCAGCAGGGGCCCGGCGAGGCCGCCGAGCGGGAAGGCCCCGGCGTACAGGCCCATGGCCTTGGGGCGCTCGGCCTCGTCGAACTCGGTGTGGATGAACGACAGGACCTGAGGCACCATCAGCCCCGAGCCGATGCCCTGCACCACCCGCGAGGCGACCAGCAGGCCTGGCTCCGGAGCCAGGCCAGCGGACAGCGAGGCCAGGGTGAAGACGGCCATGCCGGCCAGGAAGAGCCTCTTGACGCCGTACCGGTCGCCCAGCCGGCCGCCGATGATCAGGGTGAGGGCGAATCCGAGGGCGTAGCCCGCCGAGATCCACTGCATCGCGGCCTCTCCGGCGCCGAGGTGGCGGTGGATGGTCGGCAGCGCCACCGCCACGATCTGGTTGTCGATCATGTCGACCAGGACGGCCAGGACGCATACCGCCAGCGCCCACCACCGCAGCGGGTGCTTCTCCATCACGTACTCCTTCTCTCGAGCAGAGGAACCCGCGATCCACCATCAATGACCCGATGGACTGTGTCAACCATTTGATTGATTCAGCTTGACCCACGAATGATTCGACCACTTGTGTGTATGATTCGGACATGACCGCGTCGAAGCCCCGCCGATCCCCGAAGCCGCCGGAGCGGCAGCGCGATCCGGAACGCACGCGCAGGCTGATCCTCGAAGCGGCGGTGGCGGAGTTCGCCGCGCACGGCTACGCGGGTGCCCGCATCGCGGCGATCGCCCAGCGCGCGGGCGTCAACCAGCAGTTGATCTCCTACTACTTCGACGGCAAGGAGGGCCTGTTCAAGGCCATGTCGGACAGTTGGGGGGAGCGGTCGAGCACGCTGGTCGAACCCGGCGCCCCGCTGTCCGAGCAACTGCGGCGCTACGCACTGGAAGCGTTGGAGAACCGGGACGGCATGCGGCTGCTCGCCTGGGGCGGCCTGGAGTACAGCGGCCCGGAGACGGACCCGGACCACGCGCCCCGTACCGAGCGTCTCTCCGAGTCCGTGGCCGGCATCCGTGAACGGCAGGCGGCCGGGGCGCTGCCGCCGGAGATCGACCCGGCCTGCCTGACCGTCATGCTGATGGCGGCGGCGATGGCCCCCGTCACCCTTCCGCACGTCATCGCGGGTGTGTGCGGGGACGACCCGCAGTCCCCGGAGTTCGTCGAACGCTTCGCCGACCAACTCGCCCTCGTGGTCCGCCGGCTCGGACTCGATGCCGGATGAACGTCACCGGCACCCCGTGCGGGTGAATCTCAGCGGCACTGCGCGAGCGTGACCCCGTCGGTCCGCAGCGTGTGGAAGCGCCCGCCGTCGTACACCTCGTACGCTCCGTCGGCATCCAACCGCAGCGGGAGGCCGTGGCGTTCGCCCATGTAGACCATCCATCCGCGGGCGGGGACGATGCGTTCGGCCGCCACGCCCCAGGTGGCCGGCCCGACGATCCCGTCCGGGCTCAGGTGGTGGTTGTTCTGCCAGATGCGGGTGGCGCCCGCGGTCGCCCGGTCGTAGGCGCAGGTCACGGCGGAGGCGGCCGTGTAGCCGTCGGCCCAGAGCACGCTCTGCCAGAGGGCGACCAGGTCGCTGGGCGGGGTGCTGCCGAGGGCGAGCTGCCGGGCGGCGGGCAGGTCGGCGGCCACGAGCACGCCGTCGAGGCCGGCGCCGGGCCGGTGGTCCCGCGGGCCGCCGGCCCCCGCGCACACCGCGCCCAGCAGCAGTACGGACAGCGCGGCGCACCGCAGCCCCAGCGCCCCTCGCACGGTCATGGCGTCAACTCTGCTTCATCTGGTGGCCGGTTGTGAGAAAACGCCGCTACCGGTTGTGCGGCGACGGATACTTTGGGACTCGAAATGGTGAACAGTGTGCACGGGGGCTCCGGAGGAGTGCGTGACTGAACGGAAGCCGTTGCCCGACGGCCTCGCCTCGGATGTTCGGCATCTGGTCCTGGAACTACGGGTGTTGAAGGACCGCGCCGGGCTCAGCCTGGCCGCGCTCGCGCAGCGCACCCCGTACAGCAAGTCCTCCTGGGAACGCTATCTCAACGGCAAGGCCCTGCCGCCGCAGCACGCGGTGACCTCGCTCGGCAAGCTCGCGGACGCCGACCCCGCCCGGCTCATGGCGCTGTGGGACCTGGCGAACACCGCGTGGCACGAGGCCGAGGCACCCAGCGAGGCACCCGGCGACGCCCGCAGCGCGGACGAGGAGGAGGACGCCGTCTCGGCGGCACCGCCTGGCGAGCCGGAGCCACCCGCCGGCCGGCCCTTCGCCGACCGGCGGCTGGTGTGGTCGGCCGCGGCGGTCGCCCTGGCCGCCGCCCTCGCCGTCTCGGTCGCCGCGCTGTCCGGCGCGTTCGGGGGAGGCTCGGGCGAGCACGACGACGGGAACGGCACGGCGGGCACGGACACCTCGACCCGGCAGGTCGACGTCTCCTGCTTCGCGGAGAGCTGCGAGGGCAAGGACCCCAGGGACGCCGGCTGCGGCGACGTGTGGACGGCGGCCCTTCAGAGGATCGACGGAGTCTATGTGGAGCTGCGCTACAGCGACGCCTGCAAAGCCGCCTGGTCCAGGATCAGTTGGGGGCATCCCGGTGACGCCGCCCGGGTCGTCGCCCGGGACGGCCGGACCCACCAGAAGAAGGTCAGCTACGACACCGACACGTTCAGCCCGATGGTCGCCGCCCCCAGCCCCACGGTGGCCCAGGCCTGCATCGTGCGGACCTCCGGGGTGCGCGGCTGCACGGACTGGGGCGGCACCCATCACCTCAACGAGGCGCCGGAACCGCCCGCCTCGCTCCTGACGCCCACCTCCACCCCCGCCGATCCGACGGCCGACCCGAACCACTCCCCCGCCGATCCGACGGCCGACCCGAACCACTCCCCAGCCAACCGCAGTTGACGGTCCTCCGTCGCTCCGGCGGGCTCATCCGCCCTGTTCGGACGGCCGGGGGCGGCTCGCGGACGGGTTCCCACGATCGTTGCGGTCTGCCACGATGCCTGGGTGCGATCGGCCACAGGGAGCGCGATGACCGGATCTGCGAGCCATGGTCAGCGTGGCCGCGCTCAGCGCGCGGTCATCGGCCGCCCTCGATTCACCGGCAGGGACGAGGAGTTGGCCGCCTTGCAAAGCGCGCTCGCGGCCGGGGTCCCGGCCGTCGCGCTGATCGAGGGCGACGCGGGGATCGGCAAGAGCCGGCTGCTCGCCGAACTGCTGGCCGACCCGCCGGCCGGGGCGCCTGCCGGGGCGGCTCCGGGACGCACGCTCGTCGCGGTCTGCCCGCCGTTCCGCCGGCCGCACACCCTCGGCGCGCTGGTCGACGCGATCCGGCAGAGCGGCGACCGGATCGCCGGGCTGGGGCTGAGCCCGCTCGCCGGAGCGCTGCGGCCGCTGTTCCCCGAGTGGACCGCCGATCTGCCCGCGGCGCCCGAGCCGGCCGAGGACGCGACGGCGGTGCGGCACCGGCTGTTCGGCGCGCTGTGCGAACTCCTGGACGCGATGGGCGTGACGGTGCTGGCCGTCGAGGACGCGCACTGCGCGGACGAGGCGACGCTGGAGTTCCTGCTGTTCCTGTGCGCCCGCCGCACGCGGCGGATCAGCGTGATCGTGACGTACCGGCCGGAGGACCTGCCCGAGGACTCGGTGGTGCGCCGGCTGTTCTCGCCGGTGGCGCCCGGCACCACACGGCTGCGGATCGCGCTCGGCCCGCTGGACGTGGCCGCGACCGCCGGCCTGGTGTCGTCGATGCTGGCCGGGGAGCAGGTGTCGGAGGAGTTCGCCGCGTTCGTGCACCGGGGCACCGACGGCATCCCGCTCGCGGTCGAGGAGTCGATCCGGCTGATGGGCGACCGGGCGGACCTGGCACGGCGTGACGGGGCCTGGGTGCGCCGGGAGATCGAGGACATCGATGTGCCGCCGACCATCAGGGACGCGGTGATGGAACGTTTCCGCCGGACGTCTCCCCCGGCGCGCACGCTGCTGGAGGCGGCGGCGGTGCTCACCGATCCCGCGGCGGCGGGGCTGCTGCTCGCCGTGTCGGGGCTGTCCGGGGACGACGCCCACGCCGCCCTGGACGAGGCGGTCGGGTCCGGGCTGCTGGTGGAGGACCGGCACGGGCTGCTGGCGTTCCGCCATGTGCTGGCCAGCCGGGCGGTGTACGAGTCGGTGCCCGCGGCGCAGCGGCGGCTGCTGCACCGGCGGGCCGGGCACGCACTCCAGGACGCCTCGCCGCCGCCGCTGGCCGAGCTGGCACGGCACTTCCGTGACGCCCGGGACACCGAGGAGTGGTGCCGGTACGCCGAGCAGGCCGCCGATCTGGCGCTCGCCTCGGGCGACACCGCCACCGCGGCGGGGCTGCTCGGCGAGCTGATCACCGAGGCGCGGCTGCCCGGCGGGACGGTCGCGCGGCTGGCGAGCAAGCTGAGGTTCGGCACGTCCGAGGGCATGAGCAGGCTCCAGGACGTGGTCCGTTCGCTACGCGCCGCGCTCGCCGGGCAGCAGCTGGGCGAGCGGGACGAGGCCGAGGTCCGCGCGCAGCTCGGCCGGCTGGAGCTGCTGGCCGAGAACCACGCGGTGGGCCGCAAGGAGCTGGAGCGGGCGATCCCGCATCTGGACCACGATCCGGTGGCCGCCGCGCAGGCGATGATCCTGCTGGGCTGGGCGTTCGGCGAGGCCCTCCCGAAGGCGACCCATCTGCGGTGGCTGCGCCGGGCCGCCGAGGTGCTGGCGCTGCCCATGCCGGAGGCGGACCGGATGCGGTTGCGGGTCAACCACGTGACCGGCCTGCTGACCCTGGGCGAACAGGAGGGCTGGGCCGAGGCCGCGCAGATCCCCCAGGACTCGCCCAACACCACCGAGATCACCCGGCTGTACCTCAACCTCGGTGCGATGGCCCACCAGTGGGGCCGCTACGGGGAGGCGCGGCGCTGCCTGGCGGTCGCCCGCGGGCTCGCGGAGCGCCACCGCTACAGCCGCTACCGCACCCTGATCCTCGCCGCCGAGGCCAACCTGGACTGGTCGAGCGGGTGCTGGGACGGCCTGGCCGAGCGGCTGACCGGCATCGTGGCGGCCACCGAAGGGGCGGCGGTGACGCAGCTGGAGGCCCGGCTGACCGGCCATCTGCTGGCCGCCGCGCGCGGAGAGCGGCCCGCGGCGGAGCAGGGCCTGCGCGAGGTGCTGGCCGGGAGCGGGAACGCGCCCGACTGCGCGCTGGACGCGACGGCCGCCCTGGCGGGGATGGCGCTCGCGGACGGCGACGTCGACGGGGCACTGGCGCTGACCGAAGGCCGGCCGGGCAACGCGACCGGCAACGGGATGTGGCTGTCCGCCGTGCAGTTCGTGCCGGTCCGGGTGGAGGCGCTGCTCACGTCGGGCGGCGCGCGGACCGCCAGGGCGGAGCAGCTGGTGCGCGGACTCGCGGAGTGGATCCGCGGGCGGGACGTGCCCGCGCCGCGGGCCGCCCTGGCCTCGTGCCGGGCGCTGCTCGCCCAGGCGCGCGGCGAGCTGGAGCGGGCGGCGGCACTCAGCGCGCGGGCCGCCCTGCTGTGGGACGCCCTGCCGCGCCCCTACGCGGCGCTGGCGGCCCGCGAACGCCAGGCGACCCACCTGCTGGCGTGCGACCGGCACGGGGAAGCGCTGGAGCTGCTGGAGCGGGTACGCACCGGATACCGGGAACTCGGCGCCGGCGGCGACGCGTTGCGGGTCACGGCGGGCTTGCGCACGCACGGCGTGCGGGCCGCCGGGCCGCAGGCGGCCCGGCGCGGCTACGGCAACCAGCTCTCGCCGCGCGAGCTGGAGGTGGCCGGGCTGGTGATCGGCGGCCGGACGAACCGGGACATCGGCGAGGCGCTGTTCCTCTCCCCCCGGACGGTCGCCCGGCACCTCGACTCCGCGATGCGCAAGCTCGGTGTCTCCTCCCGCACCGCGCTCGCCGTGCGCCTGGTGGAGCTCGGCCTGGGTCCGGCTTCCTGAGCCGGTGCGCGATGGCCGGTGCCGTCCGCGGTGCGGTGCGCGGGCGGGCCGGTCAAGGGCTGCCGGAGGGGGTCACGTGCCGTCAGGGCGGTCAGGTCCGCGATAGGGCAGCGTGTGGCTGTAGACGACGTTCGTCGTCGTGCTGCCGAGGCCGGCCAGCTCGTCCATCACCGTCTCCAGGTGCTCCATGGAGGTGGCGGCCACTTTCAAGGTTTGACATCCTCGCCGCCCTGAAGGACGGCGATTCCCGCCTACCGCGCCGTTGAAGGCTGCGGTGTCGGGTGGGTTCCTGCTTCACTGCGCTGTGC
>NZ_JBIRRR010000013.1:215946-259174 GCF_044333795.1 Streptomyces sp. NPDC020917 | reverse complement strand
CAGGCTTGGTCGAAGGCTGCTGCGAACACGGGTGAGGTGGTGTACAACTCGTGTCCCATGCCGGGGTATTGCGAGCCTTGCCCGGTGTAGCAGAACGCGACTTTTCCGCTGGTGGCGGCTCGTGTGCGGACCAGGTCCGGGTGGGCTTCCCCGGTGGCGAGTGCGGTCAGTGCTTGGAGTCGTGAGGCGGGTTCACCGCCGGTGATGGCGGCGCGGTGCTCGAAGTGCGTGCGGGTCGTGGCCAGGGCTCGTGCGACAGCGGCGACGTCCAGTTCGGGGTGAGCCTCCAGGTGGTCTCGCAGGCGAGCGGCCTGCCCGCGCAGGGCCTCGGGCGTCCGCCCGGACAGCACCCACGGCACCAACCCGCCACCGTCGGGGGCGGCAGCAGCGACCGCCGGCCCGGCATCCCCGCCGCTGAGTTCCTCCCCGGCGTCCTCCGCCGCCGGCCACTCCTCCAGGACGACATGCACGTTCGTGCCGCCCATGCCGAAGGCGCTGACGCCGGCGAGCAGCGGCCGCTGCGGGTCCGGCCAGTCGCCGTGCGCCGTGCGCACCCGCAGGTTGAGGCCGTCGAGGTCGATGCGGGGGTTGGGGGTCACGAAGTTGCGGCTGGGCGGCAACTGGCGGTGGCGCAGGCTGAGCGCGGTCTTGAGCAGGCCGGCGACGCCCGCGGCGCCCTCCAGATGGCCGATGTTGGTCTTCACCGAGCCGACCAGCAGCGGGGTGCCGGCAGGCCGGGCAGCCCCGTAGAAGCCGCCGAGCGCCGTCGCCTCGATCGGGTCGCCGACCGCGGTGCCGGTGCCGTGCAGTTCGACGTACTGGACGTCGCCGGGCCGCACGCCCGCCTGGGCGCAGGCGCGTTCGAGGACGTCGGACTGGGCCTCGGTGCTGGGGACGGTGAGTCCGGGCGTGGCACCGTCGTTGTTGACGGCGCTGCCACGGATCACGCAGTAGACGGAGTCGCCGTCGGCGACCGCGGCGGCGAGCGGCTTGAGGACGAGGACGGCGGCGCCCTCGCCGGGCACGTAGCCGTTGGCACGGGTGTCGAAGGTGTAGCACTCGCCGTCCGGGGACAGGCCGCCGAACGCGGCGGCCTCGGCGGACCGGTCGGCGGAGAAGTTGAGGTTCACGCCGCCGACCAGCGCGAGCGTCGACTCGCCCGCCCGCATGCTCTGGCACGCCAGGTGCACGGCGAGCAGCGACGACGACTGGGCCGCGTCGACCGTCAGGCTCGGCCCGTGCAGGCCCAGGGCGTACGAGACGCGGTTGGCGATGACGCCGCGGTTGGTGCCCGGCAGGGTGTGGTGGCCGGCCGAGCCGGGGCCGCGGGCGTGCAGCAGGTTCGCGTAGTCGCTCCAGATGGAGCCGACGAACACGCCGGTGCGGCTGCCGTGCAGCTCGGCCGGCACGATTGCGGCGTCCTCCAGCGCGGCCCAACTCAGCTCCAGCATGAGCCGCTGCTGGGGGTCCATCTCGACCGCCTCGCGCGGCGAGATGCCGAAGAAGGCCGGGTCGAACCCGGCCACGTCGTCGAGGAAGCCGGCCCGCCGGACACCGTCGCCGGCCCGGTCGGGCCGCTCGGTGACCCCGCTCGCACCCTGCGCGAGCAGCTGCCAGAAGGCTTCCGGACCGTCCGCCGCGGGAAGCCGGCAGGCCACGCCGACCACCGCGAACGACGCAGGGGAAACTTGGGTGTCGGAGACCGCGGAGTCGAACTCGCTCGGCATTTTCTTCGTGACCCTTCCTGTCCCGTACTGTCCCGTTCTGTCCCGCTCCCGTGTGCCGCGATGTGCCGGACTGCCCGGGAGCGCACCGTTCCGGGCGGGCGCAGACCTCGCCTGATGCCGCTCAGACTCACCCCGGTCACTAACCGCAGCCTTGGAGCCGTCTAAAGCCCCCCGGTTGCGGCCGGAACCCCTGCGACCAGCGGCGTTACGCACGCTGTAGGGCGCCTTAAGAGGCCGCCGTGACAGTGGGCGACGCACGGCGGAGGGCCGTGCAAAGGAACCTGACCGCGGCCAGGGAGCAGCGCGCGCCAGCGCGGACTTGGTAGTCGGTACGAGCCCAGCGAAGGGGCCCCTCATGAACCCTGATTACGACGTCGTGGTCATCGGCGGCGGTCCCGCCGGATCGACCGTGGCCACCTATCTCGCCAAGGCCGGCATGTCGGTCGCGGTGTGCGAGAGCGAGCTCTTCCCGCGCGAGCACGTCGGCGAGTCGATGGTCCCGGCCGTCACTCCGGTGCTGGTGGAGATGGGCGTGATGGACGCGGTCGACGCCGCGGGCTTCCCGAAGAAGTACGGCGCCGCCTGGACCTCCGCGGAGTCGCGGAACGTGCCGCACAACGGCTTCACCGGTCTCGACCACGACTTCCGCGCCGCGGAGGTGATGTTCGTCGAGCGCGACCAGCCGGGCGTGGACCGGGACTACACGTACCACGTGGACCGGGCGAAGTTCGACCTGATCCTGCTCAAGCACGCGCAGGCGCAGGGCGCCTCGTTGTTCAGCGGGGTGCGGGTGCTCGGCGTCGACTTCGACTCCGACCCGGACATGGTCACCGTCAACTGCCGTATGGGACCGAAGCAGTTCGGGCTGACCGCGCGGATGGTCGTGGACGCCTCCGGGCGGCAGACCACGCTCGGCCGGCAGATGCGGCTGAAGGTCCCGGACCCGGTCTTCAACCAGTACGCGGTGCACACCTGGTTCGAGCACCTGGACCGTTCGAAGATCGCCGTCGAGCCGGACAAGACCGACTACATCTACGTGCACTTCCTGCCCGTCGAGGACAGCTGGGTGTGGCAGATCCCGATCAGCGACACCATCACCAGCATCGGCGTGGTCACCCAGAAGCGCCGCTTCCAGGAGGCCGGTTCGGACCGCGAGACGTTCTTCTGGGACATGGTCGGCAGCCGCGAGGACGTGGAGGCGGCGCTGCGCGCGTCCACCCAGCTCCGGCCGTTCAAGACCGAGGGCGACTACAGCTACACGATGTCGGAGATCTGCGGTGACCGCTTCGTGCTGATCGGCGACGCCGCCCGCTTCGTCGACCCGATCTTCTCCAGCGGCACCAGCGTGGCCCTCAACAGCGCGCGCCTGGCCGCCAAGGACATCATCGCCGCCCACGAGGCCGGCGACTTCTCCAAGAAGCGCTTCGAGACCTTCGAGGGCAAGATCCGCACCGCGATGAAGAACTGGTACGAGTTCATCTCCATCTACTACCGGCTGAACATCCTGTTCACCGCGTTCGTCCAGGACCCGCGCTACCGGCTGCACGTGCTGAAGATGCTGCAGGGCGACTTCTACGACGGCGACGCCGCGCCGACCCTGGACGCCATGCGCGAGATGGTCACGACGGTGGAGAACGACCCCGAGCACCTCTGGCACCCCTACCTCGGCAGCCTGCGGGCCACCCCGGACCGGGTCGCGGCCCCCGCGAAGGACGACGGCCCCGCCGCGGACGACGCCCCGGCCGAGCCGGTCGGCGCCGCCGAGACCCACTGATCGGCGGGAGGCCGACATGAAGACGCAGAACCTGTACATCCGCTCCCTCGGCGTCTCCCTGCCGTCCGAACGGGTCACCCTCGCCGAGGCGTTCGAGGCCGGCTACTGCCGTCCCGTGGAGTTCCCCGGCAGCGACCTGGTGGGCGTGCCGGTCGCCCCCGGCACCCCCGGCGTGGCGATGGCCGCCGAAGCCGGGCGCCAGGCGCTGGACCTGGCCGGGATCGCGCCCGAGCGGCTCGACCTGGTCATCCACGCCACGATGTTCCGCGAAGGACCGGAGGAGTGGGCGCCGGTCGGCTACGTCCAGCGCGAGCTGGGCTGCACCCACATCCCCGGCTTCGAGGTCAACCAGGGCTGCAACGGCACCATGGCCGGCATGGAACTCGCCGCCGGCTGGCTGGCGTTGGACCCCGAGCACGCGCACGCCCTGGTGACCACCGGCCTGCAGGCCGACTCGCCGCGGCTGGACCGGTGGCACAGCCCCGGCTTCGGCATGGCGCTCGGCGACGGCGGCTCCGCGGTGCTGCTCGGCAAGGACGAGGGCATCGTCCGCGTCGACTCGATGAACTCCATGACCTACCCGGACCTGGAAGGCATGCACCGCGGCAACCTGCCGCTCGCCGACCAGAGCGTCCCGTCCCTGCGCAAGGTCGACGTGCCGGCCCTGGCACGGGACTTCGCGATCGCCCGGCGCTACAACCAGTTCGACTTCCACCGCATCTTCACGATGATGTACACCGAGATCACCGCGCGTTCGCTGAAGGACGCCGGCGCCACCATCGAGGATGTCGAGCGGGTGATCTTCACCAACGCCGGCGCCGAGATCATCCAGGCCGACCTGCTGCAGCCGCTCGACCTGCCGCTGTCCAAGGCCACCTGGGACTTCGGCCGGACCATCGGCCACGTCGGCGCGAGCGACCAGGTCCTCTCCCTGGACCACCTGCTGCGCAGCGGGCAGCTCGCCGCCGGCGACCGGGTCATGCTGGTCGGCGGCACCCAGGGCTACAACGTGTCGTGCGCCGTGCTGACGGTGACCGAGGCGGGCGCGGCCCTGCGCGACGGCACGCCCGCCGCGGGCCCCGCGGAGGGGAGCGCCTCGTGAAGGTCCTCCTCGTCCCCTGGTCCCAGCCCACGTTCTACTACCAGATGGTGCCGCTGGCCTGGGCGTTCCGGGCGGCCGGCGCCGACATCCGGGTCGCCGGGCAGCCGCAGGTCGCGGCCGCCGTCAAGAACTCCGGCCTGACCGTCACGCAGGTCGGCGACGGCTACGACTACCTGCCCGCCTTCCAGCGGATCGCCGACGACATCGCCCGCCACAACCGCGCGCACCCCGACCGCAGGACCAGCCTGGAGCAGAAGGCGGCGCCCAGCCCGGAGATGCGGCGCAAGGTGCTGGAGCAGAAGTTCGAGCCGTTCGTGGAGACCGCGGTGGCCATGGCCGGAGAGCTCGTCGAGCTGGCCGCGTCCTGGGGCCCGGACCTGGTGGTCACCAACCCGTTCGTGCTGGCCGCGCCGCTGGCCGCGCACGCCGCGGGCGCCCGCCTGGTCCACCACCTCACCGGGCCCGCGGTGGAACGGCAGATGGGCTTCTTCCCCGGCAGCGGCGCGGCGCCCGAGCTGTGGACGAGCAAGCTGGTGGAGCTGTACGGGCGGCACGGTGTGCCGGTCCGCCCGGAGTACGCGGCGGCCACCGTCGACCCCTGCCCGGAGAGCCTGCAGTACCCCGGGACGCCGGACCGGCTGCCGATCCGCTTCGTGCCGTACAACGGCCCCGGCGACGCTCCGCTGTGGCTGTCCCGGCCGCCCGCGCGGCGCCGGGTGTGCGTGACGTGGGGGACCACCACCACGCAACTCGGCGGCGAAGGCACCTTCCTCGTGCCGGACATCCTCACCGCGCTCGCCGATCTCGACGTCGAGGTGGTGCTGGCGATCAAGGGCTCGGACCGGGCCCTGCTCGGCGACATCCCGGCGAACGTCCGCGTCGTGGAGGAGCTGCCGCTGCACCTGCTGCTGCCCAGCTGCGACGCCGTCGTCCACCAGGGCGGCACCGGCACCATGCTGACCGCCGCGTCGTACGGCGTCCCGCAGGTCCTCATCGCCGGCATGCTCGACCAGGTCGCGACCGCCACCCGGCTGTCCGCGCACGGCGCCGGGCTCTCTGTCGACCCCGAGGGATTCAGCGGAACGGCGCTCGCCGAGGCGGTCACCCGGGCCCTGGAGGACCCCGCCGTGCGCGGCTCGGCCCGCGCCCTGCGGCGGGAGATCCAGGAGCAGCCGTCGCCCGCCGAGGTCGCGGAACGGCTCGGCGCCCCGGCGCCGGTGCCCGCCTGACCGGTCGCCGTCGAGGAGTCCGAGAGATCCGAGAGATCCAAGAAGTCCGAGGAGTCCCAGGAGGAGGAAGAACGTGCGCGTCCTGATCACCCCGATGGCCTGGCCCACGCACTACTACCAGATGGTGGGCCTGGCCTGGGCGCTGCGCGCCGCCGGACACGACGTCCGGGTGGCCGGGCAGCCGCCGCTGGCCGACGCCGTCACCGGCACCGGCATCATCGCGGTGACGGCGGGCGGCGGCTACGACATCATCGCCGGCATCGCCGACGCCGTGCGGGTACGCGACGAGCTGGCCCGGGACCTGAACGTCACGGGGCCGGGCCAGTTCCCGCCGGAGGTACTGCGGCGGCTGCTCGACCTGCGGATGGTGCCGCACGTGCGGACCGCCCAGGACATGGCGGAGGACCTGGTGTCCTTCGCCGTGGCCTGGCGGCCCGACCTCGTGGTCACCGACCCGCTGGTGTACGCCGCCCCGCTTGCCGCGGCCGCGGTCGGCGCCCCCGTGGTCCGCCACCTGTGGGGCCCCGACATGTCCCGCAAGGTGGGACTGCCCGGCAACGGCGTCAGCGTCGAGCAGGACCACCGGGCGGCCTGGCCGCAGGAGATGGCCGAGCTCTACGCCCGCTACGGCGTCGAGCCGCCCGCCGACCTCGCCGTCCGCACCCTGGACACGTGTCCGGAGTCCCTGCAACTGCCGGGCGTCCCGAACCGCGTGGCGATGCGCTACACCTCGTACAACGGCGCGGCGGTGGCGCCGGCATGGCTGCTGGAACCGGCCGAGCGGCCACGGATCTGCGTCACCTGGGGCTCGCTGACCACCACCATGAAGGGCGAGGAGGCGTTCCTCGTGCCGCAGATCGTCCGGGCGCTGGCCGGTCTCGACGTCGAGTTGATCCTCGCGCTGCGGGCCGCCGACCGGGCACGGCTGGGCGAACTGCCGTCGCACATGCGGGCGTTGGAGGGTATGCCGCTGGACCTGATCCTGCCGACCTGCTCGGCGATCATGCACCAGTCCGGTGCGGGCAGCACCCTGACCGCGGCCCTGCACGGCGTCCCGCAGATCACCGTCCCGCAGATCGCCGACCAGGGCCTGGTCAGCGAGCGGCTCTCCGGCACCGGCGCCGGCATCGCGCTGGACGGCGACCGGCTGGAGGAAGAGACCGTACGGCGTGCGGTGACCGAGGTGCTGGACACCCCCGGTCCCGCGGAGGCGGCCCGCCGGCTGCGCGCGGAGATGCTGGACCAGCCCGCGCCGTCGGCGATCGTCGCTGATCTGGAGGCGCTCGCCGGCTGACCCCCGCCGGCAGCGCCTCCGCGACAGCTGTGGCCCCGACTCCCAGGAGTCGGGGCCACAGCCGTCGTGCGGGGCGGTGGGCGCGGTCAGCGGCGGGCACCGGCCAGCCGCCGGCGCAGGCCCAGGCCGCGCAGCGCGAGGCCCAGCAGCGCCGGCTGGGCGCCGCGCACCCCGCGCGAGCGCAGCAGCGCCCGCGTCGTCCACAACTGCACCTCGGCCACGTGGTGCGGGGCGCCGTGCACGTCGTCGAACTCGGCCACCTCCAGCCGGCGTACGCCCTCGCGCAGCAGCCGCAGGTCCGCGGACGGGATGATCTCGTCCCGCGAACTCGCCACGTACGAGACCGGGATGTCCAGCGAGGCGAGCTGGTCGCGGGTCAGCGCCCAGCCCTCCAGCGCGCCGTCAGCGATCGCGTCCGGGGTCGTGCCGGTCATGTGCGCGAGGGTGTCCGCGGTGACCCGCGGTATCGCGCGCCGCCAGTCCGGGTCGGTGAAGAACTCCCCGATCGGGGCGCCGACGGTGACGACCCCGCGGATCCGCGGGTCGTCCACCGCGCACCGCAGCGCCAGGTGGCCGCTGAAGCTCAGCGCGGTCGCGTGGGTGCGGCTGACGTCCGCCCGGTCGGCGACCGCGTCCAGCAGCCCGGACACCATCCGCCAGCTCTCCGCGTCGTACCGCAGCCCGTTCTCGCCCGCGCCGGGCAACTCGGCGATCAGGCCCGCCATACCGAGCCGGCGCAGGTGCGCGAGCATCGGCGCCCACTGCTCCTTGACCGAGACGATGCCGCCCATCACCAGCAGCAGCGGCTTGGGGTCGGTCGACGACAGGCCGCCGGCCCAGCAGCGGACCCGGCCCTCCTTCAACTCGACCTCCAGCGGCTCGATGTCCAGGCCCTGGTCGGTGCGCCAGCGGTCCATCGCCGCCACGCAGCGCTCCAGCGCCTCGGCGCGGGCCGGACCGTCGACGTAGGGGAATCGGGCCATCGCGTAGTGCTTGACGGCCGCGAGGTCGTCGCCCTGCCGCTCCAGAGCGCGCGCGGCACCGCTCCACTCGCCGACCCACGAACCGGGCCCGCTGCCCTCGTCGTGGCTGATCCGGTCCAGCAACTGCGAGTAGTCCGCGATGCGTTGCCCGCGGGCGTGCACCGCCACGTACTCCTTCAGCTCCGTCAGGTCGTTCATGCCGCATCTCCCGTCGTGAAGCTCTCCAGCGCGTCCTTGATCTCCGCCAGCACGTCGGCGGCCTCCGCACCGTCGATGACCCGGTGGTCGAAGGTCAGGCTCAGCCGCATCACCGGTGCCACGGCGAGAGCGCCGTCCCTGACCACCGGGCGGTCCGCGGTCCTGCCGAGGCCCAGCGTGATCGTGGTGCCGCCGACGGAGAAGAAGCCGTCGACGGGGCGGTGGCCGAGCGAGGTCACCGCGAAGGTGCCGACCGTCACATGGCGCCGGGCCAGCGGCCGTACGCCCAGCCGGAACGCCAACTGGCCGAGCGGCCACGGCAGTCGCTGCAGCATCCGGGCGGGGGCGAACTCCGGCATGGTCTCCGGGTCGCCGGTCCTGAAGCGGTCCACCCCGGCCTGGACGGCGTCCAGGCCGGCCTGCTGGAGGTCCGGCAGCACCGCGGAGCGCACCACGCGCCGGCCGCCCACCGTCATGTCGAAGGTGATCTTGCCGTTCGCCGACGGGTAGCGGGCCACCACCGGCCGGATGCGGCCGCGGATCGCCGCGTTGGCCTCCGGGTGCGCGGCGAGGACCCGGGCGGCGGCGTGCAGGACGTAGGAGATCGTCGAGTAGCGCGTGCCGTGCGCGCGGGCCTCGGCGCGGTGCTCCCGCACCGGCGTCATGTCCACCTCGGTGTCGAGGAAGACCGGCGCGATCGTGCGGATCTCCTCCAGGAAGCGCAGGGTGGGCCGGCGCTCCGGTGCGACGGGCGTGACGCCGGCGGCACCGGCCGGCCGGCCGGAGCTGGCGCTGTGCGGGCCCGACGCCCCCGTGGCGGTGCCGTCGGTGCCGGCCGCGGCGTGCTGCGTCTCGGTGCTCATGCCGCCACCGCCAGCGTGTAGATGTCCCGCAGGGTCGCGGCCTCCAGCACCTGGGCGAACGGCAGGGTGCGTCCGGTGCGCTGCTCCAGCAGCGTCAGCAGGCTGAGCAGGTGCACCGAGTCCCAGCCGTCGACCTCGTCCAGGGTCCGGCCGATGTCCTCCTCGGCCACCGGCAGGCCCATGGCGTCGCGCAGCAGGGCGATGAAGTCCTCGGTCGTGTTCACGGGCGCTCTCCCAGGAGATCGGTCAGGGTGATGTGGGAAGGGGGATCGGGGATCCGCGCCAGGTCGTGGCGGAAGGCCGTCGCCCCGGCGTCCTGGGACAGCGGGGCGAAGCCGTTGCGCGGATAGAAGTCGGCGACCTTGCCGTTCTTCGCGGTCGGCCGGTACCGGCCGACGACCTGCCGGGCCCCGGTGGACCTGGCGTGCCGCAGCACGGCGGCGAGCGTTGCCTGCTCGATGCCGCGGGAGAACACCCGGCAGCTCAGCAGGAAGTTGTCCAGGTGCAGGTCGGCGCCCGCCCGGTGTGCGAACACCGCGCCGACCAGGCCGTTGTCGCCGAACCTGTCGGCGCTGTGCACCGCGAGCACCAGCGTGTCCGGGTCCTCGGCGAGCTCCTGCACCTTGCCGGGCTGGAGCCGTTCGGTGGTGAGGTTGAACTGTGAGGTGCGCAGGGTCAGTTGGGAGATCCGGGCGAGCTGCTCCGGCCCGGCCGGGGCCAGCCGCACCTGGACGTCGAGCTGCCCGAGGTACTCCTCCAGCGAGGCGAAGCTGTCCAGGAAGTCCTTGCGGACCAGTTCCTCCCGGTACTTCACCACCCGGCTGCGGTCCTCCGCGGTGAGCACCCGGGTGTCGAACCAGCCGTCCCGCAGCAGCCGTTCGACGTGCAGCGCGGGCTCTGAGCCGACCTGCACGACCGCGACGCCCGGCAGCTCGCCCCGGACCAGGCCGCACTCGAAGGGGCTGTCGTCGACGAACACGAACGAGTCCACGCCCAGGTTGAGCGCGGCCGCCAGCTCGGTCAGGTTGTCGTGCTTGGGGCGCCAGTTGGCCACGATCCGCACGAAGTCGTCCTCGGCCAGGGGCATGTCGGTGCGCGCGCGGAACGCGCCGGCCACCGTCTCCGCGTCGTTCTTGCTCACGATCGCCAGCAGCACGCCCTGGCTACCCAGTTGCACGACGACCCGCTGGAACGCCGCGAACGCCTCACCGCGGTAGCCGCCGCCCACCTCGACGCCCTCGGCGCCGACCTCGCCCAGCACGCCGCCCCACAGGGTGTCGTCCAGGTCGAGTGCCAGCACCTTCTTCGTCGACCCGGTGACCTGGCGGGCCAGATGGCCGACCTCGCGGGCGTAGCGCGACAGCAGCCCGGGGGACAGGTGCGCCTTGGCGTAGGTGTCCAGCCGCGGGTCCTCCGCCGCGACGCCCTCGGCGAGCAGCGGGCCGAGGTCCAGCACGACGACCGACGGGTGCTCCTCGGCGAGCCGCAGCAGCGCCGCGTTGGCCTCGTGCCACAGCGCGCCGAGCCGCGCGCGGGAGCGGTGGTCGACCAGCTGTGCGGTGAAACGCCGGGTCAGCGGCAGGGTGTTGAGCACCAGGGTGCCGCGTGCCCGGCCGCCGAACCGCGCCGCGAGACCGGACACCAGCGCCAGCTTCTCCCGCAGGGCCTTCTCCACGTCGGCCGGCCGCCACGGCGCCGCCACCTCGTCGAAGACCACCGCGGGGTCCAGGACGCACAGGACCAGGTCCGGGTCCGCCGTGTACAGGGCGCTGTCCGGGTCGGCGAGGTCGGCGACCCAGCTGTCGAAGTCGGCCACGGTGACCCGGCCGAGCAGTCCGTGCCGGGCCAGTTGCCCGGTCAGCGGGGCGATGAGGGGCGCGAGCGTGCCGTGCCCGGTGACCGCGACGGTCACCGACGGCGTCGCCGGGTGCAGCCGCAGCACCTCGTCCGGGTCGGTGCGGCTCAACAGCCGTCCCGCGGCGGCGAGTTCCTCGTCATCGAGATCGGCCAGCAGCGGCCGGACCTCTGGGTAGCGGGCGGCCAGCAGCCCGCCGCGGTGCAGCGCGGCGATCATCGCGGGGGTGCCGTCCGCGGTGGCCGCCGTTCGGCCCCTCACGGCTTCTCCAGCGCGAAGGCCGCCTTGATCCACTTGCTGGACTCCACCGCGACCGCGGCGGCGCGGTCGCCCGCGGCCATCCGCGGCAGCGCGGCCTCGATCTGGAAGAACGGCAGCGCGTTGCCGGTGTTGCCGATGTCCGCCACCAGCGACACCTCCTGCGCCTGCGGTGCGGAGAGGCCCTCGGTGATCCGCGCGGTCATCCGCCCGGAGAGCTGCGGCGGCAGCAGGTACTCCACCTCGTCGTTCTTCCAGTCCAGGACGGCCAGCAGCTCCTCGTACGCCTCGGCCGCCAGCAGCGGCACCGACGTCTCGATGGCCTTGTAGTCCTCCACCACCGGCGGCCGGTCCGCGTCCCGGTCCGCGCGCCCGAACCACTCGACGACCTGGCCGGGCGGCCGGCCGCGGCCCACGAGCTCCACGAAGACGTGCCGCAGCACCGCGGACCCGGGCCCCGGCTCGGTGCTCAGCACCACCGCGCCGGCGCCGTCGCCGAACAGCACGCCGTTGATCTGC
Source organism: Streptomyces sp. NPDC020917 (assembly GCF_044333795.1). Taxonomy (NCBI): domain Bacteria; kingdom Bacillati; phylum Actinomycetota; class Actinomycetes; order Kitasatosporales; family Streptomycetaceae; genus Streptomyces; species Streptomyces sp. NPDC020917. The sequence continues at coordinate 247,372 of NZ_JBIRRR010000013.1, read as the reverse complement.
TCCGCGGGCGCCAGCGAGGACACATCCATCGTGACGTCGAAGTGCTTGGCGCAGGTCTCACCGCCCAGCACCAGCGCGGTGCGGCGGGTGCCGGAACGCAGCATCTGGCAGGCGACGTCGAGCGCCTGCATGGCGCCGGTGCACCCGGACTGGAGCTGGTACGACGGGACCCCGTCGATGTTGAGCCGGTCGGCGATCACGTTGACGGTGGCGGGCATCAGCAGGTCCGGCGAGGACGTGCCCATCACCACCACGTCGACGTCCTCCGGCCCGATGCCGGCCGCCTCCAGAGCGCGGCGGCCCGCGGTCTCGCCGAGGTCCGCCAGCGTGTACCGGATCTCGCCGGTGTCCAGGTCGACGGCGAAGTGGCGCCGGCGGGTGCCGACGAACGCGTCGATCCACTGCTCCCACGCCGAGGGCATGCCGAAGCGTTCGGTCAGCGTGGCGTTGTCGACGGCCGGTCCCGGGAGAGCGGTTCCGGCCGAACGGACATGGATGTCGGGGGCGTCCATTCCAGGGCCTTCCATTGGCGGCGGTTGACGTCGGGTCTGCGGCATCGAGGGCTTGGCGGCCGTGGGGGCCCGCGGGAGCCGTGAGAGCTCCGCGGGCCGTGACGGCCGTGGTGACGCCGGCGGCCGCACGGCGTTCGGGGCGCGGATCGTCGTCATGCTGGGCCGCCGGGCTAAAGCAGGGCTTGCGCCCGTCCGCAGCGCGCCCGTGCCCGCGTGCGCCGGCGCCGAACTCCCGCTAGCGCAGGCTTAGTCCGGCTTCAGGGCACTGCCGAGCATGGAGGGGACATCCGCCCAGCGATCTGGAGATGAGACGGTGACGACCGGTCTGGAAGACAACCCGCAGCAGACGACCGACGAGATCGACCAGCGGGCGCGCGACGTCGGCGCCGACGCGCAGCGCGAGCAGGAGGACCCCAGCCCGCTCGACCCCCGCGCCCTGGCCCTGGCCGCCGCCGCGGCGGCGGGCGTCTACACCCCCGGCGGCGGCGAGCAGGAGCAGGCCGCGGCGCTCGACCGGTGCGTCATCGTCACCGGGCTGACCGAGAAGATCGAGAAGCTCGTGGTGCACGACGGCGGCACGCCCGGCACGGGCACCTCCGTGGAGTACACCGACGCCTTCTTCGACGCTGACGGCAACCGCGTGGCCACCGTCCAGGGCAGCTCCATCGTGCTCACCATGACCCCGCACATGTGGCAGTACCACCAGAGCCGCGCGCAGCTCGACGACGGCGTCTTCGAGGCGCAGGGCGTGCTGGACTGCACCGCCATGCTGCGCGGCGGCACCCAGCTGTTCCGGCTCACCGGGACCGAGGGCCGCTACGCGGGCAAGGTGGGCTTCATGACCCTCGCCATCGAGGACCCCACCCAGAAGCCGCCGCACTACGCGACGTCGTTCGTGCTCTGCTGACCGTCCGCGTCCCCGCCCACGTACCGGCACCCGTGACCGCTCTCCGCGCCTGAACCCCGTCCCCGCCCGAGCCCCGCGGCCGCATGGCCGCGGGGCTCGGGCGCGCGTGCCGCGGGCTCACGCCCGGACGGCCACCGACCGGTCCATCCCGACCTCCTCCGACGTGCTGAACCGCCGGTCGAGCAGGGTGTACAGCGGGCCGGTGGTGGCGGTGGCCACCAGGGCCATGACCACCAGCGCCAGGAACATCTCCGGGGTCAGGATGCCGGCCGTGAACCCCGCCTGGAGCACGACCAGTTCGGTCAGCCCGCGGGTGTTCATCAGCACTCCGATCTGCAGGCCCACCAGGCGGGACTCGCCGCCGAGCCGGCAGCCGAGGTAGCTGCCGAACAGCTTCGCGCAGATCCCGAGCACCGTGGCCAGCACGGTCGCCGTCCACGGCATCGCGCCGAGCTGCTTGGCGAACACCATGACGCCGGTGACCACGAAGAAGATCGGCACCAGGGCGGTGCCGACCCGGGTGATCCGGCCGATCACCTGCCCCCACGGCGCGCGCGCCTCGTCGGCCGGCAGCGCCGCGCCGACCAGCAGCGCGCCGATCACCTCGCTCAGCCCCCAGCGCTGCAGCAGCCACGAGGCGGTCAGGCCGACCACGGCGAGCGCGACGGCGGCGACCCACGGGACGCGGCCGACCAGCAGCGAGGCCACCCGGGTGCGCAGCGCCCGCAGCAGCACCAGCGCGCCGGCCACACCGATCAGCAGCGACTTCCCGCGGTCGAGGCAGCCGCTGGTGTTGCCGGCGGCCAGGCTGATCGCCAGCGAGAGCAGCAGCCAGCCGATCCCGTCGATGACGGCCGCGGACGCCATCGACAGCCGCCCGGCCCGTGTGTACGTCAGGGAGCGGTCGGACAGGATCCTGGCCAGCACCGGGATCGCGGTGATGGACAGGGACACGCCGATCATGAGGATGAAGGAGGCAGTGGACGCGTCGCCGCGCAGCGCGGCGTCACCACGCCACAGCACCCAGCCGGCCAGCCCGACGCCGGCCGCGAGCGGTGGGACCAGCGCGCCGAAGGTCACCCAGCCCAGCGTGCGGCGGGTGGCCCAGGCGCCGCCGGTCCGCATCTCACGCACCGCTCCCATGATGAACAGGACCAGGCCGATGTGGGCGAGCTGGCGGACGGCGGCGAAGATGTCGGTGGGCAGCAGGTCGTCGAGCAGCCGGTGGCCGCCGATGCCGACCACCACGGGGCCGACCACCAGCCCCGCGGCCACCTCGCCCACCACGCGCGGCTGGCCGGTCACCCGGGCCAGCAGCCGTCCCACCAGGACGATGAGGTAGATCGCGAGCAGCACCAGGACGAAGTGCCCGGTGCGCGTCGCGGAATCAAGGACGTGGAACAACGCATTCATGGACATCGATTCCGCCGGCCGCACGCCCTAGTTGCGCACCGGCATAGTGAGAGTTCGGTTCGTACCCTGGACGGATCAGCCGGAGAATAGGGAGCGGAAGGCCGCCGGAATAACCCCTATAAGGCTTCGGGAAAGGGGTATTGGCCGCCGGGAAGGGGCTGTGGCCCGACGTCCCCGGAATGCTTAGGGGTTGTTAGGGGGGCACGGCCCTGTGGCAGTCTTCAGGGCGAGTGAGCACCCCCGGGAATGCGTGGAACGCCCGGCCGCACCAGCGGCGGGGCGGACCGCATCACGATCATGGTGGCCGGTCGACGGCCAGCCGTGCCGGTGCCCGGCGAGGAACTCAGGGGTCGGACGGGGAAGGGATGAGCGAATGGCATCGTCTTCGGGCGGGGAGGACCAGTGGCTGCGGGTCTTCCATCCGCGCCCGGACCGGGAATTGCGCCTGGTGTGTTTTCCGCACGCCGGTGGATCGGCCACCTATTACTTTCCGCTGTCGCAGTCGCTCGATCCGCGGTTCGAGGTGGCGGCCGTGCAGTATCCGGGCCGCCAGGACCGCAGGCGCGAGCCGCTGGTGGACAGCGTGCCCGAACTCGCCGACCGGATCGCCGACGTCCTGGAGGGGCTGCACGGCGAGCGGTTCGCGTTCTTCGGCCACAGCATGGGCGCGGTGCTGTCCTTCGAGGTGGCCTGCCGGCTGCGCGAGCGCGGCGCCACCGGGCCGCTGCGGCTGATCGTCTCCGGGCGGCGCGCGCCGTCGCGGTTCCGCGAGGGATGGGTGCACCTGCGTGACGACGCCGGTCTGGTCGCGGAGCTGAAGAAGGTCGGGGGGACCGACGAGCGGCTGCTCGCCGACCCCGAACTGCTGGCCACCGTGCTGCCGGTGACCCGCAACGACTACCGGGCGGTGGAGACCTACCGGTTCGCCGGCGGTCCCCGGCTGGACTGCCCGGTCACCGCGCTGGTCGGCGACACCGACCCGCAGACCACCGTCGACGACGCCGCCGCCTGGGCCGAACACACCACGGGACCCTTCGACCTGAAGGTCTTCCCCGGCGGCCACTTCTACCTGGACGCGCAGCGCGCGCGGGTCGGCGGCGCCGTCGCCGCGGCCCTGGGCGAGGCGTGCCGCGGACGCGCCGGCCTGCAGCCGGTGCCCGAACGGAGGGCGTCGTGAGATACGAGATCCTCGGCCCGCTCCGCGTCGTCGACGGCGACACCTCCTCGTCGATCAGCGCCAGGAAGATCGAGATCGCGCTGGCGGTGCTGCTGATCCGCGCCGACCAGGTGGTGACCCACGACCAGTTGATGACCGAGATCTGGGGCGACCGGCCGCCGCGCCGGGCCACCGCCGGACTGCACGTCTACATCTCGCAGTTGCGCAAGTTCCTCTACCGGCCGGGGCAGTTGGAGAACCCGGTGGTCACCCGGCAGTCCGGCTACCTGCTGCGCACCGGCAGCGACGAGCTCGACGTGCGGATCTTCCTCGACCTGGTCAAGCAGGGCCGGGCGGACGTCCGCGAGCAGCGCTACGAGCAGGCCGTGCACGGCTTCGAGTCGGCCCTTTCGCTGTGGCGCGGGCCGGTGCTCGGCGACCTGCGCGACGGGCCGGTGCTCACCGGGTACGCGACCTGGCTGACCGAGGCCAGGCTCGAGTGCCTGGAGATGCTCGCCGACGTCTGCCTGCGGCTCGGTCGGCACCGCGAACTCGTCGGCCGGCTCTACTCGTTGACCGCCGAGAACCCGTTGTGCGAGACGTTCTACCGCCAGTTGATGGTGGCGCTGTACCGCTCGGAGCGGCAGGCCGACGCGCTGATGGTCTACCAGACCGCGCGCCGCACCCTGCAGGACGAGCTGGGGCTCGAACCCGGCCGGGCGCTGCGCGAGGTCCAGCAGGCCATCCTGTCCGACGACAACCGGCAGCTCGGCGTGCTCGCGCCGTCGTAGCGCGGCGGCTCGGGCGCGCTCCGGCGAGGTGCGCCGCAGTCCAAGGTCGGCGCGGGGGCACCCGATATTCGACGGTTGTCAACCCGGGTTGACAACCGTCGAATACCTAATTAGGCTGGGGCAATGACACTCACTCAGATGAGGCTGGCGACGATTGGCGCCGTCTTGTCGATGATCCTGGGCATCGTCGATTCGAATATCGTGGCGACGGCTGCCTGGCCCATCACGAAGAGCCTCGATCCGGTGCACGGTCTCGACCTTCTCCCGTGGCTGATCACCGCTTATGCACTCGCTGCCACGGTGACGCAGCCGATGTACGGAAAATTGACCGATGTCTACGGACCGAAGAAGGTCTACCTCTTCTCGCTCGCCACCTTCCTGGTCGGTTCCGCGTTGTGCGGCATCGCCCAGAACATGCAGGAACTGATCGCGTTCCGTGCCCTGCAGGGAATCGGCGGCGGCGGTCTGATGAGCGTCACCCTGGTCGTCGTGCTGAGCATCTGGCCGCCGAAGACCACCAGCAGCGGCGGGTCCACCGGCGGCGGCGGGGCCGGCATGGGCGGCGTGATGACCGGCGTGTGCATCGTCGTCGGCCCACTGGCCGGCGGATTCCTCACCGAGCACTTCTCCTGGCGCTGGATCTTCTACGTGAACCTGCCGCTGGGACTGATCGCGCTCGCCCTGGGCACGCTGTGCCTGAAGCTCCCGGTCTCCAGCGACCGGCACCCGATCGACTACACCGGCGCCCTGCTCATCGCGGCGGCCACCAGCGCCCTGCTGCTGGTCACCGAATGGGGCGGCACCGAGCACGCCTGGGGCTCGCCGGTGATCGTGCTGCTGATCCTCGGCGGCGCCGTGCTGCTGGTGGCCTTCCTGCTGCGCCAGGGCCTGTGGCCGAGGATCGCGGCGAAGGAGCCGCTGTTCCCGCTCTCGCTGTTCCGCAACCCGGTGTTCCGGCTGGCCAGCCCGCAGCAGTTCATCTCCGGCATGGTCACCATGGGCTCGGTCGTCTATGTCGCCCTGTACCTGCAGGCGGCCCAGGGCGTGAAGCCGACGCTCGCCGGCGTCCACCTGCTGCCGATGGCCTTCGGCATGATCATCTCCGCGGTGGTGGCCGGCCGGCTGATCCGCAGGCCCGGCCGGTTCCGGCTGGTCATGGTGATCGGCACGGTCATGGTGATGGCGGCCTTCGCCCTGCTCAGCCGGTTGCACCCGGACACCTCCGTGTGGGTGGCCAACCTCGACCTGCTGCTGCTCGGCGCCGGCCTCGGCATGGTGCTCGGGATGGCGCTGCTCGCGGTCCAGGTCTCCGTGCCCAGGGAGCAGCTCGGCGTGGCGATCACCTCGGTGCGCTTCAGCCAGACCCTCGGCGGTGCGGTCGGCAGCGCGGTCTTCGGCACCATCCTGGCCCGGGAGTTCGCCTCCCGGGTGCCCGACGACCTCAAGGGCGGCAGCGGCGGCCGGTCCGGCATCGCGCTGCTGCAGACCCTCACCGGGCAGGCCCGGCAGACGGTCGTCGACGCCCTGGTCGGCGCGACCGACCGGGTCTTCGTCAGCGGCGCGGGGATCGCCGCGCTGGCCGTGCTCATCACGCTGTTCTTCAGGGAGCCGCGCCCCGCGACGGCTCCCGGCGCGGAGCAGCCGGCCGGCCCGCAGGCGGCGCCGGCCGGGCCGGCGGGAACCGGCGACGGTGCGCAGGAAGCGGCGGCCGAGGCCGCACCGGCTGCCGAGGCGCCCGCCCGCAGGCTCCGCCGTCCCGCTCCGCGCCCCAACCCGGCGGGCGGCGGCCTGGAGGCGGGCGGTCTGGAGCCGCCGGTCTCCTGACGGCCGGCGGCCCCGCACGTCGGAGGGCCCGTCACCGGACATCCGGTGGCGGGCCCTCCGTGGGTTTCGGTCCGCCGGACTGGGCCCGTGGGTCCGGGTCCGCGGGTCCGGGTCCGTGGGTTTGCGTCCGCCGGTGTGGGTCCGGAGGTCCGGGCTCGCGGGTCCGGGTTCGCGGGTCTGGGTCCGCGAGTCCGGGCTCGCCGCCCCGGTCCGGGTCCGGGATCCGGTCCGGGACCGGCCTGGAGAGGGACCGGTCCGGGGACCTGCCGGGCAGGCAGAAGCGCCTGCCGGGCGGGTCTCCCCGCCGGGCAGGCGCCTTGCCGGGACCGCCGGGTCCGGCCGGTCAGACGCGGAAGGACGTCACCCCGTCCAGCACGCGCTCCACGTCGTGATCGCTCAGGTCCGTGTAGACCGGCAGCCGCAGGAGCTGGTCGGCGACCCGCTCGGTCAGAGGGCAGCCGCCCTCGACGGTCCGCCCGTACCTGCGGCCGGCCGGTGCGCTGTGCAGCGGCAGGTAGTGGAAGGCGGTCTTCACGCCGCGCCCGGCGAGGTGCGCCATCAGCGCGGTCCGCCGTTCGAGGTCCGGCAGCAGCAGGTAGTACAGGTGCGCGGGGTGCGCGCACTCGGCCGGGACGGTGGGCTGCACCACGCCGTTCTCCCGTGCCCAGCCGGCCAGTTGCTCCTGGTAGACGTCCCACACCTGGAGCCTGCGGGCCTGGATCGCGGCGAAGTTCTCCAGCTGCGCCACCAGGCAGGCAGCCAGCACGTCCGACGGCAGGAAGCTCGAACCGAGGTCCATCCACTGGTACTTGTCGATCTCGCCGCGGAAGAACTGCCGGCGGTTGGTGCCCTTCTCGCGGATGATCTCGGCGCGCTTGAGGTAGCCGGCGTCGTTGAACAGCAGCGCGCCGCCCTCCCCGCAGTGCGCGTTCTTCGTGGCGTGGAAGCTCTGCGTGGCCATCACGCCGATCGAGCCGAGCGGGCGCCCGCGGTAGGAGGCGCCGAGACCGTGCGAGTTGTCCTCGATCACCGGCAGGCCGTGCCGGCCGGCGATCGCCATGACGGTGTCCATCTCGCAGGCCACGCCGCCGTAGTGCACCACCACGATGGCCTTGGTGCGGGGCGTGATGGCCGCCTCGATCTGCAGCTCGTCCATGTTCAGCGTGTCCGGGCGGACGTCCACGAAGACCGGCACGGCGCCGCGCAGCGCGTACGCGTTGGCGGTCGAGGGGAAGGTGAACGACGGCATCACCACCTCGTCGCCCGGCTCCAGGTCCAGCAGCAGCGCGCTCATGTCCAGCGCGTGCGAGCAGGACGTCGTCAGCAGGGCCGAGGAGGCGCCGACCATCGTGGTGAGGAGTTCGGTCGCCCGGCTGGTGTACCGGCCGTCGCCCTCCAGCGACCGCTCGGCGAGAGCGGCCGCGATCAGCCCGGCCTCCTCGCCGGTCATGTGCGGCCGGTTGAAGGCGATGACGCTCTCGGTCGTCGTCATGGTCATGGTCGGATCCTTCTGTCGCGGTGGTCGGGGCGGTCCCGGCTCGGGCGGCCGGTCACATCAGTTCCTGAAGGGTCGCCAGCACCTCGAAGGGCGAGGGCTGGGCGGTGTTCTCCTCGGCCAGCCGCCCGGCGGCCAGCCGCCGGGCCGGGTCGTGCAGCAGCGGGGCGACGGTCGCCGCGATCCGCTCGCCGTCCGTCTCGGAAGAGGGCAGTGCCACCCCCGCGCCGGTGGCCGCCAGGCACTCGGCGTTGAAGACCAGACCGGCCTCCTGCGGGACGATCACCTGGGGCACGCCCAGGCACGCGGCGGTGAGCATGGTGCCGGCGCCGCCGTGGTTGACCGCGGCGTCGCAGCCCGCCAGAACCGCGTGCAGCGGCAGGTCGGTCACCAGCCGCACGCCGTCCGGCACCGGTCCGATCCGCTCCCGGTCGGCCGGCCGCACCAGCGCCACGACCTCGGCGTCCAGCGCCGCCAGCGCGCCGACCAGGGTGCCCACCGGGTGCCGATCGCCCTGCCCGGCCGCCGCGGTGTTGGTCGTCATCCACGACACGCACACCCGCGGCCGCCCGGCGCGCCGCAGCAGCCAGCCGGGCACCTGCCCGGAGCCGTTGTACGGCCGGTACGCGGTGCGCACCTGGGCCCGCACCGGAGCGGGCTGCAGGCTCGGCGGGCAGGGGTCGACGGTGCACAGGCCGTGCTCGGCCCTCGGCTGGGCGCCGAACCGCGCGAACAGCTTCAGCAGGTCCTGCGGCCAGCGCTCGGGCGGCGCCCCGAAGCCGGGGAACTTCGCCAGCGAGGGCGGCTGCGGACCCCACAGGTGGTGCACCAGGGGGATCCCGGCCACGTCGGCGGCCAGCGCGGCCGCGTAGGTGAGCGGATCGCTGACCACCAGGTCGGGCCGCCAGTCCCGGGTGAAGGCCACCAGGTCGTCGGCCATGTCCTCGGCGGTCCGCACGTGCGGGGCGCCGCGCATCTCGCTGTAGCGGCGCTGGACTTCGGGCGGCAGCGAGGCCCAGGTCGCGGAGCCCGAGAGCAGCCGGCCGGTCTCCCGGCGGACCGTCTCGGTGGCCTCGGTCAGCCCGGCCAGCATGTCGTAGCCGCCGCCGACGGCGACCGCCGTCATGCCGGAGCGGACCACCGGGTCCGTCACCGGCGGCTGGCCGGCCACGACCACGTCGTGTCCTGCCAGCCGGAAGGCCCAGGCCAGCGGCGCCATCGGGTAGTAGTGACTGGGCGCTGCGGCGGGGACGAAGAGGACGCGCATCGATGCTCCGTTGCTGCTCGGCGGGTGCGGGCGGGTGCGGGCGGCGCGGGGCCCCGCCCGTGCCGGGCACGGACAGCGGTCCGTCCCCGCCGTAGCGGCGGGGACGGACACGCGCGGGGGAGGGCGGGCCGCGCGGCCCGCCGGCTCAGGTGACCGGCACCGGGCCGAAGACCCGCTGCAGGCAGACCATCAGGGTGCGGGCGTCGACGTTGACGTAGAAGCTGTGCCGGGCCAGGCCCTCCAGCTCGGTCAGCGGGATCCACCGCAGGTCGGGGGTGTCGGCGGGCCCGCCGTCCGGGCCTGCCTCGACCACCAGGTAGCGGTTGCGGGCGTGGTAGAACCGCCCGCCCTCCTCCGACATCACCGTGTCGAACAGCACCCGCTCGGCGGGCGCAGCCAGCAGTTCGTCCAGCAGCGGCGGCCGGGCGGCCGCCGGCAGCAGGTCGTAGTTCTCCGGCGTGCCCTGCGCGGTCGGGCCCAGCTCCAGCACGTCCGCGCAGCCCACCTCGACGCGGGTGCTCACCAGCACCTGTGGCACGCCGTCGACCCGCCGGACCAGGAAGGCCGACACGCCCCTGTACCGCGGCCTGACCATCGGCTGCGTCCACGCGGCGACCTCGCGGCCCCGGGAACGGAAGTCGATCGCCATCACGTCGAAGAACCCGCCGCTGTCGTGGGTGATGCGGTCGGCCTCGCGCCGCCAGCCGGCCACGTCGCGCAGTGCGACGCGCTCGGTCAGCAACTCGTGCCGGGTACGGGCCTCGGTGATCCAGCTCAGCACCTCGGTGTCGGCCGGCCGGAAGCCGTCCGTGCTGCCGCCGTCGAGGTCCTGGAAGGGGAACGGCAGGCAGGCCAGCACCGTTCGGGCGTCCATGTTGATCAGGTCCACCTCGCCGAGCAGCCGGTGCACCTGGCCGAGCGGCATCCAGCGGAACCCGTCGAGCACCTCGACGTCCCCGGTCACCTCGACGACCATGTTGCGGTTGCGCTTGCGGTAGAACCAGCTGCCCTGCTCGGACTGCCGGACGTCGGCGAGCACCCGGTGGCGCTCGGCGTTGCGGAAGTAGTCCACGTAGGGCACCGGGCTGCCCTTGTGCACCCGCGTGTAGTTGCTGCGGGTGGCCTGCACGGTCGGGGAGAGCTGGGGTCCCGCGCAGTTCCCCGGCTCGGTCTTGGCCTGCATCAGGAAGTGCAGGACCCCGTCGAACTCCTTGGCCAGGATGCCGAGGATGCCCACCTCGGGCTGGTTGATGATCGGCTGCGACCAGGACTCCACCGCCGCGCCCGGGCGGTGCGCCCGGATGCCGCCGATGGTGAAGAAGCGCCCGGTGTCGTGCACCAGGTCGCCGCTGCCCGGGTCGAAGCTCCACGACCGCAACTCCCCGAACGGGATGACCCGCCCGGCCGAGTCGTCGTCCGCGCAGCTCTGCTTCCACCACGCCCAGAAGTCCTCCAGCGGCGCGTGCGCCGTCTCCACCGCCGCCGCGGACCGTGCGATCCGCGCGGACACCGGGGTCAGCACGACGCCCCCGCGAGCGCTCCGGCCGCCGCCCGGTCGGCCGCGCGCAGCGGCTCCCACCAGTCGCGGTGCTCGGCATACCAGCGGACGGTGTCCGCGAGGCCCGACGCGAACCCGACCTGCGGCGCGTACCCGAGCTGCTCGCGGATCTTGCCGCAGTCCACCGAGTACCGCAGGTCGTGCGCCTTGCGATCGGTCACCGTGCGGACCATCTCCGGCCCGGCGCCGAGCAGTTCGAGCAGCCGCGCCACCAGGTCGCGGTTGGCCAGCTCGGTGCCGCCGCCGATGTTGTAGACCTCGCCGGGTTCGCCCCCGGCGGCGACCAGCGCCAGAGCCCGGCAGTGGTCCTCCACGTGCAGCCAGTCCCGGACGTTGGTCCCGTCGCCGTACAGCGGCACCGGCCGGCCGTCCAGCAGGTTCGACACGAACAGCGGGATCGCCTTCTCCGGGTGCTGGTACGGCCCGTAGTTGTTCGAGCAGCGCGTCACACACACCGGCAGGCCGTGCGTGCGGTGGAAGGCGAGCGCCATCAGGTCGGACGACGCCTTGGACGCCGCATAGGGGGAGTTGGGGCGCAGCGGATGGTCCTCCGGCCACGAGCCGCGGGCGATCGACCCGTACACCTCGTCGGTCGACACGTGCACGAACCGGCCGACACCGTGGTCGACGGCCGCTTGCAGCAGCGTGTGGGTGCCCAGCACGTTGGTGCGCACGAACTCCGCGGCGCCGGCGATCGAGCGGTCCACATGGGACTCCGCGGCGAAGTGCACCACCAGGTCGGTGCCCTCCATGAGAGCACCGACCGCCGCCGCGTCGCAGATGTCCCCGCGCACCACCCGCAGCCGCGGATGGCCGGCCGCCGGGGCCAGGTTGGCCTCGTTGCCCGCGTAGGTGAACCTGTCGAGCACCACCATCTCGGCGCCGTCGAACTCGGGACAGTCGCCGGCCGCCCACCGCCGCACGAAGTGCGAGCCGATGAAACCGGCGCCCCCCGTCACCAGGATCCGCACGAGCTTCTCCTTGTCGTTCTCATGTCTCTCCCATCGCGATGGCCCGCAGGTAGGCGCCGTAGTCCGAGGAGCCGATCTCGACGCCCAGCCGGTGGCAGGACTCCGCGTCGATGAATCCCATGCGGTAGGCGATCTCCTCGACGCACGCGATACGCGTTCCCTGCCGCTGCTCGAGCACCTGTACGTACTGGCTGGCCTGCAGCAGCGAGTCGTGGGTTCCGGTGTCCAGCCAGGCGAAACCGCGGCCGAGATTCACCAGCCGGGCCTTGCCGCGTTCCAGATAGACCCGGTTGACGTCGGTGATCTCCAGTTCGCCGCGGGCCGAGGGCTGGATGTTCTTGGCGATGTCCACCACGTCGTTGTCGTAGAGGTACAGGCCGGTGACGGCCAGGTTCGACCGCGGCCTGACCGGCTTCTCCGCCAGCGCGACCAGCCGGCCGTCGGCATCGACCTCGCCGACGCCGTACCGCTCCGGGTCCTTGACCGCGTAGCCGAACAGCACGCAGCCGTCGATCTGCTGCGCGTTGCGGCGCAGCAGCGGGGAGAAGCTCGGCCCGTGGAAGATGTTGTCGCCCAGGATCAGCGCCACCGGGTCGTTCCCGATGTGCTCCGACCCGATGGTGAACGCCTCGGCGATGCCGTTGGGCGCCGGCTGCTCGGCATAGTCGATCGCCATGCCGAGCCGTGAACCGTCGCCCAGGAGCTCCCTGAAGAGTTCGAGGCTGGCCGGCGTGGAAATCACCAGGACTTCCCGAATTCCGGCCAGCATGAGAACCGACAGCGGGTAATACACCATTGGTTTGTCGTATACCGGAAGCAACTGCTTGGACACCGCCCGGGTCAACGGGTGAAGCCGAGTGCCGCTTCCTCCGGCAAGCAGGATGCCTTTCATTGCCGCGAACTTACCGGCGGTCGCCCGGTCGGTCGAGTATCACGCGGACCAATAGGGGGCGCGAAGAATCCGGCCGCTCCGAATAGGGGGTGCCCGCAGTCGGTAGGGGGTTGAATGGCCGGTCGCGCAAGGCGTTGACTTCATTGTGCCGACAATTCTTATTCCCCGTGACAAGTGGAGACGAGGACCGATGACCGTCGCTGCCCCGGACCACCACGCCGGCGGCACCTCGCAGAACGGCGCGATCCGCATCGGGGTGCTGGGCACCTCCGACTTCGCCCGCCGCCGCATGATGGCCGCCATCCGGGGTCACCCCGGCACCGAACTCACCGCCGTCGCCAGCCGCGACGCCGACCGCGCCGCGCGCACCGCAGCCGACCTCGGGTGCGCCGCCGTCGCCGGGTACCAGGAACTCCTGGACCGCGACGACGTCGACGCCGTGTACCTGCCGCTGCCCAACAGCCTGCACCACCCGTGGGCGCTCGCCGCCCTCCGCGGCGGCAAGCACGTGCTCGCGGAGAAGCCGCTGACCACCTCAGCGGCCGACACCGCGGAACTGGCGGCGGCCGCCGCGGACGCCGGCGTGGTGCTGCGGGAGAACTTCTGCTTCCTGCAGCACGGCCAGCACCGCGCCGTCCGCGCCATGGTGCGCGAAGGCCGGATCGGCCGGCTGCGCCGCTTCGGCGGTGCGTTCTGCTTCCCGCCGCTGCCCGCCACCGACGTCCGCTACCGCCCGGAACTCGGCGGCGGCGCCCTGCTCGACGTGGGCGTCTACCCCATCCGGGCCGCCCAGTTCTTCCTCGGCGACGACCTCACCGTCGTCGGCGCCGTGCTCCGCCACGACCCGGTGACCGGCGTGGACCTCGCCGGCAGCGCCCTGCTGCGTGCCGCCGGCGGCGAGATCGTCACCGCCGACTTCGGGTTCGAGCACGCCTACGGGTCCGGCTACCGACTCTGGGGCAGCCGCGGGCGGATCAGCCTCGACCGCGCCTTCACCCCGCCCCCCGACCACACCCCGGTGCTGCGCCTCGACGGCCCGGACGGAACGGGTACCGCCGAGCTGCCCGCCGAGGACCAGTACGCCGGTACCGTCGCCGCGTTCGCCGCCGCGGTACGCCGCGCCCGGATCACCGGGAGCGACCCCGACCACGAGACCTGGGCGCGTGCCGCGGTGCGCACCGCGGAACTCGTCGAGGCCGTCCAGCGGTGCGCCCAGCGGATCACCGTGGAGGACCGCGGATGATCACCGCCCAGCGCACCACGGCCCGAGCCACCGACGGCAGACCCGTCCCGATCCCGCCCGGCCTGTCGGTGCTGGTCCTCGGCGGCACCGGATTCCTCGGCCGGCACATCTGCTCCGCCTTCGGCGCGGTCGGCGCCACCGTCGCCCGGGTCGCCCGCGGCGCGTCCACCGGCGCCCCCGACGGCCTGTTCACCCGGCTCGACCTGGTGGACGCACCCGCCGAGCGGATCGCCGACATCCTCCTGGCCACGCGTGCCGACGTCGTCGTCAACTCCGTCGGCGCGGTCTGGGGCATGAGCGAGGACCAGATGTACGAGGGCAACACCGAACTGGTCCGCCGGCTCGTCGCCGCCATCGCCGCCGTGCCGCACGAACCGCGGCTGGTCCACCTCGGCTCGCTGCACGAGTACGGCCCGGTGCCGCGCGGCACCCGGATCAGCGAGGACGTCACCCCCGCACCCGACACCCCTTACGGGCGGTCCAAACTCCTCGGTGCGCGGGCCGTCCTGGACGCCGCGGCCGAGGGCACGCTGCACGGCACCGTGCTGCGGATCGCCAACGTCGCGGGACCGGGCACCCCGCCCGACAGCCTGCTGGGCATCCTCGCCCGCCGGCTGCACGAGCGGGCCCGCACCGCCGCCTCCGGGGAACTCCCCGCCGAGCTGCGGCTCGCGCCGCTCACCGCGTGGCGCGACTTTATCGACGTGCGCGACGTGGCCGACGCGGTCGTCGCCGCCTCGGTCGCCGACGTCTGCGGCCAGGTCGTCAACATCGGCAGCGGCGAGGCGGTGGAGGTGCGCGAACTGGTCCGCCGGCTCATCGACCTCAGCGGCCTGACCCTGTCCGTGGTCGAGGACCAGAACCGCGACGAGCAGCGGGGCGACCTGCAGTGGCAGCGGTGCGACATCAGCCGCGCGCGCCACCTGCTCGGCTGGCGGCCGCGGCTGACCCTGGAGCACTCGCTGCGCGACCTTTTGCTGGAAACCGGAGTCGGCGTGCTGACTCGCTCAGGAGGGGCTTGAGGATGGATGACGTCAAAGCGCTGATTCTCGAAGGGGTCAGGAAGTACCACCAGGAGCACGAAGGGGTAAGGGAGTTCGTCCCCGGGGTCACCGAGATCTGGCCGTCGGGGGCGGTCCTCGACGAGGAGGACCGGATGGCGCTGGTGGAGGCCGCTCTGGAACTGAGGATCGCCGCCGGTCGCAGCTCCCGGAAGTTCGAGTCCGCGTTCGCCCGCAAGCTCAAGCGCCGCAAGGTGCACCTGACCAACTCCGGCTCGTCCGCCAACCTGCTCGCCGTCTCCGCGCTGACCTCGCCGGCCCTGGAGGACCGCAGGCTCCGGCCCGGCGACGAGGTGATCACGGTCGCCGCGGGCTTCCCCACCACCGTCAACCCGATCCTGCAGAACGGCCTGGTGCCGGTCTTCGTCGACGTGGAACTGCGCACGTACAACACCACCGCGGAACGCGTCGCCCGGGCGATCGGCCCCAGGACCCGCGCGATCATCATCGCGCACGCCCTCGGCAACCCCTTCGAGGTCGCCGAGGTCGCCCAACTCGCCGAGGAACACGATCTGTTCCTCATCGAGGACAACTGCGACGCGGTCGGCTCCACCTACGACGGCCGGCTCACCGGCACCTTCGGGGATCTGGCCACCGTCAGCTTCTACCCGGCGCACCACCTCACGATGGGCGAGGGCGGCTGCGTGCTCACCTCGAACCTCGCGCTGGCCCGCGTCGTGGAGTCGCTGCGCGACTGGGGCCGCGACTGCTGGTGCGAGCCCGGGGAGAGCAACAAGTGCCTCAAGCGGTTCGACTTCCAGATGGGCGAACTCCCGGCCGGCTACGACCACAAGTACATCTTCTCGCACATCGGCTACAACCTGAAGGCGACCGACCTGCAGGCCGCGCTCGGCCTCACCCAGCTCGCCCGGCTCGACGAGTTCGTCGCCGCCCGGCGCGCCAACTGGCGCCGGCTGCGGGAGGGCCTGGACGGGCTGCCGTGGCTGCTGCTGCCGGAGGCGACGCCCCGCAGCGACCCGAGCTGGTTCGGCTTCGCCATCACCGTCGACCCGCGGGCGCCGTTCCGCCGCGCGGAACTGAGCGACTTCCTGGAGTCCCGGCGGATCGGCACCCGGCGGCTGTTCGCCGGGAACCTCACGCGCCAGCCGGCCTTCACCGGCCAGGACTACCGGGTGTCCGGCGACCTGACCAACAGCGACATCATCACCGGACAGACTCTTTGGGTGGGCGTCTACCCGGCGCTCACCGCCGAGATGCTCGACTACGTGACCGCCTCGATCACCGAGTTCGTCGGGACCTACCGGTAAACGCAGGAGCCGGGATCCGCGGCGGACGCGGATCCCGGCTCCTGCGTTGGCCCGGGCGCGGGAGGTCTGGTGGCAGGGCACTTGCCCGGTCGGGCAACCCCGGTGCGGGCACTGCCGGTTCGTGCGGCCCGGCTCAGGCGCGCCCGCCGGAGAGCGGCGGGTTGCCCGGGTACTCGTCGTCGACAGCCCACAACTGCCGTTGCAGCGCCCGCTCCACCTCGCTCAGCGGGATGTCGGGACGCAGCCGCTCCGGGTGGTACAGGGCGGGACCCGCGGGGTCGCGGAGCGGCGCCCGCAGCGGACGCGCGGCCTGCTCCGGTTCCGCCGGGGACGGCTCGTTGGGGAAGGGCCCGGGCGGCGGGAACCACAGATAGCCGAAGTTGACGAGCGTCAGGCCCACCGGACGCAGCACATAGGTCATGGCCAGCCGCCAGGCGCGCCGGCCCAGGCGCCGGGCCCGGGCCGGCCCGCGGCCGGAGCGCGCGGCGCTCACAGCCCCGCCTTCCTGGTCAGGATCTCCCGTTGCATCTCGGTCGTTCCCGAGAAGATCGCGGCGGGCACCGCGTCCCGCAGGTTGCGCTCGATGCCGCCGTCCACCAGGTAGCCGGCCGCGCCGAAGACGTGCACGGCGTCCAGGCTGTTGGCCACCGCCGCCTCGGAGACCGCGCTCTTGGCGACGGCAGCGGCGGCCACCTGCTCCTCGCGGTCCTCGTCGAGCAGCCAGCACGCCCGGTACAGCAGCCAGCGGGCGCCGTCGAGCCGCTGCCGCATCGCCGCCATCCGGTGCGAGACCGCCTGGAACTCGCCGATCGGGCGGCCGAACTGGCGTCGCTCGCCGGCACGCACGACGCAGCGGCGCAACTGCTCCTCCATGACGCCCAGGTAGAGCGCCGGCAGGACGGCGCGCTCCCAGCCCATCGAGTGCTGGAAGATCATGCTGCCCTGCCCCTCGGCGCCCAGCAGGTAACGGGCCGGGACGCGGCAGCCGGTGAACTCCACCCGGCCGGCGGCGCATCCGTGCAGCCCCATCTTCGCCATCGGGCCGCTGACCGTGATCCCCGGCAGGTCGCGGGGCACCGCGAACGCGCTGATCCCGAAGAAGCCGAGCGCGGGGTCGGTCGTCGCGTAGGTGACGAACACGTCCGCGAGAGGCGCGTTGCTGGCGAACGACTTGACACCGTCGAGGACGTAGACGTCCCCGTCGGGCCGTGCCGTGGTGGCCAGCGTGCCGACGTCGGAGCCTGCGCCGTCCTCGGTCATCGCGTTGGCCGCGATCAGCCGGGCCGAACTCAGGCCGGGCAGCAGCTCCTTGCGGACGTCGTCGGAGCCGAACGCGTCGATCGGCACGGCGCAGGCGAGCAGGTGCGCGGCCACGCCGAAGACCAGACCGGTGTCCGCGCACCCCGCCCCGAACGCCTCCAGGCGCAGCGCCGTGTCGAGTGCGCCGAGCCCGCCGCCGCCGAACGTCTCGGGTAGGCAGAGCCCGGCCGCACCGAGACGCGCGGCGGCCTGCCACGCGTCCCGGTCCGCGTACTCCCGCGGGGAGGCGGCGGCCTCGCCGAACCGCTCGCGGGCCGCTTCCAGCAGAGCGGCGCAGGCCGCGCGCTGGCCGTCGGTGAGGTCGAAGTCCATGCCTGAAGTTCCGTCCCTTGAATCTGTCAGAACCGTGGGGGTGGGGGCCGGCCGGGCAGGGGCCGGCCCGGCCGGATCGGCGGATCAGTCGGCCACCGCGGCGGCCGCGCCCGCCGGAGCGGCCGCCGCGGGCTCCGCCGGGGACAGTTCGAGCACCAGGGCGACGATGTGGTTCACATCCCTGAAGTTGGGGCCGCTCATCTTGCCGAACGGCACCACCACGCCGAGCTCCGCGCGCAGGAAGTTCAGCAGCATCGCGACCTTCAGGGAGTCCAGCACCCCCCACTCCAGCAGCGGCGTGGTGTCCTCCAGCTCCCCGTTTGGGTCGCCGGCGAGGAAACTCTCCCGGATGAACGCGGTGAGCTTGGCTCTGACGTCGGTCTCGCTGGGCTGCGTCATGTCGGTTCTGCCTCTCAACTGGCCGCGGCGTGCGCGGGCGCACCGGCCGGACGGCCGGCGACGGGAGTGGATGTGGGGGCGGGCGGGCCGGCGACCGGCCGGCGCGCGGTGCCGGCGGCGGTCAGCCGCTCGGCCAGCGCGGTCCGGTCGACCTTGCCGTTGGGGGTACGGGGCAGCTCGGTGACGAAGTCCACCGAGTCCGCGATCATGTAAGGGGGGAGCCGCGCGGCGCAGTGCCGCTTCAACGCCAGCACGCCGGCGCCGGACGTCCCGGAAGCGGGCACCACGAACGCGGCCAGCCGGCCGTCGAGGCCCGAGCCCGCGACGACCACCGCGGCGTTCTCCACCGACGGGTGGCTGGTCAACGCGGCCTCGACCTCGCCCAGTTCGATGCGGTGGCCGCGAACCTTCACCATGTGGTCGAAGCGGCCCACGTAGTCGAAGGAGCCGTCGTGTCGGACCTGCACGACGTCGCCGGTCGGGTACGGGCCGCGCTGCGGCTCGCGCCCCCAGTAGCCCAGCATCACGGTGGGCCCGTCGACGTACAGCTCGCCCTCCTCGCCCGGCCGGGCCCGGCCCTCGTCGTTGACCGCCCACACGGTGTCGCCGCAGGAAGCGGCGCCGATCGGCACCGGGCGCTCGCGCTCCAGGTCCGCCGGGGTGACCTCGTGGAACGTGCAGACGTTGGTCTCGGTGGGGCCGTACAGGTTCAGCAGCCGCGCGCCGGTCCAGCCGGCGAGCTGGCGCACCCCCGTGATCGGGAACGGCTCGCCCGCGAACAGCACGGCGCGCAACGCGGGCGGCGCGGGCCGCTCCAGCAGCCCGCCGCCGCGCATCATCAGCATCAGCGCCGACGGCACGGAGTACCAGACGGTGATCGCGTGCTCGTGCAGGAACTCCACCAACTGGACGGGCGCGTACGCGAGTTCCGAGCCGATCAGATGTACGGAGGCGCCGGAGGCGAAGGCCGCGTACAGGTCCAGCACGGACAGGTCGAAGGTGAACGGCGCGTGGCTGGAGAAACGGTCCTCGGGTCCCGCGGACAGTTCCGCGACGGCCCAGTCGACGAAGGCGCGGGCGTTGCGGTGGCTGATGCAGACGCCCTTGGGCACGCCGGTCGAGCCGGAGGTGTAGAGGATGTAGGCGAGGTCGTCCGGGGCGACGGCCGCGTCGGCGGGACGCGTCCGCGACGCGGTCGCGCGCGTGCCGTCGTCAGGCTCGTCGAGTGCCAGGAACCCCGTGCCCGGCGGCACTTCCGCCACGACGCCGGCGCGCCGGGCGTCCGGCGCGCACACCACGCGGGCCGCGCAGTCACGGGTGACCATGGCCATCCGGCCGACCGGCGTCGAGCCGTCCACCGGCACGTAGGCGGCGCCCAGCCGCAACACCGCCTGCATCGCGGCGACCGCCGCGCAGGACTTCGCGGCCCACACGACCACCCGGTCGCCCGGCCCGACGCCCCGTCCGGCCAGTTCCCGCGCGAACGCCTCGGCCCGCACGTCGAGTTCTGCGTACGTCATCACACCGTCGGCGGCGTCCACCGCCGGACGTTCCCCGTACCGGGCCGCGGACGCCGTCACCAGGCGGTGCAGCCCCTCGAATCGGTCTTCCGGCGCGGCACCGTGCTCAGGCTCCTCGCGCGGCATGCTCGACGGCTGCCCCATGACGGGTCCTCCTCCGGGACTCCCGCCGCCCGTCCGGTGTCGCGGCGGGGAAGTTCCCCTGTTCGGATCTGGTTTCCGTCATCGTCCGCGCGCCGGCTAAAGCCCCTCTTGCCTGCGGCTCACCCCCTGATCCCCGCCCCGCCCACCCGGCTCACCCGCCTGACCTCGGAGGCGGCCCGGGGGTGATCGGCGGCCGCGCGCCCCGGCCGTGACGCGGGGAGCCGGGTGGCGGGCCGAGCGCGGGGCGGAAGCGGCCCGCACGGCGAACGGGCAGGACGGGCGGTCCTGGACGGCGGGCAGGGCCCGGCCACGGGGCGCGTGGCCGGGCCGCGGTGCTCGCGGTGCGGGGATCGCCGGTCCCGGTACGGGAGAGGCAACGGCGGCCGTGGGGGGATCGCCGGTGTCGGCGCCCGCCGGCGCGTCGGTGGCCGTGACCCGGACGGGTCGGTGGCGGCCGCTGGTGACACCGGTCGCGGTGCGGGGTGTGCGCCGCGCGGGCGGTCAGTAGCGGTGGAAGCCGCAGCCGGTCTTGCGGCCGAGCAGACCGGCGGACACCAGGTCGTGGAGCGGGGCGGCGGGGAGGAGGGAGGGGTCGGGGTGGGCGTGGTGGAGGCTGTGCTGGATCTGGAGCGAGACGTCGAGGCCGATCGCGTCGAGCAGGGCCAGCGGGCCCATCGGGTAGTCGCAGCCCGCGGTCATCGCGGTGTCGAGTTCGGCCGCGGTGGTGTGGCGCTCCGCGAGCAGCCGCACCGCGCCGTTCAGGTACGGGAAGAGCAACGCGTTGACGAGGAAGCCCGGCCGGTCGGCGATGCCGACGGGCCGTTTGCGGAGCCGGCCGCACACCGCGAGTGCGGTGGCGGTGACGTCGGGCGCGGTCAGCGCGGTGGTGACCACCTCCACCAGCCGCATGACGGGCGCCGGATTGAAGAAGTGCAGGCCGACGACGTCCTGCGGGCGTGCCGTCGCGGTGGCGCACTCGACCACCGGCAGGCTCGACGTCGTCGTGGCCAGCACCGCGCCTGCCCGGCACACCGCGTCCAGCCGCGCGAACACCGCCCGCTTGACGTCGATGTCCTCGGCGACCGCCTCGACGACCAGGTCGCACCCGGCCACCGCCGCCATCTCGCCGCCGGCGGTCAGCCGGTCCAGCGCGGCCCGAGCGTCCGCCTCGCCGATCTTGCGGCGGGTCACCGCGCGGTCCAGCGACGCGGCGATCCGGTCGAGCGCCGCCTTGCCCCGCACCTCGTCGCGGGCCACGAGCGTGGTGGGGCAGCCGGCCTTCGCGAAGACCTCGGCGATGCCGGTGGCCATCGTGCCTGAGCCGATCACGCCGACCGTCGCCACCGTGCGGGGCGCGGCCGCGGAACCGCCCGGCCGCGGCTGGTCCGCCTCGGCGGTCGGACCGCCGGCACCGTCCCCGTAACGGTGGAAGCCGCGGCCGGACTTCACGCCGAGCAGCCCCGCGGACACCAGGTGCGCCAGCACCGGCGCCGGCACGTACCGCGCCTCGCCGGTCAGTTCGTGCAGGCCGCGCAGCGTGTCGAGGGCGCTGTCGAGACCGATCAGGTCGAGGTGGGCGAGTGGGCCGCGCGGCAGCCCGCAGCCGAGCACCATGGCCGCGTCGATGTCGCGGGCGTCGGCGTAACCGCGGTCGAGCATCGCCGCCGCGCCGTTGAGATAGGACAGCAGCAGCCCGCCGGCGAGATAGCCGGGCCGGTCGGCGGACCTGACCGGTGTGGCGCCCAGCGCGGTGACCAGGTCCTCGGCGGCGGTGACGATCGCGGCCTCGGTCACCGCGCCCGGCACCACCTCGACGGCGCCGCCGGCCGGCGTGTGGCCGATCGGGTGCAGGCCGACGGTGCGCGGCAGCAGTCCGGCCGCTGCCGCGACGGCGCCGACCGACAGGCTGGTCGTGGTGGCGAACACCGTGCCGGCACCGGCGTGCCGGGCCGCCTCGCGCAGCATCGCGGCCTTCAGCGGCAGGCGTTCGGGCAGCGCCTCCAGCACCAGATCGGCCTCGGCGAGCGCGTCCAGGCGGGTCCCGTAGCCGATCGCCGCCGGGTCCGGCGTGCCCGGTGCCCCCGCCGTCCCGCCGGGCCGCTGGCCATCGGCTGCCGGATGCTCCGTGCGGGCCCGGCCCGCGGCCAGGCGCGCGTCGTCCGCCTCCACCGCGGCGACCGCGACGCCGGCCGCAGCCAGCGCCCGCGCGAACGCCGAGCCGACCGTGCCGAGGCCGATGACCGCGGCGGTACGGAACGGCAGGCCCTCCCTGACCTGGACCGCGGCGGTGGCGCGCCGGCCGGCGGCGGAGGCCGCGGGGGCGCTCGATGGAGCCGGGGCGGCCGAACCGGCGGGAGCCGCGGAGTTCCGGAGAGTGGGTGCCGTCGTCACGCCGCCGCGTCCTTCCCGGACGGGCGGGCCGCGCCGGAACCCCAGCGCAGCGCCACCGAGCCGATGGACATGCCGCCGCCGAATCCGGACAGCACGAGGAGGTCGCCGTCGGCGAACGCCCCCGACCTGCACGCCGTGTCCAGCGCCAGCGGGATCGAGCCCGCGCTGGTGTTGCCGTGCTCGGCGACGTGGAGGTGGGTGCGGGCCCGGGGCAGCCCGACGGTCGGCAGGATGTCCGCGAGCAGCACGCCGTTGGCCTGGTGCGGCACGAAGTGGTCGACCTGTTCGGGCCGCAGCCCGCTGCTCGCGAGCAACGCGCCGACGCTGCATGGGAGTTCCGCGGCGACGAAGTCACGCACCGCCCGCCCGTCCATCCGGAAGTGGTGCTGCCCGAGCGCGACGGTCTTCTCCGAGGCCGGCAGCCTGCTGCCGCCCGCCTCGACGTGGATCAGCTCGCGCCGGTCGCCGTGGCTGGCCAGGTGGGAGCCGAGCAGCCCGGCGCCCTCCGGGACCGGACCGAGCACCACCGCGCCCGCGCCGTCGCCGAACAGCACCGCCGTGCGGCGGTCCGCGCGGTCGACGATCCGCGAGTAGACGTCGGCACCGATCACCAGGCCGCAGCCGCGCACCGCGCCGTCCGGGCCGGGGAGCAGCCGGGCCGCGGTCACCAGGGCGAAGACGAAGCCGCTGCACACGGAGTTGATGTCGAACGCGGCGGCACGCCTCGCGCCGATCCGGTCCTGGACCAGGCAGGCGGTGGCCGGCTGCGGGTGGTCGGGGGTGGAGGTCGCGACCACCACCCACGCGAGCTCGTCCGCGGTGATCCCCGCGGCGTCCAGCGCCGCCCGGGCCGCCTCGACGGCGAGGTCGGAGGTGGCCTCGGACTCGGCGGCGTAACGGCGTTCCCTGATCCCGGTCTTGCGCAGGATCCACTCCTCGGTGACCCCGGCGCGCTCGGCCACCACCCGGTTGGACACCGTCTCGGCGGGCAGGTACGAACCGGTTCCCAGTATTCCTATGCCTTTGATGACGGGCTCCTGACCATGACGACGGCGGGCGCGGAACGGGCCAAGCTCCTCGCCATCGTGAGGTGCGGCGCGGTACGCCGGTAACCCTTGCCCGACCCCTAAGCGCCCCTAGGCAACCGCCGGCCGGTGTACCCCACCTGCGTTCTCCGTCGCACTGGCGCGGCCCCGCCCACCTGCGCGGGGCCAGGGGCCCGGCGCCCCTGCGAGCAGGGGGAGGCAGGGCGTCCGCGTGCGGTGGGCCGCTCTCAAAATTGCTGCCCGGCAACTTGTGGCCATGGGTTGGCTGTCGGTATCCCGCCGGGGCGGCGGCATCGTATGGGCATTCGCCGGGGAAGCGAACGGAAGGCGGGGACATGTCACTTGTGCAACGGGACAGTGCGTGGGCGCGGCTGGAAGCCGCGCTGGACGCCTGCCGCCGCGGGACCACCGGAGTGGTCCTGGTGGAGGGTGCGGTCGGCTGCGGAAAGACGGAGCTGCTGACCGTCCTCTCCGACGAGGCCGAACGCGGGGGTGCCAACGTCCTGCGCGCGGGGGGCACACCGTCGTCGCGGGACCAACCCTACGCGGTGGTACGGCGGTTGGTCGCCGACCTGCCGGACGGCCTGCTGCCGGCCGAACCGCCGCCGGTCCTGGCGACGCCGGGCGGGCACCGCGCCCGGCCCGCCCGGTCCGGGCCCGAACTGCCGCGATCCGGTGCGGTGCTGCCGGGGGGAGTGCGGTTCCCCGGGCAGCGGTCCGCGCCGGAGGCGGCTGCGGGGTTACCGTATCCCGAGCCGGACAGCCTCGGCCCCGGCACCTCGGCCCCGTCGTTCACCGGCGAGCCCCATGTGGCCGCTGCCGGCGGTACGTTCACCGGCGAACCCCAACCCCCCGACGGGGAGGCCGCGTTCGCCGCGCCGGGCGACCCGGGCGGCTACCTCGCCGCTCCGTTCACCGCCGAGGAGTTCGGCTGGGCGCTGCGCGCCCTGGCCGAACAGGCTCCGCTCGTGGTGTGCGTGGACGATCTGCGGTACGTCGACGCCCGCTCGCTCGGCTACCTGCTGCACGCCGTCCGCACCCTGCGCGGCACCGCGCTGCTCCTCGTGCTGGCCGACGTCCCGCAGGAGAGGGCCGAAGAGGCCCCGGCCCGCACCGAGTTGCTCCGCCACCCCAGCTACGCGCGGATCGCCATCGGGCGGCTCGACGAGTCGGGCACCGCGGCTGTGCTCAGCCGGCACGCCGGCCGGCCCGCCACCCCGGAGCTGACCGCGCGGCTGCAGCACACCACCGGCGGCAACCCGCTGCTGCTGCGCGCGCTGCTCACCGAACCCCCCGCGCCGGAGCCCGAACACGGCGGCCCGTTCACCGAGGCCGTGCTGACCTGCCTGCACCGCGGTGGCACCAGATTCCGCCGGCTGGCCACCGTGCTCGCGGTGCTGGACGCCGAGGCCACCGTGGAGAACGTCGCCCGCGTGGCGCGCCTGACGCCGTCGGCGACCGCCCGCACCATGGACGTCCTGGACAGGGCCGGGCTCACCCGAGCCGGGCGGCTGCGCCACCCGGCCATCACCGCCGCCGTCCTGGACGCCACGCCCGGCCGCGAACGCGGCGAACTCCACAGCCGCGCCGCCCAGGTGCTGCAGGAGGGAGGCGGCCACGCCGACGTCGTGGCCCGGCATCTGCTCGCCGCTGCGGGGGACGACGGTCTGCGCAGCGAACCGCCGGTCGGCGACTGGCCGTTGTCGGTGCTGTGCGAGGCGGCCAAGCACGCGCTGGTCTCCGCGGACGACTGCGTGCACGCCGCCGCGTGCCTGCAACTCGCCCGCACCCTGTGCACGGACGAGCACGCCGGGCTGGACGTGGACCTGCGCCGTGCGGGCGTCGTGTGGCGGCTGCACCCGGGCGCCGCGGAAGCCCACCTGCGCGCCCCGCTCGCCGCGTTGCGCGATGGCGCGCTCAGCCCGGCCAGGACCGGGCGGCTGGCCAGGCTGCTGGTGGCGCAGGGCAGGATGGAGGAGGCCGCCGAGGCGCTCGGCCATCTCACCGGACTGGGTGCCGCCCCCCGGGAAGACCCCTTGCGCGAGCTGTTCGCGCTGCCTCCCGCGCCCCGCCCGGCCGAAGCACCGGCCGCCCCCGCCGCGGCAGCCCCAGCCGTCCCCGGCACGGCAGCTCCCGGCGGGACCACCCCGGGCGCCGCCACCCGGGCAGCGGCCGACGAGATGCGGGACGGCCGGGAACTGCCCGCCAGGAGCGCGGCCGCGCTGCGCGCCGCGGCCGCCCTGTGGACCCACCCCGGTGCCGAGGGCGACGAGCAGGCCGTCGAACGCCTCCTGAAGGGAACGCCGTTGGCGCACAACACCTTCGAGCCGATCGTGCAGGCCGTGCGCACGCTGGTGCATCTCGACCGGCCGGACCGCGCCGCGCTCTGGTGCCGGCGGCTGTCGGCGGCAGCCGGCGACTCCGCCCCCGCCTGGCGGGCCGTCTTCGGTGCCGTCCACGCCGAGGGCCTGCTCCGGCTCGGCGACCTCGCCGGCGCGGAGCGGGAGGCGGCGGCCGCCGCCGACACGATCGCCGACCGCGGCGGGCTGTTCCTCTTCGCCCCGGTCGCCGCGCTCGCCACCGCGCTCACCGGTATGGGCCGCTACGAGGAGGCCACCCGACGCCTGCAGACCCCCGCACCCGACGAACTGTTCTCCAGCGTGCACGCCCTGACCTATCTGCGCGCCCGCGGCCACTACTACATGGCCACCCACCGCTACCGCGCCGCGCTCGGCGAGTTCCTCGACGTCGGCCGGCTCGCCCACCGGTGGAGCCTGGACCGGCCGCGCCAGAATCCCTGGCGCACCGACGCCGCCGAGGCGCTGCTGCAACTCGGCGAGCGACGGCGGGCCGAGCGGTTCGTGGTGGAGCAGCTCGGGATGCCGGACGCCCGCGGCCCGCGGGTCCGCGGGGTGTCGCTGCGGCTGCGCGCCGCGACCGCCGAACTGCAACAGCGGCCCAAGCTGCTGACCGCCGCGGTCGACGAACTGCGCCGCTGCGGCGACCGGATCGAACTCGCCCGCGCCCTCTCGGACCTGGGCCGCGCGCTGCGGCTGACCGGAGAGGACAGCCGCGCCGGCATCGTGACGCGGCGGGCCTGGCAACTCGCCGCGGAATGCCGGGCGGTGCCGCTGTGCGAGCAGATCTCGCCCGGGCAGTCCGGCCGCGGCAGGCAGGACGAGGAGCCGCCCGCCGGGCCGCAGCGCCCTGAACCGGCGCCCGCGCGCACCGAGCAACTCAGCGAGGCGGAACGGAGGGTGGCGGCGCTGGCCGGTTACGGATACACCAATCGTGAGATATCCGCCAGGCTCTACATCACCGTGAGTACTGTTGAGCAACATCTGACCCGTGCGTACCGTAAGCTGAAGATCACACGGCGTCAGGACCTGCCGATGGAGCTGCAGCTCGACCTCGTGGAGGACGCCTTCCAGAGATGACCGCGGACGCCGGGACGGCGCAGTCACCCGCTCGCGTGCCGTCCCGCGCCCGAAACGGTAGGCGCAGCCATCCCATGGCGAGCGACACGACATCCCCGAGCCGAGTGCGGACCCGTCGCACCCGCTGCCGACATCCCAGCGCCCGAACCACGCAAGCCTGGCTTTAGAGACGTGGGCGAGCCTGTCGGGGGCAGGAGGGAGTGGGCCGCATGCACTCTGCTGCCGACCGACCCCTGCCCGAAGGAGGCCACAGCTTGGACCGGCGTGCCGAGGAGCACAGAAGCCCGGACATGAGGACGCCCCAGCAGTTCTTCGTTGCAGGGACCGGCATCGCGCTACCGGGCAGGCCGGTGTCCAACGGCACGGTGGCCGACCTGCTGGGCCTCGCCGGCGACTGGATCGAGCGCTCCGTCGGCACACGCAGCCGCCACTTCTGCTGGGACCCGGCGACCGGGAACCTCACCCACAGCCTGGCCGACCTGTGCGCGGAGGCGGGAAGCGCCGCCCTGGACGCGGCCGGACTGGCCGGCGGCGGCCTGGACTTCCTGGTGCTGAGCACCGCCACCCCCGACACCCTGCTGCCGACCACCGCCACCGTGGTCGCCGACCGGCTCGGCCTGCGCGACCTGCCTGCCTACCAGTTGCAGGCCGGCAGTTCCGGGCCGGTGCAGGCGCTCGACGTGGCCGGGGCGCTGCTCGCCGGCGGCCTGCGCGCCGGGCTGGTGATCGGCGGCGACGTCACCGACCGCTTCCTCGACGTCAGCCGTCCGGCCGCCCTGCTGAGCCGGGAGGAGCTGTACGCCTCCGCGCTGTTCGGGGACGCCGCCGGCGCCGCGGCGGTGACCGCCCGGCCGGAGGGCGCCGCGCTGACCGTGCACACCCGGCTGCACCGCTTCATGGGCCTGGGCCGGGCGCCCGGCCTGATCATCGACTGGAGCGGTGCGGTGCGCACCGAACCCGGCCGACGGATGCTCTACGAGGACCACGACGCGGTGCGGGAACACGTGCCGGGCCTGGCCGCCGGGCTGCTCGACGATCTGCTGGCCGGGACCGGCTGGCGGCGCGACGACATCGCCTACGTGCTGCCACCCGAACTGTCCGGCCGGATGACCGCCCGGATCTGCGACCGGCTCGGGCTGGACCGCAGCCGCCAGCTGTCCGGCGTCACCGAGCACGGCAACACCGGCAACGCCGCCGCACTGCTCCAACTGCACCGGCTGGCCGCGGAGTCCACCGTCGGTGAGCGCGCGCTCGCGCTCACCGTCGAGCCCGGCAAATGGGTCGTCGGGGGACTGGCCCTGGAGCGGACCGCCGGCGCACCGCCGGCGGCAGCGCCCTAGGAACCGTCGGGCCGGCTGCCGGGCATCGCGGCGTCTCCGACCCCCGCGGTCGGAGCGTCGAGAAGCCCGTGCAGCATGACGTTGACCCCGGCCTGGAAGCGGCTGGTGGACTGCATCTCCTCCATGATCCTGGCGATGTGGCGCCGGCACGTGCGCACCGACATCCCGAGCCTGCGCGCCACCATCTCGTCCTTGTGGCCCTGGGCCATCAGACGCACGATGGCCCGCTTGAGGTCGTCCGCGATGGCCGCGTCCTCCTCGACGTCGGGGACGAACGGGACGGCGCCGGTCCACAGGTAGTCGTAGACCTTGCACAGGAACGCGACCAGCGTCGGCTCCCGCACCACCACCGCCCCGCCCGGTTCGTCGTCGAGCTGCTGCTCCGGGAGGAACACCACCTCGCGGTCGTAGATGATCATCCGGTCGATCAGCTCGTCGGTGGTGCTGACGTCGGCGCCCGCCGCCGTCACCGCCCGCACATAAGCGGTGGTGGCGATGTCGCTGCGGACCGTGTGCTGGTAGAGGTGCTTCAGGTGCACCCCGCGATGGAGGCGTTCCAGCGCGAGCGGGCGTGCCTCCTCCAGCGCGCCGGCCCGGCGGGTGCCGCCCGGCTGCGCGGTGAGCATCTCGGTGCGGCACCGCGCGCCGTACTCGTCCAGTGTCGCCTGGAGGGTGGCGCGGTCGCTGATCACGTCGAACGCCTCGGCCTTGTTGCGCTGGCGGCGGCTCTCGAAGTACGCGGGCAGCAGAGCGAGCACGCCGCTGCGCGCGGCGCTCACCTGCTGCTGCAGGTCGCGGATCTCGTGCTCCACCGGACCCACCAGATCGGCCGCGGCGGCGTTCGGGCTCACCGGCGTCAGGAGGTCCGGCCGACCGGGGACCGGGCGCAGCAGTCGAAGTCTCAGAAGCGTCCGCTCGGCCTCGCCGACCGCCTCCTCCGAGAGGCCAAGGGCTTGAGTGACCTCTGACCTGACGAAGCGTCCGAGAAGGACAGCATGCTCGTAAGCGGAGGCACTCCGATCGTCAAGCTGGGCTGTTCCGAGCATGCGTATGGAGTTCTCCAGCGGCACCTGATCACTCCCCCTGAGGTGACTAGTTGCCAGGCAACCTTACGCCACGCCCCTTGCCTGGGGAATCTGCGAATGTTCGGCGAGGATTCTGCGTATCGCACCACGTACCAGAAATGCGCCGGACCAAGCGACGTCAACATGGGGGTACGTAATGGACAGCGCGCGCGTTCGAAGAGCCCTTGTCCTGCTGGTCGGAGCCGCTGGGCTCTGGGCCACCGGGGCTGTCGGGGCCGTCAACGCCTCCGCCGCGGATCACGGCACGGTCGTCGGGCTCCGACTATCCGTGCATGTTGCAAGCACCACTGTGGACCTCGATGCGGTGCCGGACGACGACCGCTGGGAGAGCACCCCGCTCTAGCAGGGTGACCCGGGCCGCACAGACGGCACATACCACGGGACCGGAGGGCCGCAGCGGCCCTCCGGTCCTCTTCGTCGGGCCCTGCCCGCCTACTCCCGGAAGCGGTTGATGGCGGGCAGGTGGCGCTCGCGCAGTTCGGGGTCCGTGACGCCCAGGCCCTCGTGGGGGGCCAGCGCGAGGACGCCGACCTTGCCCTGGTGGAGGTTGCGGTGGACGTCGTGGGCGGCCTGGCCGGTCTCGGCGAGGGTGTAGGTGCGGGAGAGCGTCGGGTGGATCTTGCCCTTGGCGACCAGGCGGTTGGCCTCCCACGCCTCGCGGTAGTTGGCGAAGTGCGAGCCGACGATGCGCTTGAGGCTCATCCACAGGTAGCGGTTGTCGTACTCGTGGGTGTAGCCGGAGGTGGAGGCGCAGGTGACGATGGTGCCGCCCTTGCGGGTCACGTAGACCGAGGCGCCGAAGGTCTCCCGGCCGGGGTGCTCGAAGACGATGTCCACGTCCTCGCCGCCGGTCAACTCCCGGATGTGGGCGCCGAACCGCTTCCACTCCCGCGGGTCCTGGGTGTGCTCGTCCTTCCAGAACCGGTAGTCCTCGGCGGTGCGGTCGATGATCGCCTCGGCGCCGACGGCACGGCAGATGTCGGCCTTCTGGGGGCTCGAGACGACGCAGATGGGGATCGCGCCGCCCGCGAGGGCGAGTTGGGTGGCGTAGGAGCCGAGTCCGCCGCTGGCGCCCCAGATCAGGACGTTGTCGCCCTGCTTCATCGCGGCGCCGTTGCGGGAGACGAGCTGGCGGTAGGCGGTGGAGTTGACCAGGCCGGGGGCGGCGGCCTCCTCCCACGTCAGGTGCTCGGGCTTGGGCATCAGCTGGTTGGACTTGACCAGGGCGATCTCCGCCAGGCCGCCGAAGTTGGTCTCGAAGCCCCAGATCCGCTGCTCGGGGTCGAGCATGGTGTCGTCGTGGCCGTCGGCCGACTCCAGCTCCACGCTCAGGCAGTGCGCCACCACCCGGTCGCCGGCGTGCCACTTGTTGACCCCGGGGCCGGTGCGCAGCACCACGCCCGCCAGGTCGGAGCCGATGACGTGGTACGGCAGGTCGTGCCGCTTCGCCAGCGGCGACAGCCGGCCGTACCGCTCCAGGAACGCGAACGTCGGCAGTGGCTCGAAGATCGCACTCCACACCGTGTTGTAGTTGACCGAGCTGGCCATGACCGCCACCAGCGCCTCGCCGGGGCCGAGTTCGGGCACCGCCACGTCCTCCACGTGGAGCGACTTGCGGCAGTCCCGCTCGACCGGCGGGATGCCGGCGAACATGTCCGCCTCGTCCTTGTGCACGGTCACCGCGCGGTACGACTCCGGCAGCGGCAGGGCCGCGAAGTCCCCCGCGCTCACTACGGATCGGCCGGCGGCGGTCGACGCGGTCGACGCGATGATGGCGTCGAGGATCTCTTTCACGGTGCCTCCAGTCGCTTGACCTGACGGTCCACTGAAACGCACACCGGCCGCCGCCGCTCCCCTTCCGACCAGGCGGTGGGGTACACCCGCATCGAGTAGGGGCTGCCGCACCGTCCCCAGGCATCAGCCCGTGGTGATATCCGCCGGGATTCCGGCCGGCCGGCGGAGGGACGCTCCACCGGCTCGTGCGTCAGCCCGTGGTGTGGGTGGTCGGTCGTCCTGCTCGCCGGCTGGGCGGGGTGCCTCGTTCCTCAGCCCCCCACTCCGCCGGCTCGTGCGT
>NZ_JBIRRR010000013.1:190637-215846 GCF_044333795.1 Streptomyces sp. NPDC020917 | reverse complement strand
CAGCCCGTGGTGTGGGTGGTCGGTCTTCCTGCTCGCCGGCTGGGCGGGGTGCCTCGTTCCTCAGCCCCCCACTCCGCCGGCTCGTGCGTCAGCCCGTGGTGTGGGTGGTCGGTCTTCCTGCTCGCCGGCTGCGCGGGGTGCCTCGTTCCTCAGCCCCCCACTCCACCGGCTCGTGCGTCAGCCCTCCTGCTCCGCTTCCACCTGGGCGTTCCACTCGCGCTTGGACGCCTGCCAGCCGTCCTCGTCGGCGCCGCGGCGCCAGTAGCCGGAGATGGACATCCGGTCGCGGGGGACGCCGCGGTCCAGGCGCAGCAGGCGGCGCAGTTCCTTCACGAAGCCGGCCTCGCCGTGGACGAAGACGTGGACGTCGCCGGGCGGGAACTCCAGGGCCGTGACCGCCTCGACGAGCGCCGCGCCGACCGGGCGCGACCCGCGGTGCAGCCACACGACCTCCGCGTCCGCGGCGGTCGGCAGCTTCTGCTCCTCCTCCGGCCCGGCCACCTCGACGAACACCTTCGCCGGTGCCCCGGCCGGCAGTTGCTCGACTGCGCCGGCCAGGGCGGGAAGGGCGCTCTCGTCCCCGGCGAGCAGATGCCAGTCGGCCTTCGGGTCGGGTGCGTAGCCGCCGCCGGGTCCCTGGAACCAGAGGCTGTCGCCGGGCCGTGCCCGCGCCGCCCACGGACCGGCGAGGCCCTCGTCGCCGTGGTGGACGAAGTCCACCGTCATCTCCCGGGTGTCCGGGTCCCACGCCCGCACGGTGTACGTCCGGGTCCGCGGCCACTGCCCGCGCGGCAGCGCGGCCCGCACCGCCTCCACGTCCAGCGGCTCGGGGTAGACCACGCCCTCGGGCGCGAACAGCAGCTTGACGTAGTGGTCGGTGTAGGTGCCGATGTCCAGCGCGGCGGCCGGATCGACGGCCAGCACCACCCGGATCATGTGCGGCGTCAGCCGCTCGGTGCGCGCCACCCGGGCGTGCTTGGGCTGCGGGTTCCTGCGCTGCGGTCGCTCCGCCATCGTGGCTGCCTCCAGATCGTGGTTAGGTAAGCCTAACCCGATGGCCGGATCCCGCCCGGGCGGCGTGCCCGCGGGGCCCGCGAAACCCGCCGCGACCCCGTCGGCAGGCCCGTCCAGGAGACCCTTCAGTTCTTGTACGCGGTGATTCCCCTTGACGTCCCTCGGGTGGCCTCGCTTCCATAAGTTGCGCTTGGGAGCGCTCCCACTGCGCTCCGGACACATGTGCGCCCACCACGACATGAAGCATTCCATCCCCCCACCGAGAGGAATCGCGCCGTGGTCACCATGACGGGTCCGTCGGGCCCACCGAGACAACTCCGCCGGCTGCGGGTGATCCTGGCCGCGCTCTTCGCCGCGGTGGCACTCGCGGCCTTCGCCCTCTCCGGGCAGTCGCGCGCCTCCGCGGCGGCCGCCCCGGCGGCGGTCGCCGCGCCGGCCGCCGGCACCGGTTACTGGCACACCAGCGGGCGGCAGATCCTGGACGCGGACAACCAGCCGGTCCGCATCGCGGGCGTCAACTGGTTCGGCTTCGAGACGTCCAACGACGTGGTCCACGGCCTCTGGTCGCGGGACTACAAGTCGATGATCGACCAGATGAAGTCGCTGGGGTACAACACCATCCGGCTGCCGTACAGCGACGACATCTTCAAGCCCGGCACGATGCCCAACAGCATCAACTTCTACAACATGAACACCGATCTGCAGGGCCTGACGTCCCTCCAGGTGATGGACAAGATCGTCGACTACGCGGGCTCGATCGGCCTGCGGGTGATCCTGGACCGGCACCGGCCGGACGCCAGTGGGCAGTCCGCGCTCTGGTACACCAGCGCCGTCCCTGAGTCGACCTGGATCACCAACCTCAAGGCGCTGGCCACCCGTTACCAGGGCAACACCGCCGTGGTCGGCATCGACCTGCACAACGAGCCGCACGATCCGGCCTGCTGGGGCTGCGGCGACACGACGATCGACTGGCGGCTGGCCGCGGAGCGGGCCGGCAACGCGATCCTCGGCGTCAACCCGAACCTGCTGATCTTCGTCGAGGGCATCCAGACCTTCAACGGCACCTCCGGGTGGTGGGGCGGCAACCTGATGGGCGCCGGCCAGTACCCGGTGGAGCTGAACGTGGCCAACCGCGTGGTGTACTCGGCGCACGACTACGCCACCAGCGTGGCGCAGCAGACCTGGTTCACCGACCCGAGCTTCCCGGCCAACATGCCGGGCATCTGGGACAAGTACTGGGGCTACCTGTTCAAGCAGAACATCGCCCCGGTGTGGGTCGGCGAGTTCGGCACCACGCTGCAGTCGACCACCGACCAGACCTGGCTGAAGGCGCTGGTGGACTACCTGCGGCCGACCGCGGGCAACGGCGGGGACAGCTTCAGCTGGACCTTCTGGTCGTGGAACCCGGACTCCGGTGACACCGGCGGCATCCTCAAGGACGACTGGCAGACCGTCGACACCGTCAAGGACGGCTACCTGGCCTCGATCAAGGCACCCACCTTCGGCGGCACCGGCTCCACCGGCGGCACGTCCTCGGGCACCTCGTCCGGAACGTCCTCCGGAACGTCGTCAGGCACCACCACGGGCACCACGTCCGGCACCACCTCGGGCAGTTCCAGCGGCACCTCGTCGGGCACCTCCACCGGCACGTCCTCGGGGACGAGTTCCGGTACGTCCTCCGGTTCCACCGGCGGCACCGGGGGCGGCGGCTGCGCTGCGACCCTGCACGTCGACAACCAGTGGGACGCCGGCTTCACCGCCACCGTCACGGTCACCGCGGGCAGCGCGGCGATCAACGGCTGGAAGGTCACCTGGACCTGGCCGGGCGGCCAGCAGGAGACCAGTGCCTGGAGCGCCATCGTCCAGCAGAGCGGCGCCGCGGTCACCGCGACCAACCTGAGCTACAACGGCGCGGTCGCCGCCGCGGGTTCGACCAGCTTCGGGTTCCAGGGCACGGCCTCGGGGGCGTTCACCGCCCCGGCGCTCACCTGCACCGCGTCCTGACCCGGGCGACCCGCGCCCTACCCGCGACACACCCGTTCCACCCGCACCACTGCCCGGCCGATGCCGGCGGGTCCCGCCCGGGACCCGCCGGCATCGGCGTGCGCGCACCCGTGCGCACCCCCTAGGCATACCGACCGGTCGGTACTACCCTCTGCCCAACTCGGGGCCCGCCGTACGCGTTCCGAACGTGCCGTAGGCGTTCCGGCTGCTCCGAGGCCACCCCACCGGTCGTCCTGCACCATCTGGAGGAGCCGTATGTCCGCCACTCCGACGTCCTTCGACGACGGCAGACCGGGGCCCTCAGCCCCGGCCGCCGGTGCCCGCACCGCACTGACCCGGCTGCTGCGCCGGGACCTGGCCGCCTATCCGGCCACCGGCCGCCGGCTGGCGTATCTGGCGATCGTGGTGGTCACCACCGTCGTGCTCTACTACATGCTCTACATCCAGTACGCGGTCGCGACGTCGATCATCACCCACTTCGGCATGACCTACCGCTACTTCGTGTGGGTGTCGGTGGTCGGCAACGCGGTGGGCGCCTTCGCCTCGCTGGCCGCCGGGCTCGCCGACCGCTGGGGTCGCGCCAACATGGTGGTCTACGGGCTGCTGGCGGCCTCGCTGCTGGTCTTCTTCGGGCTGCCCAACGCCGGCTCCAAGGCCACCTACCTCGTGCTGTTCGCGCTCGTCAGCTTCATCGAGGGCGTGGTGCTGGTGGCCACCCCCGCGCTGATCCGGGACTTCTCGCCGCAGCTCGGCCGGGCCACCGCCATGGGCGCCTGGACGATGGGCCCGGTCGTCGGCAGCCTCGTCGTCACCACGGTCACCAGCCACACGCTGGACAGCGCGACCTGGCAGGACGAGCTGCGCTACTCCGGGTTCGCCGGGTTCGTGGTCTTCGCGGTCGCCCTCTTCGCACTGCGGGAGCTGTCGCCCGCCCTGCGCGACCAGATCATGGTGACCCTGCGGGACCGCGCGCTGGTGGAGGCGCGGGCCAAGGGCATCGACCCGGCGGCGGCCCGGCGCGGCGAGTGGCGGCAGATGCTCCGCCCGGACATCACCGGATCCGCCCTGGCCATCTCGATCTACCTGCTGCTCTACTTCGCCGCGGTCGGCAACTTCGTGGTCTTCTTCGCCACCACCTACGGCTACAGCGAGCAGCGGGCGAACGCCGTCGCCAACTGGTACTGGGCAGCGAACGCCATCGCCCTGGTCGCCGTCGGCCTGCTCTCCGACCGGATCAGGGTGCGCAAGCCGTTCATGATCGTGGGCGCGGTCGGCTCGATCGTCGCCACCGCGGTCTTCGCCACCCGCGCCACCCACCCCGCGACCGGTTACTACACCTTCGCCTGGCTGTTCGTCGCCATCGGCGTGTTCAGCGGAGTCGCCTACGCGCCGTGGATGGCGAGCTTCACCGAGACCGTCGAGCGCCACAACCCGGCCGCCACCGCCACCGGCCTGGCGGTGTGGGGCTGGACGATCCGCGCGGTGGTCGCGGTCTCCGCCGCGTTCATCCCGGTGCTGGTCACCTCGGTGACGCCGCTCGTCGACCACGGCGCGCAGGTCACCGCGGCCCAGCAGCAGGCGGCGCCCGCGCTCGCGATCGTCGGCGCCCATCCGCAGACCTTCGCGGAGCTCGGCAAGTACCCGGCGGGCAAGGTGCCGCCGGACGTCGCCGCGCGGGCCGTGCAGGAGGTGGGCGCGGCCGACCTGGCGGTGGTGCAGAAGGCGCAGCCGCAGCTCGACATCCTCACCAGGTACGGCACCAAGGTGCAGAAGGCCGCCCACGACGGACCCGGGCAGTGGCGCACCTGGTGGTGGATCTGCGTCGGCGGCCAGGTGCTGTTCCTGCCGTTCGTGTTCCTGATGACGGGCCGCTGGAGCCCCAAGCGGGCCCGCGAGGACGCCGAGCTGCATCAGGAGGCCGTGGACAGGGAGTTGGCCGCCCTCGCCGAGGAGCGCGCCTGACGGCGGTCGCGGCCGGCCGCCGGGTGCGTCCGGCGGCCCTTGCCGGCAGCCGGGCGGCGGATCGGCGCGCCGCTCTCCCGGTGGCCCGCCGTCGCAGGTGACGGGCCCTCGATCCGGCGGCCACGGCCCGGTGTTCGGGTCGTGACCGCCTGTGAGGTGCACGATTCCCCGGTCTTGACCGGTACTTGACGACTACAGTCCCCGATCATGACCGAACGTCCGTTTGAGGCACTGGGGTTGAGCGCCGATGCGGATCGGGCCTACCCGCTGCTCATCGCCACACGCGGGGTTGCCGCGGTGGAACTCGCCCGGAGCATGGGCGTGTCGCCGGAGAACGCCGAGTCCGCCTGCGGCGAGCTGGCGCGCCGCGGGCTGGTGCGGCGGTCCGGCGACGGCCTGTGGTACCCGCTGCCCCCGCAGTCGGAGTTCCTGCCGCTGCTGTCCCGCGCGCAGGAGCAGTTGCGCCGCGGTCGCGAACTGCTCGACCGGCTCGGCATGGAGTACCACCGCGTCCACGAGGGGCGCAGGGCGGGGGAGATCGTCCAGGTGGTGGAGGGCGCGGCCGCCGTCCGGGAGCAGGTCGAGGAGCTGTACGCCGGGGTGGACGAGGAGTTGCTGGTGTTCGCCCGGGCGCCCGGGTCGGGGCCGGCCGTGGGCGGCGCCCCCGCGCTGCGGCACGGGGTGCGCAGCCGGGTGATCGTCGAGCGTGAAGTCCTGGACGCCGGGGGAGTGTTCGGCGCCGCGCACCTGCGGGTCGCCGACCGGCTGCCGGTGCAGCTGGCCATCGCCGACCACTCGCGGGCGCTGCTGCCGCTGGCCGCCGACGACCCGCTGTCGGACCCGCTGCTGATGGTGGTGCGGCCCAGCGGCCTGCTGGACGCGCTCGTCACGCTCTTCGAGTCGGTGTGGGCGGCGGGCGTCCCGCTGGGCACCCCGCACAGCCCCCTGCGGTTGCGGATCCTCGGCATGCTCGTGGGCGGCAGCACGGACGCGGCGATGGCCCGAGCGCTCGGCGTGGCGGTGCGGACCGTCCAGCGCCACATCTCCGCGATGGAGCAGGCCGCGGGTGTGGACAACCGCATCCAGCTGGTGTGGCACGCCGCACGGCACGGCTGGCTGGACGGGCAGGAACCGGTTTCCGGCACACCAACCGGAAGCGGAGAGTTACCTACCGGTACTCAGGGTGGCGGAATGCCGACGTGACGCACGGTCGGGAAGTTGTCACGTTTCCGTCAAGGCATTCGGGGTTCCGAAGGTGCATGTGGTGCACAGGTATACGCCAGCGGTTCGACTGAACCGAGCACACATGGCCCAAGGGAGACCCACCTTGCGCATACCCTCGCTCAGACGGCGCGCCGCCACCGCGGCAACCCTCGCAGTGATCGCTCTCCAACTGCCACTGGCAGTCGTGGCGCACGCAGCGCCCAAGACGCAGGACGACCGGCCCGACGTGGTCCGGGCCTGTGCAGATGCCAAACCGGGATCGTTCTCCTGCTTCGCGATGCGACGCACCGACGTACCCGCCCTCCACGGAGTCCAGCCGGCGGCCACCACCCCCGCCGGCTTCGGCCCCGGTGACCTGCAGAGCGCGTACGCCCTGCCGGCGGACGGCGGAGCCGGGCAGACCATCGCGATCGTCGACGCGTACGACGACCCGAACGCTGAGGCCGACCTGGCCGTGTACCGGCAGCAGTTCGGGCTGCCGGCGTGCACCACGGCCAACGGCTGCTTCAGCAAGGTCAGCCAGCGCGGCGGCACGGACTACCCCAACCCGGACTCGGGCTGGGCCGGTGAGATCTCGCTCGACGTCGACATGGTCTCGGCGGTCGCGCCCAACGCCCACATCCTGCTCGTCGAGGCCGACTCCGCGAACTTCGCGGACCTCGGCGCGGCGGTGGACCAGGCGGTCGCGATGGGCGCGAAGTACGTGTCCAACTCCTACGGGACGGGCTACAACAGCTCGCCCGGCAGCGGCGAGGACCCGTCGGAACTCACCGCGATGGACCCGTACTACAACCACCCGGGCGTCGCGGTCGTCGCGTCCTCCGGTGACAGCGACTACGGCGTCAGCTACCCGGCGGCGTCGCAGTACGTGACCTCGGTCGGCGGCACCGCGCTCACCCGCGACACCAGCACCAGCCGCGGCTGGAGCGAGTCGGTGTGGCACAACGCCTACGGCGGTCCCGGTTCCGGCTGCTCGCTGTACGAGCCGAAGCCGGCGTTCCAGACCGACACGGCGTGCGCCAAGCGGACCCTCACCGACGTCTCGGCCGTGGCCGATCCGGTGACCGGCGTCTCGGTCTACCAGACCTACGGCGGCAGCGGCTGGGCCGTGTACGGCGGCACCAGCGCCTCCTCGCCGATCATCGCGGGTGTGTACGCGTCGGCCGGTACCCCGGCCGCGGGCACGTACCCGAACGCCTACCCGTACGCGCAGCGCGGCGCGCTGAACGACGTGACCACGGGTAACAACGGCACCTGCACCCCGGCCGCCCTGTGCACCGCGGGGCCCGGTTACGACGGTCCGACCGGCCTGGGTACCCCCAACGGCCTGGCCGCGTTCCGCAGCGGGCCGCACGGCGTGATCAGCGGCACCGTCACCGACCACGCGACGGGCGCGGCGATCGCCGGCGCGACCGTCAAGGCCGGTGACTACAGCGCCACTTCGGACGCCACGGGCGCCTACAAGCTCGACATCCCGCCGGGCAGCTACGACGTCACGGCGAGCGCCTACGGCTACTCGACGGCGACCGACAACGGTGTCGCACTGGTGGACGGCGCGACCGTCACCGAGTCCTTCGCGCTGGACTCCGTGCCCCGCCAGACGGTGGTCGGCAAGGTCAGCGACGGCTCGGGCCACGGCTGGCCGCTGTACGCCAAGATCACC
Organism: Streptomyces sp. NPDC020917; assembly: GCF_044333795.1. Lineage (NCBI taxonomy): Bacteria > Bacillati > Actinomycetota > Actinomycetes > Kitasatosporales > Streptomycetaceae > Streptomyces > Streptomyces sp. NPDC020917. The sequence goes on along the minus strand of NZ_JBIRRR010000013.1, from coordinate 207,979 downwards.
GCGGACGGCGTGCCCGGCGGACCGGTCTTCACCGACCCGGCCACCGGCGCCTACTCGCTGTCGCTGCCGCAGGGCGCGTCCTACACCCTGCACGTCGCGTCCAACTACCCCGGCTACAAGACGGTCGACAAGACCGTGCAGGTCGGAGCGGACGCGAGCACGGTGAACATCGCCGTGCCGGTCGACGCCGAGGCCGGCCAGGCCCCCGGCTACACCGTGCACCTGACCGGACCCACCGAGGCGTTCGGCACCACCGCCACCCCTGACGGCTGGAGCATCACCAACGCCGACGGCACCACCGGTGGCTGGACGTTCACCGACCCGGGCAACCGGGGCAACCGCACCGGTGGCAGCGGCGGGTTCGCCAACATCGACAGCGACAACATCGGGTCCGGCAAGCACCAGGACTCCACGCTGCTGAGCCCGTCCTACGACCTGAGCAGCGCGGCCGACCCGATCCTGGGCTTCGACACCGACTACAAGTCGTTCTCCAACTCCACGGCTGACGTGGACGTCTCGGTGGACGGCGGCACCACCTGGACCAACCTGTGGCACAAGACCACCACCTCCGTCACCGGCCCGACGCACCTGAACCTGCCGTTGACGGACTACGCGGGCAAGAGCGACGTGCGGCTGCGCTTCCACTACACCGGCACCTGGGCGTACTGGTGGCAGCTGGACAACGTCTTCGTCGGGCAGCGCAGTTACGACCCGGTGCCCGGCGGCCTGATCGTCGGCAACGTCACCGACGCCAACACCAAGGACGGCGTCAACGGCGCCACGGTGACCAGCGACGACTCGCCCGCCGACCACACCACCTCGGTCGCCACCCCGGACGACCCGAACCTCGGTGACGGCTTCTACTGGACCTTCTCGCACCTGACCGGGAAGCACCCGGTGTCCGCCGCGGCCTCGCACTACACCACCGTGTCGGCCTCCGCGAACATCGCTCCGGACAGCGCGACCGCCCGCAACCTGAGCCTCAAGGCCGGGCAGTTGAAGGTCACGCCGGCCTCGATCGCCAAGACCGTCGCGTGGGGCAAGAGCGCCACGCAGGCGGTGACCGTCAAGAACACCGGCACCGCGCCGGCCACCTTGACCCTGGGCGAGAACCCGGGCGGCGTCGTCATCCAGAAGCAGGGCGCCCCGCTCAACCTCGTCAAGGGCACCTACTCGCCGATGTCGCTGAAGGCGCAGGCCGACAAGGCCGGTGCCAAGCCCAACGCCAAGTCCGCGGCCCAGCCCGCCGACTCGGTCCAGGGCGCGGCGGGCGACGCCTGGCAGACGATCCCCGACCTGCCGGTGACCACCGGTGACAACGCCGTGGCGACCTACCAGGGCACCGTCTACTCGGCGTACGGCTACACCGGTCTCAACGACACCAGCGACATGTACGCGTACAGCGCCGACAGCGGTGCCTGGACCAAGCTCGCCTCCGCCGCCGACACCCGCGAGGCCCCGGCCCACGGGATCATCGACGGCAAGTTCTACGCGGCGGGCGGCTGGGGTTCCTCCGGCAACCCCGACCCCAAGCTGGAGGTCTATGACATCGCCTCCAACACCTGGTCCACCGCCGCCAGCACGCCGAAGCCGTACGCCGGTTCGGGCAGCGCCGTCCTCGACGGCAAGCTGTACTCGGTCGGCGGCTGCACCGGCACCGCGTGCGGCACCACCGACGTCACCGCGTACGACCCGGCGACCGACTCGTGGGCGAGCCTCGCGGCCTACCCGCAGCCGGTCTCGTGGGAGTCCTGCGGCGGCATCGGCGGCAAGCTGTACTGCTCCGGCGGTACCACCGACGCCGGCAGCATCACCAAGGCCTACGTCTACGACCCCGCCGCCGACTCCTGGTCGCCGATCGCCGACCAGCCGACCGACGCCTGGGGTGCGTCCTACACCGCCGCCAACGGCGTGCTGCTCGTCAAGGGCGGCGCGATCAACGCCGGTGGCGCGCTGACCAACCAGACGTGGGCGTACCAGCCGAACGACAACAGCTGGACCGCGCTGCCCAACGCCAACTCCTCGCTCTACCGCGGCGGCGGCAGCACTGGCTTCTACGCGGTCGGCGGCATGACCGGCAGCACGCCCAACAAGGCGGCCGAGGTGCTGCCCGGGTACGACCAGACGGAGTCCGCCGACGTCACCTGGCTGTCGGAGAGCGCCACGACGGTCACCGTGCAGCCGGGTGCCACCACCACCGTGACGGTCACCGTGGACGCGTCGGTGCCCGAGATCACCCAGCCCGGCGACTACTCCGCCTCGCTGGGCCTCGGCAGCGACACGCCGTACCGGCTCGCGCCCATCGGCGTCACGATGACCGTCAAGCCGCCGGCCACCTGGGGCAAGATCACCGGCACGGTGACCGCGTCCGGCGGGGCACCGCTCGCCGCGGCGACCGTGCAGATCAACACCTGGGCGACGCACTACACGCTCAAGACGGCCAAGGACGGGTCGTACCAGCTGTGGCTGGACGTCCGCAACAACCCGCTGCAGCTCATCGTGGCCAAGGACGGCTACCAGCCGACCGTGACCACCGTGAAGATCGCGAAGGGAGCGACGACGACCCAGAACTTCACGCTGCTCAAGGACTGACCGCCGCTCGGGACCGGGCGCGGCCACCGCGCCCGGTCCGCTCACTCCAGCCCGGTCATCCGTAGCGTGACGTTGAGCCGGCCACCGGTCAGTCCGGTGGCCGGCTCGCCCGTGCCGGGCAGCACCCGCGGCACCCCGTGGAAGGCGAACCGGGACGGGCCGCCGAAGACGAACAGGTCACCGGAGACCAACTCCAGGTCGGTGTACGGCATTCCGCGGCTGTGCGGGCTGCCGAAGCGGAACACGCAGGTGTCGCCGACGCTCAACGAGACCACGGGCGCGTCCGCCTGCTCGTCCTTGTCCTGGTGCATGCCCATCGAGGCCCTCGCGTCGTAGAAGTTCACCAGCGCCGTGTCCGGCGCGTACGCGGCGCCCGCCGCCGGGTCCCGGTAGGCGTCGGCGACCGCCCGCCGGCCCAACGCACCCAGCCACTCGGGGAATTCGGCCACCCGCGCGCCGTTGACGTCCGGCGCGTCCCGCGAGTAGGCGTACGGCCGCCAGTGCCAGCCCACGCACACCGTCTGCACCGACATCTCCCCGCCGCGCGGCAGCCGGGTGTGCCGCATCGGGACCGGACCGCGCGCCCATGCGCGGCACGCGGCCACCAACTCCCGCTGCTCGTCCGGCGAGAGCCAGTCCGGGACGTGCACCGCGCCCGGCGCGGGGGAGGAGCGCACCCGGGGCTCGCCGGGGAACAGCCCGTCCACCGCGGGCCCTTCAGCGCCGGCGGACGTGCGCCAGCGTCACGCCCAGCTCGTCCCGCAGCACCTGCTCCGCCGTCTCCGGATCGCCCGCCGTCACCGCCGCCACCAGGCCGGCGTGCGCGGCCGCACCGTGCTCGGCGTCGTGGGAGCGCACGTCGACCAGGTCGAGCAGGTCGATCAGCCCCTCGCGCAGCGCCGGCACGAACTCGGCGAACAGGTCGGACAGCACCGGGTTGTGGGCGGCGTCGACCACCGCGGTGTGCAGCGCGATGTCGGCGTCGATGAACGCCGCGCCCCCGGCCGGGGCCGCGGCGGTGCGGGCGGCCAGCGCCGCGTCGAGCGCCGCCAGGTCGTCGGGCGTGCGCCGCTCGGCCGCCATCCGGGCGGCCTGCACCTCCAGCACCATCCGGACCTCGTAGATGTCGGCGAGCGCGGCGCGGCGCAAGCGGGTCGGCCAGTCCTCGACCGGACGGGTGGCGATGACGAACACCCCGGCACCCTGCCGGGTCTTCACCAGCCCTGCACCGGCCAGCGCCCGCAGCGCCTCGCGCACGGTGGACCGGCCGACGCCCAGGTCCGCCGCCAGGGTCGTCTCGCCGGGCAGCCGGGTGCCGACCGGCCACTGCCCGCCGGTGATCTCGGCCCGCAGCCGCTCGGTGGCCTGCTCCACCAGGGGGCTGGGGCGCAGCGAGCCCATCGCCATCGTCGTTCACCTGTCCGCTTGTCTGAGGAGTCCTCTGTGGCTAGTCTACCCGCCATGACGCTGCGAGGCCTCCTTCTCGGATGCCGCGGCGGGGCCTGACACGACCGGCACCCCGCCGCGGGGTTCGGTGCTGCCGGTCTGCCACCGGCACCCACCGAGGGAATCACCACCGATGAACGCACCCGTCCCAGCCCCCGCGCCCACCGCGTTTCCGACCCTGCACACCCCGGCCGGGCCGGTACCCGCCGGCAGCCCGCCCTGGAACCCGCAGCGCGGCGGCGCCATGCCGCACCACCGCTACCGCCCCGCCCACGAGCGGGTCGAGGTCCGCACCACCGGCGAGGGACGGCAGTGGCCGTCCGCCCGGATCGAGCGGGCACCCCTGTGGGTGCCGGTCGACCTGCGCGACGGCAACCAGGCACTGGCCGAGCCGATGGACCCGGCCCGCAAGCGCCGGCTGTTCGACCTCCAGACCGCCATGGGCTTCAAGGAGATCGAGATCGGCTACCCGTCCGCCAGCCAGGCGGACTTCGACTTCGTGCGCCACCTCGCCGAAGCCGACGCCGTCCCGGACGACGTCACCGTGGTGGTCTTCACCGCCGCCCGCGCCGACCTGGTCGAGCGCACCTTCGCCTCCGTCGCCGGGCTGCCGCGGGCCGTCGTCCACCTGTACACCGCGACCGCGCCGGTGTGGCGGCAGGTCGTCATCGGCCGGGAGCGCGGCGCGCTGCGGGCGCTGATCGAGCAGGCCGCGACGCAGAGCGCCCGGCTGGCCGAGCACCACCCGGGCGTGCGCTTCGAGTTCTCGCCCGAGGTCTTCAACCTCACCGAACCGGACTACGTCCTGGAGGTCTGCAACGGCCTGACCGCGCTGTGGGACGCCGCCCCCGACCGCCCGGTGATCCACAACCTGCCCGCCACCGTGGAGATCGCCACGCCCAACGTCTACGCGGACCAGATCGAGTACATGCACCGCCATCTGGACCGGCGTGACAGCGTCATCCTGTCGGTGCACCCGCACAACGACCGCGGGACCGGCGTCGCCTGCGCCGAACTCGCCCTGCTGGCCGGCGCGCAGCGCGTCGAGGGCTGCCTCTTCGGCAACGGCGAGCGCACCGGCAACGTCGACCTGGTCACGCTGGCGCTCAACCTGTACACGCAGGGCGTCGACCCGATGCTGGACCTGTCGGACATCGACGAGATCCGCCGGACCGTCGAGCACTGCAACCGGCTGCCGGTTCCCGGCCGGCACCCGTACGCCGGCGACCTGGTGCACACCGCGTACTCCGGCACCCACCAGGACGCCATCGGCAAGGGGCTGGCGCACCACGTGCGGCGCGCCGCCGCACTGGGCGTGCCACCGGCCCGGGCGCCCTGGGAGGTGCCCTACCTGCCGATCGACCCGGCCGACATCGGGCGCGACTACGAGGCCGTCATCCGCGTCAACAGCCAGTCGGGCAAGGGCGGTGTGGCCTACCTGCTGCAGACCCACCGCGGCCTGGACCTGCCGGCGCGGCTGCGGGCCGACTTCTCCCAGGTCGTGCAGCGCGCCGCGGACGCCAGCGGCGAAGAGGTCACGCCGAAGGACCTGTGGGACCTGTTCCGCCGCACCTACCTCGCCCCCGGCGAGGACGGCCCGCTGACCGCCACCGACTGGCAGACCGCCGAAACCGCCCCCGGGCAGCACGAGTTCGGCTGCACGCTGCATGGCGCGAAGACGACCGTCGGCGCCGACGCGCTCGTCGAGGAGGGCGCCGGCCCGGACGCCGGCGCGGGCCGCGCCGTACGGGTGCGCGGCACCGGCAACGGCCCGCTCGCCGCGTTCACCGACGCGCTGCGCGCCGCCGGCGTCGACGTGGACATCCGGCACTACGCGGAGCACGCCACCGAACCCGGGCAGGGCAGCGCGGCCGTGGCCTACGCGCAGTGCGCGGTCGGCGGCGAGACGTGGTGGGGCGCCGGCCTGGACACCTCGGTGCTGACCGCGTCCGTACGCGCGGTGCTCTCCGCGGTCAACCGCGGTCGCCACGACCGGACATGACGGTCCGTCACTGACCCTACGGCCGGTAGACCTTGCCGGGCTCCGGCGCCGCGGGAGCCAGCAACTCGGGGACGGTCACGAACGTGTAGCCCTGCGCGCGCAGGGCGTCGATGATCCCGGGCACGGCCGGGACCGTCCCCTTGTACAGGTCGTGCAGCAGGATGATGCCGTCGCGGTGCGCGTCCTTGAGTATCCGCTTGTGGATGAGCGCGCTGTCGGTGGTGGCGTAGTCCGACGCGGTGTCGTTCCACAGCACCTGCGCCAGGCCCAGCTCCCGGCAGACCTTGGACACCTTCTTGTCGGTGCGGCCCTGCGGCGGGCGCATCAGGGTCGGCCGCTTGCCGGTGAGCTTCTCCACGGCCGTGTCCAGCCGGTCGAGTTCGGAGCGGATCTCGGCCGGCTTCAGGTCGGTCAGCCGGGGGTGGGTCCAGGTGTGGTTCCCCAGCACGTTGCCGTCCTGCCCCATCTGCCGGACCAGGTCGGGGTACTTCTCGACGTGGTTGCGGCCGAGCAGGAAGAAGGTGACCCGGACCTTCTTCTCGTGGAGGACCTTCAGCAGCGCGGGCGTGTTCTGGCTCGGCCCGGCGTCGAAGGTCAGGGCTATGCACTTGGCGACGCGGCAGTCGACCGCGCCGGGGGCGAGCGCGCCCTTGTGGCCGCCCTGGCCGCCGCTCGTGCCGCCGGTGGTGCCCGTGGTGCCGCCCTTGTCGTCGGCCGCATCCGCGTACGCCGCGTCCCGCGCCTCCTTCGGCGTCTGCGTCGGGTAGCGGGTGCACCCGCTGAGCCCCAGCGTCAGAGCGACCGCCGCGGCGGCGAGAGCGGCGCCGCGCCGTGCGGTCCGCATCGATCGGGGCATGGGTGAACCTCCAGGCTGTGGGTGCGCTGTGCCTGCCGACGGGCAGGACGCCCACTGTACACAGACGCTATACACGCCATGTATAGCGGGTGACCTGGGATGGAATACGCCGTGTTATCCCGCGATGGGATCTGGGGGAAGCCCTCGGAACGCGGCCGCGCGGCGGAGCGGTCACGAACCGGCGGAGGATCGGCCCATGGGCGGACAGTTCGGGGCAGAAGCAGTCGCGAGAACGCATCAGTTGAGCGGGTCTTCGCGCAAAACACCGGCAAAGGCGGTCCCGTGCGGTGTGTACTTGGCGGGTCCGCCGCAAGGCGGGCCCCCGACCCTCCGCTCGCTCCACCCCTCTGAGGCCGATGCGATGATCGAGATACCGGACGTGGTCCTCGGCTGCCTGGCCGCCGGGACCCTGGCGGCCTTCGTTCTGGGCGGCGCGCTGCTGCGCTCCCGGCGCCGCGGTACCCGGCAGGCGGGCGAGATCGTCGCCCTGAACGCCGGATGGGACGCGGCCCGCCGCGAACTCGACGCCGAGCGGGCGGAGTCGGCCGAGACCACGGCGCAGGCAGCGCGGGCCGCGGAGGCGCTCACCGCCGAAGTCGCCCATCTCGCGGCCGCGCGCATCCCGGCCACCGCCACCCGGGCCGCCCACCCGCACGTGCGGGTGCCGGGCCCGCTCGACGACTCGGTCGCCGGCACCCCGCTGGGCGACGCGCTCGACGCGGTGCAGACCGGGGTGCTCGCCGCGATGGCCCAGGAACGCAAGCGGGTCGACTCCGCCGCCCGCGCCGGGATGCGCGGCGCCACCCGCGACATCCAGGCCGGCCTCTACCGGTTGCAGGACGTGCTGCGCGGTCTCCAGGAGCGGTACGACGACCCCGAACTCGCCCAGGTGCTCTTCACCCTGGACCACGAGAACGAGCAGTCGCTGCGCCGGGCGCAGGTCACCGCGGTGGTCTGCGGCGCCTGGGTGGGCCTGGCCCGCGAGGAGTCCCACCTGGTCGAGGCGGTCACCGGTGGCCAGTCCCGGCTCGTCGGCTACGACCGCGTCAAGGTCCACCACCATGTGGAGCCCGGTACCGCGCTGGTCTCGCACGCCGTCGAACCGGTCGCCATCATCGTCGCCGAGCTGCTCGACAACGCGCTGCGGCACTCCGCGCCCGACACCGACGTGGTGGTCAACCTCGAACGCGTCCCGCACGGCGTGGCGGTCAGCGTCGACGACTACGGCGTCGGCATGGCGGCGGACGAACGGGCCCGCGCCCAGCGGATGGTGGGCGGCACCGAGCCGATCCTGCTGTCCGAACTCGGGGACCCGCCGCGGATGGGACTCGCCGCCATCGGCCAGCTCACCCGGCGCTTCGACCTGTCGGTCGACCTGACCTCGCCGTCGCCCTACGGCGGCGTGCGGGCCGTGCTGCTGATCAGGAACCACCTGCTCAGCCACATCGACCCGGCCGAGCAGCCGCCGGCCGCCGGCACGCCGCGCCCGGCGCGCGCCGCCGCCTCCCCGACCGGCGAAGCCGGCGCGAACCGGTCGGGGGCGAACGGCTCCGGCGCGAACGGTTCCGGCGCCGAGCAACGTGCCGGCGAGCAGCGCACCGCCCACGCCCGCGCGTCCGCGACCGCCGAGGCAGCGACGGACGCCGGGGCCGGCACGCACGAGGCGTCCGCGCCGGACACCGCTGCGGACGACGGCTCGTCCGGCACCGGCTCGTCCGGCACCGACACGACGTCCACCGACACGACGTCCACCGGCACGACGTCCACCGGCACGTCGGGCACCGACACCACGACCGCCGCCACGGCGGCCACCGACGAGTCAAGCACCGACAGCGGCGACACCCCCGACGGCGACACCCGCGACGGGGACGCCCCCGGCGGGGACGTGCTGCCGCAGCGCCGCCGCCGTATCCGCAGCGCCGACACGAGCGCCGCACCATCCGCCACGGCACCGCCCGCCCGCACTCCCGAGGAGGCCGCCGCGGCGCTCGGCGCCCTCCAGGCGGGCACCGCCGCGGCCCGATCCGAAGCCGACACCGAAGGGAACGACCCGCGATGACCAGCCGCGACACCGGCGACACGGCGTGGGTGCTCGATCCGATCCTGGAGATCCCGCACGTCAGGGCGGCCGTCCTGCTCACCAGGGACGGGCTGGTGGCCGGCTACACCGAGGCGCTGTCCCAGCCCACCGCGGAACGGACCGCCGCGATCATCAGCACCGTGCAGGGCGCCTGCCGCACCGCGGCCGCCGCCTTCGCGGACCAGGACGACGCCCAGGTCCGCCAGGTCGTCGTCGAGTCCGACCACGGCTACATCCTCGTCGCGCCGACCGCGCACGGCACCTGCGTGGCCGCGTTCGGCGATCCCGAGGTCCGCCTGGACCTGCTCGCCCACCGCGTCCACTCCCAGGTGGCGCGGCTCGGCGAGAAGGCCATGACCGCCGCGCCCCGCAGCACCGATGGCGGCAGCCCGGCATGACCGCCCGCCGGACCGGCCGCCCGCTGGTCCCCGCGTACCTGACGACCGGCGGGGTGGCGCGGCCGAGCCGGGGCAGCCTGGAGCGGCTGTCCGTGCTCACCGGCACGGGCCGGCCCGTGCCGCCGGAGCTGCCCGCTGCGCAGCACGCGCTGCTCGACGTGCTCGGCGACGGCTCGCTGACGGTGGTCGAGTGCGCCGCGCTGCTGAAGCTGCCGGTGACCGCGATCCGGGTGCTGGCCGCCGAGTTGACCGGCTGCGGCCTGATCGCCACCCGGCCGCCGGTGCCGCTCGCCGAACTGCCCGATCCCGACCTGCTGAAGAGAGTGGCCGATGGCCTCCGCGCCCTCAAGCACTAGTGGTCTGCGCCAGCCGGGCAGCGGCCCGCACCTGCCCGACACCGCACGCGAACTGGTCAAGATCCTCGTGGCCGGGCCCTTCGGCGTGGGCAAGACCACGCTGATCGACTCGGTCTCCGAGATCACCCCGCTGCACACCGAGGAGCACCTCACCGAGGCGTCGGCCGCCGTGGACGACCTGGCCGGGGTGCGCGACAAGACCACCACCACCGTCGCCATCGACTTCGGGCGGATCAGCCTGCCGGGCGGGGTGGTGCTCTACCTGTTCGGCACCCCCGGGCAGGAACGGTTCCGCTCGCTGTGGGACGACATCGCCTACGGGGCGCTCGGCGCGCTGGTGCTGGTCGACACCCGGCGCATCGACGACTCCTTCGACGTGCTCGGGCTGGTCGAGGAGAGCGGGCTGCCGTACGCGGTGGCGCTCAACACCTTCCCCGACTCGCGCAGTTACACCGAGGAGCAGTTGCGCACGGCGCTCGACCTGGAGCCCGGCACCCCGCTGGTGGAGTGCGACGCGCGGGAGACCAACTCCTCGATCGACGCGCTGCTGGCGCTCGTCCAGCACCTGATCGACAAGAGCGCCGGGCCCTGACCGGCGGCTCCCGCTCTGCCTCCGCCCCCCGCCCGCACCGCGCGGGCGGCCCCGTCCGGCCGCAGCGCCGGGCCGCCGCCCGGCTCCCACCCTCGCCGACCCCCCCGCCCGGAGCCCCTGGTGAACGCATCGACCTCCCCGCCGTCCAGTCCGAAGCCCGCCTACCCCGCGCCCGCCGAGGCGTTCACGCTGTCCGCGCCGGTCCGCCTGTGGGAGGACGGCTTCGCCGCCGACCCGCACCGCTACTACGACGCGCTGCGCGCCCAGGGCCCGCTGGGCTGGGCCGAACTCGCCCCGGGCGTACCGGCGTACGTCGTCACCGACCGGCAGGCCGCGCTCGACCTGCTGCACACGACGCCACCTGGTCGCACGACCCGCGGCCGTGGGAGACCACCGTCGCCGAGGACGCGCCGATCCTCGGCATGATGCGCTGGCGGCCCAACACCCTCTTCTCCGACGGCGAGGAGCACGTCCGCTACCGCACCGCGTTCGTCGACGCGTTCGACCTGGTGGAGCCGCACGACCTGCGCGAGCGGGTGCACCGTGCGGTCGACCTGCTGGTCGCCCGGTTCGGGCCGGCGGGGGAGGCGGACCTGGTCACCGGGTTCGCCCGGCCGCTGATGTCGTTGATCTTCAACAACCTGTTCGGGCTGCCCGACAGCGAGAGCGGCCGGCTGGAGGCGGGCCTCGGCAAGATGATGGAGGGCGGCGCCCAAGCAGCCGAGGGCGAGGCCGAGTTCGGGGCGTACGTGCTCGACCTGATCGCCGCCAAGTCCGCCGAGCGCGGGCCCGACATCACCAGCTGGCTGCTGGACCACCCGGTGGAGCTGACCCCCGAGGAGGTCACCTGGCAGGTGTTCCTGACGCTCGGCGCGGGCCACGAGCCGACCGCCAACCTGGTCTCCAACGCGCTGTCCCGGATCATCGGCAACGCCGACTTCTACTCCACGCTGACCAGCGGATCCCGCCCGATCATGGACGCGGTCGCCGAAGTGCTGCGCTACGAGACGCCGTTGTCGAACTACGGCATCCACTTCGCCCGCGAGTCGGTGAGCTTCCACGGCGTGTGGGTGCAGGCCGCGGTGCCCGTCGTCGTCTCCTACGGCGCCCTCGGCTACTTCGGCGAGCGGGAGTTCGGCGCGGCCCACCACCCCAGCGACGCCTCGCACCTGTCGTGGTCGGCCGGCGAGCACGCCTGCCCGGTCAAGCACCACACCCTGCTGATCGCCACCGAGGCCGTCGAGCGGCTCACCCAGTGGCTGCCGGACCTGGAGCCGGTCGTCCCGCGTGACCGGCTCGCCTGGCGGCCGGGGCCGTTCCACCGCTCGCTGACCTCGCTGCCCGTCCGCTTCACGCCCCGTACCCCCGACCAGTCCGGAGAGCGCCCATGACCGCCCCCACCCGTCCGGCCCTCGACCCCTTCGGCGACGACGTCCCCGCGGAGAGCGCCCGGTTGCGGGCCCTGGGTCCGGTGGTGCCGGTCGAGCTGCCCGGCGGCATCCCCGCATGGGCGCCCACCGGGTACGCCACCCTGAAGTCGCTGATCCTCGACCCGCGGGTCAGCAAGGACCCCCGCCGGCACTGGTCGTTGTGGCCGGAGATGGGCGAACACCCGTCCTGGGCATGGATCCTGGGCTGGGTCGGGGTGGTCAACATGCTGTCCACCTACGGCTCCGACCACTCCCGGCTGCGCCGGCTCGTCGCCCCCAGCTTCACCGCCCGCCGCACCGAGGCGATGCGGCCGCGCGTCGAGGCGATCACCGCCGAGCTGCTGGACGCGCTTCAGGCCGCGCAGGCCGCCGACCCCGGCGCCACGGTCGACCTGCGGGCCGGGCTCGCGCATCCGCTGCCGATGCGGATGATCTGCGAACTGTTCGGCGTGCCCGACCACTTGGTGGACGCCACCGGGACGCTGATCGCCGCCATCATGGACACCTCCGACCCCAGCCCGGAGCACGGCGCCTTCGTCCAGGAGCAGATCGGGACGGTGCTGCCCGCGCTCATCGGCCACCGGACCGAGCACCCGGGCGACGACCTGACCACCGAACTGATCCGGGTGCGCGACGAGGACGGCGACCGGCTCAGCGGCGAGGAACTCCTGTTCACCCTGCTGCTGGTGATCGGCGCGGGCTTCGAGACCACCGTCAACCTCATCGGCAACGCGGTGGTCGCGCTGCTGCGGCACCCCGAGCAGCTGGCCGCCGTCCGCGCGGGCAGGATCAGCTGGGAGGCGGTGGTCGAGGAGACGCTGCGCGTCCACCCGTCGATCGCCACGCTCCCGCTGCGGTTCGCCGCAGAGGACATCACCGTCGACGGCGTGACCATCCCGGCCGGCGACGCCATCGTCACCACCTACGCGGCGGCCAACCTCGACCCGGCGCACTACGGCGACGACGCCGCCGAGTTCGACGCGCTGCGCGCCGCCGACGACCACCTGGCCTTCGGCATCGGCGTCCACCGCTGCATCGGCGCGCCGCTGGCCCGCGCCGAGGCGCTCACCGCGCTGCCCGCGCTCTTCGACCGCTTCGAGCACCTCGCCCTGGCCGCCGACCCCGCCACCCTCCGCCAGGTCCCGTCCTTCATCGCCTTCGGCTGGCAGCAGATCCCCGTCACCCTCGGCCCCGCCCCGGCCCGGGACTGACCGTCCCCGGGCCCGCCCCCGGCCGCGCGGCGGCCGGGGGCGTCAGCGGGGGCGGGCCGGGGTGAGGGAGGCGCGGGTGACCGCGTCCCCGCAGCGGCCGCAGCGCAGTTCGACGTCCACCGAGTGGCCGCAGGTGTGGCGCAGGTCCAACGCCGGTGCCTCCACCGCCCACTTGTCGCCCCAGGTGCGCAACGCCAGCAGCACCGGGAAGAGTTCACGGCCCGACTGCGTCAGGTGGTACTCGAAGCGCGGCGGGTGCTCGCTGTACTGGCGGCGCTCGACGACCCCGGCGTCCTCCAGCTTGCGGAGCCGGTCGGCCAGGATGTCCCGGGACGCCCCGGTGAACCCCGCGATCTTCGCGAAGCGGTGCACGCCGTACGCCATCTCGCGCAGGGCCAGCAGCGACCAGCGCTCGCCCAGGACGTCCAGCGCCGCCGCGATCGAGCACGGCCGCGGGCCGAGGGGCAGCTGCGCCATCCGGTCCAGGGGGACGTCGGGGGAGGTGGGGTCGGCGTCCGCCGCGTGCTGCGCGGCGCCGTCCGCGAGGTTGCCGTCCATGCGCCCAGCCTAAACCCGGGTCAGTTGTCTTCTCCTACTCACCGCTGCTAGCGTCGGCCAAGTCGGTAGGAAATCACAACACACTCCTGCCGTGTCCTGTCGCGCACCCACCACGAGGGGCACACCCATGACCATCCCCGAGCGGACGTCGGCCGCACCGGCCCCCGCCGCCGCCGAGGACCCGCGCACCGCGGCCGACAGGCGGCGCGCCCTGCGCGTCCTGGCCCTCAGCAGCCTCGGCGTCTTCGTGGTCTTCCTCGACACCACGATCGTCAACGTCGCCTTCGCGACCATCAGCCGCGGCTTCCACACCACCACCGGGCACCTGGCCTGGGTGCTGAACGCCTACAGCCTGGTGTTCGCCGCCGTGCTCATCCCCGCCGGACGGCTCGCCGACCGCTACGGCCGCAAGCGGGTCTTCCTGATCGGCATCACCGGCTTCGCGGTGACCAGCGCCCTGTGCGGAGCCGCCCCGAGCGCGGGGACGCTGATCGGCGCCCGGGCGCTGCAGGCGGCGTTCGCCGCCCTCGTCACCCCGACCTCGCTGGCCCTGGTCCTCCCCGAGTTCCCGCCCGCGCGGCGCCCGATGGCGATCGGCACCTGGGGCGCCATGGGCGCGGCCGCCGCGGCCCTCGGCCCCACCATCGGCGCGCTGCTCACCCAGTACGCGTCCTGGCGCTGGATCTTCCTGGTCAACGTGCCGGTGTGCGCCGTCGTCGTGCTGGTGGGCCTGCGCCTGCTGCGCGAGTCCCGGGAGCCGCACGCCGGCGGCCTGCCCGACCCGCTCGGCGTGTTGCTGGTCGCGGCGATGCCCGCCGTGCTGAGCCTGGCCATCATCGAGGGACCCTCGTGGGGCTGGGCCGACCCGCGGGTGATCGCCGCGTTCGCGGCCGCCGCCGTGCTGCTGCCGGTGTTCCTGCTGCGCACCCGGGCCGCGGCCGACCCCGTGATGGACCTCGCGCTGTTCCGCGTCCGGCAGTTCCGGGTGGTCAACGCGGCCTCGCTGGTGTTCTCCTCCGCCTTCTACGGGCTGCTGCTCGCCAACATCCTCTTCCTGCAGAACGTGTGGGGGTACTCGGTGCTGCGCGCCGCCCTCGCCAGCGCGCCCTCCCCGCTGGTGGTCACCGCCGTCGCCCGCACCGCGAGCCGCCTCGGCCACGCCCACGGCCCCCGGCTCGTGCTCTCCGCGGGCGCGGTGTTCTGGGCGGCCGGCGGGACACTGCTGGCGCTGCGGACCGGCGGCCACCCGCACTGGGCCGCGGACTTCCTGCCCGCGTCCCTCGTCATCGGCCTCGGCATCGGGCTGACGCTGCCCGTGCAGTCCGGGGCGGCCGTCCAGGCGCTGCCGCCCGCGCGGTTCGCCGTCGGCTCGGCGATCAACGCCAGCTTCCGGCAGCTCGGGGCGGTCCTGGGGATCAGCGTCTTCGTCGCCGTCCTCGGCACGCCGACGCCGGCGACCGCCGTCGACTCCTTCCACCGCGTGTGGTGGGTGCTGGCCGCGCTCGGACTGGCGTCGGGCCTGCTGCTCCACCTGCCGCGGCTGCGGCGCGCGGCACCGGAGGCCGAGGCGGCGGCGGTGTAGCGGGCCGGCGCGCGGTCCTCGCGGCGCGGCGTGCGCCCGGCCCTCCCGGACGGTCCCGGACCGTCGCGGTCAGCGGGCGGCAGCCAGGGTGTCGAGGAGGCGGGACAGGGAGCCGCCCAGGCCCCACCGCCGGGCCAGCTCCTCCAGCGCCGCGGGGTCGGCCGGCTGGTGGGGGAGCGTCGCGTCGAACGCGGGCAGCGGGACGTCGCGGGCGACCTCGACCACCGTGGGGGCGACGTCGAGATAGGCGGCGGCCTCGGCGATGTTGCGGCGCCGGGCCGGGGTGAGCTTGGAGAACGGGTCCGCGGCGGCGGCGCGCACCCCCGCCAAGTCGCCGTAGTCGCCGATCAGTTGGGCCGCCGTCTTCTCACCGATGCCCTTCACTCCGGGCAGCCCGTCGCTCGGGTCGCCGCGCAGCGCGGCGAAGTCGGCGTACTGGCCGGCCCGCACGCCGTACCGTTCCGCGATCAGCTCCTCGTCGACGACGTCGCAGTCGCCGACGCCCTTGCGCGGGTACAGCACGCGCACGCCGCGGGCGTCGTCGACCAGCTGGAACAGGTCGCGGTCGCCGGTGACGATGGCCACCGGCCCGGCGGCGGCCGAGGCGAGGGTGCCGATCACGTCGTCCGCCTCGTAACCGGCCGCGCCCAGCCGGGGGATGCCCACCGCGTCCAGTACCGCCTCGATGACCGGCACCTGCGGCGAGAGGGTGTCGGGAACCTCCTCGACGCCGGCGGTGTCGGCGACCACGCGGTGCGTCTTGTACGACGGGATGAGGTCCACCCGCCACTGCGGCCGCCAGTCCGCGTCCATGCAGGCCACCAGGGCGGCGGGGGAGTGGTCGGCGACCAGCCGCGCGATGAAGTCCAGGAGGCCGCGCACCGCGTTGACGGGCGTGCCGTCAGGGGCCCGCACGGACTCCGGCACGCCGAAGTACGCGCGGAAGTACAGGCTCGCGGTGTCAAGCAGCAGCAGCCCGCCGGGCTTGCCGTCCATCGCCTCGGTCATGGTGGTGTGATCCCCTCGTCCGGCTCGGCGCCAGCATCGCACGACCCGCCGACACACCGCCGTACCGTGGACCGATGACCGCCGAGAGTCCCGCGCCGGTGCGGCGCGCCGTCAGCCTCGTCCCGTCGCTCACCGAAGCGGTCGCCGTGACCGCGCCCGGGTTGCTGGCCGGCGCCACCGACTGGTGCAGCCATCCCGCGGACCTGGACGTCGTCCGCGTCGGCGGCACGAAGAACCCCGACGTGGCGGCGGTCATCGGGCTCGCACCCGATCTGGTGATCGCCAACGAGGAGGAGAACCGGCCGGCGGACCTGGAGGCGCTGCGCTCCGCGGGACTGCGGGTCCTGGTCACCGAGGTGCGGTCGCTGCCGCAGGCGTTCCGCGAGCTGGAGCGGGTGCTGGTGGAGGGGTGCGGGCTGGACAGGCCCGGCTGGCTGGACGCCGCCGAGGCCGCGTGGGCTCAGGTGCGGCCGGTCGGGCCGCGGCGCACGGCGGTGGTGCCGGTGTGGCGGCGGCCGTGGATGGCGCTCGGGCGGGACACCTTTGCGGGGGACCTGCTTTTCCGGCTCGGCGTGGACCATGTGTTCGCGGCGCACGCTGAGCGGTATCCGCGGTTCGACCCCGCGGGGGTGGAGGGCGCGGATCTGGTGGTCCTGCCGGACGAGCCGTACCGCTTTACCGCGGAGGACGGGCCGGAGGCGTTCCCCTCTCTCCCCGCTGTTCTGGTCGACGGCCGCCATCTCACGTGGTACGGCCCCTCCCTCACCGCGGCCGCCTCCGCCCTCCGAACCTCCCTCAACCCCTCCTGACCCCGGTGCGCGGGGGGTGCCTCGCGCTGCGCGTGGCCGTCTGCTGGTCTCGTACCGGGGTGCCCCCGGGCCTGCTCTGCCGTGTGCAGGTCTCGTCTCGGCTGGTCGCGCAGTTCCTCGCGCCCCTGTCGGTGCACCTTCGGTGGGTGGGGTCGGGGCCGCCACGGGAGTGTCTCCTCGGAACTGTGCGTGCGGCTCTATTCGTGAAGTGGGCCGGGTGTGTGCACAGTTCCTGCGGGGACACTCCCGCACCGTCCCCTCCCGGGCCGGCCCCCGTCTGCGGGAGGAATGGGGCCGGGCTTCCCTGCCCACCGGGCAGCATCCAAGGGGCGCGGGGAACTGCGCGCCCAGCCACAACGCACGCCGCAGACGGCAAACCGCCGGGTGGGGCTGCCCGGTTGCCGAAGGGGCGCGGGGTCCCC